>NZ_JBEXGS010000015.1:117259-225586 GCF_040607455.1 Sphaerisporangium sp. NPDC005289
GGTCAGGGGCGGCCGGTCAGGGGCGGCCGGTCAGGGGCGGCCGGTCAGGGGCGGCCGGTCAGGGGCGGCCGGTCAGGGGCGGCCGGTCAGGGGCGGCCGGTCAGGGGCGGTTGGTCAGGGTGTCGTGCAGGCCGCGGACGGCCTCGGTGATCGGCTCCAGGGGGTCGTCGGCGGTCAGGCGCACCTGGTCGGCCACCGGCCGCCCGGCGCGGACGTGCTCGGCGATCTCCTCCAGCGACGCGGCCGTCCGGCTGACCGCCTGCGGCGAGGGCGCGTCCCGGCCGTGCTCGGTCAGGGCCGCCGTGGCCGCGGTCGCGTCGGCCACCCGCTCGAGCGCGGTCATCGCCGGCAGCCAGGTGGTGACGCGCCTGCTGACCACCGGCGGCTCTGTCAGCGCCCGCTGGAAGACCGTGCGAAGGTCGGCCAGGGCGTCGAACGCCTCGCGGTGCAGCAGCGCGCACGGCGGGCCGCCTTCGAACGCGTGCCGCAGGTAGCGGGCCGTGGCGGCCACCGCGTCGGCGAACGGCGGCCCCACCGGCGCCTCCCAGCTCGCCGGCCAGGGCAGGTAGCCGAACACCAGCACGATGGCGCAGCCGATCAGGGTGTCCACCAGGCGGATCTCCGCCAGCCGCGGCCCCGCGCCGGTCAGAAGGTCGACCAGCAGCACGACCAGCGGCACCTGGAAGGTGGACATCAGCCCCCAGTTGCGCTGCTGGCCGTAGGGCAGGAGCGCGGCGAACAACGCCAGGGGGATGAGGATCCCGGGCCCGTAGGGCACCACGAAGAGCACCAGGGTGCCGAGCATCGCGCCCACGACCGTCCCGATCCCCCGCTGCACCGCCCGGGCGAAGACCGAACCGAAGTCCGGCTTGAGCACCAGCGCGACGGTGAGCATGACCCAGTAGGACCGCTCGACCCAGTGCAACTCGCTCAGCGCGGCGGCCACCCCCATGCACAGCGCGAGCCTGACCGTGTAGACCCGGGCGAGGTGCCCGTACCGCAGCCGCTGCCAGAGCCGGCCGATCCTCGCGCCAGGGCCGGCCGCCTCGCGGACCGGCTCCTGGCCGGAGGGGACCTCGCTCCCTGACAGCAGCTCCACGGTGTCGTTCACCGCCGCGCACACCGCCCGCAGTGCGGGCGAGACGGCCTCCAGCCGCTTCGGCCGGCCGGCGGTCCCCTCACCGGCCAGCGCGCCGGCGATCGAGGCGACAGCCTGCGCGATCTCGGGCGCCGGCTCGCGCCCCTCCTCGATGAGCGAGATCAGGGCATTGCGGACGCGGATGGCCTGGTTGAGCAGAGCGACCAGGCGGGTGCGCTCCCGGTCGGGGCCGAGCGCCGCCGACCGGGCGCCGAGCACGGTGTCGTAGGCCTTCTTCAGCGCGGCGTCGAAGGCCGTCAGAGCCTCGGCCCTGCCGTTGTGCCAGCGCTCCAGCAGGCAGGCGAGCGCCCGGTAGGCGCCGGCGACGGCCGATTCCTCGGCGGCGCGGGGACGCAGCGGCCAGCCGGCGACCGACAGCACCATCGCCCAGGCCGCGCCGGCGGCGTAGGCCGACGCCCCGGTCACCGGCCCCTGGGGGAAGGACACACCGAGGCCGAGCACGGTCATCACCAGCGACTGCAGCCCGCCCAGGGACCCGGCCGCCCCCGAGACGCTGACCAGCGCGGACAGCACCGACACCGCGACGGCCACCAGGACCGTCCACCAGCCGAGGCCGCGTGCGGAGTGGCCGATCATGTACCCGGCCGACCCGCCGCACGCGGCGCCGGCGATGCGGATGACCCGGGCGCGGTAGGAACCGCCCCGGTCGGCCAGCGCCGCCGCCATGGCCCCCATCGCGGGCAGCATGCCCAGCGTGAGCCGCCCCGCGGCCAGGGTCGCGATCAGGGGGCCGGTGACGGAGGCCGCCACCCGCGCCATCGCCGCCCAGTCCGGCCGCGCCGGAGCGGGCCGGACCGTCTCCACCAGCCAGCCGGGAGCCGCGCCGGCCAGCCGGTCGGCGGGATGCCGGAAGAGCGAGGACAGCGAGAACACGGGCCGGGGACGCGTTCAGCGCACCAGCTTGTCCAGGCGGATCGGCAGATCGCGGATCCGCACCCCGGTGGCGTGGTGGACGGCGTTGGCGATTGCCGCGGCGGTGCCGACGATGCCGATCTCACCGATGCCTTTGGAACCCATGGGGTTGAGGTGCGGGTCGTCCTCCTCCAGCCAGAACGCCTGGACGTCGCGCACGTCCGCGTTGGCCGCGATGTGGTACTGGGCCAGGTCGCGGTTGAGGTAGTCGCCGAACTCGCGGTCCATGATGCTCTCCTCCAGCAGAGCCATCGACAGCCCCATGGTCATGCCGCCGATGAGCTGCGAGCGCGCGGTCTTGGGATTGAGGATGCGGCCCACGGCGAACACGCCGAGCAGGCGCGGCACGCGGGTCTCCCCCGTGTCGGCGTCGACGGTCACCTCGGCGAACTGCGCGCCGAAGGCGTGGCGGGCGTACCGCTGCCGGCCGCGCACCTCCTGGGTGGTGTCGGCCGTGGCCTCGAGCCCACCGGCCGGGACGGCGCCGCCCACGGCCGAGAGCCGTTCCCTGAGCGCCTCGCACGCGCGCACCACGGCCGTCCCCCACGAGGCGGTGCCCATGGACCCGCCCGCGACCGCGGCGCGGGGCAGCGCGCTGTCGCCGAGCTCCACCGTGACCAGGCCCGGCGTGGAGCCCAGGGCGTCGGCCGCGATCTGGGTCAGCACGGTGCGCGCGCCGGTGCCGATGTCGGCGGCGGCGATGCGCACCGTGTACCGGCCGTCGGGCTCGGCCCGGGCGCTCGCCGACGAGGGGGCGCGAAGGGCGGGGAAGGTGGCGGCGGCGACGCCGGTGCCGACCAGCAGCCGTCCCCGGCGCCGCATGCCCGGGCGCGGGTCGCGTCCGGCCCAGCCGAAGCGCCGGGCCCCCTCGCGCAGGCAGCCGACCAGGTTCCTGGAGCTGAACGGCAGCCCGCTGTGCGGATCGGCGGCCGGCTCGTTGCGCACCCGCAGGTCGATCGGGTCGACGCCGCAGGCGATGGCCAGCTCGTCCATCGCCGACTCCAGCGCGAACATGCCCGGGCACTCGCCGGGCGCGCGCATCCACGAGGGGGTCGGCACGTCCAGCCGCACCAGGCGGTGGGTGGTGCGGCGGTGCGGGGCCGCGTACATCGTGCGCGAGGGCACCGCGGCCTGCTCGGCGAACTCGGCGAGGGCCGAGCTCTGCTCGAAGACGTCGTGGGTGAGGGCGACCAGCCGCCCGTCGGGCTCGGCGCCCAGCCTCATCCGCTGGATGGTCGGGGTGCGGTAGGCGGTGGCCGCGAACATCTGCCGCCGGGTGAGGGCCATCTTGACCGGCCGGCCGACCTGCTTGGCGGTCAGGGCGGCGAGGATGACGTGCGGGTGCACCTTGGCCTTGGAGCCGAACCCGCCGCCGACGTAGGGCGACACGACGTGCACGTGGGCGGGCGGCATGCCGAACAGCGAGGCCAGGGTCGCGCGCAGCCCGGTGACGTTCTGGGACGGCTCGTGGACGGTCAGCCCGTCGCCGTGCCACTCGGCGACCGTGGCGTGCGGCTCCATGGGGTTGTTGTGCTCGGCCGGGGTGCTGTAGACCTCGTCCACCACGACGGGCGCCGAGGCGAGGGCGGCGTCGGGGTCGCCCTGCTCGGTGTCGGTGGGATGGCCGGCGTTGACGGCGTCGGGCCGGTACATCTTCGGGTGGTCGGCGCGCAGGCCGACGTCGTGCTCCTCCGGCGCGTACTGCACGTGCAGCGTTCGCGCCGCCTCACGGGCGTCCTCCAGGGTCTCGGCCACCACGACGGCGATGTACTGGCCGCGGTAGGACACCCGCCGCGACTGCAGGACGGCCAGCTCCTCGTCGGAGGTCGCCAGCCGGGGCGCGTTGCCGTGCCAGATGGCCGCGACCACGCCGGGGCGCTTGAGCATGGAGTCCACGTCCACCTGGACGACCTCGCCGCGGGCGATGGCGGCCTCGACCGGCACGGCGTGCAGCAGGTCGGCCGGGCCGTGGTCGTAGGCGTACATGGCGCTGCCGGTGACCTTCGCCAGGCCGTCCACGCGGTCGAGGGCCTCGCCCACGTGGCGGGCGCCCGTGACGGGCGGGGCGGCGGTCATGGCCGGGCCGCCAGATCGGCCAGCACGCGCACCATCAGGTTACGGGCCAGCGGCACCTTGTAGCCGTTGCGCGGCAGCGGGCGCGCCCGCTCCAGCTCGGCGCCCGCGGCCTGGATGAACGCCTCCTCGGTCGCGGGCCCGCCCCGCAGCGCGGCCTCGGCGGTCTCGGCCCGCCACGGGACGTGCGCGACGGCGCCCAGGGCGATGCGGCAGTCGCGCACCACTCCCCCGGCGCCGCCGTCCAGCTCGAGCGCCGCCGCGACCGACACCGAGGCGAAGGAGAACGACGCCCGGTCGCGCGCCTTGCGATAGGCCGAGCGGGCGGCCATCGGCAGCGCGGGCAGCTCCACCGCCGTGATGAGCTCGCCGGGCGACAGGACGGTGTCGCGTGAGGGGTCGTCATCGGGCAGCCGGTGCAACCCGGGCATGGGCACCTGACGCGCCCCGCCGGGCCCCTCCACGTGGACCAGCGCGCCGAGCGCCGCCAGGGCGACGGCCATGTCGGAGGGATGGGTGGCCACGCAGCTCTCCGAGTGGCCGAGGATCGCCAGGTTGCCGTGCTCGCCCTCGCGGGCCGGGCATCCGGTGCCGGGGCTGCGCTTGTTACAGGGCTTGGTGACGTCCTGGAAGTAGGAGCAGCGGGTGCGCTGGAGCAGGTTGCCGCCCGCGGTCGCCATGTTGCGGAGCTGGCCGGAGGCCCCGGAGAGCAGCGCCTCGGCGAGCACCGGGTAGCGGCGGCGGACCACGGGGTGGGCGGCGAGGTCGCCGTTGCGCGCGCCGGCGCCGATGCGCAGGCCGCCGCCGGGGGTCTCCTCGATGGCGGTGGAGACGGCGCGGGTGACGTCGACGAGCGTGCCCGGTGCGGCGACGCCGAGCCGCATGAGGTCGACCAGGTTGGTGCCGCCGGCCAGGTACATCACGTCTGCGTCCGCGCCGACCGCCGCCACGGCCGAGGCGACGGTGGGCGGCCGCTGGTAGGCGAAGGGTCTCATCGCGCGACCTCCGCCGACCGGGCCACCTCGGCGATGGCGGCGACGATCCCCGGGTAGGCGCCGCACCGGCACAGGTTGCCGCTCATCCGCTCGCGGATCTCCTCCTCGTCCAGGGTCACCGGGCCGCCGGCCCCGGCGGCGTCGCGGGCGCTGACCAGGCTCGGCCGTCCCTCCGCCGCCTCGGCGAGCATGCCCGCCGCCGAGCAGAGCTGCCCGGGAGTGCAGAAGCCGCACTGCAGGGCGTCGTGCTCGACGAAGGCCCGCTGCAGCGGGTGGACGGCGCCGGAGGCGGCGAGCCCTTCGACGGTGGTGACGGCGCCGTCGTCCACCGACACCGTCAGCGTCAGGCACGACACCACCCGCCTGCCGTCCACCAGGACCGTGCAGGCGCCGCACTGGCCGTGGTCGCACCCCTTCTTCGCGCCGGTCAGTCCCAGGCGCTCCCGGAGGGTGTCCAGCAGTGACTCCCTGGTGTCGGCCGTGATCGGATATAGCCGGTCATTGACACGAAGCTGGAGATCGACGGTGATCGGGACCGGGGCCGGGTCCTCGCCGGGCGTATTGGCTAGGCCTTTCACCCGCGCTTCCCTACCCCCGGACATGTCACGATTATCCCAAGGGCGGCCCATCATTGCCCGTCCCGGTCCCCGGCCGGGCAATGCGGCCCCCGGGCGGGTCGGCCGGCGGGGACGGAGCGTACCCCGGTTGGCACGCGGACGGCACCTGGGGTGAAATAGGTGTGCTCTTTACCGTTGAAAGGCGCGGCCGCGCCGCCCGATCGAGGAGGTCATCCGGTGGGCACATCGGCGCGCCAGGGCCGCGGCGAGCACGACCAGCGCGACCGGCCCGACGCCGTCGGCGCCCGCATGCGCCGCTTCCGCAAGGAGCGCGGCATGACGCTGCGCGGGCTGTCCACCCGCTCGGGGCTGTCGATCGGCTTCCTGTCACAGGTCGAGCGGGGCATCTCCTCCATCGGGCTCACCGCGCTGAACGGCGTCGCCGCGGCGCTCGACCACAGCGTCGCCGACTTCTTCGACGACGAGCAGCAGCCGGGCGACGACCGCGCGGACATCGCCCGGCTTCCCTCCCACTTCACGCTCACCCGGGCCTCGACGGCCGCCACCGAGTACGTCTCCGGCCAGCAGACCTACCGCATGCTGTCGGCCCGCGGGCCGCACCTGGTGCTGGAGCCGCTGCTGGTGCACATCGCCCCCGGGGGGCGGCGCGAGGACGCCTACGGGCACGCGGGCGAGGAGTTCGCCTTCGTGCTGTCGGGCGAGCTGCTGTACGAGGTGGACGGCGTGGAACACCGGCTCTACCCTGGCGACAGCGTCCACCTGCGCTCCACCGTGCCGCACGCCATGTACAACGACACCGACGCGGTCACCACGGTGGTCTCGGTGGTCACCCCCCGGCTGTTCTGACCGGCTGTTTCCGACCGGCAGGACGCCTCGGCCTCACCCGTTCACTCGGAGGGCAAGGTGTTACGTGGGACGAAAACCGGTGAACATCGGTGCCGGAGTCACATGCGGGTGCGGGCCGACCACAGCTCGGGGAACACGTCGCGGCGCAGGCTGCGCTCAAGCCAGGTGAGCCCGCTGGAGCCGCCCGAGCCCGGCTTGGCGCCCATCGAGCGGCGCACGGCCATCAGGTGCCGGTAGCGCCAGTCGGAGAACCTCTCGGACAGGTCGGTGAGCGTCTCGGCGAGGGACCACAGCTCCTCCCCCGGGCCGTGCTCGGCGTAGACCCGGACCCAGGCGTCCTCCACCAGCGGGCTCGGGACGTACTCCTGCGCCGGGTCGCCGGACTGGGGGATCTCGAACCCGCGCCTGGCGAGCAGGGCGAGCACGCTGTCGTACAGGCTGGGGCGCCGCAGGGCGTCGACCAGTTCCTTGTACACCGCCGGGCTGCGGCGGTGCGGGCGGGTCAGCGGCTCCGACTTGTTGCCCAGCAGGAACTCCAGGTGCCGGTACATGGCCGACTGGAACCCCGAGGCCTCGCCCAGCGCGTCGCGGAAGGCGTTGAACTGGGCGGGCGTGAGCCAGCTCAGCGCCGCCCAGGAGGCGTTGAGCGCCTCGAAGTAGCGGACGCTGCGGGCCAGCACCGCCGTCGCCCCCACCACCTCGTCGTCGTCCAGCAGCCGCTGCGCGAGCCACCACTCCGACCGGATCAGCCCGAAGTACAGCTCCATCACCTGGGTCGTCACCAGGAAGGCGCGCTCCTCGGGCACGTCGGTGACCGTCCGCTGGAGCCCGTGCAACGCCTGCGCCGCCACATAGTGGTCGTAAGGGGTGCCGTCGGCGAACTCCAGGGTGGGCGCCACGTGCTCGGCCGCCTGCGCGGGGGCACGCAGGCGCCCGGCCAAGGATCTCACCCGGGCGCCTCCGGCCCGCCGTCTGCTCGTCATCCCAACTCCTCAGTTCACCTCCATGTTCACTTATATAGAATTCCAGTGAAATGATGACTCGATAGCGATTCGCCCCTTCCGCCTTCGGAACGGAAGGCGGAAGACGGTTTCCGGTTTGCGAATGACGGAGCGTGACCGTGGACGCGATGGACTGGGCCCTGGTGGCCGAACTGCAGGCGGACGCACGACTGTCCTACAGCGAGCTGTCCCGGCGGGTGCACCTGTCGGCCCCGGCGGTCGCCGAGCGGGTGCGCCGGCTGGAGGAGACCGGCGTGATCGCCGGCTATCACGCCAGGATCGACCCCTCCCGTGCCGGCCGCAAGGTCAGCGCCCTGATCCGCATGTCCTGCTACGGAGTGCGGTGCGTGCTGCGCGACAAGCAGGCGCTCGCCTGGCCGGAGATCGTCGAGGTGCACCGGGTCACCGGGGACACCTGCTGCCTGCTGCGCGTCGCCGCCACCTCGATGACGGCCTTCGAGGAGCTCATCGACCGCCTGGCCCCCTACGGGCAGCCCTCCAGCATGATGATGCTCTCGAGCCCCCTGCCCTGGCGCGCGCTCGCTCCCGCCGACGAGTGACCTCCCGGCGCCGGCGGGCCGCTCCCCCCGTGCGCCCTGTGCCCCTGTGCCCCTTGTGCGCCTTGTGCGACCGTGGCGCCTGGGCCCGCCGCCGTACCGGCCGGCTCGCGCGATCACACCGTGACCCTCTGCGATGGTAAGGTCACGGTAAGCGCACGGTCATGGTCGGCTCACGAGACTTAGGCAGGCTCATGCAGGCTTTCACGCTGCCCGATTTCTACATGCCGTATCCCGCCCGGCTGAACCCGCACCTCGAGCGCTCCCGCGCCCACAGCACCGCCTGGGCGCGCGGCATGGGCATGCTCGACGCGCCGCGGCCCGGCGGCGGCCTCATCTGGGACGAGGCCGCGCTCGCCCAGATGGACTACGCGCTGATGTGCGCCTACACCCACCCCGACTGCGACGGCGCGACCCTCGACCTCATCACCGACTGGTACGTCTGGGTGTTCTTCTTCGACGACCACTTCCTCGAACTGTTCAAGCACTCCCGCGACCTGGCGGGCGCCAAGGCCCACCTCGACCGCCTCGAGCTGTTCATGACCGCCGAGGACGAGACGCCGCCCGAGCCGGCCGATCCCGCCGAGGCCGGTCTGAAGGATCTTTGGGCGCGCACGGTGCCGGCCATGTCGCCCGACTGGCGGCGGCGCTTCACCACCAGCACCCACAACCTGATGGTCGAGTCCATGTGGGAGCTGAACAACATCGAGCTGGGCCGCGTCGCCAACCCCATCGAGTACGTCCAGATGCGGCGCAGGGTCGGCGGGGCGCCCTGGTCGGCCGACCTGGTGGAGTACGCCGCGCGGGCCGAGATCCCCGCCCACCTCGCCGGCACCCGGCCGATGAAGGTCCTGTCCGACACCTTCTCCGACGCGGTGCACCTGCGCAACGACCTGTTCTCCTACCAGCGCGAGGTTCAGGAGGAGGGCGAGAACTCCAACGCGGTGCTGGTCTTCGAGCGCTTCTTCGACTGCCCCACGCAGGAGGCCGCCGAACTGGTCAACGACCTGCTGACCTCCCGGCTCCAGCAGTTCGAGACCACCGCGCTGACCGAGGTGCCCGCCCTGCTCGCCGAGCGGGCGGCGCCCGCCCACGAGCAGGCCGCGGTCGCCGCCTACGTCAAGGGCCTGCAAGATTGGCAGTCCGGCGGCCACGAGTGGCACGCCCGCTCCAGCCGCTACATGAATGAGGGCGCCGCCGGCGGCCCGGTCCCCGGCGTCCCGTCCGGCCCGTCCGGGCTCGGCACCTCGGCGGTGTGGTCGCTGCTGCCCACGCTGCGACTCGGCGCCGACCTGCGCTCCCGCCAGCACCTTTCCCCGCCGTTGCGCCCCGTGGGGCACCTTGACCTGCCCGCCTTCCACATGCCGTTCGCGTTCCGCACGAACCCGCATCTGGAGCCCGCGCGGCGCCACGGGGCCGAATGGGCGCGGCGCATGGGCATGTTCGACTCCCTCCCCGGCATCTCCACCGGCGCGCTGTGGGACGAGCGGCGCTTCCTCGGCTTCGACTTCGCGCACTGCGCGGCGATGATCCACGCCGACGGCGAGCTGAAGCAGGTCTGCCTGTCGTCCGACTGGCTGGCCTGGGGCACCTACGGCGACGACTACTTCCCCCGTGTCTTCGGCGTCCCCCGCGACCTGCCCGCGGCGCGGCTCTGCCACGAGCGGCTCGGGTCGTTCATGCCCCTGGACATGAGCGAGACCCCCGAGCCGTCCGGCGCGCTCGAGCGCGGCCTGGGCGACCTGTGGCGGCGCACCGCCTCCGGCATGGACGCGCGCGGGCGGCGGCGGTTGCGCGCCGCAGTGGACGACATGACCGGCAGCTGGGTGTGGGAGGTCGGCAACCAGGCCCTGAACCGTGTCCCCGACCCGATCGACTACGTCGAGATGCGCCGCAAGACCTTCGGCTCCGACATGACGATGAGCCTGGCCCGGCTCGCCCACATCGACGTCGTGCCCGACGAGGTGTACCAGACACGCGTGCTGCGCGAGCTGGACACCGCCGCCCAGGACTACGCCTGCTTCACCAACGACCTGTTCTCCTACCAGAAGGAGATCGAGTTCGAGGGGGAGGTCCACAACATGGTGCTGGTGGTCGAGCGCTTCCTCGGCGTCGACCGCTGCCGGGCCCGCGACATCGTGGCCGACCTGATGACGGCGCGCATGCGGCAGTTCGAGCACATCGTCGCCCACGACCTGCCCGCCCTGCTGGACGACCTCGCCCTCGGCGAGCGGGCGCGGCAGATCCTCGTCGAGCACGCCGAGTCCCTCAAAGACTGGATGTCCGGCATCCTCGAATGGCACCGCCGCTGCGCGCGCTACACCGAAGCCGAACTACGCACCCACGGCTCCGCCGCCGCCCCCCGCCCAGCCGCCGCCTTCACCGCACCCCTCACGGATGCCTCCCTCACCGCTCCCCCGACGCATGCCCTCCTCGCCACCGCCCCATCGCATGCCTTCGTCACCGCTGCTCCCGCGCGGGTCACCGCCGGCGCTCCCCAGCCGTCCGCCAAAGAGGTATGGCGCGCCATGCCCCCCACCGGCCTCGGCACCTCGGCGGCACGCCTCACCCCACAGGGACCACCGGAAACGGCCCCCGACCGCTGACCACGACGACCACGACACCCGGCACCGTCATCACCACCCCGCGAGCCGCGTGAACCGCCGGGCGAGTCGTGAGGGACCACCGGGCAGGTCACGGCGGTAGGTCATGGTGGATGGCCGGGCGGTTCATGGAGAACCGCCCGGCGCGGGGTCACAGATGGATCAGGCTGCCGTGGTGGTCGATCTGGTCGGCGGTCTCGTCGTCGAACCACAGGCCGGCGGTCGCCAGGTAGCGGAACCGGTGGACGCCCTGGGGCAGGATCACCGAGACGGTGCGCAGGCCGTTGTGGCGGCGGCGCAGCTCGTGACGCCCCGGGCACCAGTCGTTGAAGTCGCCGACGACGCTGACCACGCCGTAGGGCCGGTCGGCGGGCAGGCAGAAGGTGACGCGGGTCTTACGGCCGAAAAGCAGGTTGCGCTTGAGCATCGGGGGGTCCTCCGGGTTGTGACACCCCCAGCTTGGCGCACCCCCACACCCTCATCACACGGACACGCCACACGTAACACACTGTTCACCCTCAGATCCCCGCACTCTCCCCCTCCACCCGGCCGTGCGCGGCACCCTCACAACCGCCCCACCGACCCCGAACCCACAAGCAACGTGACCATCCACGGCCAACCGTCCTCATGCAGGGAGCGATGGCCACGAACCTGCCTACGGCAGGGCCGGTCGTCGATGACCGGGCCAAGCCAGGATCGGTCATCGCGAAACGGTCTCAGGGCCGGGTTCGGGCGGGCAATGGTCGGCGAGTCGGTCTGCCACGGCGTGCCAGATGGGGGCGTCGGGGTCGATGACGGCGAAGTGGTCGCCCGGCCGTTCGACGTGGACTGCCTCCGGGCCGGCCGCGCGCGCGTACCTGCGGCCGATGTCCACCAGGTCGGGATCGTCGTCGGTTCCCTGGACGACAAGGTGCGGCACACCCAGCGGCAGCCGGGCCAGCGGGCTCGCGGCGGCGTACACCTCGGGCAACTCGTCCGCGTCCCCGCCGAGCGCGGCGGCGACCGCTCCGACGCCCATGCGCCGCCGGTCCGCCTCCACCAGGTCAAGCACCCCGGCCAGCGACACGGCGACCGCCACCCGCGGCTCCCGTGCCCCCCTGCCTACCGCCCACTCCCCCACGCCCCGCTTCCCTGGGACCGGTTCTGCCATGTCCAGGTCTGGCACATCCGGCATGTCCATGCCGGGCCGGCCGGGAGCCGCCTGGCCGGGTGGGGCGGATCGGGCCGCGTCGGCCGCCAGGCGTAGGGCGAGCTGGCCGCCGGCCGAGTGGCCGAGGACCACGACGCGGTCGAGGTCCAGCGGGACGCCGAGCGCCGTCAGCGCCGTCAGCCCGCTCGCCACGTCCCGCGTGGTGGCATCCCATCCGTGCAGGTCAGGTCGGCGATACTCCAGGTTCCACGTGGCGTACCCCCGGCGGGCGAGGTCGATCGCGAGCGCGTCCATCAGGTCGGCCTGCCAGATGGACCTCCAGTACCCCCCATGCACCAGCACCGCCACCGGTGGCGGCGGCCCCTCGGCGGACCGGCCCACGGAGCCCATGGACGACGATGGCGACCCGTCGGCGGCGGAGATGGCCGCGTTCATGGAAGACGACAGCGACCCGCCGGCGGAGGAGACGCCGGTGTCCGCGGGCCAAGGTGCAGGACCGGCCACGGAGGACGGTAGCCGAAGTTCTCCCCACTGGTCAGGATGGCCCCCGTACGGGATGCGAACGGCCGGCGTCCGAAGCCGGTGCACGGCGTGGCGGATGGCCCATGTCAGACCCCACACTCCCCGGCCCTGAAGGTGAGCGGCCCCGCCGGCGGCCTGAAGCGGGCCCACGCGGGCGAGATCGAGCCACACCGTCCGAGGGGAGCACGCCGGTGGAGCGTCGATGAGCCGTCGGGCGTCCGGATCAGGGCCGGGCATCGCGACGACGGCCTGATCTTCGCCCGTGGCTTCCAACTCGGCACGGAAAGAGGCGACGTCGGCCGCGACCACGAGGCGCCCCTCGACACCGAGCGCGGCGAACTCCCGCGCCGCCATGTCCTCCAGCAGCCCGGCGTCCGCCAGGACGCCCGGCCCGATCAGAATGTGCACGCGCACGCGCCGGCCTCCCCACAGCCCCCGAAGGCCCGGCGAGTGGCCGCCCGGACCGCGCCCAGCCTATCGAGGCGGTCCCTCCCACCGACGGCCGGTCGTCCGGTGATCGCGTCGATGAGGAACACCACGGTTCTTCTCCGTTCGATGGTCGCCGGTCGGTTCGACCGGCGCTCCGGGTAGGTGAACGCCGGAAATGTGCCAGGAAGGACAGCGTCCTGACGGCATGCCGGTAATCGCGATCACGCCGTGGATCGTTGCCGGATCGCTGTAGGGCCCCTCCTCCTGGGTGGAGAAGGACGAACCTAGAGTGGCTGAGGTGATCACCAAATGGTCGTATCCTCTGGCGGTCGTCTTAGCCGGGTCGCTGCTTTCGCCGAGTCCCGCGTTGGCCGGGAACGTTTCGGCCCCGAGCTCAGCCGATCCGCTCAAGGCCGCTCTCCTGGCGCCGAAGGATCTCGGGAGCGAGTTCACCCGTCGCGACTACCGCACCACAGGCCTTCTGAACCCCGCCTTCACCCATTCGAAAGCGTGCGGCGAAGCCTCCAAGCGCGTCGCCGCCGTTTATCGGACCAAGATCGCGACGGCTTTGAAGTATCGGAAACGGTGGGAAGGCGTCAGCGAATACATCTGGAGCGGCACTTCCAGTGAGATCTCCACCCTGGAGCGCGCAGCGAGGAGCATGGTCCGTCATTGCCGCAAGATCACCATCAGGTCGGACGGCGCGAATGACATCATTCGCCGGTTGCCGGTCGGTCGGCTCGGCGACAGCGCATATGGGATCAAGTTCCGCAGCGGGTTCCCGGGCAGCGATCTGGAGCGTGACTCCGAACCGGCGACCGGCATGATGGTCGCGATCGACGTTGTGATCATCCGGTACAAGAACACCCTGATCGTGTTGGAGCACGATGGCAACGTCGGCGAATTCGTTCCAGCGCTCACCAGGTCCGCCGCCGAGACAGCCGTGGCGCGACTCCGAGTGACACAGCGGAACAGTCATTGAGGACATCCACCGTTTCCTCAGGGAAGGCGTGTCGGCGTCAGGTGGTGGTCAGAGCGGGGAGCGGTTGAGGAGGGGGAGGACTTCGGCGCCGAGGAGGCGGATGCCTTGCTCGTCGTCGAGGCCGTGGGGGGTGCCGAACTCGACCCTGTGCGCGCCGGCGTCGATCAGCGCCTGGGCCTGGGCCGCCACCTGCTCGGGCGTGCCGGAGAAGGCGAACAGATCGAGGATGTCGTCCGGGATCAGTTCGCCGGCCGCCCGGTCCTCCCCCGCCGCGACCAGGTCTCGCACTCGGACGAGCAGGTCGTCGGGGATCTCGGCGGTAGGGTCCAGTTCCGCGACCACGGCCAGGTACATGGCGACCTCGGTGCGGGCTCTGGCCCGGGCGGCGGCGCCGTCGGTGTCCACGACGGTGACCGCGCCGAGCACGACGCCGACCTCGCCGGGGTCGCGTCCGGCCGCCTCGGCGCCGGCGCGCACCCGGTCGCGGATCACGGGCACCATCGCCGGGTTGGCGCTGCCGCCCACCTTGATCTCCTCCGCGATGCGCCCGGCCAGCGCGGCGCCCTTCGGGCCCCAGGTGCCGAGCAGGAGCGGCGGCCGTGCCCGCTGGACGGGGTAGCGCAGGAGCGTACCCGCCTCCAGGCGGAACACCTCGCCCTCGTACCCGGTGTCGTCGCCGCCGAGCAGCCGGTAGACCACCTCGGCGGCCTCGGCGAGGGCGGTCAGCGGCCGGGGCTGGGCGATGCCGACCGCGCCGAGCCAGGTGCCCCGGGCCAGGCCGAGATAGGCACGGCCGGCCGAGGCGAGGTCCAGGGCGGCGATCTGGCCGGCGATCTCGTAGGGGGCCAGGGAGTAAGGGTTGAGGCAGGCGGGACCGAGCCGCACGCGCCGGGTGGCCGCCGCCATCTCCAGCAGCGGGTACAGCGGGGGCTGGTACATCAGGTCGCCGAACACGCTGAGCACGTCGAACCCGTGCTCCTCGGCCACGCGCGCCAGCCGCGCGTAGTCGCCCGGCCGTTTGTCACTCTGCAACCCGAGGCCGATCTCGGCGGGTCTCATGGCAACCTCTCCCTTCTGCTCCAGGACCGTGCGCCGTGTCTCCTCCAAAACCGTGCGCCGTGCACGGGGCCGCCGCCGCGACGCGCACCGCCGCCGCGACGCGCACCGCCGCCGCGACGCGCACCGCCGCCGCGACGCGCACCGCCGCCGGGACGCGCACCGCCGCCGGGACGCGCTCGCGCCTTCGGGCGGTTCAGGTCAGGTCCGCGGAGTTCATGCGGCGGCGGCGGGTTCGTTCGACGCGCATCACCAGGCGTTCCTCGGGATCGGGGCAGGCGAACAGCGTGTCCTTCGCCAGCCAGTCGCCGGCGGCGAGGTCGCGTTGCTTGGCGGCGAGGAAGGGCAGCACCGCGGCCAGCGCGTAGACGCAGAAGTGCGCGCCGTCGGGCAGACGCAGGTGCGCGCTCTGTTCGAGGTCGAAGCGGTCGCCCACCCGCATGCCGCAGACCGATCTGCCGTCGATGCGGTCGACCACGACCCGCAGGTCGTACAGCTCCATATCGCCCTCGGCCGCCCCGTCAGGCCCATCGGGCGCCACGCCGAGCTCCTCGGGCGCAGTGATGAACCCCTCGGGTGCCGCGCCGGGCGTCTCGTCCGGGGGCGCGTCGTCGCCATCGGCGGGGAGCTGGTCATTCATGTGGAGGACTCCAGGACGCGCGGGGGTGAGGGACGCGGCTCATCAGGGGTGGACCGTCGCGCGGTCGTCGCGGACGATCCGGCCGCCTTTCATCACCCAGTGGACGCCACGGAACGCCGAGGCGGTGGTCAGGGGGTCGTCGTCCATCGCGATGAGGTCGGCGTACCGGCCGGGCTCGACGGTGCCGAGGTCGTCGTCGGCGCCGAGCCAGCGGGCCGGTTCGAGCGTCGCGGCCCGCAGCGCGCCGGCCGGGCCGAGACCGGCCTCGGACATGTGCTCCAGCTCCCTGACCGTGGCGTTGGTGCCCTCGAACGGCCAGAACGGGGGCATGTCGCTGCCGAGCATGACGGTCACGCCGGCCGCGAGGGCCATGGCGTAGCTGTCCAGGTGGCGGGGTCCGGCGGCCAGCGCGCGGCACTGCATCCATTCGGGGACGCCGAGCTCGTCGAAGAACTCCTTGCACCGCGTGACGAGCAGCGTGGGGACCAGTGCGGTGCCGCGGGCGGCCATGGCGGCGGCGACGGCGGGGGTCAGTTCGTAGCCGTGCTCGACGCAGTCCAGCCCGAGCTCGACGGCCTGGGCGATGACGGCCGCGGGGCCGGCGTGCGCGGTGACCTTGCGGCCCCAGGCGTGCGCCGTGTCGAGCACCGCGGCCATCTCGTCGGCGAACAGCTGGGGGGTGTCGATGCGCTCGTGCTCACCGGCGATGCCGCCGGAGATCATGACCTTGATGAGGTCGGCGCCCGCCTTGATCTGGCTGCGCACGCCGCGGCGGAAGGCGTCGGGCCCGTCGCACTCGAGGGTGTCGGCGCCCTCGTGCCCGTGGCCGCCGGTGCACACCAGGGCCCGCCCGGCGGTGTAGAGGCGCGGCCCGGTCGCCCGACCTGCTTCGATGGCCCGGCGCAGGGCGAAGTCGGCGTGGTCCTTCTCGGCGACGCAGCGCACCGTCGTCACCCCGCACGCGAGGGTGCGGCGGGCGCCGTCGGCCATGTACAGGGCCAGGTCGTGCGGTCCCATGCCCTTGACGTCGTCGCCTCCCTGGCCGGGCAGCGACAGCGACAGGTGGGTGTGCATGTTGATCAGGCCGGGGGTGAGGTAGGCGCCGTCGAGGTCGAGGACGGGCACGCCGGGGATGCCGCGCAGGATCTGCGCGCGGGACCCGACGGCGAGGACGCGCTCACCGCGGACGTGCACCGCCGCGTCGGGCAGGGTCTCGGCACCGCCCGCCGCCCGCCCGTGCACGACGGTGCAGTTGACGATGACCACCTCGCCCATCGGCCGGCCTCGATCCATGAGAGGAACCGCTGTTCATGAACAAGAGCACAGCCTGTTCACTCGGTAATATAGCGGCCCGACCCGTAAAAACCGAGTTCACCTCACTTTTTCGCTCCTGACGTTCATGAAATTTCAGAGACCTGCGGCCAGTCTCAGCCGCAGCCCTCGAACTGCGGGACGGTGAAGGTCAGCGCCAGCCCCGACTTGGCGAACCACTTCTGCAGCAGCCGCTTGGCCGTGCCGTCCTGGTACATCTCGGTGATCGCCTTGTTGACCGCCTCGCAGCCGTCGATGTCGCCGGTGCGGATGCCGATGCCGTACCGCTCGTCGCTGAACGGCGCGTTGACGATCTTGGTGCCGGAGGTGGCGAACCCGGTCAGGATCAGGTCGTCGGTCGAGACGGCGTCCACCTTGCCCGCGCGCAGGTCCTCGACGCACTCGCTGTAGGAGGCCGAGGGCACCAGCGTCACGGGGATCTTGCGCTCCTCCTTGACCCGGCGCCAGGAGTTGGACCCGGTCACCTGGCACAGCTTGCGGTCGCGCAGGTCGCGCACGTTGTCCACGCCGCTCTGGTCGGCCCGCACCAGCGTGTCCTGGTGCGCCACGTAGTACGGGCCGCCGAAGGACACCTTGGTCTTGCGCTCGGCGGTGATGGAGTAGGTGGCGACGACCAGGTCGACCACACCGTTCGTGATCATGTTCTCGCGCTGGGCGGACGGCGCGGTGACGAACCGCACCTGCTTGCCGAGCTTGCGGGCGACGTAGGTGGCGACGTCGACGTCGAACCCCGAGTAGGCGCCGCCCGCGCCCTTGACCCCGAGGTTCGGCTGGTCGGCCTTCACTCCGATCACCAGGGAGTCCTTGTCGAGGATGGAGGTGCCTGCCGCGCAGGAGGCGGCCAGCGGGACGAGCGCCGCCACGGCCGCCAGCGCGGCGGCGGCGCGGCGGAACCCGCCGTGCGCGCGCGTGGAAGTGAGCGTGACCATCAAGGGGTTCCCTTCAGCGGTACTCGGCGAGCCGGGGCCGGACACCGATGAGGACCATCAGGATGGCGGCCAGGGCGGCCGCGGGAGGCACCCAGTTCCACCCGCCGAGCGCCCCGTCGCCCTCGCGCACCGCCGACTCGAACGCCTGGCGGTGCAGCGCGGTGAGCTTGACCAGGGCGTCGTCGTAGGAGGCGAAGGCCGGGCCCATGGCCTGGCCGACCGCCGCGCGCCGCGAGCCGGACGTGGCGAGCTGCCGGATGCGCTGGTCGTTGTGCTGGAAGGCCTGGTAGCGCTGGAGGACCTGGTCGAACGCCGGCCGCTGCGGGGGCAGGGACAGGCCCGCGGCCTCCGCCCCGAAGAAACCGAGGAAGTCCTTCTTGCCGCCGGAGACGCGGTCGTTCACCGCGGCGTAGTACTTGTCGAGGTTGCCGGCCGGGACGTAGAGGACGGCCTGCGACTTGTCCAGGTACACCTGCTCGTAGGTGTCGGCGCGTTCGGGGTCGAGCAGGTAGCGGCTCTCGTCGCCGTGCAGCGTGTTGCCGATGGCGCGGGCCCGCGAGAGCGCGAGGACGGAGTTGAAGCCGTCCTCCTTGGCGTCGCGCAGCACGTCGCCCTCGTGCTGGAGGACGGCGAACGCGGCCACGGTCAGCGCGGCGACCACGACGGTGGCCACCAGCGCGGGCACGTTGAACGTGCGGCGGAAGCCGCGGCTCAGATAGACCTGCAGCACGATGAGCGCCAGCAGCGCCAGCCCTCCGGCGACGCCCACCCAGATGCGCCCCTGCTGGACGGCCGACAGCTCGGCCAGGTAGGCGTGCCGGACGATGGTGCCGCTGTCCAGGGTCAGGTTGTAGGCCTTGGGCAGCAGGTCCAGTCGCATGAGGTCGGTCGCCTGGCGGTAGACGTCCAGGACGGCCTGTGGCGGCGGCCCGGCGGCATGGCCGGACTGCTCGTCCAGCAGCAGTGCGCGGGCGGCCAGCCGCTCGTAGCGGCCGAGCCCGTCCAGCAGGGCCTGCACGGTCATCTGCTCGGTGGCGTCGCCGCTGGCGAGGTCGGCCGCCTGCAGCACGGCGCGGTCGGCCTGCGAGCGGCGCTCGTCGTAGCGGTCGAGCATGGTCTGGCGGCCGGGCCCGAGGGCGGACTCGCGGCCGGTGAGCAGCACGGAGGCGACCTGGGCGTCCATGTCGCTGAGCGCGAAGTACAGGTCGGCGGTGGTGACGACCTGCGGGCCGGCGGTGTGGCCGATGACGCGCAGGCCATCCCTGGCGTGGCCGACGCCGATGCTGACGGTCGCGAAGACCAGCAGGACGGCGGCGACGGCGAGCCCGGTCAGCAGGCGGATCCACCCGGGGACGGTGCGAACCCGCAGCAGGCGGCGCAGCGCCGGGGTGCCGGCGGCCGGGCCGGCCGCCGGCACGGCGGGCACGGCGGCCGTGGCGCCGCCCGGCGCGGGGGCGGCGGGCGGCGGGGCCTGGGCCGGCGCCGGGGCGGGAAGTGTCATGGCTCAGGCCCTCCGCACGGTGATGAGCGTCCAGGCGCCGACGTGCACGCGGTCGCCGTCGGCGATCGGGACCGGCACGTTGACCTCCAGGAGCTCGCCGTTGACCAGGGTGCCGTTCGCCGAGCCGGGGTCGACGAGCTGCCAGGAGCCGTCAGGCTGGGCCAGCAGCACGGCGTGCAAATGGGAGACGCCGGGGTCCTCCGGCGGCCCGGACAGGTCGATCTCGGGAACCAGCGACCGGGACTGGCTGCGCCGCCCGATGCGCATCTCGGGACCGGCGAGAGGCAGAGTGCGCTCGGGACAGTAGGGCGGGAAGGCGACCCGCGCGGCGTCCGGCCCGCCCTGGCCGATCATGGCCTCGTAGTGCGCGCGGTCGGCGGCGACCACCGCCACCCAGCCCGCCCGCGCGGGGCGGCCCTGCGCCGTGCCGCCGGTCGCCGCCTGGCCGGTCGCCGGGCCGTTCGCGCCGGCCGGGCCGTTCGCTCCCTGCGGCGCGGGCGGCGACGGCTGCCACGACGAGGAGGACCGCGACGAGGGCTGCACGGGCTGCGACGGCTGCCAGGACGGGGCCGCCTGCACCGGCTGGGACGGCTGCCAGGACGTCGCCTGCTGGGGGCCCCGCACCGGCTGCGCCGGCTGCCACGGCTGGGCGGGCGCGGCGGCGCCGCCCGTGCCGGTCTGCGTGGCCGGCTGCGGCGGGGCGGCGGACCGGGACGACGCGCCGCCGCCGCCGAGCACGAAGTCGTACCCGCAGGTCTCGCAGAACCGGCCGGTGCGCTCGGCCCCGCAGTCGGGGCAGTCGCCGGTCGCCGCGGCGCCCTGCCCGGCCGCGGCCCCGGGGGACGCCGCGCCGGAGGCCGGGCCCGCGGGCGCCCCGGAGGCGGCCGGCGCCGGGCTTCCCGACATCAGCGCGCCGCAGATGTCGCAGTATTCCTCGTCGGCGGAGTCGTGCCCCACAGGGCAGATGGCCATCCTCAGTTCTCCGGGTCCTTGCGCATGCGGACGGTTCGGACGGAACGGGTGTCGAGCGCGATCTCGTCCGCCTTGTCAACGACGCGCTTGAGGCGGGCGGTTCCCGTCTCGGGGTCGACGTCGATGACCTTGTCGAGCAGTTTGGCGGTCTCCTCGTTGCCGGCCTGCTGGGCGATGCCGCGCGCCCTGCCGAGCCGGGCGGTCGCGGTGTCCAGGTCGCCCTCGTTGCGGGCCTGCAGGCCCTCCTGGATCAGCGAGGCGAGCTCCTGCTGGCCGGTGTAGTGGGCGACCCTGGGGTTGATGCGCGTGGACTGGACCGGGTCGTCACTCCACTGCGCCAGGATGTTGCCGCCGGCCAGCACCTCCCCGGTGTCGGGCACCACCAGCTTGACCAGGCCGGCGCGCATCTCCTGGCCGACGTTCCCGGCCGGCACGCGCACGCTGACGTGGTACTCGCGGGTCTCCCCGCCCCAGGAGCCGGTCGGGTAGTCGCCGGTGAGCGCGTCGACCTCCGTGCGGCGCCCGGTCAGGTCCTCGAGGGTCGGGGACACCTGCTTGACGAAGTTGAGGGTCGCCGCCCGGGGCGTCCACACGCGCAGCGCGACGTCGGCGACGGTCTTGCCCATGGCGGCCTCGGTCATGGCGCGGAAGTCGGCCTCCAGCTCCTCGGGCCTGCGCACGTCCATCACGCTGCCGAGCAGGGTGGAGCCGATCCTGCGGACCTCGGCCACCACCCAGTCGGTGCCGACGCCGCGGCAGTCGCAGACGAACTTGCCGGCGCAGTAGGCGAGGTTGGCGTCGAACTCGGGGGCGGGCTCGTGCTCGTTCTTGCCGTCGGTGAGCAGGATGGCGTGCCGGATCGCGCCCGGGTGGCTCATCTGGTGGGCGCTGAACAGGTCGGCGGCGCGGCGCAGCCAGCGGCCCATGGCCGTGCCGCCGTCGGCTCGGAGCTGGGCGACGGCGTCCTTGGCGGCCTGCCGGCTCTGCGGGGTGGCGGGCGCGAGCTGCCCGTTGGGCGGGAAGACGACCTCGGCCTGGTGGTCGCCGGAGATCACCGCGAAGTACACCCCGTCGCGCAGGGTGTCGATGGCGGCCTGCGCGGCCTTGCGGGCATCGGTGATCTTGCCGTACGCCATGGAGCCCGAAGTGTCGACGATGATCACCTCGGCCGCCTCGGCGACGGGCGCCCGGTCCACCGGGCCGCTCGCCTCGACCGTGATGATGCCGTGGACCTCCTGGCTCCCCGCGGGCAGGTACTTGTTCTGGTCCACACGGACGCTGAAGTCAGTCACTTGTCTCCTTCGGGAATGCCACCGTCGTCTCGCCCCGCTCCCCCTGTCCGAACGGGATCACCGCGACGGTGATGTTGTCGTGACCCCCGGCCTCGTTGGCCAGCCGCACGAGCCGCCGCGCCACCGCCAGAGAGGGGCCGCTCAGGGCCGTGGCGGCCAGCGCCTCCGGCTCGGGGTAGTAGTTCCACAGGCCGTCGCTGCACAGCAGCACCACGCCGGGACCGTCGGTGGTGAAGGTCCTGACGTGCGGCACGACCTCTCCCGCGTCGGCGCCGAGCCAGGCGGTGAGCATGTGGGTGCCCGGGGTGGCGTCGTCGGTGGTCAGCAGCGACGACTGCTCCCCCAGCCAGTACGCGCGGCTGTCGCCCACCCATCCGACGGTGACCCGCCGCCGCTCGACCACCGCGGACACCAGCGTGCAGGCGGGCGAGTCCTCCCCCGGCCGGGCGGCGGAGGCGACGGTGTCGGCGGCCAGCCGCACGGCCTCGCGGGTGGCCGTCTCGGGGCCCTCTCCCTCGGCCAGGCGCTTGGCGATGGTGACCGCCGCGATGTCGGCGGCCGCCTGGGAGGCCTCGTCGGGGCGCGGCGAGGTGGACACCCCGTCGCACACGACCGCGACGACGGCGTCCTCGCCGGCCGTGAGCAGCGCCATGGCGTCCTCGTTGCGGCTGTGCCGCAGGCCGCGGTCGCTGACGCCGGCCATCGGGCCGAGCTCCATCTCCACGTGGTCGCGGCCGGTGGGCTGGAGCATGCCGCAGTTCTCGCAGTAGCCGTCGGACCCGATGGCGGCCGACCCGCATACGGTGCAGGCCCTCCCCAAGGACGGCGCCGAGCCCCGCGGGGCACCTGGCGCCGAGCCCGGCGAGGCCGGCCGCGCGGAGACCCGCGCGGCCGCGGACAGGTCGTGCCCGCACTGCTCGCAGAACGCCTCACCGGGCAGGACGTGGGTGCCGCACACGGGGCAGGAGCCGCTCACCTCTGCCCCGCTCGTCTCCGGGCCGCTCACCACATCGTCCTCGGCCGTACGGCGTTGGCCCTGCCGATGAGGGCGTGGCGTTCCTCGGTGGACCCGGCCGAGCGGGCCAGGGACCGGTAGACCCGTTCGAGCTCGCCGCGCACGCCCTGCTCGCTGAGCGGGGTGCCGAGCAGCGTCCCGTTGCCGGGCACCGCCTGCCCGGTGACGAACCGGGCGAGCGCGCTCTCGAGCACCTCCGAGGCCAGCCCGGCGCGGTCGCGCGCGTCGAGCTTCAGGCCGCGCAGCCGATCCCCGGCGGCGACCAGCTCGGGCTCGGCGGGAGCCTGGCCGCGCACCACCACCGCGACGGCCGCCACCTGGGCGGCGGTGCGGTGGATGGAGGTGGGCGGCATCTGGTCGAGCACGCGGATCGCCCCCTGCGGATCGCCGGCGGCCAGCCGGATGCGCGCCTGGGCGAAGCAGGCGCTGACGTAGGAGCGGTCGGTCTGCCAGATGGCGGCGTAGTGCCGTTCGGCGTCGGCGAGGGCGCCGAGGTGCTCCAGGGCGAACGCCAGGGCCAGCCGGGGCGCCGCCTCTCCGGGGAACCACGAGTAGATGCCGTCGAAGAACTGCGCGGCGCCGCCGGCGTCCCCGGCGGCCAGCGCGGCGACGCCGCGGTACCACCACAGCCGCCAGTCGCCGGGCAGGTCCCTGGCCACGGCCGCGTACAGCTCGTCGGGCACCGGGCGGCCCTGCTCGCTCATCACCCTGATCAGCGCGAGCCTGGTCTCGGGGGTGGGCGGCGCGGACTCCAGCAGGCCGATCAGCTCCTCGGGGTTGCCGGCGGTGAGGCCGGCGAGCAGGCCGGCGGCCGGGTCGAGCGGGTCGACCAGCGGCACGGGGAGCGCGGAGGCGGCGTCGGCGGGGTCGAGCGCCGGGAAGGCCCGCCCGGTGGTGGCCGGGGCGAGCTCGGTGCCCACGGCGGCCCGCTCGGGGCCGAACACCCCCGACTGCGCCGGGTGCGGCGTGCCGTCCTCGATGGCCCTGACCTCGCGTAAGACGCCGACGAGCTGGTCGGACATCTCGGCCGCGCTCTGGAACCGCCTGCCGGGGTCGGGGTCGGCCGCTCGCCGCAGGAAGCGCTGGAAGGACTCCTGGCGGGGGCCCATGTCGGGCAGCGGGGCGCTCTTGCCGCCACTGGTCGGGCTGAAGGGGAAGGCCAGCACGGCGAGCGTGCGGCCCACGGTGTACAGGTCGGAGGCGATGGAGGGGCCGTGGGAGGCGATCTCGGGCGCCTGGTAGCCGATGGTGCCGTAGATGGCGCTGTCGGCGTCGTCCACCCGCCGCACGGCGCCGAGGTCGATGAGCTTGAGCTGTTCCTCGACCTGGATGACGTTGGCCGGTTTGAGGTCGCAGTAGAGCATGCCGCGGTCGTGCAGGTATCCGAAGGCCCGCAGGATCTCAAGGCCGTAGGCGATGACCTGGGCCAGCGGCAGCGCCTCGCGGTTGTCGGACTCCCGCAGCCTCCTGCGCAGCATCTCCTGCAGGGGCTCGCCGCCGACGTACTCCATGACGATGTAGCCGACCATCGTCCCGGTGCCCGGGTCGGGGTGGTTCACGAAGTTGAAGATCTTGACGATGTTCGGGTGGTCCATCGCCGTCAGGTAGCGCCGCTCGGCCTCGGCGGCGGCCAGCGCCTCCAGGTCGCCGGTGTCGAGCAGGCCCTTCATGACCACCCAGCGGCCGTCGAGGTTGCGGTCGGCGGCCAGGTAGATCCAGCCGAGACCGCCGTGGGCCAGGCACCCCTTGACCTCGTACTGGCCGGCGACCAGGTCGCCGGAGCGCAGTTTGGGGGTGAAGGAGAAGCGCTGGCCGCAGTGCGGGCAGAAGCCCTCGGGACGGCCCGGGCGGCCGTCCCGCGTGCGGCCCACGGGCTTGCCGCAGTCGGGGTTGCCGCAGAAGCGGCGGTCCTCGGGCACGACCGGGTCGGAGAGCACGACGGCCGAGGGGTCGCGGTAGGGCACCGGGGGCACCTCGACCAGCCCCATGCCGAGCATGCCCCGGCGGGAGCGGCTGCTGGTGCGGCGCGAGCCGCTGGTGAAGCCGGTGATGCCGCTGGGCGCCGAGCCGGTGGGCATGGTGACGGGGGGCATGCCGGCGGAGGGCGCGGTCAGCGGCCCCGGGACGACGCCGGAGGGCGGCGCGCCCGTGGCGGAGGACGGCCAGGCCGTGCCCGGGCGTCCCGCGCCGCCCGCGGGGGCGTTGGGGATGCCGGGGGCGTTGGGCGGCGACGCGGAGGGCCAGGCGGTCCCGGGGTGGCCGGAGTTGCCGAACCCGGGAGGCGCCGGCGGCGCGCCCGGGGGCGCCCAGTGGCCGCCGGGCGGGCTCTGCGGCGCGCCGGGACCGCCGGGCGGCGGGGCCTGGGCGGGCGCCGAACCCGGGGACGAGCGCGCGGCCTCGGGAACGGGCGCCATGCCGCATGTGTCGCAGTACCCGTCCACCACCGTCCCGGCGCAGCCGGGTTGCGTGCATCTGGTCATCCGGCCGCTCCTATTCGAGTGATGGCCCGCTGGTACTCGGCGACCGCCACGGTCGCCCGCCGCAGATCGCACGGCGCCGTCCACAGAAGGTCCCGCGCCGCCCCGTACAGGCCGGCGAGGGCGAGGTCCTCGGCGTGCCCGAGGCGCACCGCCTTGGCCTGGTAGGCCGACAGCCGCCCGCGCAGTTCGTCGCGGCGGCCGATCAGGCCGGCGACCGACTCGGTGGTGCGCGTGGCGTGGGCCAGCGCCTCCTCCACGCCGCGTTCGAGGGAGGTCAGGCGCTCGGCCAGCTCCAGCCAGCGGCCCGCGCGGGTGTCCAGAGCGGCCAGCCGGTCGCGCAGCGTGGGCGCCTGGTCGGGCATCTGGGGCAGCGACGGCGACTGGATCTTGGTGAGGACCAGGTCGCGGACGCGCAGCGCCTCCCGCTCGGCCTCGGCGACCGCGTCGATGCGCTCCGCGAGCCGGCGGGCGCGGCCGTCGAACTCCTCGCGCACGCGAAGGGCCTGGTCCAGCTCGGCTCGGCGCGCGCCGGCGGCCCGGCCGAGCGCCTCCAGCTCGCCGAGCAGACCGGCCGACCCCAGCGGGTCGGTGGTGACCCGCGCGCGCAGCCGGGCGGCGGTGTCGTCGAGCCGGTCGAGCTCGGGGTCGGGCGCGCCGAGGGAGGTGGCGGCCTCCCGCGCGCCCCGGCGGGCGGCGTCGGCCGCGTCCAGCGCGGGCAGCAGGGTGTTCCACGCGGCGTCCACGGCGCCGATCAGCTCGGCGACCTCACGGTAGGCGCCGTCCATCCCGGCGAGGGCGAGGTCCAGGGTGATCCACTCGCCCTTCTCCCTGAGCAGGGAGCGCTTCTCGATGGGCACGTCGTCGGGCTTGAGCTCCACCGAGAGGCCGGTGAGCAGCGCGGTGAGCAGGCCGAGGTCGGGCCGGCCCGCGGCCCTGGCCTCCTGGGCGAGGTCGAGCACGCGGCGGTAGGCGTCGAACAGCCACCACAGCCTGACCAGGGTGACCTGCGCCTGGTCCCATCGGCGCGCGGTCTCCCCGGTGGGGGTCATGCCTTTGAGCAGCCGGTGGCTCGGGTGGTCGTCCAGGTCGAGCATGTCGCCGGCGACGCGGTCGCGTTCCTCCATGCGCCGGCGCAGGGCGTGGTCGACGCCCTCCAGGCTCATAGGCGGGCCGGCGGCCCCGGGCATCCCCAACGCTCCGCGCCTCCCCCGGTGCTGGGACGTACTAGTCCGTCTCTATCCACATTCTTTCCATAATTCAGGGGCGCGCGTGCGGTCCGGGAGGGCGGCGCAGGCGGGTATTCGATCACATACCGGTCACGCAGGTGTCACGGCGCGGTCGTCCGGCGCGAAACGGGGGGCGGGACGGAGGGCGGTCAGCGGCCGACGAGCCAGTTCCACACGCTTCTGACCACGTCGGATCCCACCTCGGCCGGCGCTCCGAGCTCACGGGAGACCGCGTCCTTGATCAGCCGCTCCATGGCGGCCTCGTCGCGGTACTGGACGGCGTAGTCCAGCCGCGTGGCGTACTCGGCGTCCTCGCGGCGCCGTTCGTCCACGGCCCGCAGGATGTCGGCATCGTCGATCATGGGCGTCAGAAGGGGAAGCGGGCGAGGTCGAACGCCTTGACGCCGCGCACGCCGTCCCACACCAGGAAGTTGCCGTATTCGCGCATCGCCTCCACCGGCACCCGGGCCAGCTCGGTGACGTCGCCCAGCAGCCGCTGGAAGCGGAAGACGGCCGCCGGCCCGAGCTTGTTGACCACGCCGGCCATCAGCCGCACGAGGTTGTAGCGGAACAGCGCCGAGCAGGGCAGGACGCGGTGGTCGTCGCGCAGGCGGGAGAACACCTCGGCGTGTTCGGGGTGGGCGGCGCGGTAGGCCTCGCACACCTCGGCGGAGAAGTGGCCGCGGTAGCGGACGGCGTGCCCGTCGAAGCTGAGCCGGTCGTCGCCGATCGCGAACTCGCCCGTGGTGTAGGTGGCGGCGCCCAGCAGGTCGGCCCACGGTTCCAGGAAGGCGCGCTCGAACCGGGCGGCCCTGGCCGAAAGGCGGTCGGCGAGCGCGGGGCTCGGCAGGAACGCGCCGTGCGACCCGCGCATGTCGAAGATCCAGGGCGGCGGGGTGAGGGTGTCGGCCTTGGTGAGCACGACGGTCAGCTTGGCCAGCAGCTCGGCCCTGGTCTGCCGGTCGGCGCCGGCGAGGAGCGCGCGCAGGCATCGGGCGTCGGCGCCGGTGGAGGCGCTGTCGGCGTGGAGGGCCCAGATGACGACATCGGATTCGACCAGCCGGTCGCGATACATGGCGTGATATCCGGGGTCCGCGGCCAGCGATTCTCCCATTCCAGGCATATCCCAAAATGTCAACATATGGCCGGAATTACCGGGGACGGAAATGCAACGCGGCTCACACGTTCCCGTTTTGCCGTCGCCGACCGGCAGCCGGGTGCCGAACAACGCGTTGAGCAGCGACGACTTCCCCACTCCCGCCTGCCCCATTATGGCCACGCTCAACGGCCTGCCCGATTCGGCGTCCCGCTCCCGGCGCACTCCCTGTCTGACCTTTTCCAGCCGCTCCTCACCGAGCGCGCCGACGGAAACACGCTCCATCCTTGCCACGGGCTCACCTCAGGTCATAGCGTTGACGACTGTTCAGGACCATTTCCCGCCCCGCCCATCGTGGCCACCGATCCTTGCGATGACCTTGCGGAAAGGCCGCCGACGTGACGATCGCGAACCGACCGCCTCGGTAAGACGTGGCGACCTTCGACATCCGCCTGCTCGGTGACGTATCGATCCTCGTCGACGGAACCGCGCGCAAATTACTGCCGCAGACGGCCAAGGCCCTGGCCATGCTCGTCTCCGCCAGGAACCCGGTGCCGCAGAACAACCTGGCCGCGGCGCTCGGCCAGAATCCCGACTGGCCGGTCACCGACGTGGCGCCCCCGCTGTCGCGGCTGCGCCAGGCGCTGACCGGCAGCGCCCTGGACATCCCTCCCGCCAAGTGGTCGCACGCCTACGAGCTGGTCGAGCGGGAGCCGGGCTACCTGGCCGCGACGCTGGACGCCGCCAGGTTCGAGGCCCGGCTGCGCCGGGGGCGCGAGCTGTACGACGACGGCGACCTGGCCGGCGCGCTGCCCGAGCTGCGCGCGGCCGCCGCCGAGTGGCGGGGTGCGCCGTTCGCCTCGCTGTCGGCCGGATGGACGCTGCCGTGGGTGTGCGAGACCTACCGCGCCAAGCTGGAGGAGCAGCGCAAGGAGCTGGTGCGGCTGGTCGCCCGCGTCGCGCTGCGCCTGGGCCGCTACAACGAGGCGGCCTTCCTGTCCGAAGGCCCGGTCGGCGAGGGCGGCGAGGACACCACGGCCGTGTGGCTGCTGCGCTTCCTTGCCTCCCTGCGTGAGGACGGCCCGGCCGGCGCGCGGCGGGCCGTCGAACTGCGGCGCCGGGTCGCGCCCGGCGACGACGCGGCGCGCCGCGCCGAGGACCTGCTGGCGCTGCATGAGCACGGCTTCGACGTGTGCGCCCCGCTCGGCGCCGCGGCGGAGGCGGCCGGCGGTACCGGCGGTCCGGCCGTCCTGGTCGGCCGCCGCCGCGAGGTCACCGAGCTGTCGCGCCTGGTCGAGCGCCTGCGCGCGGGCGAACCCGCCTCGCTCGCCCTGTGCGGCCCGGGCGGCATCGGCAAGACGCGCCTGCTGAGGGAGGCCGCCCGCCTGGCGGCCCGCGCCCGGGTGGAGGCCGTCACCGTGATGTGCCGCGACCTGGACGGGCTGCAGCCGTGGCGCCAGCTGGCCGGGCTGCTCTGGGCGCACCTGCGGCGCGACCCGTCCAGCCCGCCCGAGCCGATCAGCGCCCAAGAACGCGACACCCTCGGCAAGCTCATGTCGGCGGGCACGCCCGGCTCTCCCGCCGGCCCCGGCCACGAACGCGACCCGCGCGAGCTGACCTTCCTGCTCACCGGCCTGGTGCGCCGGGCCGCCGGGCGGGGGCTGCTGGTGGCCTTCGACAACGCCCACCTGCTCAGCCCGTACGCCGAGGAGCTGCTCCAGCACGTCAGGCGGGGGCTCGGCGCGGTGCCGGCCGGGTTCCTGCTCGCCACCCGCGACGAGGCCGCGCACTGGAAGGAGGCCATGGAGTCCCTCGCCGTGGCACCGCTCACCCAGCCTGAGGTGGCGCAGTGGCTCGGCCGGGTGTGGCCGCGCGAGCCGACGCCGGGCGAGATCGAGCGGGCCGCACGGGTCACCTCCGGCGTCCCGCTTGAGCTGTGCTCCCTCAACGAGGCCGGCGATCTGCGCCCCGCCCCGGCCGCGCCCCGCTCCGAGGCCGGGCCCGCGTTCCACTGGCTGGCCGCCGCGGCGGTCACCGCCCTGGGCCTGGACGTCGACGCCGCGCTGGTGGCCCGCATGCTCGGCCTGGAGCCCGCCGAGGCCGACCGCGCCCAGGCCCTCGCCGCCGCCGGCGGCGCCGTGGAGTGCCGCGACCGGGTGCGCTTCCCGCACGACCGCTCCCGCGAGGCCGTCCTGGACGAGCTCGACCGCGACCCGGCGCTCGCCCGCCACCTGCACCGCCGCGCCTTCGAGGCGCTGACCGACCGCATGGCCTCCGGCGGCTGGGCCGATCCCGCGCTTCCCGTCCGCGTCGCCCAGCACGCCCGGGCCGCCGGGTCCGACGTCCCGCAGGAGCGCGCCGCCGCCGCGTGCCTGGACGCCGCCCGCGCCGAGCAGCGCGGGTTCGGCGTCGAGACCGCCGTGGAGTGGGCTCAGTACGGCCTGCGGCTGCGCTGCGACCCCGCCACCCGCGTCGGCCTGCTCATCACGCTCGGGGACGCCCTCAGCGACGGCGGCGACATGGAGGAGGCCGGCCGCCGCTACCTGTCGGCCCACCAGGCCGCCGAAGGACTGCCCACGCTCGCCGCGGCGGCCGCCGTCCGGCTGGCCCGCAGGTGGTCGGCCCCCGGCCAGGTCGACCGGCAGCTCATCCACCTCATCGGCGAGAGCCTCGCGGCGCTGGAGCACGACCCGGGCGACGAGGCCGCCCTGCTGCGCCTGCAGCTCAAGGCCCACCTGGCCAAGAAGCAGACCATGGCGGTCGCCCGCAGCACCGCCGATCCCGTCCCCGACGGGCCGCCCGTGGGCGTCGAGCTCGCCCGCGCCACCCTGCGGGAACTGCCCGCGGACGTCGACCGCCTGGTGCGCTGTGAGGTGCTCAACGAGTGCCGGTGGGCGCTGTACGACCACGCCGACCCCAGGGAGCTGCTCGGCATCGCCGCCCGGCTCCGCGAGGCCGGCGTCCAGGCCGGGTCGGCCTACTTCCAGAGCGAGGGCCTGGTCGCGCTCGCCGTCGACCAGCTCAGGCTGGGGCTGCTCGGCGACGCCCTCGGGACGGTGGACGACCACCGCCGGCACGTGGCGCGCAACCCCCGCGCGCTCGGCCCCTGGCTGCAGGGCACGCTCGACACGGTCATGGACATGTGGAACGGCGACTTCCGCCGCGCCGAGGAGCGTCTCATGGGCGAGGCGCTGCGCATGGTGGAGGAGCTCACCGCCGGCCACGCCGTGCCGGGCGAGACGCTGCGCCAGACCTGGATGGGCCAGTACTTCTGGCTGCTGTACGAGAAGGGCAGGCTGGAGGAGCTGTTCACCTCCGGGATGACCCGGCAGATCGAGCAGCACGGGTACTTCCCGGTCTGGCGGGCCGCGCACGTGCTCGCGCTGTGCGAGACCGGCCGGCACGACGAGGCCGCCGACCGGCTGTCCGCCTTCGTCCGCGACACCTCCGGCCTGGCCGCGCTGCCGCCCCACGGGTGGGCCGTGTCCACGCTGGCCATGCTCGCCGAATCCTGCGCCCTCATCGCCGACGCCCTGTCCACCGCCCCGCCGGCGACCGCCCCCGCCACGGGCCACCTCGGCGCCCTGGATGACGGCGTGCCCCTCCCCGGACGTCCCGCCGACCCGGCCGGCGGCGTGTCCACCCCGGCTCACCTCACCGGTCTGAGCGGCGGCAGGTCGGCCCCAGGTCAACCCGGCGGGCTGGACGACGACGGTCCCGCCGCCTACGTGCCCCTGCTGCGCCGCCGGCTGGCCGCCCATGCCGACGAGATGGTGCTGGCGGGCTGGCCGGCGGTGCTCGTCGGGCCCGCGGCGCGGTTCCTCGGACTGCTGGCGATGATCACCGGGGACGCCCGGGAGGCGCTGCGCCACCTCGACCAGGCGACGCGCATGGTGTCGGCCGCTCCCCCGCACATGGCCAGGCTCCAGCTCGACCGCGCCAGAGCCCTGCGCCTGCTGGACCCCTCCGACGCCTCCGGCGAGGCCACCCGTCTGCTGCACCGCTCACTGCGTCTGTCCGACCGCCTCGGCATGCCCACCCTCGCCGCGAAGGCCCGCGCCCTGCTCACTCCCTGACCGGCGCCCCGAGCCCGACCGCCGGCCGCCCATGGGCCCCGCCACCGGCCCAAGGGCCGCCACCGCCGGACAAGGCGGCGGGGTGGACCATAATGGCGGCATGGCGGTGGGGTTGCCGGGGCGGTATGACGATATCGCCGGCAGGGTGCCGCGGTCGCTGGGCGACCTGCGGGGGCCCTCGGCCGGTGAGGTGGCGTTGCCGCTGCATCTGTGCTGGTCGGGCATGCGCGTGTACGACGTAGGTGATCCGGCGATCCGCCTGGGCATGTACCAGGTCGTGATCGCCGAGGGCATGCTGGCCGACGTGGAGGCCCACCTGGACGCGCGCCTGCTCATGGAGGTCTGGCCGCGGCTGCGCCGTCTGATCCATTCGGCGGCGCGGGCCGAGTGGGAGTCGCGTTTCCCGGCGCTGGCCGAGCACGCGCGGGCGCACGCCACCGAGGTCGCGGCGGAGCTGCGCCGGGCCCGCGAGGCGGTCCGCGCCCGGGCGGAGGAGGCGCGCTGATGGACATGCCGCCCTTCCACCGGCGCATCCTGGACGCCGCGCTGCAGGTGTGCGACGCCCACGGCCTGGTGCTCGCCGGCGGGTACGCCATGCGCGCGCACGGCCTGGTCGAGCGGCCGAGCCAGGACCTGGACTTCGCCACCGTCGCCTTCACCCCGCTGGAGGAGATCACCGGCGACCTCGCCCGGGCGCTCGAACGCGACGGCCTGGAGGTCCGCCACCAGCGCGACAGCGCCCGGCTGGCCCGGCTCACCGTGAGCGACCCGGTCACCGCGCAGTCGGCCGCCGTCGACCTGATGAAGGAGCCGCTGCAACGCCCCGCGGTCGACATGGAGATCTGCCCGGTGGCGAGCATGGACGACGTGGTGGGCATGAAGGTCGGCGCCCTGTGCGGCCGGGCGCTCCCCCGCGACTTCATCGACGTGCTGTCGGTCGCCGACCGGTACGCCGACCGCTACGGCCTGCCCGACCTGGAGCGGCTCGGCGCGCTGTTCGAGGACGGCTTCTCCCTGGAGAACCTCGCCTTCAAGCTGGAAAGCGGCCTCACCCTCGACGACGCGCTTTTCGCCCAGTACGGGCTGGACGAGCGGGAGATCGCCCGGGTGAAGGCCTTCATCCTGTCCTGGTACGAGGACCTGTCCCTGCGCATCGCCGAGGAGACCGAACTCGACCCCGACCAGTGAGGCCCCGCCCACCTTCCGCGCCGCCCCGGCTCCCACGGGACGCGACGGGTGCGATGCGGCGGGACGGACGGGGCGGCGGCGAGCCGAGGAGGCGGCGGGGTCACCACTCGACCGGCAGCGACTCCACTCCGTAAATGACCGAGAAGGCGCGGAAGGCGATCTCCTCGATCGGCACCGCGGCGCGCAGGCCGGGGAAGCGGCGCAGCAGCGCCGGATAGGCGATGCGCATCTCCATGCGCGCCAGCGAGGCGCCGAGGCAGTGGTGGACGCCGTGGCCGAAGGCGACATGCGGGATGATCTTGCGGGTGAGGTCCAGGTGGCCGGGGTCCTCCAGCAGGGCGGTGTCGTGGTTGGCGGCGGGGAGGGAGACGGCGATCATCTCCCCCGCCTTGATCTCCTGTCCGCCGAGCACCACGTCCTCGCGCGCGTAGCGGGGCATCACCGTGTGGACGACCGACAGGTAGCGCAGCAGTTCCTCGACCGCCGTCTCGACGTGCTCCTCCTCGCGCATCAGCGCGACGCGGGCGGGATCCTGGAGCAGGAACAGCGTGCCGAGCCCCAGCATGTTGGAGGTGGTCTCGTGCCCGGCCAGCAGCAGCAGGTCGGCGACGCCGGTCAGCTCCTGGTCGTCCACCTCCTGTCCGTGCTCGCGCACCAGCATGCCGAGCATCTCCTCGCCCGGGTCCCTGCGCTCCTTGGCCACCAGGCCGGCCATGTAAGCCTGCGACGCGCGCGCCGCCGCGGCGCGCTCCTCTAGAGGGAGCCCCATGTCGAGGCGGGCGCGGCTGAGCCGCTGGAAGTCCTCCCGGTCGGCGTAGGGGACGCCGAGCAGCTCGCAGATCACCAGCGAGGGGACGGGCAGCGCGAAGGCCGGCACCAGGTCGGCCGGGGGTCCTGCCTCCTCCATGGCGTCGAGGTGGTCGGCGACGATGCGCTCGATGCGCGGCGCCAGCCGCTGTATGCGCCGGACGGTGAACTCGGGGGTGAGCAGGCGGCGCAGCCTGGTGTGGTCCGGCGGGTCGTAGGCGAGCAGGAAGCCGTGCCGGGGCGGGGCCGTCCCGGCGCCCTCCCCGCTGTGGCCGGAGACGGCGATGGACGCGTAGGAGCGGTGGTCGACCGGGTCGTTGCCGAACCGGGTCGCGTCGCCGAGCACCTCGCGGACGTCCTCGTACCGGGTCACGAGCCAGGCGGTTCCCGCGGGCGTCGTCAACCTGGACACCGGCTGCTCCGCGCGCAGCCGGCCGAGCTCGGGCACCGACTCGAAGCGGTCACGTGCGACGTGTACCGGTATGACCTGCGGCTCGGCCATCAGGCGGGTCCTTTCGGTGGGCCGTTGGTACAGGAGGCGATGGTACGGGGCGAACCTGGGGGTCCCTGGACGGGGGCGAGCCGCGACCCCTCCCCCTGATGTGCCAGAAGGATCACCGGGCGGGACCGTCGCGGCGGGAGGCCGGGTGCAGGGCGTAGCCGGCGGCGATGAGGGCGACCCCGCCGGCGACGGCCAGCAGGATCCACCCGGGGTGGAGGCGCCGGAGCAGCACCGCGCCGGCGCAGGCGCCGCAGAAGATGGCCAGGACCGAGACCGCCCGGCGCAGAGCGCGGGGGTCGGTCCCGCCGGCCAGGAAGGACTCGGCGGCCAGGCCCGTGAGCGTGCGGGTGAGCACGGTGGTCGTCATGTCCGGGACCCCGAGCACCCGCACGATCGCGTTCTGCAGCCCCATCCCGGCGGCGACCAGGGCGATCACCACGCTGCGGTGCCCCTCGGCGGACAGGCCGAGCACGGCCGACGCGCCGGCGGCCAGGCCGGCCAGCGCCGCCTCGGCGGCCAGGGTGATCACGATCCGGGAGCGGCGGGAGCGGGCGTGGCGGTGGATCCGGCCCCCCGCGACCGCCCCCGCGAGGAAGGCCAGCAGAGAGACGAGCGACCTGGACGCCGAGAATCCGGGCGATCCCGCGGCGGCGAACCCGAGGATGACCACGTTGCCGGTCATGTTGGCGGTGAAGACGCGCCCGAGCGCCAGGAAGGCGACCGCGTCCACGCAGCCGCTCAGCACCGTCAGCAGCCCGAGAGCCACCGGCAGCGGGTCGCGCCCGCCGTCCCGCGCCCGCCGCCTCACGATCGGCCCCTCCGCCTCCGCACGTCCTTCGCGTGACGTTAACGCAGGTCAGCCTCATCTCACCGGACGATGCGCCCTCCGGCGTGTGGTGCCGTCCGCCACCGCGCGGGCGGCCATGGACCGCATCGCGCCCCCGGGAGACGCAGGTCACATTCGCAGGCTGTCACACCTGGCCCGGCCGTTCCGTCAATGGAGGTGCAAGCCACGAACGGACACGCAAGGAGATCACCATGGAAGCCCGTCTCAACCTCTTCGCCAACCCTGCCGCGGCGAAGTTCGCCAAGCACCTCAACGCGGCGGGCAGGGCGGTGTCGGAGTCGACGCTGCCGGCCGCGACCCAGGAGCTGGTGAAGATCCGCGCCAGCCAGATCAACGGCTGCGGCTTCTGCCTCGACATGCACACCAAGGAGGCCGCGCACGCCGGGGAGATCTCGGTGCGCCTGCACCTCGTCGCGTCCTGGCGCGAGGCCACGGTCTTCACCGAGGCCGAGCGGGCCGCCCTGGAACTGGCCGAGCAGGGCACCCGCATCGCCGACGCCGCCGGCGGGGTCACCGACGAGGCGTGGGCGAACGCCGCCAAGCATTACGACGAGGACCAGCTCGCCGCCCTGGTGTCCATCATCGCCGTCATCAACGCCTACAACCGCATGAACGTCATGGTCCAGCAGCCCGCGGGCGGCTACCAGGTCGGCCAGTTCGCCTGACCGGCGGCCCGGGTCACCTCCAAGAGGGCTCGTCGACCCCGGGCACAGTGCGCCGCCGTGGCCTGTCACCAGGCCACGGCTCGGCGTCGTGCGGGCCGGTCGATGCCTCGGCCTCCGGCGTCCCGGCCATGAGAGCGCCCTGGGCGTCGCGGCGAACCTCTCCTGGCGGCCGCCAGGAGATCCGGCAGCCACACCGGACGCCAGGACGTTCCAGCGGCCATTTCCTGGGCGGCGTCCCTCACGAGTTGATTTTGAGCAGGTCGGCGCCGAGGGGAGTGAGCGTGTGTATCACCGTGTTGCCTTGGCGGTTGGAGACGATCAGGCCGGCTTCGCGCAGTGTGGTGGCGTGCTGGCTGGCGGTGGACGGCGTGCCACTGATGCGCCGGGCCATCTCGCTGGTGGTGCAGCCGCTCTCGATGACGCGCAGGCAGGCCGCGCGGGTGCCGCCGAGGAGGTTCGCCAGCGTCTGCGAGCTGTGGGCGTCACCGCCGGACCACCACTCCAGGTTGCGGGTGGCCGGATAGACGAGCACGGGAGGCAGGCCGGGATCGATGAGGCTGACGGGGACACGCCAGCAGAACGCGGAGGGCAGCAACAGGATGCCCCGTCCGTTCAGATGGATCTCATGCTTGACCGGATAGTCGACCTCCAGGACCGGCCGGTTCCAGCGCATGGTGGGTCCGAGCCGGCTGAGCAGCCCTTCGGGACCGTTGTCCAGCAGAGACCTGGCGTGCATGGTCCGTTCGAAGTCGACGACGGCTTGCATGACCGGCTGGTGCGGCGCGATGACGGTCGTGTAGTAGCCGCGAAGTGCGTTCGCGAGGAGGTCGAGGGTTTCCACACTCCCGTCCGCCAGTGGGCTCAGCCACGAGGGCACCGTCGGCAGGACCGCGACTTCACGACGGAGTCGGTGCCGCGGCGTGCTCAGCATCGCCTCGATTCCCGCCTCCAGTCCCTCGGAGGCCTGCGCCGGGGTCAGGAAGTCGGGGAAGTCTCCTACAGGAGGGGCGAGATGGTGCAGCACCCGCAGCTGAGCCCGGGGCAGCCGGCGCAGCGCGGCCCGGGCCTGCGCCCGCCATGGCCCGAGAACGACCCGGCTTTCCGTGGAACGCAGCAAGCAGACGCTGAGGACGACCTCCCACAGAGGATCGGGCCGACTCGCCACTCGAATGCGATGAAGGTCATCTCTCGTGAAGAACACTCGAAGCACAGCACAACCCCCGAGGGCATACCGCCCCACCGAACCATCGAAGCCCCGTTGCCCGGTTAGTCCCCTTGAGAGATTATTTGCCCGCAATATGGATGGTTGTCAAGGGTCGGGTAAGGCACGTGATTCTGTGGCGGAGCAGTGCGAAGCCGACCCGGTCGTGGCATCTGACGCATGATCCGTTTGGACCTGGTGTTCACGCCTCCGGTGCCACCGCTGTGGAACGGCAGGGTGAAGGCCGCGCGGACGGCGAAGCGGTCTGGTCAAGATCGCGGGTGAAGGTCTGCAGGTGGGGAGGTCGGCGGCACGGGGAGGTGGAGATCCACGCGCGGGGCGGGGTCGCCGGCGCGGCGGCGCCGCGCGTACGTCGTCCAGCGAATTTCAACGGTGACCGAAAGACGTCGACACCCGCGGGCCGCCGTCATGACACTTCGCTTGTCCCGTACCGCTCGTCGTCTCCCCACGGCCTGCCGACGGCTTCCCGCCGACAGCGCGCTTCGAGAAGGTGGTCCCGGATGCCTCGACTCGCCCATCGCCCACGGTGGTCGTACACAGGACCTGCCGGTGGGGCCGTCACGGCCGCGAACGTCTCGCACTCTGATCAACATCCCGATCGGCACGGGCGCGGATCCGGCTCATCACGGAGAGGCTCCGCCTCTGACTCCGGCAGGTGCGGCCGCGTTTGCGGTCATCGACCCGCTGCCCGCCGCCGGTCACGACCGCCCCACCGGCCGGCGCCGGTTCGTCTCGGCGGCCAGGCTCTTGATCGACGGTCCGTGCGACTTGAGAAATTCGACCGCCCACGAACACCGAACACCGAATGCGCCTCCCCATGGAGCCGGCGTAGAGCAGATCTCGACACTGCGCAGGGATCGCCATCGTTATAACGACTATTTCTATTTATCAACTTCCGAAAAGGGATATGGCATATGGAAATGATCGAACGAGGTCTGACAGACGCCGAGTCGGTCGGCCAGCGAATCCAGACGCTGCGTCTTCGCGCCGGTTTGACGCAACAGCAACTCGCCTCGAAAGCCGACATCAGCCTGGGTGGGCTACGTGATCTCGAACAGGGCCGGGTCAGCCGGCCCCGGGCGAACACGTTGTACCGCCTCGCATCCGTGCTGGGGTTGTCGCCTAAAGAGGCGCGTGACCTGATCCAGCTCAACCAGGAGCATCTTCTGCTGACCAGAGGTCTGCACATCAGGGTGCTGGGGACCTTGTCCGTCTGGGTCGACGGCGTACCGGTGCCCTTGGGTTCGGAACCCCGGCGCATCCTGCTCGGCATGCTCGCCCTCTCGCCGCGTGTGCCGGTCAGCGTCGAGTCGCTGGTGGACCAGGTGTACGGGCACCGGCCGCCGCCGAAGGCGGGCGAGCTCGTGCGGTCCCAAGTGTCCCGCCTGCGGCGCAAGCTGCAGTCCACCCAGTTTCCGGCGCGAACCGGTGAGGTGCTGGTTTCGGCGGGCGGCGGGTACATGCTCACGGCCGACCACAACCAGCTCGACCACCTCGCGTTCGAACGTCTGGTGTCCCGCGCCCGCCGTGACCGGGACGCCGGACGGCTGGAGGAGGCGTTCACCGGTTACCAGCAGGCGATCGGCCTGTGGCGCGGCCAGACACTGGAGGACCTGCCGATGCTGCAGATCCACTCGGCGGTGGCGGCGCTGAACAGGCACCACGAGATGGCCATCCTCGAGTACGCGGCCACGGCCGGCGCTCTGAACCGTCACGATGAGGTGCTGCCGGTGCTGTATCGCCTCACCGAGGTCAACCCGTTGCACGAGTCGGCGCACGCCCGGCTGATGGTCGCCCTCGCAGGCAGTGGGCAGCAGGCCGCGGCGCTGCACGTGTTCATGGGCCTGCGTGAACGGCTGGCCGGTGAACTGGGCCTGGACCCCGCTCCCAAGCTGCGCGATCTGCACCAGGCGATCCTGCGCAACGAACTCGTCGATGTGGGCGCCTCGCACGATGTGCCCTCGGCGCCTTCCCCGCAGACGCCCCTCACCGCGCGGCCGGTGCCGACCCAGTTGCCGACCGCGCCGTACGGCTTCGTCGGCCGCGACGAGTCCATCGCGCAACTCGACGCCCTCCTCATCGGCGATCGGCCTTCGACCGCGATGACCAGCGTGGTCATATCCGGTACGGCGGGCGTGGGCAAGAGCGCTCTCGCGGTGCACTGGGCCCGGCGCGTCGTGGAGCGGTTCCCTGACGGGCATCTGTACGCGAACCTCGGCGGGTTCGGCCCAGAGCCGGAGCCGGTGTCGCCGAGCGATGTCCTGCCCGGCTTCATCGAGGCGCTCGGGGGTGAGCCCGATCGCGTTGCCGCCAGACTGGCCGACCTGGCCGGCGCGTACCGCAGCCTGCTGACAGGAAAACGGGTGCTCGTGGTACTCGACAACGCCCGCGACGCCGACCAGGTTCGTCCGCTCCTCCCCAGCACTCCGGGCTGCCATATCGTGATCACGAGCCGTGATCCGCTGCTGGGGCTGGTCGTGACGGAGGCCGCCCATCCGCTGGAGCTCGACGTGCTGACCACGACCGAGGCGAGGGAACTGCTCAGTATGCGGCTGGGAGCCGACCGGCTGGCGGCCGAGCCGCAGGCGACCGACCACCTGATCGCCCGGTGCGCGCGGCTTCCGCTCGCGCTGGCGATCGTCGGCGCCAAGGCCGCCATCAGTCCCACGCGTTCTCTGGCCGCGCTGGTCGGCGAGCCGGCGGACGGGCGGATTCTGAACGCCCTGCGCAACGACGACGCCTCGACCGACATACGAATGGTGTTCTCCTGGTCCTACCGCACTCTCAGCCCGGAAGCGGCCCGGGTGTTCGTCGAGTTGGGAAGGCGTCCGCGGACGGAGATCGACCTGGAAGCCGTGACCGCGGCCGCCGGTGAGTCCGCGGATCGTGTCCGCCAGTCGATGGACGAACTCGTCCGCGCTCACCTGATCACGGAGTTCGCGCCTCGGCGGTACGGCATGCACGCCCTGCTGCACGCGTACGCCGGCGAGTTGGCGGAGCAGGCTCGGACATGGACATGACGGCCGGGCTCCACACGTGACGGGAACACCCGTAGTCGTCCCGCTTACCGGCCGCGCTTGTGAGCTTGACAAGCCCTGTTGGCCGGTACGGGCGATCGCGCGCGTGTCCGCGTCCGGTCACGCGGGTGGACGATCATAAAGCCACCAGTTCGGTCACCGAGGTGGAGATCTCCACCGACAGCGATCTACGGAGGTCATGTGGACGACGTCATCTCTGGTTCCGCACCCACACGTACGCTCGGCGGATCAGGGCTCTCCGTCTTCCCCGTCGGTCTCGGATGCATGGGCATGTCGCAGGACTACGGGCCGGCCGACGACAACGAATCCCTCGCCACGATCCGGCACGCGATCGATCTGGGCGTGACGCTGATCGACACGTCCATGAGCTACGGCGCGGGTGACAACGAACGCCTCGTCGGCCGGGCCATCGCCGGGCGGCGGGACGAGGTGGTGCTGGCGACGAAGTTCGGCATCCTGCGGGAGGAGCGGGGCGGCCCGGCACGAGTCTCGGCGAGGCCGCAGGACGTCGCCCGATTTTGCGAGGCGTCGCTGTCCAGGCTGAACGTCGAGCATATCGACCTGTACTACCTACACCGCGTGGATCCCGAGGTGCCGATCGAGGAGACCATCGGTGCGATGGCGGAACTGGTCGGCGCGGGAAAGGTACGGCACCTCGGGGTCTCGGAGATCGGGCCGGAGGACCTGAAGAGAGCCGCCGCCACGCACCCGATCACCGCGCTGCAGTACGAATGGTCACTGTGGTGGCGCGACCCCGAGGACGACGTGGTACCCACCGCACGCGAACTCGGCATCGGGCTCGTGCCCTACAGCCCGCTCGGCCGGGGTTTCCTGACCGGTCACGACCTGGCGACGGCGAACCTGACGGCCGCCGACGACCGTCAGCTAGACCCGCGCCTGCAGGGCGACCACCTGGAGCGCAACCGCGCCGCCCTCGCGCAGATGCGTGAGCTCGCGGCGGAGACCGGCGTCACATCCGCGCAGCTCGCGCTCGCCTGGTTGCTGGCCCAGGGTGACGACGTCGTGCCGATTCCCGGTACGCGCAGCCGGAACCGGGTCGCCGAGAACGTCGCGGCGGCGGCGGTGTCGTTGTCGGACAAGGATCTGGCACGTCTGGAAGCCGTGGCGTCCCGGTCCGCGTGGTCCGGAGACCGGCAGACCTTCGCACCGCACCGCACGGTCCGGAGGGCCACCGGAACGACGAACACGGTTGGGGGAACACAGCGTGACAGCCGAAGCAGTGCGAACCGGTGAAGCGCGACCGGTCGCGGAGGACGGGCGGACAGGTCCGGTGTGGTGCCACACGGAGTGGGATCCGCTGGAGGAAGTGATCGTCGGGATCGTCGACGAGGCGCACTTCCCGCCGTGGCACGTCGCGCTTCCACCGGTGTTGCCCGCTGACCAGCACGACACCTTCCGCCGCAACGCGGGCAGGCCATTTCCGCCGGAGGCCGTCGCGGCGGCCGCCAAGGAACTGGAGGAGTTCGTCCACATCCTGGAAAGCGAAGGGGTGACGGTCCGGCGGCCAGAGCCCATTCGCCAGAACGTCCCGTACCGCACTCTCGACTGGTCCAGCACGGGCATGTACGCGGCCATGCCGCGCGACGTCCTGCTGGTGGTCGGCGACGAGATCATCGAATGCCCGACCGCGTGGCGTTCACGCTATTTCGAGACCCTCGCCTACCGGCCACTGCTCAAGGAGTACTTCCGAGGCGGCGCGCGGTGGAGCGCGGGTCCGAAGCCGGAGCTGAAGGACGAGTTGTACGACTCCACCTGGGTCGATCCGGGCGAGGACGGGCCACGGCGGCTGGTGGTGACCGAGTTCGAGCCGACCTTCGACGCGGCGGACTTCACCCGGTGCGGACGCGACATCATCGCCCAGATGAGCAACGTCACCAATGCATTCGGCATCGAATGGCTCGCCAGGCACCTCGGTGACGACTACCGGATCCGCGTCCTGGAGTTCGACGACGCTCACCCGATGCACATCGACGCGACCCTGGTCCCCATGGCGCCCGGCAAGGTGCTGATCAACCCGGAGCGGGTCCGGCGGGTGCCGGACCTGTTCCGGGGCTGGGACGTCATCACCGCGCCGAAACCGATCATCCCGGACTCGCACGTGCTGTACATGACCAGCAAGTGGATCAACATGAACATCCTGATGCTGGACGAGGAACGGGTGGTCGTCGAGCGCCAGGACGAGCCGATGATCTCGCTGCTGAGGAGATACGGTTTCTCGCCGATCCCGTGCGACTTCCGCAATTTCAACAGCTTCGGCGGGTCGTTCCACTGCGCCACGTTAGACGTGCGCCGCCGGGGTGCTCTGCAATCCTACTTTTAGGGGGCCACGTGCGGGTGTGGAAGAACACGCCGAAGGACGCGCTGCTGCTCGGGTTCAGCGTGGCGCAGTTGGCCGTCATGCTGTGGCTGGCCACCACCTGGAACGGGGCGTCGATCCCGTGGAGAGTCGCCTCGACGGCCGGCGTCGCCGTACTGATCTCCTACAACATCATCGTGGTGAGCCACCTGTTCACTCATGTGCCGTGGTTCGTGTCAGCACGGCTGAACGCGGTGGTGTCACTGCTGAATTCCATCAATATCGGACAGTCGGTTCAGGCGTACCACCTTACGCACGTCCGTAACCACCACCGCTTCAACAACGACCGGATAGGAGAGGACGGCACGACGAGAGACCGTTCCTCGACGTACCGCAGCGGAAAGGACGGCGAGCACAGCCCGCTTCTGCGATACGCGGTCAGCGGCGCGCTGGACAGCCTGGTGGGCTGCGGCCGGGAGATCTTCCACGTCCATCGGCTGTGGCGGATCGGCGACGACGAGGAGATCCTGCTGTCCCTCGCCTCCCGCCGCGAACCGCGGCGTGGCCGGGAACTGCTCCAGATACGCGCCGACCGGGCCGCGCACTGTCTGTCCCTCGTCCTGTTCGCCGCCGTCTCGTGGCAGTGGGCCTTGATGTCGTACCTGCCGGCGTTCTTCCTGGCGCTGACGATGGTGAACGTGCAGAACTACTACCGGCACTACGGGGCGGACCCCGGTGACCGGGCGGCGGACTCGGTGAGCCACTACAGCCGCCTGTACAACGCGCTGACGTTCAACGACGGCTACCACCAGGAGCACCATCTCAGCCCGGGCTCCCACTGGTCGCAGTTGCCCGCGGTACGGGAGAGGTTCCGCGCCCGACTCGACGGCAGAACGCGCATCGTCAGCCCAGTGCCCGCGATGCTCGGTTTCCTCCACATCCGCCGTTCGCTGCTGCACCACGGCAGCGCGGGCGGGCCACGTTGATCGCGACCCAGAACGGAGAACCGGTGGAGCACAACGCGACGGTGCCCCGGATCACGGGTGGTGTCCTGCCGGGTGACGGGTTCCGGGTGTACGAGACGGTCCGTGACGTGGACGTCGACGCCGTGCTCGCCGTCCTGAACGGCGATCTGGCCGCCTACCGGGTGCGCGACTTCGTCGCTCCGGAGGACTGTGCGCGGATCACCGGGAACTTCTGGGCCTCCGGCATGCGCACGCCGCGGTACGGCGACGGCGAGGACGGCGTGGAAGGCTACATCGTCGGCGCCTCGCACATCGAGGTGACCACCGACGTGTACCTGACCGAGGCCGCGCGGACCGCGGACGCGGTGGCCGATCTCTACCGGGGAACGGCCGACCCGGTGGCGGGCTTCCGCGACCGGCTCGCCGGACATGGCGTGGTGAAGCGGGTCCGCGCGGCCGGGCACAACGGCCGCGCCGCCGGCGACTCCAAGGCCGTGTGCTGGAACAAGGCCGGCGAGTACCTGCTGATGCCGCACGACGATCTGGCCCAGCTCGGCGATCCGCTCCAGGCCGGTTTCGAGGTCCAGACGGTGCGGCGGGTGATGGCGGTGAACGTCTACCCCTACGTCCCTGAGGGAACGGGTCACATCAAGCTGTGGAACATCGAGCCGGACGACCCCAGCAGGGACCGCCTGGGGTTGACGCACAGTGGTTTCCCCTATCCGCCCGAGCTGCTGGACGACTTCCCCTACCTCGTCATCCCCACCAAGACCGGGGACCTGTGTGTCATCAACGGCAACCTCGTGCACGCGGTCCTCGGCGGATCCGATCCGCACGGCGGCAGGCGTCTGCTGCTGACCTGCTTCACGGGCCTGACCGCGGACGACGAGCTCATCTGGTGGACCTGACCCGCCGAGGAGGCGATGGTGCCCGACCCGACACGACCCGGCGAAGGTGCGGGGGATCCGAGTCGCCAGGAAAGGCTGAAGCAGCTGATCAAGTCTCGACTGCGGGCCACCGGGCAGGACTCGCCACGGCGGCGGAACCCAGGCTCCCCTGTGGCCTCCTATGCCCAGGAACGGCTGTGGCTGACAGAACAGCTGCTCGACGAGCATTCCGCCTACAACGTGCACCACGCGTTCCGCCTGCGCGGGCCGGTGGACGCGGTGGCGCTGGAACACGCGGTCGGCGAAGTGGTCCGGCGGCACGCCGTGCTCCGCACCACCTTCACTGAGCGGGATGGCGAGCTGGAGCCGAGCACGAGAACGGAGTCGTGGCTGGACTTCGAGTACCGCGACCTCACCGGCCACGAAGACGGCGCCGCGGAGCTGTCGCGATCGGTCGAGGCCTCCGCCTTCGGCGTGTTCGACCTGCGGGCCGGACCGCTGGTGCGCGGCCTGCTGGTCCGGGTGGGCCCCGAGGAGTTCGTCTTCGTCTTCGTGGCCCATCACATCGTGGTCGACGGCTGGTCGATGGACATCATCTGGGATGAGCTGTCCCACGCGTATCGCGCGGCGGCCGACGGTGAGGTCCCCGACCTCCCGGAGGTGCCGCTGGAGTACTCGGACTACGCGCTCTGGCAACGGGAGTGGCTGGAGAGCGGAGTCGCCGAGCGGCAGCTGGTGTACTGGCGAGAGCGACTGGCCGGCCTGGTCACGGCCGAGATCCCGGGAGACCGGCCTCGCCCGGTCGTGGGATCCGGCCGGGGCGGCACGGTGGACTTCACGGTGCCGGACACGGTGGCCGAACGGTTGCGAGAGGTGGCGCGCGACCATGGGGCCACGTTGTTCATGGTGATGCTGGCCGGTTGGTACGCGGTGCTGACGCGGTGGTGCGGGTCGACCGACGTGGCCGTGGGCACTCCGATCGCGGGCCGGGGCCGGGCCGAGCTCGAGCGGATGGTGGGGTTCTTCGTCAACACGCTGGTCCTGCGGGTCGACCTGTCCGGCGATCCGCGCTTCGGCGAACTGGTGGAGCGGGTGCGCGACGTGGCCGCGAACGCGTACGCGCATCAAGATGTGCCGTTCGAGCGGCTGGTGGAACGGCTGGCCCCGCGCCGCGAACCGGGCCGTACGCCCTTCTTCCAGGTGATGGTCTCGGTGGAGGACGGCGAGCCGGGCGTTCCGCGGCTGCCGGGCGTGGCGGTGAGCCCGATGCCGCTGGGCGTCGGCACGGCCAAGTTCGACCTCGGCGTCGCCCTGCGCGTCGACGGCGCCCGGATCACCGGCACCGTCAACTACTCCACCGACATGTTCGACCGCGAGACCGCTCAGCTCCTGGCCGCGCAGTACGAAACGTTGCTCACGTCGGCCGCCGCGTCCCCTGAGGCGCCGTTGAGCGCCCTCGATCTTCTCTCCGACGAGGGTCGCGACCAGCTGATCGAGCTCGGCACCGGTCCGCGGGCCGTCGAGACGCCGCCGTATCTGCACGAGGTCATCGCGGCACAGGCCCGCCGTACCGGTGAGTCCGTGGCCGTGGTCTGGGACGGCGGCGAGCTGACGTATCGCGAGCTGGATCGCCGGATCGAAGCCGTGCGCGGGTCGCTGGGCGAGTGCGGAATCGGGCCGGAGTCCGTCGTCGGCATCCTGATGGAACGATCGCCCGCGACCATCGTCTCGATGGTCGCGGTCCTGGCCGCTGGCGGCGCGTTCCTCCTCATCGACCCGGCGTATCCGGTCAACCGGACAGAACGCATCCTGACGCTGTCCGGGGCAGAGGCCGTGGTGGTCCGCGGCGGCGTCCGGGCCGACGGGATACCCGCCTCCGCGCAGGTGATCGACTTCGACGCGGCGGCGGCGCGGCCCGCCGATCCCGCCACGCGGACGGCGGCGCACCGGGCCGCGGATCCCGACACCCTGGCCTACCTCGCTTTCACCTCCGGCTCGACCGGCGAACCCAAGGGCGTGATGATCACCCACCGGGGCCTGTCCGGCATGATGCTGGACGTCCGCGACCGGCTGGAGCTGACCCCGCGGGACACGATGGGCGCCATCGCGTCCCAGGCGTCCGATGTGGTGATCGTGGAACTGCTGGCCCCCCTGACCTGCGGCGCACGGGTGGCCGTGCTGCCCCGCGAGGTCGCCGCGGACGGCGACCGGTTCGCGGCGGCGATCGACCGGTACCGGGTCACGGTCACGCACGCCTCGCCCACCACCTCCTCGCTGCTCCCCGAGGAGTGGAGCTCCGCCGACCTGCGCATCTCCTCCGGTGGTGCGACGCTGTCCGGCGATCTGGCCCGGCGGCTCATGCCGCGGGTGCACACGCTGTGGAACGCCTACGGCCCGGCCGAGGCCACCGTCTACACGACGATGCACACGGTGAAGGACGCCGCCCCCGGCCTGCGGGTACCCATCGGCCGTCCGATCCGGGGGGCCACGGTGCGGGTCCTGAACGACCACGGCCGGTTGGCGCCCATGGGCGTGCAGGGCGAGCTCGTCATCGGTGGGTCGGGCGTCGCGCGGGGGTATGTCGGCAGGCCGGGTCTCACCGCCGAACGGTTCGTGCCCGACCCCTACGGGCCGCCCGGATCACGGGCGTACCGCACCGGTGACCTCGCCTCCTGGTCGGCCGACGGGTCGCTGATGTACGGCGGCAGGCAGGACCACCAGGTCCAGCTCCATGGATACCGGATCGAGCTCGGGGAGATCGAGGCCGCCATGTCCGCACATCCCGCCGTCGCCCACGCGATGGCGGCGGTGCGCGGCGAGGAGCGCAATCCCGAGCTGACCGGTTACGTGGTGTGGCGGCCGGACTCGCGCGCGACCTGGTCGGAACTGCGCGCCCACCTGCGGGTGACGCTGCCCGACCACATGGTTCCCACCGTGTTCGCGACACTGGAGCGTCTCCCGATGACGCCGACCGGCAAGGTGGACCGGGCGGCGCTTCCCGGCGTCGTGCGCAACCGGTCCGAGCGAGCCTACGTCGCGCCCCGCGAGGACCTCGCGAAATTGGTCGCGGGCGTGTGGGAACGGGAGCTCGGGGTCGACCAGGTGGGGCTCCAGGACGACTTCTTCGAGCTGGGCGGGCACTCCCTGCGGGCGGCCAAGGTGGTGTCGAGGCTCCGGCAGGCGCTGCGGATCGAGCTGACGGTGCGAACGCTCTTCGAGTTCCCGGTGCTGGCTGGATTCGCCGACGCCGTCAAGCGCGCCGGCCGGGAAGCACAGCCGGAGATCCCCAGACGCCCGGACGACGCCCCGGCCGGGCTCTCCGCATTCCAGCAGCGGCTGTGGTTCCTCTACAACCTGGACCCCGACCGCCGCGACTACAACAGCTATGTCGCGGTGCGGCTGTCCGGAGCGCTCGACGCGCAGGCCCTCGCCGACTCGTTGTCGTACCTGGTCACCCGTCACGAGATGCTCCGGTCACGCATCCACGGCCGGGACGACAACCCGGCTCTGGTCACCCTGCCACCGGGCTCCTTCCGAACCGAGGTGGCCGACCTGACCGCGGTCGCCCCCGATCGGCGGGAGGCGGAGCTGTCGCGGCTGGTCGACGGCTGCGCTTTCGAGGTGTTCGACCTGCGGGCCGGGCCACCAGCGCGGAGTCTCCTGGTACGTGTGGGCCCCGAGGACTTCGTCTTCGTCTTCGCGGCGCACCACATGGCGGTCGACGCCTGGTCGCTGGAGATCCTCTGGGACGAGCTGTCGCGGGTGTACGGGGTCGTGGCCGGTGGCGGGGTGGCGGATCTGGCCGCCGTGCCGTTGCGGTACTCGGACTTCGCGTACTGGCAGCGGAACTGGCTGAACGGCGCCGCCGCCGAACGGCAGTCGGCGTACTGGCGGGAGCGGCTGGCCGGCCTGGTCGCGCCCGAGATCCCGGCAGACCGGCCTCGCCCGCTCATGCATTCCGGCCGGGGCGGCACTGTGAACTTCTCCGTGCCGGACGACGTGACCGCACGACTGCGCGAGGTGGCCCGCGACTGCGGGGCGACGATGTCCATGGTGACGCTGGCCGGTTGGTGTGAGGTGCTGGCCCGGGAGTGCGGGACGACCGACGTGGCCGTGGGCACCGCGGTCGCGGGCCGCGGCCGCGCGGAGCTCGAGCGGATCGTCGGGTTCTTCGTCAACACGGTGGTGCTGCGGATGGACCTGTCCGGCGATCCCGATTTCACGGAACTGGTCAGGCGGGCACGGGACACGACGCTGGACGCGTACGCCAACCAAGACATCCCGTTCGAGCGGCTGGTCGAGCGGCTCGCTCCACGGCGAGAACCGGGTCGCACGCCCTTCTTCCAGGTGATGTTCTCCACCGAGGAGGGCGGACCGGGCCTTCCGCAATTGCCCGGCGTGACGGCAAGCCCCCTGCCGCTGGGCGAAGAGCCCGCCAAGTTCGACCTGTCCGTCGGCGTCCGGATCGACGACGGCCGGATCGCGGGCACCATCACCTACTCCGCCGACCTGTTCGATGACCGAACCGTGCGGCGACTCGCCGACCACTACACGACGTTGCTCACGGCGGTGGCCGCGGCGCCCGGCAAGCCGCTGAGCGCTTTCCTCGGCACTCCGGCACCTTCTTCCGCAGACCCGAGGTGATCAGAATGGAGAGCAGTCATGGCAGAGCCGGACGGACCGCCGATCGAGGCCGATTCCGCTGTGATCGCCCGGGCCAACAGCACACGCGTCGACTTCCCTGACGCCGACTCGCCCCTCCACGCGCTCTTCTCCTCGTGGGCCGACCGGGCACCGGAGTCCCCCGCGATCGTCCACCCCGGCGGGGAGCTGACCTACCGCGAGGTGGCCGGCCAGGCCGACGCCCTGGCCGGCACGCTCGTCGCACGCGGGGTGCACCCCGGCGACATCGTCGCCATCGTCCTTCGCAAGGGCTGGGAGCAGGTGGTCGCGGCGCTGGCCACGCTGCGCGCAGGCGCCGTCTTCGTGCCCGTCGACCCGGATTTCCCGCAGGCACGCATCACCCATCTGCTCCGGCACGCGGAAGCGCGCTGCGTGATCACCCGCACGGACGTGGACGAACACCTGGACTGGCCGGAGGACATCCGGCGCGTACGCGTCGACGAACGGCACGCGGCCGGGAGTCCGGTGCCGGCCACCGTCACGGCGCCCGACGACCTGGCGTACATCATCTACACCTCCGGATCGACCGGTGCGCCGAAAGGCGTGATGATCACGCACCGGGGCGCGGTGAACACCATTCTCGACATCAACTCCCGGTTCGGGGTCCGTCCCGGCGACCGGGTGATCGCGGTGTCCTCCTTCACCTTCGACCTGGCCGTCTACGACATCTTCGGCACTCTGGGTGCCGGCGCGACCATCGTCTTCCCGCCGCACACCGCGATGCCGGACGCGGCGGTCTGGCTGGACACGGTCAGCAGGTACGGCGTGACCGTCTGGAACTCCGTGCCAGCGTTGATGGGCATGGTGGCGGAACTGGCGCAGAGCCGGAGCGACGGCGCGGCGGCGCTGTCGACCTTGCGCCTGGTGCTGCTGAGCGGCGACTGGCTGCCGCTGTCGCTGCCCGACCGGATCCGGGCGCTGGCCCCGGACGCGCGGGTGGTGAGCGCGGGCGGCGCGACCGAAGGATCGATCTGGTCCATCCTTCATCCGATCGACGAGGTGTCGCCGGACTGGCGCAGCATCCCGTACGGAAAACCGATGGCCAACCAGAGCTTCCACATCCTGGACCCCGACGGCAGACCCTGCCCGATCGGTGAGGAGGGCGAGCTCCACATCGGCGGCACCGGAGTGAGCGCCGGGTACTGGCGCGATCCGGACCGTACGGCGGCGAGCTTCGTCACCGATCCCCGCACCGGCGAAACCCTCTACCGGACCGGGGACCTCGGCCGCTACCTGCCCGATGGGAACATCGAGTTCCTCGGGCGCAAGGACTTCCAGGTCAAGGTCCAGGGCTTCCGGATCGAACCGGGCGAGGTGGAGTTCGCGCTTCGCGGGCATCCGGATGTGAAGGACGCCGTCGCGGTGGCCCGCCCCGACCCCGCGGGCGACCGCCGCCTTTTCGCCTACGTGACCACCGAGGCGGAGGATCTCGAGGGGGACCACCTGCGGGAGTTCCTCCGGGAGAGGCTGCCGCGCTACATGGTCCCGGACGTGGTGTCCGTCCTGACCTCCCTGCCGCTCACCGCCAACGGCAAGGTCGACCGTGCCGCACTTCCCGAACCGGCGCGCCGGCCGGATCACCACGGCGGCCACAGGGCGCCGGAGTCGCCCGTCGAGAGCGTCCTGGTGGGCCTATGGGAGGAGATCCTCGGCGTGCCCGTTCCCGGTACCGAGACCAACTTCTTCGACTCGGGCGGGAACTCGCTGAGTGCCATGCGGCTCACCGTCGCGGTCCAGGCCGTGCTCGGCGTGGAGGTGGCGATCACGCAGGTGCTCAGGGCGCCGACCATCCGGGCGTTCTGTTCCGCGCTCGCCGAGGACGAGCCCGCGTGGCGGAAGGCCGTCGCGACGGCGGAACAACTGCTGATGGAGGCTTCGGCGCCCGGCGACACCGCCGCATGGACATGACCAGGGGAGACACCGTGCGAGAAGGGCCCGGCGCCGCCTCCGACGCTGCGTGGACCGGCGGCATACCCGCACGGATCAGGGCGTGGGCGACGCGTGCGCCCGCCGCGCCCGCCGTCCTGTACGACGGCGGTTCGTGGACGTACCGGCGGCTCGATGAGACCGTGGACCGCATCACGCGTCGTCTCCGACGGCACGGCGCCGGCCCCGGCACGTTCGTCCCGGTCCGGTTGGACCGCTCTCCCTGGCTCGTCGCGACGATGCTGGCGGTGTGGCGGTCGGGCGCGGCCGTCGTGCCACTCGGCTCCGACCAGCCACTCGACCGGCTGCGGCGCATGCTGGCGGTCGATCCGCCGCCTCTGGGAGTGACCGATCGCCGGCACGAGGAGCTTCCCGGGGCGACGACCTGGCTCGACCTCGCCGCCGTGTCGTCCGCGCAGGACGATCCCGCCGTCGGCGACCCGCCGTCGATCCGGCCGGACGACCTCGCCTACGTCTACTTCACCTCCGGTTCCAGCGGAACCCCCAAGGGAATCGTCGGCACCCACGGCGGCGTGCTGAACTATTTCGACGACCTGCGCGGTGAGCGGTACATAAACGCCGACGACCTGGTGGTCCAGCTTGCCGCTGTCTCCTTCGACGCGTCGCTGCGCGACATGTTCTTCCCGCTCACGGTGGGCGCTCGCACCGTGATCACGCCGCAGGGCGGCCGGGACGCCGCCGCGGCGTTGCGGGTGATCGTGGACGCCGGTGTGACCGCCGTCCTGGCGGTCGTGCCCTCGGTGGCGCGCGAACTCGTCCGGGAGGCGGACAGGCTGAGCATCACCGTCCCAGGGGTCCGGGTGATCCTGCTCAGCGGAGAGACGCTGCACCGGGCGGACGTCGCCGCGATGCGGCGCGTCTTCGTGAACGCGAGGGTCGTCAACATGTACGGGCCGAGCGAGTGCACCATGACGGCCACCACGTACGAGATACCCGCGGAGACGAACGGCACGGACGTGCCGATCGGGCGGCCGATCACCGGTGTGTCCGTTCACCTGCTCGACCGGTCGCTGCACCCGGTTCCGGACGGCCGGGCCGGGGAGGTGTTCATCGGCGGAGCGGGGCTGACACAGGGGTACTGGCATCGCCCCGGCGTCACCGCGGAACGCTTCGTGCCGAACCCCTTCGGCCGTCCGGGCGATCGGATGTACCGCACGGGCGACATGGCACGGGCCGGCGCGGACGGGGTCCTGGAATTCCTCGGCCGGGCCGACGACCAGGTCAAGATTCGCGGCCAGCGCGTGGAGCTCGGCGAGGTCGAGGCCGCCCTGTCCGCCCTGCCCGCGGTCAGGGAGGCGGCGTGCCGGGCATGGGACGCCGCGCTCGTGGCCTACGTGGCGTGGTCGGACACGGCCACTCCGCCGGCCATCGGCGATCTGCGGGCCAGCCTGGCCGGCACGCTGCCGGACCACGCGATCCCCACGACGTTCGTGCCGATGGACGCCCTGCCCCGCAACCGAACCGGCAAGATCGATCGCCGGGCCCTGCCCGAACCCGCGGCGGAACGCTCCGCGCTGCTCGGCGCGCCCGCCGCGGCGAGCGATCCGCTTGAGGAGGCACTGGTCGCGGTCTGGGCCGAGACGCTGGAGGCGACCGTGGTGGGCGTCCACGACAGCTTCTTCGACCTCGGGGGGCACTCGCTGCTCGCCATGCGCCTGGCCGCCCGGATCTCCGACGTGCTGGGCACCGAGATACCCCTGCGGACGGTGTTCGACGCGCCGACCGTGGCGGCCATGGCCGGACTCGTCAGGCGGACGACCGGCGACCGCGCCAGCGAGATCGCGTCCGCCCGGCCCGCGTCCGCGCCGCCGCCGGACGGCGGCCTGCGGCTTTCGCCGTCCCAGTCGCGCATCTGGCACGTCGACCGCCACCTCGCCCCCGGCAACGCCTGCTACAACGTGACAGGCCTCTTCCGCATGCGTGGCGACCTGGATATCGGCTCGCTCCGCGACGCCGTCACCGAGATCGTCCGCCGTCACGACTCGCTCCGCACGGTGTTCTGCGAGCCGGACGGCGAACCGGTGGTCCGCCCACACCCGCCCGCGCCGGTCGCCCTGCCCGTCGATGATCTCGGTTCCGAGCCGCCCGGCGCGTTGGACGACCGCGTTCGCGCCGTGGTGCGACGCGGCTTCGACCTCGTGAACGGACCGCTGTGGCGGACCGGTCTGATCCGCCTGTCCCGTCAGGAGCACGTCTTCTTCCTGGTAGCGCACCACATCGTGTTCGACGGTCACTCGATGGGGAACTTCCGCCGGGAGCTGACCGCGTTGTACCGGGCGTTCTCCTCCGGGCTGCCGTCGCCGCTGGCGCCCGTGCCGCTGCAGTACCCGGACTTCGCGACCTGGCAGCGCGCGCGGCTCGAAGCGGGGACGTGGGACTCCGACATCGCCTACTGGCGCGCCCGGCCGGCCGAAGCGGTTCCGCTGATCGACCTGCCGGACGGGTACCCCTTCACCGACGACCACTACCGACGTCGCCGGCACCACGCGAACCCGCTGGGCGGGCGGCGAACCCAGGACCTGCAGCGGCTGGCGGCCCGCACTCGGGCGACGCCGTCCATGGTGCTGATGGCCGTGTTCCAGGCCGCGTTGTCCCTCGCGTTCGGCCGAGAGAGGTTCCACGTGGCGACACCGGTCGCCAACCGTGCTCGTCCCGAACGCAAGGACATGATCGGCTTCGTGGCGAACACGCTGCTGCTGCGCGCCGACGTCACGGCGGATCCGACGCCGGCCGAACTGCTGACGCGGGTCCGGGCCGGTTTGCTCGACGGTCTCGCGCACGCCGAGCCGCCACTGGAGAGTGTGTGCGACGGCCTGGCGGAATCCGCCTCGGACGTCCACCTCGCACAGGCGATGTTCAACCTGCAGGAGGCACCCAACGACGACGGCGAGATCCCCGGGCTCACGATCACCCCGGTCGATCCGCCCGACGCCTGGTCGCGGTACCCGATCGCGCTGTTCGTCACCCAGCGCCCCTCGGACATAGGCCTGCACCTCGTGTACGACAGCGTGCTGTTCGATACGGAATGGGGAGAGTCGACCATGCGGATGATCGACCGGCTGCTCGACGCCGCGCTCGACGGCGACGGCGCCGACGTGCCGATCTCCCGGCTCGCGAAGCACCTGTGATGGACACCGCCCCAGACGCGTCCGAGGTGCGTGTCACGGAACCGGGCAGGTACCCGCTGTTCGCGGTGCTGACCGCCCACGGCGTCTCACTCGCCGGCAACTCGATGACCTATCTCGCGGTGCCGTGGTTCGTGCTCGACACGACGGGAAGCGCCACGCGGACGGGTCTCGCGGCGGCGGCGTCGTTCCTGCCGATCCTGCTGTCCCTGACGTTCGGCGGTGTCCTGGTCGACCGCATCGGTTACCGCCGGGCGAGCGTCATCGCCGACCTCTTCGGCGCGGCGATGGTGGCTCTGATCCCGGTCCTGCACTTCGCGGGTGCGCTGACGTTCCCGGTGCTGCTCGTCCTGGTCCTCCTCGGGGCCGCTTTCGACGTGCCGGGCAACGCCGCACGCGAGGCGTTGCTGCCCGCTCTGGCGCAACGGTCCGGCATGAGCGTCGAACGGGCGTCGAGCGCGCTGGAGGTGGTCGAACGCGGGGCGCGAATGGCCGGCGCTCCGCTGGCCGGTGTCCTGATAGCGCTGATCGGCCCGGTCAACGTGCTGCTGGTGGACGCGGGGACGTTCGTACTGGCGGCGCTGATCGTCGCCGTGTCCAGAGCGCCGCGGTCCGCGCCCGAGGCCGAGGCCGCCGGCGAGCCCTATCTCGCGGGCCTGGCGCAGGGGTTCGCCTTCCTGTGGCGGGATCGGCTGCTGCGCGCGATCGCGTTGCTCCTGGCCACGACGAACATGCTCGACGTGGCCTACGTCAGTGTGGTGCTCCCGGTGTACGGCGATCGGGTGCTCTCGGGCGCGGGAGCGATCGGCCTGCTCATCGGCACCTCGGCGGTGGCCGGAGTCGCCGGTGGCATCGTCTTCGGCGCGGTGGCCCATCGGCTGCCTCGCAGGCCGCTTTTCACCGTGGTCTTCCTGCTGGTCGGGTTGCCCCGCTGTCTCGTGCTCGCCGTGGAACCCTCCCTACCGTTGATCTTCACGGTGGTCGCGGCGACCGGGTTCTGTGCCGGAATGATCAATCCGATCCTGCGCACCGCGCAGTACCACCGGATTCCGGAGGGCATGCGCGCCCGGGGGCTGGGCGCGATTTCCGCCGTGGCCTTCGCGACGGTTCCCCTCGGCCCGATCGTCGGAGGCGGACTCATCTCCTCCGCGGGTCTGACCGCGACCCTCCTCGTCTTCGCCTGCGTCTACGCGGCGGCGGCCTCCAGCCTCATGCTCTTCGGTGTGTGGCGGGAGATCGGCACGGCGCCGGGCGGGGCACGAACGCGCCCGCGGGAGAAGGGGTGAAGCGTTGACGGATCCGAACACCGGCACCGGCATGCGGACCGCTCCGGTCGCCGGGATCGTCGGCGGTGTCGGCCCGCTGGCCGGAGCCCACCTGTACGAGCGGTTCGTCCGGCTGACCGCGGCCGAAACGGACCAGGACCACTTCTCCGCCGTCCTGCTCAGCCGGCCGTTCCCCAGCCGGATCGGGCATCTCGGCGGTGTGCCCGGCGCCGGATCGCCTCTCCCCCACCTGGTCGCGGCGACCAGGGCCCTGCAGTCGCTGGGATGCACGGTGGTGGCGCTCGCCTCGGCGACGACCCACGCCTACCGGGTGGACATCCAGCGGCAGACCGGCGCCACCATCGTCGACGGGCTGCGGGCGGCCACCCGGGACCTGTCCGCCCGCGGCGTCACCCGGTGCGTGGTGTTCTGCACGTCACCGGCCCGGCGGCAACGCCTGTACGAGCCCTCGTGGCCGGACGACGTCGAACTGCACTACCCCACGAGCGCGGAGCAGGAGACGCTGGACCGGCTCATCCTCGCGGTGAAGAGCGGCCGGACCGGTCCGGCCGAGGTGGAGGTTCTCGATGGGCTCATCCGCCGCTACCGCAGGCGTGGTCTCACCGTTCTGCTCGGGTGCACCGAGCTGCCGCCGCTGTGGACGCCGGACGGGCCGAGCGCCGCCGTCGTGCCGGTCACCGACGCGATCGCCGCGGCGACGATCGCCGCCATCAGCGACCCTGCGGCGGGCGGTGACCGACCGCGGTGACCAGTTCGGCGAGGGTCATGCCGGGATCGGTGACGATCATCCGCAGCACCGAGGTGACGCACCTGTCGATGTCCTCGATCATCGCTGGGCCGTACGCGCTCCGGTCGTACTGCATCTCGAACTCGTACGGTGCCCCGCCGTTGACGATCAGGCTGAGCGGGTAGTTGTTCATCTCGCGTACCCGCAGGGCACCCGCGGACATACCGCCCAGCGCGGTCCGGATCCCATCGTCGACCGGGTAGTTCCCGACCACCACGATGCTGTCGAACAGTGGCCGCCGCGGCGGGGTCTCGCTCCACGCGGTGATGTCGGCCAGTGAGGTCTGTTCGGACGGCATCCGGGTCCGGTCCGTCTGTATCTCCCGCAGCCAGTCGTCGAGCCGTTGGTCACCGGCTCCCAGCCGGACGCGGACCGGCAGCGTGTTGATGAACAGGCCGATCATCTGCTCCATCCCCGGCAGGTCCGCCCGGCCGGACACCGTGGCTCCGAAGACCACATCGGTGGCGTTCGTGTACCGGCCGAGCATCAGCGACCAGCCGGCCTGGAAGAGCGTGCTGGGGGTGATGCGCAGGCGTCGCGCGCACTCCTGCACCGCGGAGGACAGCTCCGCCGGAAGCTCGCGGTGGTGAACGCCGTACCCCGCGGCTTCGGACGGCTCGACGGGCAGCGTCGTCGGTTCGGTGAACCCCGCGAGGTAGTTCCGCCAGTACCTCTCGTCCATGCCGGTCTCGCGCTCCCCCTGCCAGGCGATGAAGTCCCGGAACGGACGGCGGGCGGGCAGCCGTAACTCCGCGCCCGATACCAACGCCTGATAGACGGCCAGCGCGTCGCCGATGAGCATGGTGATGCTCCAGCCGTCGAGCAGGATGTGGTGGGTTTCCAGAAGGATACGCCAGTTCCCCGGACCGATCTTGATCAGTGTGATCCTGGCTATCGGGGCTCGCTCAAGGTCGAAGGGATTGCGCCTGCCGTCGTCGAGCAGGTCCTCCAGGGCCGACCGCTGCCGGTCGGGGTCGCGGTCCGACCAGTCCAGACGCGTGACCGGCAGGCGCACATCCCGCTCGACCACCTGGAGCGCCGGATACACGGCCTTCCAGGTGAACCGGGTACGCAGCATGGCGGTCCTGCGGGTCACCTCCTGCCAGGCCAGGGCCATCACCTCCGCGTCGATGTCACCGAGTTCCCAGCTCACCTGCGTCAGGTAGACGTCGGCGTTGGCCGCGGTGAGCGTGTGGAACAGGATTCCCGTCTGCAGGGTGGACAACGGGTAGATGTCCTCGACGCCACGGCAGGAACCGAAGAGCCGCCGCACCTCCGCGGTGGACAGGCCGGTGAGCGGGTAGTCCGACGCGGAGCGCCCTCCGCTGTCCGGAAGCCGGCAGAACTCGACGATCCGTTCCAGCGCCCTGGTGAACTCGCCGGCGACGCCTTCGATGCGGCTCCGGTCGTGGACGTTGCGATCGTAGGACCAGTGCACGACAAGGCGCCCGTCCTGGATCCGGGCGTACGCCTCGATCAGGTGGGTACGCGGCCGGCTCGGCGCGTTCCCGGCCCGCACCGGATCCGGTACCTGGCGGACCAGGGCGTCCCCGCCGGAGGGAGTGCCGATCCGCCCGAGGTAGTTGAACAGGACCTCGGCCTGTGGAAGATCGTCGAGGCGGTGTTCGTCCGCGCGGATGTCGCGCAGCAGGCCGAGGCCGATGCCGCGGCGGGGAACCGCGCGCAACGTCTCCTTCACCGCGACCAGGCATCCGCCGACGTCGGCGGGGTCGGGCAGGTCCAGGTACACCGGGAAGACCGAGGTGAACCAGCCGACGGTCCTGGTGAGGTCGACGTCGTCGAAGAGCGGTTCCCGGCCATGGCCCTCCAGATCCACCAGCAGCCGCGGTGAACCGGTCCACGTGCCGAACGCCAGCGCCAGCGCCGTCAGCAACACGTCGTTGACCTGGGTCCGGTAGACGTCGGGCACCTCCTCGATCAGGGCACGGGTGATGTCGCGGGGCACTTCGGATTGGAAGCGCTCCGCGTCGCCGTAGGTGCCTCGGCCGGGCGTCCCCGCACCGTCACGGGGCAGAGACTCCGGCTCGCGGGGAATCGTGGACCGCCAGTAACCTGCCTCGCCGGCCAGCTCGGGAGAGCGGGCCATATCGTGCAGGCGCTCCGCCCATGTCGGGAAGGAGGTGGTCCTGGCGGGCAGCACGGGGTCGGTCCGGCCGTCGAGGAGCTGACGGCACACAGAATCGAGGTCCTCGGTCAGGATGCGCCACGAGACGGCGTCGACGCAGAGGTGGTGGACGACCATCAGCAGCACGGGCCTGGTGCCGTGACGTTCCAGGTACACCGCCCGGGCCATCCGGCCCGCCAGCGGGTCGAGCGATTCGGCCGCCCTCGTCGCGTGGTCGTCCAGCAGGGCGTCGAGGTCAGGGGCGTCCACTGTGACCCGGGCCAGCCGGTCCTCTGGCCGGTACGCCTCCACGGTCTGGGTCCAGGACCCGCCGTCGAAGACCAGTCTCGCCCTGAGCATGTCATGGTGCCGCACCAGGTGGTCGACCGCGGTACCGATGATCTCGGCGGGCAGGTCCGCGATGATCTCCAGGGCCAGGTACTGCGTCTGGTAGTCCCGGCGGGCGTCGCCGACCGAGACGAAGGAACGCTGGATCGGGGTGAGGCCCACCGGCCCGGTGACCTCACCCCGCTGGGCCGCCTCCTCGCCGTCGGTCTCGGTCTCGGTCTCGGTCGCGGCCGAGGCCAGCTCGGCGAGGCTCTGGTGCTGGAACAGCTGGTTGGGGCGCAGCCGCAGCCCGGAGGCGGCCGCCAGTGACGTCACCTCGATCGCGCGGATCGAGTCACCGCCGAGCGCGAAGAAGTTGTCGTGCACGCCCACCTCGTCCAGGCGCAGCACCGCCTGCCACACCTCGCCCAGTACCCGCTCCGCCCTGGTGCGCGGTGCGACCACCACCGGACGGTCAGGCGCAACGGCGGGCGGCGGAAGCGCGCCCACGTCCACTTTGCCGTTGCGGTTGAGGGGCAGGGAATCAAGGACGACGAACGCCGAGGGCACCAGATAACCCGGCAGACGACCCGACAGGCCGGCCCGCAGCGCCGCGGGCAACCGGCCGGGGTCGGCGATGCCGTGCGGGACCACGTAGGCCACCAGCCGCTTGTCACCGGAGGCGTCCTGCCTCGCCACCACGACGGCCTGGCGAACGGCGGGATCGGCCGTCAGGTGACTTTGGATCTCGCCGGGCTCGATGCGGACGCCACCGATCTTCACCTGGTGGTCGGTGCGGCCGAGGAACTCCAGCGTCCCGTCGGGAAGCCACCGGACAAGGTCACCGGTGCGGTACATCCGGCCGCCCGGTGCGCCGAAGGGGTCGGGCAGGAACCGTTCGGCGGTCATGCCCGGCTGGTCGTGGTAACCACGGGCGAGTTGGACACCCGTGAGGTACAGCTCACCGATGGCGCCCTGCGGGACAGGGCTTCCGGCGGCGTCAAGAACGTACACCCGGGTGTTCCACACCGGACGGCCGAGCGAGACCTTCTCCTCTCCCGGCCGCAGATCGCACCCGGTGACCTGGATGGAGGCTTCGGCAGGGCCGTACTGGTTGTGCAGCACGGCGTCGAAGGTCCGGTGGAAGCGGCTCACCAGGTCCGTGGTGATGGCCTCGCCGCCACAGATCACCAGACGCAGTTCCGCGCACTCCGCGGCGGCGGACTCGGCGACGACGAATCGCAGCACGGAGGGCACGAAGTGCGCGACGGTGATCCGCGCCTGCCTGATCAGGTCGACGAGGTATCTCGGATTCCCCTGCTCGCCGGGCCGGGCCGGCACCACGGTGGCTCCGGCGCTGAGCGGCCAGAAGATCTCCCACACCGACACGTCGAACCCGAACGGCGCCTTGTGCAGCACCCGGTCCCCCGCGGACAGTCCGTGCTCGCTCTGCAACCAGGTCAGGTAGTTGACGATGCCGGCGTGCGGCGTGACGACGCACTTGGGACGGCCGGTGGAGCCCGACGTGTGGATGGCGTAGGCGAGGTTCTGCGGGACGGTGGTGCCGACCGGCGGCGTGGTGGGGAATCTCTCCGTGGTGGCCCAGTCGCGTTCGAAGACGTAGGTCCCCATGCCGTCCACCGCGGAAAGCGTGGCCGGCCGGGTCCGGGTGATCAGCATCGACGCACCGGCGTCGGTGAGCAGCGAGGCCAGCCGGTCGACGGGCTGGTCCGGATCGAGTCCCAGGTAGACGCCGCCGGCCTTGAGGACGGCGAGGGCGGCGATGACGAACTCAGCGGACCGCTCGACACAGACGCCGATCATCGACTCGGTCCCGGTGCCGAGCGCGCGGAGGTGGTGGGCCAGCGCGTTGGCGCTTTCGTCGAGCTCCCGGTAGGTCAGCCGAACGTCCTCGGCGATCACGGCGACCGCGTCCGGCACGCGTTCCGCCTGCGCCTGTACGAGTTCGTGCAAGCATCGTCCGTCGGTACCCGGCCGGGCGGTGTCGTTCCACTCCTCCAGGACGCGCACGCGCTCCCGCTCGGCGAACGGCGGCAGTTCGGACAGCCTGCTGTCCGGACCGGCCGCGATTCCTTCGAGCAGGGCGGTGAGGTTGTCGGCGAACCGCTCGATGGTGGACCCGTCGTACAGGTCGGTGGAGTATTCGATCCGGCCGGTGAGGTCCCGCCCGCTTTCGCCGAATTCGACGGACAGGTCGAACTTGCTCGTGCGCGTCGCCACGGGCAGCGACTCGACGTGCAGGCCGGCCAGGTGCAGGTCCTCGCCGTGCGCCGAGGTACGGTCCGCCGCGGGAAACCGGGCCGGGTCGAGGTTCTGCCTCTCGTAGACCTGGAAGTTCACCTGAGCCAGCGGGTGCACGCTCAGGTTGCGCGTCGGCCGCAGTTCGTCCACCAGTTTCTCGAACGGCAGTTCCTGGTGGTCGTAGGCGTCCAGTGCGGTGCGGCGGACCCGCCTGATGAGCTCGGTGAACGGCGGGTCGCCGGCCAGGTCGGTCCTGAGCACCAGGTTGTTGACGAAGAAGCCGATCAGCGGCTCCAGGTCGACGTGGCCGCGGCCGGCGACCGGAGAGCCGACGACGATGTCGGTCTCGCCGCAGTACCGGGAGAGCTGCGCCTTGAACGCGGCCAGCAGCACCATGAACAACGTCGCGTCCTGTGCCGTGGCGATCGACCGCAGCAGCGCCACAGTCGGCTCGGGCACGGTGAAGACGTGCTCCGCACCGCCGAAGGACGGCACGGCACGGCGTTGCCGATCCGAGGGGAGGGTGAGGATCTGGGGTGTGCCGTCCAGCCGGTCGCTCCAGTGGGCGAGCTCCCCTCGCATGCGTGCACCGGACATCGTCCGGCGCTGCCAGAGGGCGAAATCCGCGTACTGCACGGCGAGGTCCGGCAGGGCCGGCGAGACTCCGTCGCGTGCCGCGGCGTACAGCGTGGCGATCTCACCGAACATCACGCCGAGCGACCAGGTGTCGGTCACGATGTGGTGCAGTGTGATCAGCAGAACATGGTCGTCGGTGGCCAGTTCGATCAGCTCGAGCCGAAGCGGCCGATCGGTCTGCAAGTCGAAGGGAACCCTCGCCTCGGCCATGGACCGGCGGACGGCTTCGGCCTCCCTGTCCGGCCTCCCGGCCAGACTCACCACCGGGATGTCGATGGGGCGGGGGGCGCCGATCACCTGGACGGGGTTTCCCGCGCGCACGGCGAAGGTGGTCCGCAGCGCCTCGTGGCGGGCGACCACGCCCGTGAACGCCCTGCGCAGGGCGGAGAGGTCCAGCGCGCCGCGTATCCGGTAGGCCAGGGGCGCGTTGTACAGGGAGCGCTCGGGCAGCAGGCCGTCGAGGGTCCACAGCCGTTGCTGGGCGAACGAGAGCGGCAGGTCCACGGCCCGGTCGGCAGGAGTGATCCGATTCGAGCGGCCTTCCCTGGTGATCAGAAGATCCAGCAACCGCTGCCTGTTCGCGACCGCTCGAGCCTGTGCATCTGCGCTCATCCTGCGATGCCCTCCACTTCCGCCGCCAGGTGAAGCGGGCTCACCGGCTTCGGTGCCCATCATGACCTCGCGCACCGGTACGGCACCGACGCGCGCGTGGTCGGCCGGCCGCGACGACACCGCTGGTCGGGCACATCACCGTCGGTGTGCATGGGACCGTTACGGGTCGAGTACGGGGATGGGACGACGGCCAGGGCCGCATCGCGCCCGCTGTGCGGCACACGAGCACCCGGCTTTCCCCGCCGTCCGGACAATCATTCCGTAGGCGACCCGTACCCGACCCGGCACCGGTCTCGATCACCAGCGGATACCTGCGCCCGAGTCGTTGATCTCGGTGACCTTCACACGTCCGTGCCATGACAGGCGCGCATTTCACCATGGGCGAGCAGCGAAACTCGTGAAAGAGGCCGTGATGCTTGAGCCCACCGACGAAGCGACCGGCCCGCCCGCGCCGCCCTCGGAGGAGTACCGCCGGCAGATCACCGAGTGGAACGCGACCGAGGTGACACGGCCTGTCATCCCGGTCCAGGTCCGGATCGCGGCGCAGGCCGCGCAGCGCCCGGACGCGGTCGCCGTGACCGACGGGACACGGTCACTGACCTACGGGGAACTCGACGCCGCCGCCGCCCGGCTGGCCCGCCGGCTACGTGAGGCGGGCGTGGTCCCGGATGTCGCCGTGTCGATCTGCCTGCCGCGCTCACCCGAACTGGTCATCGCCATGCTGGCCGTGCTCAAGGCGGGCGGCGCCTACGTACCGCTGGATCCGGACTACCCCGACGCGCACCTCGAGTACATGCTGACGGACTGCGGCGCTCTACTCCTGATCACCACGGACGACATCCGCGCACGGCTCTCCGTCCCCGAGGGCGTCCGGGTCCTGCGCCCCGGCGCCCGCGGCGGTGAGCTGAGCGACGCTCCGGTGGATCCCCGCAACCTGGCCTACGTCATCTACACATCCGGATCGACGGGACGGCCCAAGGGCGTCGCGGTCACGCACGCGGGTCTGGCCAATCTGGTGGCGTGGCACCTGGATACCTACCGAATCGGCCCCACTGACCACATCGGGCAGTGCGCCGCCGTCGGATTCGATGCTTCGGGGTGGGAGATCTGGCCCGCGCTGGCCGCCGGAGCGACCCTGCACATCGCCGGGGACGACGTGCGGCTACGGCCGGACCTGCTGCTGAGTTGGCTGGCGGACCGGCAGGTCACCGTCACATTCCTGCCGACCCCGCTCGCCGCGGAGGTTCTGAGGCTGCCGCCGCCACCGGGTCTGGTGCTGCGCGCGTTGCTCACCGGCGGTGACCGGCTCGGCGAGCGGCCCGCGCCCGACGCCGGATACGAGCTGGTCAACCACTACGGACCGACCGAGGCCAGCGTGGTCACCACGGCCGGCGTCGTCTCGCCGCGCACCGGTTCGCGGCGGGCGCCTTCGATCGGGCGGCCGATCGACAACGTCCGCGCCTACATCCTGGACCACGCCCTGCGCCCCGTCCCCCCCGGCGTCACCGGTGAACTGCACATCGCCGGGACGAGCCTCGCCCGCGGGTATCTGGGCGGCCCGAGGCTGACCGCCGAGCGATTCGTCCCCGATCCGTTCGCCACCCGGCCGGGTGAGCGGATGTACCGGACGGGCGATCTCGCCCGTCACCGCTCCGATGGCGCGATCGAGTTCGTCGGGCGGAGCGACGGCCAGGTCAGCATCGGCGGTGTCCGCGTCGAGACCGGGGAGATCGAAGCCAGGCTGCGGGACCACCCGGCGGTATCCGAAGCCGTGGTCACCGCGTGCGCCGGCGAGCGGGAGAACACCTACCTTGTCGGCTACCTCACCCCCGTGGCGGGTGGGACGATCGACATCGACGCCGTACGCGGACATCTGGTGGACCACCTGCCGGGTCCGATGATTCCGGCGGTCCTCGTGCCGCTGCGACGCCTCCCTCTCACGCCGAACGGCAAGATAGACGTCGGCAATCTCCCGGTGCCCGAGTCGGCCGGCGCCGACACACCCCGGGATCCGGTCGAGGAGCTGATCGCCACGACCTGGGCCCTGGTGCTGGACCTGCCGGAACCCGGCCGGATCGACGTCCACGCGAACTTCCTGACGCTGGGCGGGCATTCGCTGCTCGCGCACCAGGTGATCGCTCGCGTCAACGCGACCTTCGACGTCGACCTGTCCGTGCGCGCCCTGTTCGGCGCGCCCACGATCGCGTCGTTCGCCGACGTGGTCCGTCGCGCCGGTACGCCGGGGCGGATCGAGGCGATCGCCCGGCTGCTCCGTCAGGTCGACGAGATGTCCGACGACGAGATCGAACGGCTGCTCGCCGAGCACTCGACCACGGACCACCCCCCTGCCGAGGAACGGAAAGGAGAGCGGGCAGATGACCTCGACCGAAGATGACGACCGGTCCTACCTGGTCGTCGTGAACGACGAGGAGCAGTACTCGATCTGGCCGGAGGACCGGGAGGTCCCGGCCGGCTGGGAAGCGGTGGGAACGGGCCGTTCGAAACGGGACTGTCTCGGCTACATCGAAACGGTGTGGACCGACATGCGGCCGCGCAGTCTGCGTGAGCGCATGGCGGGCTCCTGAACAGGCCGGCGTCCGACGGCAGATGGATGGTGAGGCGTCATATGACCAGAGTTCCCGCAGGGGCGTCCGTCGTGATCATCGGCGGCGGAGTCATCGGAGTCAGCGCCGCCTACCACCTGGCCGCCGCCGGAGTGCGTGACGTCGTCCTGATCGAGCGCGGTGCCCTCGGGTCCGGATCCACCTGCCGCGCGGCGGGTGGGGTCCGCGCCCAGTTCTCCGACCGCGTCAACATCGAGCTGGCGACGCGCAGTCTTGAGACCTACGAGCGCTTCGGCGAACGCTTCGGCCAGGACATCGACCTGCGTCAGGTGGGTTACCTGTTCCTGCTGGACCGGCCGGAGACCGTGGCCGAGTTCGAGTCGGCCGTCGCCCTCCAGAACGACCTCGGCGTGCCCAGCCGGATGGTATCGGTCGCCGAGGCGCGGCGCCTGTCACCGTTGATCGGCACCGACGGGCTCGTGGCGGCCGTGTACTCGCCGACCGACGGCCACTGCACCCCCGAATCGGTGGTGCTGGGATTCGCCACCGCCGCCCGCAGGCTCGGTGCGCGGCTGGTCACCCACTGCGCCGCGACCGGTATCGAGCGCGACGGGGACCGGATCGTCGCGGTCGACACCGAAGGCGGCCGGATCGAGACCGACACGGTCATCTGCGCGGCCGGTCCCTGGTCTCGCGAGGTGGGCGCGTGGGCCGGCGCCGACCTGCCCGTCTTCCCACTGCGACGGCAGATCGTGCTCACCGAGCCGATGGACGGCGTCGATCCGGCGACGCCTTTCACCATCGATTTCGGCACCGCCTTCTATTTCCGCGCCGAGGGCGCCGGGCTACTGCTGGGCATGTCCGATCCGAACGAGAAGCCGGGCTTCGACACCAGCTGGTCGGAGAGCTGGCTGGAGGGGGTCGCCACGGCTGTGCAGCGAAGGGCCCCCGCTCTCGCGGAGGTGGGCCTCACCACCGGCTGGGCGGGCCTGTACGAGATGACTCCCGACCACAACGCGCTGATCGGGGCCGGCAGCGACGGCCGTTTCCTCTACGCCGCCGGGTTCTCCGGACACGGCTTCATGATGGGCCCCGCCGTCGGGGAGGTCCTGCGCGACCTCTACCTGCAGCGGCCGACCTTCACCGACATCAGCGGCTTTCACGCGGGCCGGTTCGCCGACGCCGCGAACCGCCCCGAACTGAACGTGGTGTGACCGACGACAAGGAGCTGGGGATGGCTAATGGCACCGGCCGCGCACCGCGGCGCATCTCGATTTTCGACACGACCCTGCGGGACGGCGAGCAGGCTCCGCGCAACGCGATGAGCCCGCGGACGAAACTCGATCTCGCCCTGCGGATCGAGGCACTCGGCGTGGACGCCGTGGAAGCCGGATTCCCCGCTTCGTCCGCCAAGGACGTCGAAGCCACCCGGCTGATCTCCGAGGCGCTCACCACCGCGCGGGTGGCGACCCTGTGCCGGGCGACCCGCGGTGACGTCGAGACCGCGGTCGAGGCGGCGGGCACGAGGAACCATCAGCTGCAGGTCATCGCCACCGCCAGCGAGATCCACCTTGAGCACAAGCGCGGCATCACCCGTGACACCGCGTTGCGTGAGCTGCGCGACGCCATCTCGCTCGCCTCCTCGCTCGGCGTCCCGTTCATCACCCTGGCGATGGAGGACTCCAGCCGCGGTTCACTCGACCTGCTGCGTGCCACCGTCGAGACCGCTCTGGAGGCCGGCGCCACCCAGGTCGGAGTCGGGGACACGATGGGGTGCTCGACACCGGCCGAGTTCGGGGAGCTGGTCGCGACGGTCCGGGAGTGGGCCCCGGCGACGGCGAGCCTCACCGTGCACTGCCACAACGACTTCGGGCTGGCGCTGGCCAACACCATGGCCGCCATCGAGTCCGGCGCGGACGAGGTCCAGGTGACGCTGGGCGGCATCGGCGAACGCGCGGGCAACACGGCCCTTGAGGAGGTCATCGGCCTGCTGGCGTACAAGAGCGACGTCTACGGGGCCACGACCGACGTCAAGACCGAGGGGATGTACGAGGTCTACTCGGCGGTCCGCGCGGCGATCGGACTCGAAGAGCCGCGCAACAAGGCGCTGTTCGGCACCTACGCCTTCTCCACCGCGGCGGGCATGCACCAGCAGGGGATGCTGCAGAACCCGCTGACCTACGAGTACGTCGAGCCGAGCCGGTTCGGCCGCGAGTCGCAGCTGCTGGTCGCCCGCCATTCCGGCCGCGCGGTGCTGCGGCACGTCGCCGCGCAGGCCGGACTCGACCTCGACGACGCCACGGTGGACTCGCTGTACGAGAAGTACGTCAACGGCCGTCCCGACGGCGACTGCGTCGAGCCGGGTGTCCTGCGCGAGGAGATCATCGCCGAGGTCGCGGGCACCGCGAGGGTGGCCCGATGAGCGGCGGTACGCTGGCCGAGAAGCTGTGGCGGCGCCACGTCGTCCGCGCGCTGGACGAGCGGACCGATCTGCTCTACATCGATCTGCATCTGATCCACGAGGTGTCCTCGCCCCAGGCGTTCGAGGGTCTGCGGCTGTCCGGCCGCCGGGTCCGGCGCCCGGAGCTGACGCTCGCGGTCGAGGACCACAATGTGCCGACCCGCTCGCTGACCATCGGCGACGACGCGAGCAGGGCGCAGATCGAGGCGTTGCGCGGCAACTGCGCCGAGTACGACATCGAGCTGTACTCCATCGGTGACGCCAGCCAGGGCATCGTGCACGTCGTCGGTCCCGAACTCGGACTGGTACACCCCGGAATGCTCGTGGTGTGCGGTGACAGTCATACCTCGACCCACGGCGCCCTCGGCGCGCTCGCATTCGGGGTGGGCACCAGTGATGTCGAGCACGTGCTCGCCACGCAGACGCTCGCGGTCGCCCGTCCCCGCACCATGGCGGTCGAGTTCACCGGCCTGCCCCCGGCGGGGACCGAGGCCAAGGACATGATCCTCGCGGTCATCGGCGCCGTCGGCACCAACGGCGCCCAGGGCTTCCTTATCGAGTACCGCGGCGAGGCGGTGCGCTCACTGTCCATAGAAGGCCGGATGACCATGTGCAACATGAGCATCGAGGCCGGTGCGCGCGCCGGGATGATCGCGCCGGACGACATCACGCTCGACTACTTGAGGGACCGGCCCTACGCGCCGTCCGGCGCGGCCTGGCAGGAGGCGGTGTCGGAGTGGGAGACGCTGGTGACCGACGACCCGGACGCCTTCGACCGCGTGGTCCATGTCGACCTCTCCGAGCTCAGCCCGCACGTCACGTGGGGAACCAATCCCGGGCACGCCTTGCCACTGAACGCGGCGGTGCCCTCGCCCGAGTCGTTCACCGACCCGGCGCAACGGGCCAGCGCCGAGCGCGCGCTGGAGTACATGGATCTCCGGCCCGGGACCCGGATGCGTGACATCCCGATCGACGTCGTGTTCATCGGCTCGTGTACGAACGGGCGGATCGAGGATCTGCGAGCGGCGGGCGAGATCCTGCGTGGCCGCCGGGTCAAACCCGGTGTCCGGATGCTCGTGGTGCCCGGCTCCGGCCGGGTGCGCGCCCAGGCCGAGCAGGAGGGCCTGCACGAGGTCTTCCAGGCGGCGGGCGCCGAGTGGCGCCTGCCCGGCTGCTCCATGTGCCTCGGCATGAACCCCGACCGGATCTCCGGCAGCGAACGGGTGGCGTCCACGTCGAACCGGAACTTCGAGGGGCGCCAGGGCGGCAGGGCCCGCACCCATCTGGTGTCGCCCGCCGTCGCGGCGGCGACCGCAGTGACCGGCAGGCTCACCGCCCCCCACGATCTGGTCTGAGAGCAGGCACAATGGAACCGTTCCTCACACATACCGGCCGGGCGCTGGTGCTCCGGCGCAGCAATGTCGACACCGACCAGATCATTCCGGCCGAGTTCGGCAAGCGGATCTCGCGGCACGGCCTTTCGGACGCCCTGTTCGCGCGGTGGCGCAAGGACCCCGGCTTCATCTTCAACTCCAAGGAGCACGAAGGCGCGACGGTGCTGATCGCGGACACGAACTTCGGCACTGGAAGCTCGCGTGAGCAGGCGGTCTGGGCGCTGCGCGACTGGGGGCTGGCGGCGGTCATCTCGACCCGGTTCGGCGACATCTTCCATCGCAACGCGTTGCGCAACGGCCTGCTGGCGGTCGTCCTGCCGGAGGAGGCCGTCGCGTCGCTGATGGACCGCGCCGAAGCCGATCCGGCCTTCGAGATCAGCATCGACCTGACGACGTGCGAGGTGAGCGCCGGACGGGACCGCTGGTCGTTCGACATCGACGAACGGGCACGCTGGCTGCTCCTCAACGGGCTCGACACCATCGAGGTGACCCTGCGCAACGCGGCCGACATCGCCGACTACGAGCGGAGCCGGCCGTCGTGGCTGCCCGAGATTCCGCGAGGCGGTGGCGCGACGCAGGCCAGAGCGGCCACCCGGTGACAGGCGGAGCGCCCCGGGCCGCGGGCGCGCGCCGCCTGGCCCGCATCCCCGCCGACGGCCTCAGCGAGTTGATCGAGGCGGGGCGCAGAATGGGCGCGGTGGACCTCGCGCTCGGCAGCCCCGGATGGCCACGGCCGCCGGAGGCGATGATCGACCAGGCGTGCGCCGCCCTGCGGGAGGGCAACAACCAGTACGGCGACATGCGGGGCAACGGGGAGCTCCGGGCGGCGCTGGGCCGGTCCTTCCGGACCCCGGCCGATCCCGACACCGAACTCACCATCACGGTGGGAACGGCCGGAGGGCTGGCCGTCGCGATGCTCGGCGTCCTGGACCCGGGTGACGAGATCGTCGTCTTCGAGCCGTTCTTCGAGCCCTATCTCGTCTCGATCGCGACGGCGTCGGCCGTGCCGAGGTTCGTCCGGGTCCGGCCACCCGACTGGCGGTGGGACGCCGCGTCGCTCGCCGCCGCGATCGGTCCACGCACCAGGGCGATCCTGGTGAACACCCCGAACAACCCCACCGGCCACGTCCTGGAGGAGGACGAGTGGGCGGTCATCGCGGAACTGTGCGAGCGCCACGACCTGGTGGTCATCTCCGACGAGGTGTACGCGTCGTACGTCTACGACGGCAGGCGGCACATCTCGGCGGCGGACGTGCCGGGCCTGCGGGACCGTGCGATCGTGGTCGGCAGCTTCTCGAAGAGTCACGCCATCAGTGGTTGGCGGATCGGTTTCCTCCGTGCCCCCGCCGCGCTCACCCGTTCCCTGCGGAGCATCCACATCGGCCTGACGGGAGGGGCCCCGGTGCCCCTGCAACAGGCCGTGGCCCGTTGGCAACAGCTCGACGGGCGCGACTGGGATCCGCGGCCGGAGCTTCAGCGGCTGCGGGACAGGGCGCTGCGCATCTTCCGCGGTGTGGGGTTGGGCTGCTCACGCCCCCGCGGAGGCTGTTATCTGGTCGCCGACCTCGGGCCGTACGGCCGGGAGGACTGCCGGTCCTTCGTCCACAGGCTCGCGACCGACCTCGGCGTGCTCCTCGCGCCGGGACGGCTCTTCCTGTCCGACCGGACATTGGACTCCGGCTTCGTTCGTATCGCGTTCAACAAACCGCAGGCATATCTCGACACCGCGCAGGGACGGCTGGCGACCCTGGAACCCCAGCGATGACGACCACGCTTTCTGAGGAGACCACAGTGACGGTGATCGCTGTTGTACCCGGTGACGGAATCGGGCCGGAGGTGACGGACGAGGCCGTCAGGCTCCTCGACGACATGCGGCTCGGACTCGAGTTCGATCACCTCGACGAGGTCAACGCCACCACGTTCCGGAGAACGGGGGCGGGCATGTCCCCGCAGGACTTCGAACGGATCCGTTCCTCGAAGTCGGTGCTGTTCGGCGCCATCGGCGCCCCCGGTGTCAACAACTCGGAGTACGGCCGGGGCGTGCTGATCAAGATGCGTTTCGAGCTGGACCTGTACGTGAACCACCGGCCGGCGTTCCTGTGGGAGGACCGGCTGAGCCCTCTGCGGGACGAACGCCGCAGGAACGTCGACTGCGTCATCGTGCGGGAGAACTCCGAAGGCCTGTACGTCGGAGTCGGCGGCAGGGTGCGCGCCGACACACCGCACGAGATCGCGATCGACGAGGAGGTCACCACCTACCACGGTGTCTCACGCGTACTCGACTACGCCTTCTCGAAGGCGCGCAAATCAGTGTGCCTCGTGGACAAGTCGAACGCCGTCCCCAACGGCGGGAACCTGTGGCAGCGCTGCTGGCGCGACGCGGTCGAGAAGAACCCCGGCATCGACTGTTCCCACCTGTACGTGGACGCGGCCGCGATGAGACTCATCGCCGACCCGTCGGCATTCGACGTCATCGTGACCAGCAACTCCTACGGTGACATCCTGAGCGACCTCACCGCCCAGCTGGCCGGCGGCCTCGGCATGGCGGCATCGGCGAACCTCAACCCTGAGACCGGTTTCGGGGTGTACGAACCGGTTCATGGCAGCGCACCCGACATCGCGGGGCGAGGAACGGCGAACCCCCTCGGAGCGATCCTCAGTGCCGCGCTCCTCTGCGAGGGGATCGGCCTCACGGAGGCCGCACTGGCGATCCGGGGAGCGGTGTCGGCGGCGGTGTCGGCGGGGCGCTGCACACCCGACATCGGCGGCTCATTGAGCACCCGGGAGGCCGGCGCCGCCGTTCGCGCCGAACTCGGGTGATCTTGGTCTGCCTCGACGACCTCGAAGATGCCGTTCCCGCGGAGCGCTTCGAGGCTGGTCGGCTGGTCAGGAATACCGCAGCCCTTTGAGAGCCGCGCCCGGGAGGCCGCTCGGGTGGCGCCCGGGCACCACGGGCCGTTCTCATCCTCAAGTTGGGGGATGAGGGCGGGGCGGGGACGGCGAAGGATGGAAGGCGGGCATCGTCCGTGCCCACTCTCACGCATGTCGGGAGGAGCGCGATGATCGGGATCGACATCCCTCTGTGGGCCGCGCGGCTGCGGGCGTGGCGGCGGGGTCGGCTGTGGAGCCGCGAGGACCTGGCCGGGCGGATGGCCGGCGCCGCGGACGACGACACCCGTGACCGCCTTCCCGCCGGGGAGGGCCTCACCGCCATGATCCGCGCGTGGGAGACCGGCGAGGCGCGGCCGGCGCCCCGGTACGCCGAGCTGCTGTGCGGGGTGTTCGGCGCGCGGGAGCGGGAGCTGTTCGGCCAGGAGAGCGGGGAGCCCGCCGGCACCACGCTGTGGCACCACCTCACCGGCGTCCCGCTGCTGCCCGGGCGCTTCACCGCCGAGGAGGAGGAGCGCACCGGGCGGGCGATCGAGGACCCGCGCCGGGCCGACGAGCCGACGGTGGCCTACCTGTCGGCCGTGGTCGAGGCGTGCGACCGGCCGGACCTGCGGCCCGGCGAGCAGGCGGGCGCGCTGTCGGCGGTGTTCGGCGTGCTCCGGGGGTTCCGCGGCGAGGCGGGGAGCGGCGTGCGCAGGTCGCTGATCACGCTGTCGTCCCGGGACGCCGACGCCGTGGGCCGCATGTGGTACGAGGCCGGCGACCTGCGGCGGGCGCTGTGGTGGTCCGACGTCGCCCGGCGCTCGGCCGCCCAGGCGCAGGACGAGCGGCTGGTGGCCTACACACTGGCGGGTCGCGCCGGGCTCACCGGCCCGGAGACCGACCCTGGAGAGGTGGTGGAGATCGCGGTGGCGGCGCGGGAGCGCCCGGCCCGCGAGCACGCCGTCCCCTCGCCGGGCCTGGCGGCGATGGCGCGTCTGCGCGAGGCGCTCGGTCACGCCATGGCCGGGGAGGAGGATCTGTGCCGCCGGCGCCTGGATGAGTCCGCCGAGCCGCCCGGGGAGGAACCCGAGGAGCGCCCGAGGTTCGGGTGGGACTACTCCCGGACCCTGCACGACCTGCTGGCCGCCGACTGCCTGCTGGACCTCGGCCATACCGGCGACGCGATCGAGATTTTGGAGCGGGAGCTCGCCACGGCCGGGCGCAGCCGCGAGACGGCCTACGACCTGGCCCGTCTGGCCCACGCCTACGCCGACGCCCACGAGGGCGAGCGGTGCGCGCAGGCGGCGCGCCGCGCTCTCGATCTGGCCAGGCAGACCGGCGCGGCGCGCGCCCTGCGGGAGCTGGACCTCACGCTGGCAGCGAGGTCCCGAGCTCCAGTGTCGACGGCAGCTCCGCGCGGCTGGTGATGTCCAGCTTGCGGTAGGTGCGCGTCAGGTGCTGCTCGACGGTGCTCACGGTGACGTAGAGCTTGTCGGCGATCTCGCGGTTGGTGTACCCGGCCGCGGCCAGCACCGCGACCCGCCGCTCGGCGTCGCTGAGAATGGCCGTCACGTCGGCCGTCTCCGCCACCGCGCCCGGCGCCGGGACGGTGCTCGCGTCGCCCTCGCGGGCCAGCGAGCGGGTCAGCGGGTCGGCGTGGCATTCCTGGGCGACGGCGCGCGCCCGCCCGCCGATCATGCCGGCCCGGCGGTACTCGCCGAGCGCCTGGAAGGCCTCGGTGAGGTCCACCAGCACGCGGGCCAGCTCGTATCGGTCGCCGCCGGACTGCAGCAGGTCACCGGCCTGGCGCAGCAGCATGGGCCGGTGCCGGGGCTCGCTGGTGGCGGCGAGCAGGCGCATGGCGATGCCGTGCACGCGGGGCGCGCTGGTCCCGCACCGCCTGATCTGCTCCTCCACCAGTCGGCGGGCCTGGTCGGGCCGGCCCAGGCGCAGGCACGCCTCGGCGGCCTCGGCCCGCCACGGGATGAGCCAGGGAACGTCCAGGTCCCAGCGGCCCATCAGCTCTCCGCAGCGCTGGAAGTCGCGCAGCGCGAGCTGGGGGTGGTCGGTGGCCATGCTGTACCGGCCGCGGGCGTGCAGGTAGTGCAGGCCCCACCGGGTTTGGAACATGGCCTCGGGCACCGGCTGGTCGAGCAGGTCGTTGACCACGTCGTACTTGCCCATGGCCGTCGAGGCGATGATCAGGCTGGACAGCGGGCCGCCGACGGCGACGCCCCAGCCGCTCAGCGGGATGATGTCCAGGGCCAGCCGCCCGTGGAACTCGGCGCCCAGCATGTCGCCCTGGCGCAGGGCGATCTCGGCGCGGATCGCCGACAGCCTGGCCTGCCTGCTCGGGGCGTGCCGGGAGGAGGCCTCGTCGATGAACAGGTCGCACCAGGGGGCGGCCTTGTCCGGACGGCCGCCGTAGGTGAGCGCGAGCAGGGCGCTCTCCACGGTGTCCATGGACATCTCGTCCAGGCGGGAGCCGCGCAGGATGCGCTCGACCACGTTGACGATCTCGTCGCGCGGCCCGCGGGTGAGCACGGCGGCCAGCGTGATCGACGACTCCAGCCTGCGGTAGGCGGCCACGGACAGGATGGCCGCCCGTGACTGCTCGCCGCTCACCTGGGGCAGGTGGGACAGGAACGGGGTGTAGGAGCAGCGCAGCCACGGGCGGGTGACCACCAGCTCGGTGACGGCGTCGGCGTCGAGCTTCTCCCCCGCCTCACCGGCCTCGCCCAGGTGCTTGAGCACCTCCTCGGCGTCGGCGAACCTGCCGTGCCACAGCAGGGCCTTGGCCAGCACGACGGCGTCGCTGCCGCGCAGCTGGCCGCGGTGCAGGGCGTCGGTCAGCTCGGAGAAGTGCCCGGTGGGCGTGCTGGGGTTGATCCGCCACTCGGCGCGCATCAGAGCGGTGGTGATCCTGACCCGCTGCTGGTCGTCGGCGCAGAGGCGGCACGCGAGCCGCAGGTAGGCGACGGCGGGCTCGACGCGGCCCTCGCGCAGGGCGTGGCGCGCGGCGTCCTCCAGGACGTCGACGGCCCACGGTTCCTCCACGCGCCCGGCGTTGAGGATGTGGTCGGCGATGACGGAGGTGGCGCCGCCGTCGTCGTAGGCCAGCACCGCGGCGCGGTGGTGCAGCTCGGCCCGCTGCTCCGGCTCCAACTCTGCCAGGACGGCGGTCCGCGCCGACTCGTGCCGGAAGCGGCCCATGGACAGCAGGCCGGCGACCGACAGGGAGTGCAGCTCGCGGTTGACGTACTCCTGCCCGGTGCCGAGGAGCCGGTCCAGCGAGTCGGACTGGTTCAGAACGGCCAGGCCCGAGGCCACCTGGAGCATCTTGACGTCGGCACGGTGCAGGCAGGAGACGACCGCCTGCCCGTACCCCTCTCCGGGCACCAGCTCGGAGGGCGGCCGCCCGCTGCTTCTGGCCGCGGTCTGGTAGTCCTCGACCAGGCCGGAGACCAGCAGGGCGTTGCCGCCGCTGAGCCCGTACCACTCCACGGCGAACCGCTCGGCGGCGTCCTTTCCGACCTGTTCGGCGACGACGCTCATGGTCCCGGCCTGAGTGAGCGGGGCGAGCTGGATACGGCGGCAGTGCGGCTGGCGCAGAAGCTCGGTGGGGAAGGAGCTCTCCGCGTACCGGCCGTGGGTGGAGTGGCTGAAGACCGCGACGATGGAGGCGAAGCGCACCCGGCGCGAGAGGTAGGCCAGGCACAGCAGCGAGGCCCGGTCGGCGTGGTGCACGTCGTCCACGACGATCATGAGGGGGTAGCGCTCGGACAGTTCGAGCAGCACGGTGCACAGGGCGTGGACGATCTGGGCGTCCACCTGGTTGAGCGGTTCGCCGCCGGGGGCCGACAGCATGACGGTGCGCGCCCCCTCCGCGAGAAGGGCCATGGCGCGGTCGCGCTCCTCCATGACCAGCGGGGCATCGTGAATGAGCTGCCCGAGCACGCCGAGGGGCAGATCCCTCTCCGCCAGCGAGCCGGTCGCGGTGATCGGCAGCGCGCCCAGCTCGGCGGCCTGCTCGGCGAAGGAGTGCAGCAGGTCGCTCTTACCGGTCGCGACGGTGCCGCTGACCAGCGCCACCCGCCCCTTGCCCATGATGGCGCTGGCGAGCAGTCCCTCTAGAGAGGTCAACGCTTCCTGGCGTTCGATCAGGCTCATGGCGAGCCTCCCTTTTTGACGTCTTTACATGTCGCCGCGTGGCGCCTTCCATTTGTCCGCGCTTGTCGGTATTTGGTGTCACTTGCCACGCTAGGTTGGCGCGCCTTTCAGCTGTTATCGAGCGGCTATCCGGGGTGATGCCGACGCCGGACGGGACGGGCGGGAGCGGGGACGGTGACGGGGACGACGGGAGCGGCGGCGGCCGCGAGCGCCCGCACGCGCGCCGCCGGAGCCTCGCGCACGACGGGAGCCTCGGGGACGGCGGTGGCGGTGATGGCGTCCAGGCGGGCCCGGGTCATCGCCGAGCGAACGGCCGACAGGGCGGCCGCGCCGGCGTCGGCGGCCACGCCGGCGCCCCACGTCGACCTGCCCCCGGCCCTGCACTGGGCGTAGACCACCACCTCGGCGCTCGCCTCACGATCTCCTCGCGCCCCCTCACGGGCGGTGTGGTGGACGGCCCGCACCTCGACGCCCCAGCGGGCCAGGGCCTCCTTCAGGCCGTTCAGGCGGGCCGTCCGCGCGTCGCCGGGATCGAAGCCGCCGGCGTCGATGTGCAGCTCGGCGCTCACCGGGTCACCGGCGAAGACCAGCGGGACGGGCAGCGCCGGGTACTCCAGGTACTCGCGGTCGAACAGGTCCTTGACCCGCTCGGGGGTGACCTCGCCGCCCTCGGCGTCGGCGTGCGCCTGCACGACGCGGGCGAAGTCGGCCTGGAGCGGGCGCGGCAGGTTCATCCCGTGCCAGGCGCCCATGATGTAGGCCACGCCGCCCTTGCCCGACTGACTGTTGATCCGCACCACCGCCTCGTAGGTGCGGCCGACGTCCCGCGGGTCGATCGGCAGGTAGGGCATCTCCCACGGCAGCTCCCGCGGGTCGGCGCCGGTCTCGGCGGCGGCGCGCTCCAGGGCGTCGAATCCCTTGTTGATGGCGTCCTGGTGGGAGCCGGAGAAGGAGGTGTAGACCAGGTCGCCGCCGTAGGGGTGACGAGGGTGGACGAGCAGTCCGTTGCACTCCTCCACGGTGTGGCGCACGCCTTCCAGGTCCGCGAAGTCGATGCCCGGGTCCACGCCCTGGGCGAGCATGTTCAGCCCCAGCGTGACCAGGCAGACGTTGCCGGCCCGCTCCCCGTTGCCGAACAGGCAGCCCTCGATGCGCTGCGCCCCGGCCAGCAGTGCCATCTCGGCCGAGGCCACGCCGGTGCCGCGGTCGTTGTGCGGGTGGACCGACAGGCAGACGTGCGCGCGGCGCGACAGGTGCAGGTCGAGCCACTCGATCTGGTCGGCGAAGACGTTCGGCATGGAACGCTCGACGGTCGTGGGGAAGTTCAGGATGATTTCGCGCCCTTCGCAGGGGTCCCACTCGTCCATCACCGCCTCGCACACCTCCAGCGAGAACTCCGGCTCGGTGTCGTTGAACAGCTCTGGCGAGTACTGGAAGCCCAGGTCGCAGCCGCCGAGCAGCCGGTCGGCGTACTTCATCACCAGCCGGGTGCCCTGCACCGCGAGGTCCTTGCACTCGTCGCGGTCCATCCCGAACACCACCCGCCGGAACAGCGGCGAGGTGGCGTTGTAGAGGTGGATCGTGGCGGCGCGGGCGCCCTCCAGGCTCTCCACCGTGCGCCTGATCAGTTCGTCGCGCGCCTGCACCAGCACCGATATGCGCACGTCGTCGGGGATGAGGTCGCCGTCGATGAGGGCGCGCACGAAGGTGAAGTCGTCCTGGCTCGCCACCGGGAAGCCGATTTCGATCTCCCGGTACCCCATGCGCACCAGCAGGTCGAACATCGCCATCTTGCGCTCGGGCCCCATCGGGCGGGCCAGCGACTGGTTGCCGTCGCGAAGGTCGGTGGACAGCCAGCGCGGCGCGCGGGTGATGGCGTTGCCGGGCCAGCGGCGGCCGGGCAGGTCCACCTGCGCGGACGGGCGGTAACGAGCGGCCGCGCGGGCGCCGGGGCCGGCGGGCGCGGGATCGGCTGTGGTCACTGTCGGGTTCCCTTCTCCCCTCACTCCGCCGTACGCCGCCGCGCGCCGCCCTGGAACGGGAAGGCCGGAACGGGCACGGCGGGAATACCGTCGCTCACGCGATCCGGAAATGCGTGGAATACGAATACGGGGACAGCATCACCTGGATCTGGTAGGCGTCCGTCTCGTCCTGCATTCGAAATGTCACGATTATTTCCGGGTACGCCGCGCTGACACCCAGGCCGACGAAGTAGTAGTCGCTGTCGAAGACGATGCGATAAAGGCCGCGCTCGAGCTTCTTGTCGCGCCACTCGCTGATGCGGCCCTCGCTGTCGGTCTCGGCGTCGGCGAGGTCGTGCCACCCGCCGAGGCCGTCGCGTTCCAGACGTGCGCGTACGCCCGCGGCCGACCGGCCGTAGACGCCGTCCAGCGCCTGCGCGGTAACACTCATGTCCAGCACACCTATCTGCCGTGCCCGCCGCAACGGACAGCCTCCAGCACCATCGCGGTCGCGGGCCGCGGAGCGGCGCTCCTCACTGCGAGCACGCACGTGAGCCTGGAGCGTCTTTCGTCAGGACCACCGTCCCTGGCCAGACGCGCGTACGACGGGGACGGACGGACGCCCTGGGCGCCGGCCGATCCCGGCCTGGGGGCAAGAATGCCCAACGCCACTATCGATTCGCTTTCCATGTTCTATCCGTCGCCGCCTCCGGCGCGCTCCGCGAGAACGTCCGGGCAGCTCAGACCGCTTTTCACCCGGCTCGGCGGGCATTCTTCCGGGCGATTTGTCCGGCGATAACAGGAAAACGCATAAATAGGGGGCGGGCACACCCCTGAGCTGCCCCGATGGCCGCGGAGAAGCGATCCGATAAGGACCGAATGGTGGCGGTTTCTACGTTGACGGTGTTCCCAGCGAACGGCTGATGGACGACCCGCACCACCGACACGGGAAGAGGCCAGGAAATGAGCGCTCAGAGCAGTGGCCGAGTGGCACGGTTCCCCCTCTCATCCCTCGCCATCGGCGGACGGGACGCCGCCGCGGGGACGCGAGGCCGCTCACACGGAGCGACCGTCCACCGCGCGGCCGCCGGCGGCAACACCCCCTGGGGCTGACCGTCCCGTCCCCGCTTGCACGCCGGCGACATGAATCAGACGTCCACATCCGGACACGCCCCCCAGTGGACCTCCGGCACACCCTTGACACAAATCCCCCACAACGGGACAAATCACCAAACAGATCGCCGCCTGCCCCCCGCGATCCCGTTGCACACGCGAATGAACACCGTCAGTGCGAGAAGTATCCGTCGACTCTCTATAGATCCGAACCTCGTATAGTTGTACGATCCAGACATAAGTGACATTGCCATAAGTAACCAGCTCGCACCCGACAGTAGATGCCGGGCAATGGTCATAAACTAAGAGGCGATGTTCACGACGAGAGCGGATCTCCTGGCGCCACGCGTTTGTCGTATCTCTCGCATCGGAGGGTGATCGAACACTTCCGGATGGGCCGCGAGTCTTATTGCGAGGAGATGCAGTGCAATTCGGGATTCTTGGGGCGCTTGAGGCGGTCGCCGCGGATCGCCGGCTCGACCTTGGCGGCATCCGGCAGCAGATCGTGCTCGCCGTGTTGCTCCTCGACGCCAACCGGGTGGTCACCATCGGCCGCCTCATGGAGGCGATCTACGGCGACGAGCCGCCCAACACCTCCCGCGCCCAGGTCCAGATCTGCGTCTCCGCCCTGCGCCGGCTGTTCGCCGCCAACGGAAGTCCCGACATCATCACCACCCAGTCCCTGGGCTACTCCATCCGCGTCGCCGCCGACCAGGTCGACGCCCAGTGCTACGAGAGCCTGGTCCAGCGCGCCCGCCGCGCCCGCGAGGCCCGCAACCTCAACGAGGCCATCCGGCACTACCGCGAGGCCCTGTCGCTGTGGCGCGGGCCGGCTCTGGACGGCATCGAGAGCAGGCTCGTGCAGTCGGCGGCCAGCAGGCTGACCGAAAGCCGCATCACCGCCAACGAGGACTGCATCCAGCTCGAACTCGACCTCGGCCGCCACCACGAACTGGTGGGCGAGCTGAGCGAGCTGACCGAGGAGTACCCCCTGCGCGAGCGGCTGCGCGGCCTGCTGATGACCGCGCTGTACCGTTCGGGCCGCCAAGCCGAGGCGTTGCAGGTCTACCGCAACGCCCGCCGCACCATGATCGAAGAGCTGGGCATCGAGCCCAACGAGCGCCTCCAGCAGCTCGAGCACGCGATCCTCACCTCCGACGAGAGCCTGGCCGCCCCGGCCCCGCCCCCCGCGGAGAGGATCGAGGTGCAGGCGCCGACCGGGACGACGATGCCCAACGTCCCGGGGATGCTGCCGACCGACATCGCCGACTTCACCGGCCGCACCAAGCAGATCGAGGACATCCGCCAGCGCCTGATGCTGGCCTCGGAGGACCGCACGCGCTTCGCGGTCCCGATCATCGTGATCGTCGGCAAGCCCGGCGTGGGCAAGACCACCATCGCCGTGCATGCCTCCCACGCCATCGGAGAGCGCTTCCCGCACGGCACGCTGTTCGCCGACCTGCACGGCGGCGGCTCGCGTCCCACCAGCCCCATGCAGGTGCTCGAGCGCTTCCTGCGCGTGCTCGGCGTCGCCGGCACCGGCATCCCCGACGGCCTGGAGGAGCGGGCCGAGATGTACCGCGCGCTGCTGGCCGACCGCAAGATGCTCATCGTGCTCGACAACGCCGGCAGCGAGAGCCAGGTGCTGCCACTGCTGCCGGGCACCCCTTCCTCCGCGGTGCTCATGACGAGCCGGAGCCGCCTGGCCGGCCTGGCGGGTGCGAGCCACATCGACGTGGAGATCTTCGACTCCGACCAGTCGGTCAACCTGCTCTCCCGCATCGCGGGCATCGAGCGGGTGCAGTCGGAGATCGAGGCCGCCGAGGCGCTGGCCGAGCTGTGCGGCCATCTGCCGCTGGCGCTGCGCATCGCCGGCGCCCGGCTGTCGGCCCGCCCGCACTGGAGCATCGAGCAGCTGGTCAGCCGCCTGGAGGACGAGACCCGCCGGCTGGACGAGCTCAAGCACGGCGAGATGGGCATCCGGGCGAGCATCTCGCTGACCTACGACAGCGTCGGGGAGGACGCGCGCCGGCTGTTCCGGCGGCTGACGATCCTGGACTCCCAGATCTTCTCGGCCTGGGTGAGCGCCGCCCTGCTCGACCGGCCGCTGCCCATCGCGCAGGACCTGCTGGACGACCTGGCCGACGCCCAGCTCATCGAGACCACCGGCGTCGGGTACGGCGTGCACAGCCAGTACCGCCTGCACGACCTGATCCGGGTGTTCGCGCGCGAGCGCCTGGCGGCCGAGGAGACCGCGGCCGACCGCAACGCGGCGCTCGAACGCGTCCTCGGCGGCCTGCTGTTCCTGGCCGAGGCGGCCCACCGCCGCGAGTACGGCGGCGACTACGTGCAGATCCACAGCCACGCCCCGCGCTGGCCGCTGCCCGACAAGCTGGTCGGGCAGCTCGTCGCCTCCCCCCTGCAGTGGTACGAGCGCGAGCGCTCCATGCTGGTGTCGGGCATCCGCCAGGCGGCCCAGGCGGGGCTGGTGGACCTGTGCTGGGACCTGGCGATCAGCTCGGTGACGTTGTTCGAGTCCCGCGTGTACCTCGACGACTGGCGCGAGACCCACCAGATAGCGCTGGCGGCCACCCGGCAGGCCGACGACAGGTGCGGGCAGGCGGCCATGCTGTACTCCCGCGGGTCCCTCTACATCACCGAGCAGCGCTTCGGCGACGCCCGCTGCGACTTCGAGGCGGCGGTCCAGCTGTTCGAGGAGGTCGGCGACGGCCAGGGGACGGCCCTGGTCATCAGGAACATCGGCTTCCTGGACCGGCTGAGCGGCCGCTTCGCCGAGGCCGAGGCGCACTACCGGCGGGCCCTTGAGATCTTCCGCGGCAACGGCGACCAGGTGGCCTCGGCGTACGTGCTGCACAACCTGGCCCAGCTCCGGCTGGAGTTCGACGACCTGCCCGGCGCGCAGCGCCTGCTGGCCGAGGCGCTGGAGCTGAGCCGCAGCAGCGGCAGCAGGCGGGTGGAGGCGCAGGTGCTGCACCGCATCGGCCACACCTACCTGCAGGCCGACCAAGCGGCGCTCGCGGTGGACGTGTTCGAGGAGGCCCTGACGGCGGTGCGCAACATCGGCGACCCCACCGGCGAGGCCTACGCCCTGCACGGGCTCGGCATCGCGCGCATGCGGCGCGGGGAGCTGGTGGAGTGCGAGAGCGCCCTGACCCGTGCGCTGATGCTGGCCAGCACCTCCAGCGAGCACCTGGTCGAGGCGCGGGTGCAGCTCGGGCTGGGCGAGCTGGCCATGACCCGCGACGACGCCACCCAGGCGGTCATCTACCTGGAGCAGGCGCTGTCGCTGTTCCGCCAGATGCACATGCCCCTGCAGGAAGCGCGCACGCTGATCAGGCTGAGCGACGCCCAGCAGGCCGCCGGCGACCTGGAGGCCTCGCAGGACTCGCTGAACCAGGCCCTCACGCTGACCGACAAGATGGACGCCCCCGTGGCCGAGCAGATGCGCGGCCAGCTCGGCCAGCGCCTCGGCGAGGGCCGCTGAAACCGCCCCCGGCGGCTCAGCCGGTGGGGTCGCCGGGGCGGGCGGCCAGGGGGCGCAGGCGGTTGAGGCGCAGGGCGAGCTGGATCTCCAGGGCGCGTTCGGGAGACTGCCAGCCGTCGCCGAGCAGCCGGCCCACCCGGTCCAGGCGCTGGGTGACGGTGTTGACGTGGATGTGCAGCCGCTCGGCGGTGCGCGACAGGCTGGACCCGGTGCCGAAGTAGGTCTCCAGGGTCCGCACCAGCGCGGTGCCGCGGCGCAGGTCGTAGGCCAGCACCGGCCCGATGGCGCTGTGGAGGAACCCGCCGACGTCGCGGTCGCGGCCGATCAGCAGGCCGACGAAGCCCAGCTCGTCGCTGCCGGCGCCCTCGCCTTCGCGTCCGAGGGCGAGCAGGGCCTCGGCGCAGCGCCGGGCCTCGCGGTAAGCCTCGGCGACGGCGGCCGGGCCGTGGACCGGGCCCGCCGCGCCGGCGGTGACGGGGGTGCCGAGCGAAGCGCCGAGTTCTCTGGCCACCCGGCGGGCCGCCGCGGCCGGTTCGGTGCCGGGCAGCAGCAGGATGGTCTCCTCTCCCCTGGCGGCCACGAGCCCATGGCGCGAGGAAGCGTCGGAGGCGGCCCAGAAGGCCGTGCGCTGGGCGGAGAGCGGCTCCTCGGCGCGGTGGCGGGCGACGACGAGGATGTGCGGGGCGTCCAGGTCGACGCCCAGCAGCCGCGCCCGGCCGTGCAGGGCGTCGGAGTGGACGGCCCGTCCGGTGAGCAGGTCGTCCAGCAGCTCGCCGCGCACCCGGCCCTCGGCCGCCGCCGCGGTGCGGCGGAACAGCAGGAGCAGGGCGGTGACCAGGGCGGCGCGTTCGAGGATCCGCTGGTCGGCGCCGGAGACCTCGTCAGGGGTGCGCAGTGCGAGCGTGCCGAGGTTCTCGGCCCCGGAGGCGACCGAGGCCACCCACAGCTCGCCGCGCTGGACGGTGCGGCCGAGCCGGCGGGAGGCGGCGGCGGCCGCCGCCACCTCGGCCTCGTCCAGGTCGCCGGCCGACCCCACTTCGGCCAGCCGCCGCCCGTCGGCGTCCACCACCACGATGGCGCCGCCGAGGATGTCGGTGACCACCGCGGCGACGTCCTCCACCCCACCGCCGCGCACGACCAGGCCGGTCATGCGGTCGTGGGCCTGCGCGGCGCGCTCGACCGAGGCGCTGTGCGCCTGCAGGAGCCGGTTGGCGGAGCTCAGCTCGCCGAGCGCCGTGCGGGTCTCCTCCAGCAGGCGGGCGTTGTCCAGGGCGACGGCGGCGTGGGCGGCCAGCGAGGCCAGCAGCGCCACCTCCTCCTGAGCGAAGGGGCGGGCGCTGCGGTTGGCGGCGAACAGCACGCCGATGATCTGCGCGCCGAGCCGCATGGGGACGCCGAGGATGGCGACCAGCGCCTCCTCCTTGACGGCGGCGTCGATGTGGGTGCGGTGGCGGAAGCGCTCGTCGGAGAAGTAGTCGGCGCTGGCGTACGGGGTGCCGGTCTGGGCGACCAGGCCGCCGAGACCGGCGCCCATGGGCAGGCGCAGCGCCCGGAAGGCCGCCGAGACCGATCCGTCGGTGACCCGCATGTAGGTGTCGCCGTGGTCGGGGTCGTGCAGGGTCATGTAGGAGATGTCGGCGTGCAGCAGCCGGCGGGCGCGGCGGACGATGGCCTCCAGGACGGCGCCGACGTCGCGCAGCCCCGCCAGGTCGCCCGCCGTCTCGAACAGCGCCGACAGCTCGGCCTCGCGGCGGGCGCGGTGCTCCAGCAGCGCGCGCACGCGCAGCGCGGCCAGTTTGGCCCGGTCCAGCTCGGCCAGCACCTCGGGGGCGGCGCCGGCGGCCCGCGCCTCGACCAGCGGGGCCTCGAACTCCACCGGCGGGGCCTCGCGGGCGAGCAGGTCGAGAAAGACGGTGCAGCTCATGGGGTTCATTGTCCCCTTGATCACAATATTTCCCCCGATGCGTCGGCTCGGGCCGCGGCCACGCCGGCGCGGCCCCGGATGACCCCCCTCAGTGCGCCGTCCACCCGCCGTCGATGGTCAGGGAGGCACCGGTGATCATGGACGCCTGCGGCGAGCACAGGTAGGCGACGGCCTCGGCGACCTCGTCCGGCTCGATCAGCCGCCTGATGGCCGCCGGGGCCAGCATGATCTGCTCGACGACCTCCTCGGGCGGCAGGCCGTGGACGCGCGCCTGGTCGGCGATCTGCTCCTCCACCAGCGGGGTCCGCACGTAGGCCGGGTTCACGCAGTTGGAGGTCACGCCGTGCTCGGCGCCCTCCAGCGCGATCACCTTGGACATCCCCTCCAGGGCGTGCTTGGCGGTGACGTAGGCGACCTTGTACGGCGAGGCGCGCAGCCCGTGCACCGAGGAGATGTTCACCACCCGCCCCCAGCCTCGCTCGTACATATCGGGCAGGACCCGCCTGACCAGCCGGAACGGCGCCTCCACCATGATCTTGAGAATGGCGGCGAAGATCTCCGGCGGGAACTCGGGGATCGGCGCGACGTGCTGGAAGCCCGCGTTGTTGACCAGGATGTCCACCGCGCCGCAGTCGAGCGCGTCCACCGCCGCCATGTCGGTCAGGTCGGCGCCCAGCGCCATCCCGCCGATCTCCCCGGCGGCCTCGCGCGCCTCCCGCTCGCGGACGTCCAGGATGAGGACCTCCGCTCCCGCGTCCGCCAGTCGCCGGGCGCAGGCCCGCCCGATGCCGCTGGCCCCGCCGGTCACCAGGGCACGCCGGCCCGTCAGGTCCACCTCGGCTACCTGCCCGGCGGTCACGCTCGTTGAAACCACAGCGAATGCTCCTAGAAGTACGGGGGATGCGGTGAGCGGCCTGCGACCGGGCCGGTGCCGTCAGACCGGCGAGCCGACGCCCTCCGGCCGGGCGGGCGAGCCATCGGGCGCCTCGCCGGACGGTGGCTCGGCGCGCCCGCCGCCCGCGCGGGAGCGAAGCAGGTCGCGGGCCGTGCCCCAGATGCCGCGCCGGAAGACCAGGACGATGATCACGAAGATGGTGCCGGTGACGATGCCGATGCCCTCGAACCCGGAGGTGACCAGGTAGTCGTTCAGCTCGACCACCAGGGCCGCGCCGAGCACCCCGCCCCACAGCGTGCCGATGCCGCCGAGGACGACCATCATCACGACCTGGCCGGAGGTGGTCCAGTACACGCTCTCCAGGGAGGCGAAGCCGTGGCCGATCGCGAACAGCCCGCCGGCCAGCCCGGACAGCGCGGCCGACAGCACGAACGCCAGCAGCCGGTAGCGGTCCACCGGGTAACCGAGCGCCTGCGCCCGCGCGGGGTTGTCCCTGATCGAGGCGAGCACCCGCCCGAACGGCGAGCGCACGATGCGCCACACCACGACGAACCCGGCCAGCACCAGCGGCAGGCCCGCGTAGTAGAAGACGAACGAGTCCGACAGGTCCAGGCCGAACAGCTCGCGCGGCACGCCCTGCAGGCCGTTCTCGCCGCCGGTCAGGTCGCGCCACTGGTTGACCACGAAGTACACCATCTGCGCGAACGCCAGGGTGACCATCGCGAAGTAGATGCCGCGCAGGCGCACCGACAGGTAGCCGATGGGCAGGGCCAGCACGGCGGCGAACGCCGCGCCGCCGAGCACGGCCACCGGGAAGGGCAGCCCGGTGCGCAGGGCGATGATGCCGGCGATGTAGGCGGCGCCGCCCCAGAAGGCGGCGTGCCCGAACGACAGCAGCCCGGTGAAGCCGAGCAGCAGGTCCAGCGCCGCCGCGAACAGCGCCCAGCAGGCGATGTCGAGCGCGACCGGCGGATAGACCATCCAGGGCAGCGCCAGGGCCAGCAGCAGCCCGGCGGCGAGCAGGAGGGGCCGGGCGGCGAGCCGGGAAAGGATCACGACGGCGACTCCTCGCGTCCGAACAGGCCGGCCGGGCGCCACAGCAGCACGGCCGCCATCAGGATGAACACCAGCGTCTGCGACAGCGCGGGCACATAGAGGTTGCCCAGCGCCGAGACCAGCCCGATGGCGAACCCCGCCGCCACCGAGCCGAAGATCGAGCCGAGGCCGCCGATGACCACGACCGCGAAGACCGTGATGATCAGGTCGGCGCCCATCAGCGGGTTGACCGCGCGCATCGGCGCGGCCAGCACCCCGGCGAAGCCGGCCAGCCCGATGCCGAACCCGAACACCGGCGTCACCCAGCGGCCCACGTCGATGCCGAGCGCCCGGGTGAGCTCGGGCCGTTCGGTCGACGCCCGCACGATCATGCCGACGCGGGTGCGGGTCAGCACCACCCAGACCGCCGCGCAGACGACCAGGGAGACGGCCAGCACGAACACCTGGTAGGCCGGGTAGGTGAACAGCCCGAGGTCCACGGTGCCCGACAGCAGCGCGGGGCGCGGGTAGGGCTGCGACTGCACGCCGTACTCCCGCTTGACCAGATCCTGCAGGACGAGCGCCAGACCGAAGGTGAACAGGAAGTTGTACAGCGGGTCCAGCGGGGCGAGCCTGCGGATGAACAGCCGCTCCAGCAGCGTGCCGGCGAGCCCGAGCACGACCGGGACCGCCACCAGCGCGACCCAGAAGTTAACGCCGAAGGAGTCCAGCAGCACGTACGACCCGAACGCGCCGAGCATGTAGAAGGCACCGTGGGCGAAGTTGACGACGCCCAGCATGCCGAAGATGACGGCCAGGCCCAGGGCGAGCAGGGCGTAGAAGGCGCCACCCACCAGGCCGTTGAACGCCTGTTGGAGCACGGTGACCTCCAGGGGGACGGGAAGGACGGGCGCGCGGGCCGCGGGTGCCGGCGCGCCCGCCGGGGATCAGAGCTTGCAGGCGGGGCTGACCGGCTGGAACGCCTGGTCGGCCGGGATGGTGCTGAGCACCTTCTCGTAGTCCCAGGGCTCCTTGACCTCGCCGGCCGGCTTGACCTGCGCCAGCGAGACGTCGTGCAGCAGCAGATGGTCCTGGGCGCGGATGGTGGCGTTCTTGGCGAAGGCGTCCTCGAACTTGTAGCCCTCGAGCTGCTTGACCACCGCGTCGGGGCCGTCGGTGCCGGCCCGCTGCACGGCCTCCAGGTACTGGGTGGCGGCCGAGTAGTTGGCGGCGTTGGGGAAACTCGGCCGCTTGTTCGCCTTGGCCTGGAACTTGTCGGCCCAGGCGCGGTTGTCCGGCGTGGCGTTCCAGTACCAGGCGTCGGTGAACTTGGTGCCGGCCAGCGCGTCCGGGCCGAGGGAGTGGATGTCGGTGATGAACATCAGCCCGACGGCGAGCCCGACGCCCTTGTCGCGCAGCTTGTACTCGTTGTACTGCTTGACCAGGTTGACCAGGTCACCGCCGGCCTGCATGGCGCCGAGCACCTGCGGCTTGGGGTCCAGCCCCGGGGCCTTGAGCAGGAAGGTGGAGAAGTTGTCGTTGGGGAACGGCGCGGGGTCGCTCTGGATGACCTTGCCCCCGGCCCCGGTGACGGCGGCGGTGAAGTTCTTCTGCATGTCCTGCCCGAAGGCGTAGTCGGGGTAGACGATGTACCAGTTCTTCGAGCCGTCCTTGGTCACGGTGTCGCCGGTGCCGTGGGCCAGCATGTAGGTGTTGTACCCATAGTGGAAGGTGTACTTGTTGCACTGGGCGCCCTCCAGCTCGGTGGTGGCGGCGCCGATGTTCATGTAGATCTTCTTCTTGCTCTTGGCGACGCCCGCGACGGCGAGCGCCGCCGCCGAGGAGGGCACGTCCAGGATGACGTCGGCCTTCTGGCGGTCGTAGAGCTCCTGCGCCTTGGAGTTGGCCACCTCCGGCTTGTTCTGGTGGTCGGCGGACACCACCTCGACGTCCTTCACGACGGCCTTGTCGCCGTACTTGGCCTTGTAGTCCTCGACGGCCATCTGCACGGCCGTGACGCTGCTCTTGCCCGACAGGTCGGCGTAGACCGCCGACTGGTCGTTCAGCACGGCGAGCACGACCTTGCCGTCGCTGATCTTGTCCCCGCTCCCCCCGCCGCCCGGTCCGCCTGCGCAGCCGGCGAGCGTGGCTCCCGCCGCCACCAGGGCGGCGGCTCGGCCCAGAGCTTTCATATGTCTCTCCTTGCGATCTTTTCCGGGGCGTGGAACTCCGGGGGGTGCGGATGCCGGGCGGCGGGCCCGGGTCAGATGCCGAGGTGGTCGAGCAGCTCGTGCTCGCGGGCGCGCATCTCGTCGTTGTCCAGCGACTCGACGACCCGCCCCTCGGCGAGCAGGTAGTGGCGGTCGGCGACCGTCAGGGCGAAGTGGACGTTCTGCTCGATCAGCAGCACGGTCGTGCCCTGCCGCTTGACCTCGCGCAGGATGTCGCCGATCTGCTGGACGATCAGCGGCGACAGTCCCTCGGTGGGCTCGTCGCACAGCAGCAGCCGCGCCCCCATCCGCAGCACCCGCGCCAGGGCGAGCATCTGCTGCTCGCCGCCCGACAGCTTGGTGCCGGGGAACGCGCGCCGCTCGGCGAGGCGAGGGAAGGTCTCGTAGACCCGCGACAGCGGCCAGGGGTCGGGGCCGACGCGGGGCGGCAGCGTGAGGTTCTCCTCGACGGTGAGCGTCGAGTACACCCCCCGGTCGTCGGGGACGTAGCCCAGGCCCTGCCGGGCCCGGCGGTGCGCGGGCAGCCGGGTGATCTCCCGGCCGAGGAACGAGACGCTGCCCGAGTAGCGGCCCTGCAGGCCCATCAGGCAGCGCAGCAGCGTGGTCTTGCCGGCGCCGTTGCGGCCGACGAGCGTGACGATCTCGCCCTGCCCTACCTGCAGGGACACCTCCCGCAGCACCTGAGCCTCGCCGTACCAGGCCGACAGGCCGCCGACGGCCAGCAGGGGGGCGGTGTCAGTCCTCGGCATGGGGGTCTCCCAGGTAGGCGCTGATGACCCGTGGGTCGTGGCGGATCTCGGCGTAGGGGCCCTCGACGAGCACGCGGCCGCTCTGCAGGACGGTCACCCGGTCGGCCAGGCTGGACACAACGCTCATGTTGTGCTCGACCATCACGACGGTGCGCCCGGCCCGCACCTTCCTGACCAGTTCCACGGTGCGGTCGATGTCCTCGACGCCCATGCCGGCGGTCGGCTCGTCCAGCAGTAGCACGCGGGGGTCCAGCGCGAGGGCGAGGGCGAGCTCCAGCGCCCGCTTGTGGCCGTAGGCGAGGGTGCCGGCCGGGGTGCCGGCGTGCGCGCTCAGGCCGACCTCGGAGAGCAGCTCGGCGGCCCGATCGGCGTACCGGTCCAGCAGCCGCTCGGTGCGCCAGAAGCGCCAGGTGAGCCCGGTGGCGCCGGCCAGGGCCAGCTCCAGGTGCTCGCGCGGGGTCATCTGCGGGAACAGGCTGGTGATCTGGAAGGACCGGGCGACGCCGAGGCGGGCCACCTGCTCGGGCCGCCGGCCGGTCAGGTCGCGGTCGCCGAGCATGATGCGCCCGGCGGTGGGCTTGAGGAAGCCGGTCAGCAGGTTGAACAGCGTGGTCTTGCCGGCCCCGTTCGGCCCGACCAGCGCGTGGACGCTGCCCTCGGCGACGTCCAGGTCCACCCCGTCGACGGCGCGGAAGCCCCGGAACTCCTTGGCCAGGCCCTGCGCCCGCAGGACGGGACCGTCCATCTGGCCTTCCTCCTCGTCGTCTCGATCCGGCATCGCCGCCCCCGTCCCGGCCGGTGCGCGGTGTTACCCGCGGATAACCTGGCGGTTAACGGACGAAGTCGTTGTGACGCGGAACACTAAGTGAGCCGGCGGGGCCGTTCCATGTGGCGCCGGCACACAATCTCCGCCGCGAAGACGGGTTCGCGTCACATGTCCCGCAGGTCAGGGGGCACGCCACCCCGCCCGGTGCGCGCATGTGTGGGGCCGCCACGTACGCCGGGCTCCCCCGGACGGAGGGCGCGGCACCCCGGATGGCGGTCCGGCACGGCGCCGGGCGGGGGTCCCATGGGGGCGCCCGACATGATCGGCCGGGCGATTGTGGGGACGGCGGACGTGGCCCGGCCCACAGCCGATGAGCACCATGGCGGACACGCTCGGGCCCGATGTCACCCGCGTCGTCACCCGCGATGCCCCCCGATGTCACCCGAGTGTCGCCGGTATCGCCGCCTATGTGAGGAGCCCCCCATGCGATCCTTCCGACGACGCCCGGGCCGGCCACCGGGCCTGGCCGCGGCCCTCCTGGCCGGCGCGGCACTGCTCGGGCCGGTGCCCGCGGCCGCGGCGGCCGCCGCCCCCTGCCCGGGACTGAACCGGATCACGGTGCCCGGGGCCGAGAAGCAGATCTCCGCCTGCCTCACCGACCTGACCACGGCCGCCACCGTCGCCTCCGGCCACTCGGTCGCCGCCGACTTCGCCGGGCTCACCTCGGCCGGCGCCAAGAACCCCACCGGCGTGCCCGGCGCGCAGATCGACGGCTACTTCCCCGACTCCTCCACCTTCAACACCGCCCACGGGTGGAACCACGACAGCCAGTTCGTCATCCGGCTGCCCGAGCACTGGAACGGCGGGCTGGTCGTCGCCGGCACCCCCGGCGTGCGCCGCCAGTACGCCAACGACTACGCCATCTCCGACTGGGTGCTGGCGCGCGGCTACGCCTACGCGGCGACCGACAAGGGCAACAGCGGCGCGACCTTCTACCAGGACGGCGTCAGGCCCGGCGACGCGCTGGTGGAGTGGAACACGCGGGTCACCCAGCTCACCCGCGCCGCCAAGGCCGTGGTCGCCCAGCGGTACGGCCGCGCGCCGCGGCGCACCTACGCCGCCGGCATCAGCAACGGCGGCTACCTGGTGCGCTGGCAGCTGGAGAACCACCCCGAGCTCTACACCGGGGGCGTGGACTGGGAGGGCACCCTGTGGCGCGAGCAGGGCCCGAACCTGCTGGACTTCCTGCCGCCGGCCCTGCGCGAGTACCCGAAGTACGCCGCCACCGGCGACGCCGCCGCGCACGACGCGATCATCGCGGCGGGCTTCGCACCCGGCTCCGAGCCGCTGTGGGACTACCACGCCAAGGTGTACTGGGACCTCACCCAGCGCATCTACCGCGAGGAACTCGACCCGTCCTACGACGGGGCGGCCGAGGCCGGCACGCCGTTCTGCGCGCCGGGGACGCCGGCCTGCGACGCCGACTACGACTACGCCTCCCGGCCCAGCGCCGTGCACCGGGCGGTCGGGCGCATCGCGCTGACCGGCCGCATCGGCCGGCCGCTCATCACCCTGCACGGCACGCTGGACACCCTGCTGCCGATCACCGAAGACTCCGACGTCTATGACGAACTGATCAGGGCGCGTGGCCGCGACCGGCTGCACCGCTACTACCGCATCGAGGGCGGCAACCACGTCGACGGTCTGTACGACGCCCAGCCGGGGCTGCTGCGGCCGCTCCTGCCCTGCTTCCGTGACGCCTTCGAGGCTCTGGAGGGCTGGACGACCCGCGGCGAGGCGCCGCCCGCCGACGCGACCATCCCGCGCCCGGCCACCGGAGACCTCGCCAACTCCTGTTCCCTCACGGGCTGACGCCCGCGTCGGCGGCGGCGCCGCACTTCACCGCGAACGCGGCTGAAACGGGCGCCGTCCGCCGATCGGTTGGGACGCCAGATCGGCCGGCGTGGCGCGCCGCGCCGGCCGGCGCGCTCCCCCACCGGAAACTCTCCGTGGTCATTTCATCACCCCCCGGTTTCCGGTCTCAGTCAGGGAGCACAATCGGATGACAACCATCGACCGCCGCGGGTTCGGGCGGCTGGCCGGACTCGGCGCCGCCGGGTCCCTCGTGGGCGCCGCCCCCGCCGCGCCCGCCGCCGCCTCCGCCACCCCCGTCCTTCCCGCGGCCCCGGCCCGCGGCCCCGCCGCGCCGAGCTGGCGCACCTGCCTCGACGTGGCGCGCGACCTGCTGCTCGTCGGCGAGGACGGCTCGGACCTCAAGCTCTCCTACCTTCGGGTCCTCATCGACACCGGCCTGCCCAGGGCCCGCAGGCCGAAGAAGGTCCTGATCATCGGGGCGGGCATCTCCGGCCTGGTGGCCGCCACGCTGCTGAAGCGGGCCGGCCACCAGGTCACGGTCATCGAGGCCAACGGCAACCGCGTCGGCGGCCGCATCAAGACCTTCCAGACCGGCTTCGCCGACCCCGCCCAGTACGCCGAGGCGGGCGCCATGCGCGTCCCGGACTTCCACCCGCTCACGCTCGCGCTGATCGACAAGCTGGGCATCCCGCGCCGGCCCTTCTACAACGTGGACGTGCGCCCGGGCTCGGCCCCGAGCGGCCCGGTCCCGCCCGTCGTCTACACCTCGCGCCGCGGCCGGGTGTGGCGCTCGGGGCCCGGCAGGGGCGAGTTCGTCCCGCCCCGGCGGCTCAACCACACCTGGATCCACGTCAACGGCATCCTCCAGCGCCGCGACGAGTACGCCGCCGACCCGCGCAGGATCAACGCCTCGTTCGGCCTGAAGGACCGCAGGACCACCGCCGACATCCTCGACCAGGCGCTGGACCCGGTGCGCGACCACTTCTCGGTGGTCCGTGGCGGCAAGCGGGCCGACAAGCCGCTCCCTGAGCTGATCAAGGGCTGGGCGCGGGTGCTGCACGAGTTCGACGGCTACTCGATGCGCCGCTTCCTCACCGAGCGGGCCCACCTGAGCGAGGCGGCGATCGACGCCATCGGCACCGTGGAGAACCTCACCTCGCGGCTGCCGCTGGCGTTCATGCACACCTTCCTGACCAGGAGCCTGGTCAACCCGTCGGCCACCTACTGGGAGATGGCGGGCGGCAGCCGCCTGCTGCCCTACCGGCTGCAGGCCGATCTGCGGCAGGAGATCCGCATGGACCGCCGGGCCGTGCGCATCTCCACCTCCGGCGGCGGCGTGCGCGTCGAGACGGTCACCGAGAAGGGCAGCGACGAGTCCTCCTCGGCGCCGCAGGCCAGGGCCGAGACCTTCCAGGCGGACGTGGCGATCATCACTATCCCCTTCCCTGCGCTGCGGCACGTCGAGATCGCCCCGGCGCTGTCGTACCCCAAGCGCCGCGCGATCATCGAGCTGCACTACGACTCGGCGACCAAGGTGCTGCTGGAGTTCCGCAAGCGTTGGTGGGAGTTCGAGGAGGAGGACTGGAAGCGCGAGCTCGGCGCGCGCTACCGCCCGGGTCCGGTGACCCACGTGACCGGCGGCGGCTCGGTGGCCGACAACGCCAACCGGTTCACCTACTACCCCTCCCACCGGGTGCCGGGCAGCGAGGGCGGCGTGGTGCTGGCCAGCTACGTGTGGGCCGACGACGCCTCCCGGTGGGACTCCATGGACGACCGCGAGCGGTACGGGTACGCGCTGCGGGGCCTGCAGGAGGTGCACGGCGACCGCGTCGCCGAGTTCTACACCGGGCACGGCCAGACCCAGAGCTGGCTGCGCAACCGGTACGCGTTCGGCGAGGCGGCCGTCTTCCTGCCCGGCCAGATGACCGAGATCCACCCCGCGATCGCGGTGCCCGAGGGTCCGCTGCACTTCGCCGGGGAGCACACCTCGCTCAAGCACGCCTGGATCGAGGGCTCGCTGGAGTCCGCCGTCCGCGCCGCGCTGGAGGTCAACGGCTGACGCCCGTCACCGGCGGCCCACCCGTGCGCCCGTTCCAGGCTCCGCGGGTGGGCCGCCGGCGGCGTTGACCGTCCTACTGCCTATCGCGGGAATGGCAAAGGAAATACCACGCGAAGGTGAAGCGAAGTCCGCTATATCGTTATGCGCATCCTTACAACACGGCGACATTGGCCAAAACGGGCTAACCGGCCTTGTAAATCGCCCATAACGTGATAACTTGAGTCTTTCCAGATAACCAACGATTATGCCGCCCGTAATGAACATGACGGGTGCGGCACGGACAGGCCCGGCCCGGCTGGAGGAGGGCGAGATTCCCGATGCAGTTCTCTGAGCAGCACCTCCGTCCCTCCCGTCCCGTCCGGCCGCCCCACGCGACCGGCCACCCGCGAACTTCGGGCAACCGAACGCCAACTACTATGGAAAGCGCTTTCCGTCTCTTGCATGCCCGGGGCAGACCCGCCGCAGCTGAACCCGTGGAGAGCAGGATGAAAGAGTCACCCGGTGATCCGCATCCGCGAACCGCATGGCGCATTCGCACGCGCGCGCTGATCCGCCCGCGCTCCATTCGCGGGCGGATCACCGCTTTGGTCGCCCTCCTCGCCGCCCTCCTGCTCATACCTTCGGGGCTGCTGGCCGGCATGGTTGCACATCAGTCCGTGGGCGGTGACACCTGGACGGCCGCACGGCGGGAGTCGGCGATCGTGGCCGCCGCCGATCGCCTCGGCCAGGTCACCGGACCCATCGGCCGGCACGTGCCGGGGGTGACGCTGGTCCAGGTGGTCGCCCCCGGGCACCGGGTGATCGCCGCCTCGTCCATGGCGCGCGGGCTGCCGGCGCTGACCCGGGTGTGGCCGACGCCGCAGGAGCCGCAGCAGGACGTGCACACCTGCGCGCAGGCGCGCCTCGGCTGCGTCAACCTCTCGGCGCGGCGGGTCTCCGCCGCCCCCGACTCCCACGTCGTGTACGCGGGCAGCCCCGCGCCGACGGAGAGCATCACCGGCGTCATCGACTGGATCTTCGTCATCCAGGGCGTCGCGCTGATCCTGCTCGCCATCACCATGGCATGGAAGGTGACCGGCCGGACGCTGCGGCCGGTGGAGGCCATCCGGGCCGAGCTGGCCGCGATCAACGTCAACGATCTGAGCACCCGCGTCCCCGAGCCTCCCGGCTACGACGAGGTCGCCCGGCTCGCCCACACCATCAACGGCACGCTGTCGCGGCTGGAGCACGCCAAGGACGGGATGCAACGGACGCTGGACCATCAGAGGCGCTTCGCGGCGGACGCCTCGCACGAGCTGCGCACCCCGGTCGCGGGCCTGCGCGCGCAACTGGAGGAGGCCCAGCTGCATCCCGAGGACACCGACCTCAAGGAGCTGCTGAACCACTCCCTGCGGGACGTCGACCGGCTGCAGGCGATCATCGCCGACCTGCTGCTGCTGGAGAGGGTGGGCGCGGGTCCCTCGCAACCAGGGACCGGTCTCGACCTGGCCGACGTCGTCCGCTCGGAGGTCGCGCGACGCTCCGACCCGCACCAGGTGCGCCTGGAGCTGGTCCCCGGCGTGAGGGTCGAGGCCGTGCGCACCCATATCGGCCGCGTCCTTGGCAACCTGATGGACAACGCCGCGCGGCACGCCAGGGGGACCGTGACCGTGACGGTCCGCCGAACGGATGACGCCGCCGAGCTGATCGTCGACGACGACGGCGATGGCGTCGCGGTCGAGGACCGCGAGCGGATCTTCCAGCGGTTCACCCGGCTGGACGCCGCGCGCAGCCGGGACAAGGGAGGCACCGGACTCGGCCTGGCCATCGCGCGCGACCTGGCGCGGACCCATGGCGGCACGATCACGGTGGACGCCTCCCCGCAGGGCGGCGCGCGGTTCGTCGTCCGCCTGCCGTTGTCCCGGCACAACGCGCACGCCCCTTCCCTGCCGGGCAGCAGAGTGTGAGGAACGCGCGATCCCGCCGGCCCGGAGGCTCAGAGCGGGTGCGGCCTCCGCGCCCGGGTGTGACGGGGGGGTGCGCTTGACCGGCACGTGACATCACACCCCTAGCCTTTTGTCTGGTTTGCACCCTTTTGGGGCTTCTGCTATGTTGGCTGTAGCCCGAGGAGACATCCGACGGGCCGTGCGGGCATCACCGCCGTCCGTTCCCCGGGCCGCCGCACAGCTACGGCACCACGCCGTACCCCCTCCGGTGTCCCGCCCCGGAACTTCCGCCCGATCGGGCGCATCCCCCCATCGCCCCTAGTGACCGGCGCCGCCGGTCACCGCGAGGAGGAGTCGCGTCCCATGAGATCGTCCTTCCGGCCCCCCGGGCGCCGCGTCCCTCGGCCGTGGCGCCCCCGGTCGATACGCGGGCAGGTCACCGCACTGGTCGCCCTGCTGTCGATGCTGCTGCTCGTCCCCTCCGGCGTGCTGGCCGGAATGGTCGCGCGTCAGGAGCTGGCCAACGCCGGCTGGCTGGACGCGCGCCGCGCCGCCGGCCTGATGGCCGCCGCCGACCGGGCCGGACGGCTGCACGACCCGGTGGTCACCAGCAGCGTGCCGGGCGTCAACGTGGTCCAGGTCGTCGCCGCCGACGGGCGGGTCCTGGCCTCCTCCCCCGACGCGCGCGGCCTGCCGCCCCTGTCCACCCTGCGGCCGACGGCCGACGACCCCCAGCGCGACGTGCAGACCTGCGCGAACACCCGCCTGGGATGCGTCCGCCTGTCGGCGGTGCGGGTCAGCGCCGACGACGATTCCACCGTCGTCTACGCCGGCGGCCCCGTCCGCACCGTCATCGCGACGGGCGTGTTCGACGCGCTGTTCGCGGTGCAGGTCGGGGTGCTCATCTCCATCGCCATCTGGGCCGCGTGGAAGATCACCGGCCGGACGCTGCGGCCGGTCGAGGCCATCCGCGCCGAGCTGGCCGCCACCAACGTCAACGACCTGAGCAGCCGCGTCCCCGAGCCGGCGGGCGACGACGAGATCTCCCGCCTGGCCCGCACGGTCAACAGCACGCTGGAACGCCTGGAGAACGCCAAGGGGCGCATGGAACAGGCCCTTTCCGCCCAGCGGCAGTTCGCCTCCGACGCCTCCCACGAGCTGCGCACCCCGGTCGCCGGCCTGCGCGCCCAGCTGGAGGAGGCCAAGATGCATCCCCAGGACACCGACCTGGACGCCCTGCTGGACCGCACGCTGGGCGACGTCGACCGGCTGCAGGCCATCATGGCCGACCTGCTGCTGCTGGCCAAGATCGGCGGGACGCCGCCGGCGATGGGCGAGGTCGACCTGTCGGAGACCGTCCGCATGGAGGTCTCCCGCCGCGCCGACCGGCTCCCCGTCCGGCTGCGGCTGGCCAGGGCGACCATCGTCCAGGGCGTCGACACCCAGATCACCCGCATCCTCACCAACCTGCTGGACAACGCCCAGCGGCACGCCAGGAGCGCGGTGATGGTGGAGGTGCGCCACGACGACCGCCACGCCGAGCTGGTGGTCTCCGACGACGGCGACGGCATCGCCGAGGCCGACCGGGAACGCATCTTCGAGCGGTTCACCCGGCTGGACGCCTCCCGCTGCCGCGACCGGGGCGGAACCGGCCTCGGCCTGGCGATCGTCCGCGACATCGTGCGCGCGCATGGCGGCACCATCGGCGTGGACACCGGCGACGCCGGAGGCGCCCGCTTCACCGTCCGCCTCCCCCTCCACCCCCGCCCCTCCGACGCCCCGGCCCCCTCGGGGACCACGATGAGCCTGGCCGCCTTCTCCGCCCACTGACGGAGGTGAGGGACCCGGCCATCGGCGACTCCCGGTGTCTCAGAATCCGATGGCCTCGCGCAGCAGCAGGACGGTGCCGCGCCCGGGGTGAGGTTCGGCGTTGAGGATGAGCAGGCGGTTGACGGCGCTGGGCTGCCCATAGGCCTGCTGGGCTCGGACGGTCTCCAGCGGGAGGGCGTGCTCCTCCACGCGGCGGAGTGCCGTGCTCAGGTCGGGCACGATCTTCTGCGCGCCGACGATCCAGATCGCGTGGGCGGCGCCGCCCGCGTAGGCGGGCAGCTGGCTGCCACTCGCGGAGGGGATCACGAGGGAGCCGGTCTCGGTGACCGCGGCGACACTGCCCACGACGACGTCAGGGCTGGCGAGCAGCCGGCGGATGTCGTCGGCCTCGGTGACGCGATCCATGCTCAGCAGGCGCGGCCTGAAGCCCTGATATCGCCCGCCGGCGTTGATGTCGTCGTCGATGCCGGACAGGCGCAGGGTCTCGCTGGCCGCGGTGAACACGCCGGCGCCCGCGGGGATCAGCTCTTGGACGCGGGTACGCGCGGCGGCGGCGTCGTCGAGGATCTCGACGGCGAAACGGTTGGCCCTCAGCGCGGCGGCCGCCCGCTCCAGGCGCTCCGCGGATGCCGGTTCGGTGAAGGACCCGTCCCCGGCCGGCGGGCCGGCGACCGTCTGTGGCACGTCGGGTGAGCCCGGGAGCGGAGTGGTGTCGAAGTACCTCACCTCGAAGACGCGTTCGGCGAACTTCCAACCGCCCGGAGTGCGCTGGTAGCGGTCGTGAAACAGGGCGTAGTTGAGAATCGAACCGCCGTCGCGCAGGCGCCCGAGCTCGAAGATGTAGGCGCGGCCGGACGCGGTGTCGCCGTCGAATTCGACCGCGCCCGGGTGCGTGGTCTGCACGAAGTACTCCCACGCCTGCCCCATCCGCCCTGTCCCGGCGCGGATCTGCTCCCGGCCGACGTGCTCGATCCCCGCGTCAGGGATCCGGTACACGGCGTCGTCGGTGAACAGCGACACCAAGCGGTCGTGGTCCCCCATCATCGCCGCGTCGGTGAACTCGCCGCGTAGCGCCTCGATGTCGACGCGGTCGGCGATGGCCTGCATGTTGTTCACGGGTTTCCTCTTCGTCGAGTCGCAGGGTGTGGACAGCGGTACTCACCAGCACCCCGGCTCAGCGATGTCATCGGCGATGTCAACGGTGAGCCCTGTGCCGCGGTGGCTGTCACACCTGACCGACGAGCAGGCTCGGCACGCCGGGACGCCCGCAGAACGTGACGTGCGTCACTCCCGTCCGGCGCCCGCGGCGCGTGCCGGCACATCGGCCGCGAGATGGGCAGGCCTTCTCCGCGGACACCCGACGCGCGTGCTCGAACCGTCAGCCCAGGTCGGGGTGGGGGAGGTAGCGGTCGAGGCGGATCGCGGACGGGTCGGTGGCCATGAGGGTGTCCATGTCGTCGATCCGCCAGCCGGCCCGCACCAGCCGGGGCAGGATCGGGTGCGCCCCGGGCACGGCCACCTGGACCTCGTCGACGCCCGGGTGCGCGGCGACGGCCGCGGACAGCGCCTTGGCGCAGTCCTCCGGGGTCTCCCCGCCCGCCGGGCCCATCTCCAGGTCGCCGCCCTCGGTCACCCGGGCGAAGGCGTACCCCGTGCCTGTGGTGTGGACGGTGACCCCGGGCAGGCCCGCGTACCAGGACAGTGACCCGGCCCGGTCGCCGCCCGCGAGCCCGGCGTCCAGCATCGCGGCCTCCCGCACGTCCGGCCGGTCCCCCCGCGCGCGGGCCGCCCGGCGAACGGGCCGCCCGTCCGGCGCCGATGCCCGGGGCGTTTCGGGCGCGTCGGGGCGAGCGGAGCCGGGGGTGAAGGTGAGGTAGAGCAGCGGGCAGACCGGGCGCATGCCCTGTCTGACGTACAGGGCCAGGGCCCGGCCGTCGTCGGAGGCGAAGGTGACCCCGGGCGTGCCCGGCGGCAGCAGCAGGGCGAGGATCTCCCGGCCGATGCCCGACGACTGGTGCTCCGGCAGGACGAACAGGTCACCCAGATGGGAGACCCGGGCCCGCCGGAGGATCCCGCCGAAGCCCACGACCCGTCCGTCGGCCTCGCCGACGACCAGCGCCCCGAACTCCCGCTCGGCGTCCAGGAAGTCCGGCATGTCCGCCCAGTCGTCCAGCAGTTCGTAATGCGCGGCCACCTCCCGCACGCCCGGCATGTCCGCGTCCGTCGCGACCCGCACCACCGATCCGCCCATCACCGCGCCCCACCTGCCGCTATTCGCCACCACCCGCCTACCTTAGAGCGCCGGTGAGCCCCGCTCCCCCAAGGCGGGCGGGCAGCGTGTCGCGGCAGGTGTCACCTGGTGAGGGTGAAGGTGTCCACGTCGAACAGCGAGCCGGAGCCGCCGGTGAACACCAGGAACACCGGCCCGGACGCCGACCCGGACAGCGTCGTGGACACGGTGGTGAAGGTGTCCCAGCCGCCGGTGCTCGCGACGTTCACCGAGCCCAGCAGGGTGCCGGTGGCCGAGCCGGAGCGGATCTGGATGGTGCCGCCCGCGCCGCCCGAGGACACCCGCGCCGAGAACCCGGTCGCCCCGGCCGTGCTCACCGACGCGTACCCCGCCCAGTCGCCGTTGTCGATGTACCCCACCGTCTTACCACCACTGGCCCCGGTGTGAGCGGCGACCTGCACCCCGGACTGGGAGGTGAACGCCTCGCCCTCGACCGGGGCGGCGGCGCTGGAGCGGGTGATGGTGAAGGTGTCCACGTCGAACAGCGAGCCGGAGCCGCCGGTGAACACCAGGAACACCGGCCCGGACGCCGACCCGGTCAACGTCGTGGAGACCGTGGTGAAGGTGTCCCAGCTCCCCGTGGACGGAACCTGCACCGACCCCAGCAACGTGCCGGTCGCCGACCCCGAACGCACCTGGATCGTCCCGCCCGGACCACCCGAGGACACCCGCGCCGAGAACCCGGTCGCCCCGGCCGTGCTCACCGACGCGTACCCCGCCCAGTCGCCGTTGTCGATGTACCCCACCGTCCTGCCACCGCTGGCCCCGGTGTGAGCGGCCGCCTGCACCCCGGACTGGGAGGTGAACGCCTCGCCCTCGACCGTGGTGGAGCCGCCGGGGTTGCCGGTCGGCGGGGCGCAGTTGGCCTGGACGGCGCCGGCCGCGTACTTGATGCCGCCGAGCAGCAGGTTGCGGAAGGCCGGGTCGGCGTAGGACTCGATGGTGTGGCCGAGACCGGTGTAGAAGGAGCGGCCGGACTGCTGCGGGTGGCACCAGGTGATCGGGTGGTCGCCGCTCATCTCGCCGCCGCTGTAGGTGGACTCGTCCAGGCTCTGCAGCACGTGGACCGAGGCGCGGGGGTTGGTGCGGTAGTTGTACCACTCGTCGGTGCGCGTCCAGGTGGCCGCCAGTCCCGAGGTCGCCGGGTGCGTGCGGTCCTCGTTCTTCACGGTCGCCTGCTGAATGGCCGGGTGGCTCTTGAACCAGGCGCCGACCAGGCCGCCGTAATAGGGCCAGTCGTACTCGGTGTCGGCGGCGGCGTGGACGCCCACGTAGCCTCCGCCGCCGTCCACGTAGGAGGTGAGGGCGGTCTGCTGGGCGTCGTTGAGGACGTCGCCGGTGGTGCTGAGGAACACCACCGCCTTGTACTGGGCGAGGTTGGCCGCGGTGAAGGCGGCGGCGTCCTCGGTCGCGGTGACCGTGAAGCCGTTGGCCGTGCCGAGGTCGCGGATGGCCTGGACGCCGGTGGGGATGGAGTCGTGCCTGAAGCCGGCCGTCTTGGAGAAGACCAGCACCTGGTAGTCGGCCGCGTACGCGGCGGACGGGACGAACTGGGCGGCGATCACCGCGGTGGCGACCAGCGCCAGTCCGCGGCGGATGACGTTGAGCATTTCTGTCCCTAGGGGTCGGCGGGCCGCCGGCGCGGCGCGGGCACGTTCGTGAGGTGCCCGCGCCTCGCCGGTCCGGCTAGCGGGTGATGGTGAAGGTGTCGACGTCCAGCAGGGAGCCGGAGCCGCCGGTGAAGACCAGGAACACCGCCCCGGACGCCGAGCCGGTCAACGTCGCGGAGACCGTGGTGAAGGTGTCCCAGTTGCCGGTGTTGGCGACGTTCACCGAACCCAGCAGGGTGCCGGTGGCCGAGCCCGAGCGGATCTGGATGGTGCCGCCGGCGCCGCCGGAGGACACCCGGGCGGAGAATCCGGTGGCGCCCTGCGTCGTCACCGACGCGTACCCGGCCCAGTCGCCGCTGTCGATGTAGCCCAGCGTCTTGCCGCCGCTCGCGCCGGCGTGGTCGGCCGGCTGCACGCCGGACTGGGAGGTGTAGGCCTCGCCCTCGACCGTGGTGGAACCGCCGCCGGTCCCGGTGCCGAAGGTGAAGGCGTCCAGGTCGAACAGGTTGCCCTGGCCCGTCGGGCCCTTGAAGACCAGGTACAGCGTCGTGGTCCCGGACGGGGCGTTGGTGATGGGCGCGCTGACGTCGGCGAAGGTGTCCCAGCCGCCGGTACCGGCGACGTTCACCGAGCCGAGCAGCGTGCCGGTCGCCGATCCGGCCCGCACCTCCAGGGTGCCGCCGGCGCCGCCGGAGGAGACCCGGGCGGTGAAGTTCTTGGCGTTGCCCAGGGCGTAGGGCGTGAAGGAGATCCAGTCGCCGTTGTCGGTGAAGCCCACGGTCTTGGCGCCCTCGGCGCCGGCGTGGTCGGCGAGCTGGACGCCGGACTGGGCGCCGTAGTGCTCGGCCTGGCGGTGCCGGGGCTGCAGGGTGCGGACGTTGTGGGTGACCAGGCCGCCCTTGTCGGTGTAGGCGGCGTCGAACACGCCGTAGATGTTGGCCGCCGCGTCGTGCTCGCCGTCGGTCGGGACGACCATCGAGCCGCTGCAGCCGGTCTTGGAGGTGATCTGGTGGCGGTGGCTGTCATGCCCGAGCAGGTAGGTGAGGCTCGCCCGGGTGCAGTCGATCGTGCCGTCCTCGGGGTCGGTGACCGTCATCTGGTACGGCACGGTGTCGCCGAAGGAGAACAGCTGGCCGTCGATGGGCTGGGTGAGCGTCACCGTCGGCGCGGTGTTGCCGACCGTGATGACGACGCTCGCGGTCCCGGTGAGCCCCTGCGGGTCCCTGACGGTCAGCGTCGGGGTGTAGGTGCCGTTGGTGGTGTAGGTGTGGCTCGGGTTGGCCGCGGTGGAGGTGCCGCCGTCGCCGAAGGTCCACGAGTAGGTCAGCGTGCCGCCCTCGGGGTCGGAGCTGCCGGCGGAGGAGAAGGTCACGGCCAGCGGGTTCGGCCCGGAGGTCTTGTTCGCCGAGGCCTTGGCGATCGGGTTGCGGTTGGTGCCGCCGATGTACTCCACCCGGATCAGGGCCTGGTTGTCGCTGCCGGTGCCGTAGTCCAGCACGTACAGCGCGCCGTCGGGGCCGAAGGCCATGTCCATGACCTGCGTGCCGGTCCAGGGGAAGTCGCCGATGTCGCCGGGGGTGCCGTCGGACTTCACCTCGATCGCCTTGATCCACCGCCGGCCGTACTCGCCGGCGAAGTACCGGCCGTTCAGCGACTGGGGGAACTTCACGCTGGAGTTGAGCGCGGCGTCGTACCGGTAGACCGGGCCGCCCATCGGCGACTCCGAGCCGCCGCCGAACTCCGGCGGGGAGCCGGCGTCGCCGCCGTACTTGATCCAGCTCGGCTTGGCCGGGGGCAGCGTGGTCAGGCCGGTGTTGCGGAAGGAGTTGTTGGTCGGCCCGTTGGCGCAGTCGTACTTGGCGAGGGAGGGGCCGCTGGGGAAGGTGTACTCGTTGTAGGTCTCGCTGGTGGTGTTGGTGCCGGTGCAGTACGGCCAGCCGTAGTTGCCCGGGCCGGTGATGCGGTCGAACTCCACCTGCCCGCTCGGGCCGCGCGAGGCGTTGGTGCCGCCGGCGTCGGGGCCGTAGTCGCCGAGGTAGACGATGCCGGTGGCCTTGTCGACCGACATGCGGAACGGGTTGCGGAAGCCCATGGCGTAGATCTCCGGGCGGGTCTTGGCCGTCCCCGGGGGGAACAGGTTGCCCGAGGGGATCGTGTAGGTGCCGTCCGCCTGCGGCTTGATGCGCAGCACCTTGCCGCGCAGGTCGTTGGTGTTGCCCGCGGAGCGCTGCGCGTCGAACTGCGGGTTGCGGTCGGTGCGCTCGTCGATCGGCGCGTAGGCGTCCGACTCGAAGGGGTTGGTGTCGTCGCCGGTCGTCAGGTACAGGTTGCCCGCGGCGTCGAAGTCGAGGTCGCCGCCGACGTGGCAGCACTGGCCGCGGTCGTTGGGCACCTTGAGCACGACCTTCTCGCTGGTCATGTCGATGGTGTCGTCGGACTTGAGCGTGAACCGCGACAGGTGCAGCTCGCCCTTCCACTGGTCGAAGTCGGCGGCGGTGCCGTTCTTGGGCGCGTCGCCGCCGGGCGTGCTCAGCTTGGGCGAGAAGTACAGGTAGATGTACCTGTTGGTGGCGAAGCCGGGGTCGGCCGCGACGCCCTGAAGCCCTTCTTCGTCGTGGGTGTAGACGTCCAGCCTGCCGGCGACCTTGGTGTTGCCGGCGGCGTCGGTGACGCGCACCGTGCCGTCGCGGGCGGTGTGCACCACCGAGCGGTTGGGGAGCACCGCGAGGGACATGGCCTCGCCCAGTTCGGCGCCTCCGGTGGCCAGGCTGACCTGCTGGTAGTCGGAGGCCGGGATGACCGAGGCGTGGGCCGCGGGGCCGGTGGCCGTGACCGCGCCGCCGACGACCAGCGAGATCGTGGCGAGCAGCCGTGCCCACGGCCGGGGACGTGGTGACATGGGAGTCCTTTCCTGACTTGGGGGGAGTCAGGCAAGGCGCGCGCCGCCGCGCTTGCTGTCGGTCGTGCGGTGTCGTGAGGTTGTGGGTGACGCCTTCGGAGGGTGCCGCCTCCGGCTCGTGCGGTTCGTTGAGCAGGACGATGTCAACGGATCCGCAATAATCGGATTGACCTTCGCAATTACCTGTTATAGAGCTGCCGGGCTGCGCAACCTCCCAACGACCGATGCCGAGGCGGCCTCGGGGCGAAGTCTTGAATGGAGTTCTAACACGGACGCACGGCGCCGTAAATCCCCGCTGCTCCACTGCTTCTCGCAACGGGCGTGAAACCTGACATCACCCCGGCCCGGCCCGGCGCGTTACAGAAGTGTTACAGACGCGATGGACTCCGGGCTTGCGTCGGATGGGAGAGCGCTCTCTAATAGTCGGAAGGCATCGCAAAATCAGCTACTCCTCTTGCAACTTGCTCGATGATCGTTGCAAAAGATGAGCAGATGTCGCTCCATCGAGACTCCCGTCCGGCCGGCCGCCCCGATCTGTGCCGGGGCCGTTCCCGCCGACTTCGGCCTCGCCATGGTGGTGCCGCAGGCGCGGCCGGGCGGACGGGCACCCTCGTACCGGCGAATCCCCCTTCGACGCGAGGAGTCACCATTCATGCGTAACTGGCGCCGAGCGACCGCGGCCGCCGTCCTGCTGGCGGCGTCGCTGCTGACGTCGGCCCCGGCGGGCCCGGCTCTGGCCGCCGCGGCCGCGCCCGTGGCGGCGGCCGTCCACACCTCCGCCGACGTGCACCTGTTCTACTACCCGTGGTACGGCTCCCCCGCCGTCGCCGGGAGCTACCGGCACTGGCCGCAGGGCGGCCACACCCCTCCGGCCGACATCGGCGCCGACTACTACCCCAAGCTCGGCCCCTACGACTCCGGCGACCTGTCCGGCGCCGTGGACCAGCACATGCGGTGGATCCAGCAGTCCGGCGCCGGCGTGATCGTCTACAGCTGGTGGGGCCAGGGGTCCTACGAGGACCAGCTCGCCGCCGGCGTGCTCTCCGCGGCCGCGCGCTTCGGGGTCAAGGTGGCCTGGCACCTGGAGCCGTACACCGGCCGCACCGCCGCCTCGACCGTCGCCGACATCCAGTACATCAACGCCCGGTACGGCGGCAGCCCGGCGTTCTACCGCGACGAGGCGCACGGGCGGCGGGGCGCGTTCTACGTGTTCGAGAGCCTGCGCGTCACCGACTGGTCCGCGCTGGACCAGGTGAGCTCCAGCAGCATCGTCCTGGCCCAGACCACCGACACCACCAAGGTGGCCCACTTCGGCGGCATGTACACCTACGACGGCATCGCCGGCGCGACCGCGCCCGGGTGGAAGGGCGCGAGCGACTACTGCAAGGCCAACGGCCTGATCTGGGCGCCGTCGGTCGCCCCCGGCTACATCGACGACCGGGCGGTGCCGGGCAACACCACGCCCACCCTCGGCCGCGCCGGCGGCGCCACCTACGACACCGAGTGGCAGAACGCCCTGACCCAGGGCGAGCCGAGCTGGGTCTCGGTCACCTCCTTCAACGAGTGGCACGAGGGGTCGGTGATCGAGCCGGCCACCTCCACCCCGCCGTCCGGGTTCGGCTACCAGACCTTCGACGGCGCCTACGGCAGGACCGGCGCCGCCGCCGAGACGGCCTACCTGGACCGGACCAGGTACTGGGTGGACCGTTTCGCCGGGACGACCACCCCTCCCCCCGGCACCGACCTGGCGGCGGGCAGGCCGATCAGCGCCACCAGCCACACCCAGGGCTACACCCCGGCCAATGCCAACGACGGCAACCCGGGCACGTACTGGGAGAGCGCCAACAACGCCTTCCCGCAGTCGCTCACCGTGGACCTGGGCGCCGCGACCGGCGTGTCCCGGATCGTCCTCGCGCTGCCGCCTTCGTCCGCCTGGGGAGCCCGGACGCAGACGATCGCGGTGCTGGGCAGCCAGAACGGCACCTCGTACACCACGGTGGCGGCGGCGGCCGGCCGCCGCTTCGACCCGGCGACCGGCAACACCGCGACGATCACCTTCCCCGGCACCACCCAGCGCTACATCCGGCTGACCTTCACCGGCAACACCGGCTGGCCGGCGGGGCAGGCGGCCGAGCTGCGGGTGTACGCCGCGTAGGCCGGGACGGGCGTCCCCGCCTCCACCGCCCATCGGCGGGCCTCCCTTCCCGGAGGCCCGCCTTTCTCCTCATTCATCCGCCTTTCAGCCGCACTCGGGCGGGTCGCTGGAAATGAGTTTGCGCGGCGATGGGATTTGGCCGGTGATGTCCAGGAAATTGTGAGGGACAGTGCGGTTCTCCGGGTGCGCGGGAAAACGCGTGTGATGACGACGCCGTCCGCCTGTATGGAGACCGTGGAACAGTCCGATGCACCGTCGCCGACGGGAAGGTGTGTGGCGTGGCAAGCGTGGATACCACCAGGAACAGTCGCCAGTCGGAGAAATCAGTTACGGGCACCGTGGGCCAGGCGAACGCCGGAAAGGTGGTGAGCGGCGGCAGGAAGCCGGACGCGCCCGCGGGCGCGTTCCCCACGGTGGAGTGGGAGCACAGGATGCTCGACGTCACGCAGGCCGGAGGCCCGCGGTCGCAGGACGTCAGGGCGCCCAGCTACGAGGAACTCCGGCCCTTCGGGCACCGCGAGACCGCGGGATTCCCGGTCTACAAGAATCTGGAAAGGCGGCTTCTGGAGGCCGGCGGCCATCCCGACCCGGAAATCGCGCACGTTCTCGCCACCTGCGCCGCGTACGCCTATTCGGACGCCAGGACGCTCTCCATGATCATGGCGAGAATGGGCCTGGAGGACAATCACTGCCAGATGATCCAGACGTCGGTCGACGCGATGCTCATCTGCTCGACCGCCTTCCTCATCCAGAGCAAGAGCGGCCGGGTCGCCATTCTGTGCTACCGCGGAACAGAGCCGCTCAATTTCATCAACTGGCTGAGCGACATCGACGTCGAGCCCGAGCGCATCGGCTACCAGATCGGCGACCCGCGCGCCACCGTGCACGCCGGCGTCTACCGCAACGTCCGGGCGACGCGGTACGAGGTCATGAACATGCTGCGGCGCGCCTGCGACCGCCAGGGAACCCACCCTCCGCACAGCGACGGCGCCTCCCAGGTCCATGACTCCTACGGCTCGCCGCCGGCGGAGGGCAACCTCGAGGCCCTGTACGTCACCGGGCACAGCCAGGGCGGGGCGATGGCCGCGCTCATGGGCGTCATGCTGCGGCACGAGCGCAAGTACAAGGAGGCGCTCGGCGACCGGCTCAGGGCCGTCTACACCTTCGGCCAGCCCATGATCGGCGACCCGGCCTTCGCCGAGGCCTGCGAGCGCGACGAGTTCCTGCGCGAGCACGTCATCCGTTACGTGTACGACAGCGACATCGTGCCGCACCTGCCGTCCACCGCGTCGGGACCGTTCCGGCACTTCGGCCGCGAGTACCACTACCGCGTCCCGCACCTGCGCAACAGCCTCATCGACACCCTCACCCGTCCGAGGTGCGCCCCGCAGTCGAGAAGGGGCCAGTGGGAGACCAGGAGGCGCCCGACCTCGCAGATGCCGGGCCTGCTCGGCCTGCCGATGTCGGCGCTGTCCTTCATCGCCCGCAAGTTCGAGGCGACGCGCTCGCTGCCGGCCGTCTACTCGGTCGACGACCACCTGCCGCAGCACTACATCGCGGCGCTCACCCCGGCGGGCGTCACCAACGAATACGGCGACTGACCGGAGTACACGGCGACCGACCGGTCACGCGGATCGCCGGCCCGCTCGACGGGACCGGCGATCCGCCATGTGCGGACCGCGGGACACGCCACGCCGGGCATCTCCGCCCACCGCGACCATATCATCACTCTCCGTTATGATGATCGTGGTGTCGATCCACAGTGGAGGAGAATGCCATGCGACGTGCCATGTCCGCTCTGAGCGCCCTGCTCGCCACCGCGCCCCTGACCCTCGCCGCTCCCGCGCCGGCCTCCGCCGCGACCGGGACGCTGGTCGTCGAGGGCGACCAGGTGCCGCGCACGCGGCTGGTGAATCCCGCGCCCGGGTGCTACGCACTTCCCTGGTTCCCGCTGTTCACCCATGCCTCCGTGGTCAACTCGACCGACGCCGACGTGATCCTCTACTCCGGCGAAGGCTGTAAGGCGGGGTTGCTGCGCGCCGCGACCAGCGTGCGCGCGGGCACCACCCGCGAGCGCACGCTCAGCGGCACGCACAGCATCCTGGTGCAGAGCACCTGACGAGACGTCCACATGCTTCGAGGTGGACGCTGGAGCATGCGGGCGTCTCGCTCAGACGTTGAAGTATTTGGCTTCGGGGTGGTGGACGATCAGGGCGGAGGTGGCCTGTTCGGGATGCAGCTGGAACTCCTCCGACAGGGTGACCCCGATCCGGCCCGGATCCAGCAACTCGAACAACTGCCGCTGGTCCTCAAGATTGGGACACGCCGGATAGCCGAAGGAGTACCGGCAACCCGCGATGTTGACCTTCAACATGTCGGCCAGCGCCTCATCACC
>NZ_JBEXGS010000016.1:0-223482 GCF_040607455.1 Sphaerisporangium sp. NPDC005289
GAGGGGGTGCGGCGGCGGGCGGCCGAGGAGATCAAGGACACCGCCCGGGCCGCGGCCAAGCTCGGGGTGAACACCGTGGTCGGGTTCACCGGGTCGTCGATCTGGCACACGGTGGCGATGTTCCCGCCGGTGCCGCCGTCGATGCTGGAGGCGGGGTACCAGGACTTCGCCGACCGGTGGAACCCGATCTTGGACGTGTTCGACGAGGTGGGGGTGCGGTTCGCTCACGAGGTGCACCCCAGTGAGATCGCCTACGACTACCACACCACGGTGGCCGCGCTGGAGGCGATCGGGCACCGGCCGGCGTTCGGGCTGAACTGGGACCCTTCGCACATGGTGTGGCAGCAGATCGACCCGGTGAACTTCATCCTGGACTTCGCCGATCGGATCTATCACGTGGACTGCAAGGACGCCAAGGTCCGGATCGGTGATGGTCGCCGGGGCCGGTTGTCGTCGCATCTGGCGTGGGCGGATCTGCGCCGGGGCTGGGACTTCGTGTCGACCGGCCGGGGGGATGTGCCCTGGGAGGACTGTTTCCGGGCGCTGAACTCCATCGGCTATGACGGGCCGATCTCGGTGGAATGGGAGGACGCGGGTATGGACCGCCTGGCCGGCGCTCCCGAGGCGCTGGCCTACGTCAAGGCCCTCAACGCCATCACCCCGCCCACCGCAGCCTTCGACGCCGCCTTCTCCTCAGACTGACCGTCCCTGCGGCGCTTCGGCCCGAGCCCATGGCGGCGGCCGTCCGCGTAGCCCGCGAGCAGCGGTTGTGCGCGGCATCGCTGACACCGGATCAGGTCCGCAGTGCGCTTGAGACGTGGCGGAAACACCGGCCGGCCCCATGACCGTTCGTCGTGGTGGCCGGCCTCGCGTCACCGTACGCTGGAGGAATGAGCGTGGATCCGTTGCCGGACTGGGTGATCCCCCCGCAGGGAGGGTTCACCGCCGATGACTTCTTCCGGATGCCCGGTCTTCCCCCGCACACCGAATTGATCGACGGGAGTCTCGTTTTCGTGAGCCCCCAGGCGAAGTGGCACAGCCGCGTCATCAACCTCCTGGTGGGAGAGCTCGACGCGCAGGCGCCCCCTCATCTGAGGGCCGACCGCGAGATGGCGGTCCGGCTGGCGAAGCGGCAGGTCCCCGAGCCGGACGTCGTCGTCGTGACCGCCGACGCCTACGAGCGCGACGAACCGTCCACCTTCTACCGGCCGGAGGATGTCGTCCTCGCCATCGAGGCGGTCTCGCCCGACTCGGAGGATCGCGACCGGGACACCAAGCCCAGGAAGTACGCCGCCGCCGGGATCAGGCACTTCTGGCGGTTGGAGAGCTCGGAAGGCAGGACGGTGGCCTACGTGTACGAACGTGACCCCGCCTGCGGCGTCTATGCGTTGACCGGCATCCACCACGACCGTCTCAAGGTGGCCGATCCTTACCCGATCGACATCGACCTCACCGCCGTCGGTACGCGTCGGCGGTGAGCCGTGAGGGCTCGCACGGGCTCTTCCTCGGTGCTGTCAGGCGCCACTGTGCTCGACGCCGACGGCGGCGCCACCCGGGGTGGCGCCGCCGAGGGGGAGGGGATCAGTCGAAGACGACGATCTGGCGGAGCACCTCGCCGGAGCGCAGGGCGGCGACGGCGTCGTTGAGGTCGGCGAGCTTGATCCGCGAACTGATCATGCTCTCCAGGTCGAGCTTCCCGGCCTTCCACAACTCGGCGAAGAACGGGAAGTCGTGGCGCACGTCGCTGCCCCCGTACAGCGAGCTGAGCAGGTTCTTGCCCTCGAACAGCAGGCTGAACGCCGACAGCGGCACCGTGTCGTCCATGGCGCCGGCCCCGACCACGATGACGTCCCCGCCCCGGCGGGTGGCCTGCCAGGCCGACATGATCGACGCCGACTTGCCGACCACCTCGAAGCCGTAGTCGAACCCGCGTCCCCCTGTCAGCTCACCGATGGCGCCCATGAGCTGGTCGGGGGTGCAGGCGTGCGTCGCGCCGACCTTCTTGGCCAGGGCGTGCTTGGACTCGAGCGGGTCCACCGCCAGGATCGTCGTCGCGCCCGACACCCGGGCCCCCTGGATGACCGACAGGCCCACGCCGCCGCACCCGATCACGGCCACGCTGGAGCCGGGACGGACCTTCGCGGTGTTGATCGCCGCGCCGACGCCCGTGGTGATGCCGCAGCCGATCAGCGCCGCCACCTCGTACGGCACCTCCGGGTCGACCTTGATCGCGCCCTGCCAGGGGACGACGATCTCCTCGGCCCACGTGCCACAGCCGGCCATGCCGAACGCGGAGCTCTCGCCGCCGTAGCGGAACCGCGCCAGGGTGAAGCTCTCCATGACGTAGGTCATGCACAGGTACGGCTGGCCGACCAGGCAGTTGGGGCAGGTGCCGCAGGCCGGCGTCCAGTTGATGATGACGTGGTCGCCGGGCTGGACGGTGGTGACGTGGTCCCCGACCTCCACGACCTCGCCCGCGCCCTCGTGTCCCGGGATCACCGGCAGGGGCATCGGCAGCACGCCGGTCAGCACCGACAGGTCCGAGTGGCAGACGCCGGTGGCCTTGATCCTCACCCGGACGTCCGTCGGCCCCACCGGGGTGAGGGTGAAGTCGTCGCGGATGTCGAGCTTGTCGTCACCGACGGCGTGCAGCAGGGCGGCTCGCATGGGGGACCTCCTTGAGGTTCGGCCTACTCGTCCTCGAGGGAGAGCGCGGCCTTGGGACAGGATCGGACCGCGTGGCGCACGCGGTCGAGCATCTCCGGCGGGGGCTCGGGGAGCAGAACGTGCAGATTGTCGTCGTCGTCCACTTCGAAGACCTCGGGCGCCAGTCCCATGCAGACCGCGTTGGCCTCGCAGACGTCGTAGTCGACCTTGATTTTCATCGGAGCCTTCCTCGCAATACGGACCCTTCACAGCCGAGATTAGGCCGTGGCGGGCGCCGAAAGCTTGCGATGGTCCCAGGAAACCACCCGGGTCGGCTCGACGATGTAGGCGACGCGCTTGCGGCCGGTGTGCTCGACGTACCCGCGAAGCTCCGGAGTCACGTCGGCGTCGGTCAGTCCTGTCATGCGCTTGGTGATGTCCATGCCGATGTCCAGGACGGCCTCCGGCTCGGTGACCAGGCGCGTCGTGCCGTACAGCAGGACGCCCCGCAGCTGGGCGTAGTCGTCGCCGGCCTCGACCAGGCAGGACGCGCGAGGGTCGCGGGCGAGGTTGCGCGTCTTCTGGGCCTTGCCGTAGGTCCAGAACGTCAGCCGGCCCTCGGTGAGCCCGTAGAACATCGTCACCATGTGCGGCGTCCCGTCCGCGTTGATCGTCCCGAGCTGGAACTTCCGCGACTCCCGCAGGAACGCCTCCACCTCGTCATCGGACATCACTATGCGAGCACGCTGGTTCACCCAGGAAGTAGAACACGTTCCACCACACCCCACAAGAGTCCGACGGAACATTGTTCGGATCGCCCGCCGGCCATCCTCAGCGCTGCCTACCTCCAGGCCGCGACGACGTCGTCCGGCCCCCACACCAGGTCCAGGCCCAGCCCGGAAACGACCCCCGACAGGGACACCGCGACGAGCCCGCCCGAGTCGTGGCCGGGGATCTGGGCGGCGGACTCACGAAGCCGGTGCAGGTCATGGGCGTCGAAGGCCGTGCCCAGCCACTTGATCGAACCGGCGAAGCGCACATGACGTGCGACCGGCGCCCGGTCGGCGCCCACAAGGTCCACCTCCGGGTCGAAGCGCCGGTTCCACCACCCCCCCACCGCCTCCACGTCGTCCCACGGAAGGCGCTCGGCCGCGGCGGCCATCGTCAGCGCCTCCCGGATCACCGGCTCGACCGCGCGACCGCGCAGCGAGGACCAGCGGCGTTCGACGAGCTTGACCGCGGCGTCCAACTGGCCACGTCGCGACCTCTCCGCGGCGGCGCGCAGAACCCCGAGATACAGGCGCAGATTGTGATCGGCCACCCGGTAGAGGGGGGGCTTACCCGGCTGCGTCGACAAGGGCTCCTCAACGGCCAGTACCCGCTTCTCCTCGGTCAGGCGGCGCAGGAGGGGGGAAACGGAGCCGGAGGCCAGAGCGCCCTGGCGTCCCCCGGCCGTCGCCGCGATGTTCGCCTGTGTCCTTTCCCCGCTGCCGACCGCCTCCAGAATCCGACGGGCCTGATCAGGCGTCGGGAACTCGGCGAGCAAGGATGCCTCGGGGACGTTGAAGAGCGGGGAGGCCGGGTCGGCGCACTCCTGCCGGATGAACTCCAGGGCGGGGGTGCCGTGCGGCCACGCGCGGAGGATGCCCGGCAGACCACCGGAGGTGAGATAGGCGTCGATGGCGTCGCCGCCGCTCAGCCCGAGCGCGTCGGCGGTCTCGGCGGGGTTCAGCGGCCCGAGGACCATGGCGTCCGCCCGGCCGAAGAACGGACGGTCGTAGGCGGTGAAGCGCTCCATCATGTGCAGATCGCTGCCGAGCAGCAGCAACAGGACCGGCCGGTCGCTCAGCAGCCTGTCCCACGCCGTCTGCAAGGCGCCGTCGAACAACTCGTCCTGCTCGGCCAGCCACGGCACCTCGTCGATCACCACGACCGACGGGTGATCGGGAAGCGTCGTGGAAAGGATGCGGAACGCGTCGGGCCAGTTGCCGGCGCCCGCCTGGGGCACGGCCTCGGGTCGTGCGGGCAACGGGGATTCGCGCAGTTCGGCGCAGAAGGCGTCGACGGACTCGACCGGAGACATGCCCTTGGTGGCGGTGAAGAAGAAGTAGGGCACCTGCGTGCGATCGCAGAACTCCTGCACCAGTCGTGATTTGCCGACCTGGCGGCGCCCCCGGATCGCGACCGCGGCACCGGTGCCCGTGGCCCGTACGCGCTCCAGTCGCTTCCCCAGAGCTCCCAGCTCCGCCCCGCGCCCGACGAACGCCGTCCTCGGCATGCCTCTCCTATGTAGACGCCATCTACGTAGATGCAGCCTACCTTGAGGACGCCCTGGCTGGTGGGAGTGCGATGAGGGCTGCCTCCTCGGCCATACGTCCGAGCGAGAGCACGCCGGCACGCCGGCGGCGGTCTCACCGCCTGGGGACGCTTCCCGATGCCCTACCATTTGCACCGGAAATGCACTAAAAGAACGGTTTGTCCGGTGAACTCCCACTTCTTCGACCTGCTGGCGGGCTGTCACCTGCGCTTGGTCGGCACCCCGCTGGTAGCCCCCGAGACCACGGCGCGCTGGCTGTACGAGGACGCGCCCTTCGGGGTGCTGGCACACGACGCGGGGGACGACCCTCGCTTCACCTATGCGAACCTCGCCGCCCAGCGATGCTTCGAATACGACTGGGAGGAGTTCGTCGGCATGCCCTCCCGCCTCTCGGCGGAACCTGACCAGCGGGAGGACCGCCAGTGGCTCCTGGACGCCGTCCACCGTGACGGCTTCGCGACCGGTTACCGGGGGCGGCGCATCGCCAAGTCAGGACGCCGGTTCTGGATCGAGAACGTGACGATGTGGAACCTCGTAGAGGACGGAGTCCTCGTGGGCCAGGCGGCATCCTTCCAGCACTGCCGAGACGCCTGACACCCGCCACGGTGAACCTGCGCGGCGTCGCGTTCCGTCGAGTGGGCCGCTCGCCTGACGACCGCTACGGCGGGCCCGGCGGCGTCGCGTTCCCGCATGCCCGTTGAGGCGGCGGCACTTGCGGCTTGGAGAACGGACCGCCCGTCTGGCGACTGCCACGGCGTGCCCGGGCGGCGTCGCATTCCCGTCGAGCGGAGCGTGCGGGCCCCGCTCGTCGTGCCGCGACCGTCGCCGCCGGAGGCGGTGAGGTCGGGTGGGCGCGGCATTCGAGAGTGGCGGCATGGGCAACGGGTGGGTCCACCGCCCTGACCGGCGTCACGGATGTTCTTGATAGTGCATGGTCGAATGGTCGCATGGTCGAGCGGGATGTGACCCGACCATGCGAGGTTACGGCGTGAGGGGTCAGGGGCCCAGGGTGCCGGAGCGTACGCCTTGGAGGAAGGCGGCGAACTCGGGGGTGGGGACGGACAGGACGGCGGGGCTTTGCACCTTGCTGTCCCGGATGCCGACCGTCGACCCGGTGCCGAATCTGGCCACCTCGACGCAGTCTCCACCGTTGTTGCTGTAGCCACTTTTGAGCCATCCGCCAGGGGAGTGACGGTTCTCTAACCTGGGGCGATCAGCGCTCACGTCGATCACGCATCCTTTGCCACTTGGGCGATCAGGCTCCGGCTCTGGTCCGGGTCAAAGGCCTTCGCTCGCAGGTGAGTACACCGATCATCTCAATCGATCGGTGAGGTCGCCGAGTTTCACGCTGTGGACGAAGGTATGCCATCCAGCGGAGGTGATGCTCACAGCGGGTTGGAGAAGCTCCTTGGAGTCGCGGATGGCCACGATTCCCGGCTGGTTGACCGCCACTTCGACACAGTTGTTCCCACTGCCGCTCCGGCTGCTCTTCCGCCACTGGGCGTCGGCCAGGTTGGTCATCAGGACAGGTGCTCCTTGGCCTTGGTGATGAACTCCATCGATTCCTCAGGAGACAGGGCGGCATCACAGATATGCCCGAATACCACCTTATAGCGGCCCACGTGTTCAGAGCTCTCTACATAGACGTCACCTGCCGTACCTTCGACATAAGCCACGTCCGGATCGGTATCTTCGGTGAACGACAGGATTGTGAAGGCTCCCTCCAGGCCAGGGTGGGCTCCCACGTTGTATGGGAGAAGGCGAAGGATGACGTTGGGGCGTCGAGCCGACGTGAGCAAGGCGTCCAGTTGAAAGCGCATCGCCTCAACGCCTCCGATCGGCCGGCGAATGACTCCTTCGTCGAGCACGATATGTAGTTCTGGGGCGTTCGGCCGACTGAGAAGCGTTCGTCGTGCCATGCGTGCCATCACGCGCCTATGGACGTCTTCCGCCTCATAGACGGCGGATCGGCCGGCACTGATCACCGCTCTCGCGTAGTCCTCGGTCTGCAGCAATCCTGGAACGAGTTGCACCTCCCATTGGCGGATGACGGAGGCTTCGTCCTCAAGACCGATGTAGGAGCCGGTGAAGACGTCGGCGTAGGCCGTCCACCATCCACGTTGGCGGACTTCCTTCGCCAGCTGGATCAAACCTGCGCGTGCTGAGGAGTTCACGCCGTACAAGTCGCAGATCTGGGCCACGTCTGCGGTGCTCGCCCGAGTGCGACCCGTCTCGATCCGGCTCACCTTGCTACGGCTCCAACCGAGGCGGGCGGCGACTGCCTCGGGACTCAGGCCGTTCGCTTCCCGCAGTCGGCGTAGTTCCCCTGCCAGTCGGCGGAGCCGCACTGTCGGACTGTAGGTCGGTGCCATGTCGCCAAGTGTGCCCGAGCGAATGATCGCCGGCAGGCGCGTGTCGCGCTCATACAGAATCTGCACAGTGCATTGACAAGCTGCACAGGTCGATCAGACGATGGCCCCGACTTAACCGAGCGTCATCAATCCGCTCCTCTGTGTCGCGATGGCAAGACGTATCTGCCATGGGTTACGGGAGCGCGGTGGCGCGAGTGAACCGAGGCAACTTTGCGATAGGAGGTCGGCGTGACCGCGGCCAATGCAGAGCAGCAGTTCATCCATCTCGTACGGCTTGCTTGGGACCTGCGGAAACGGGGGCTTAGGGTGGCCGTCGAGCTGCCGAGCCGGGATCAGCCCGTTCTGCTGCTCGCCCGGACGCCGGGCCCGGTGAGGGTCATGGCCGTGGCGCTCGACGGCAGGTGGTTCTTCACCTGGGGGCGCGGGCGCGCTCGCCGGATCCGGGCGCTGGCGGACGACGCGGCCGACCGGGTCTGGGAGGTGGCGCAGTGAGGACGAGCGGGCTTATGGGCAGCGTCCACTTGCCCGGCAGGGCCATCTCGGTTCCGGTGGCGCGGGCTTTCGTGCGCGAGCTGCTGGGGGCGGCGGGATGGGCCGAAGCCGACGACGTCCTGTTGCTGGTCAGCGAACTGGTGACCAACGCCGTTCGGTACTCGGACTCCGGTCGCCGCCCGAACGGGCTCGTCGCGTTGACGGTCACCGACAACGGCCGCTCCCTGCGCGTCGACGTGCTGGACGAGGGATCGCGGGACGGGGCGCCATGCGTCCGGGAGGCCGGCTCCGAGAGCGACAACGGCCGGGGGCTGTGGCTGGTCGAGCACATCGCCTCCGCCTAGGGCGTGCGGGAGGACGAGACCGGCCGTACCGTCTGGTTCGAGGTGAGCGCCCCCCCGTTGACGTGGCTCTTCCGGTCGGTCAGAGATGTGGGCCCGGGCGCGGAGTCGTGATGGGCCTCCGGGTGCGTGGTGCGTGCGTGGTGTGGTGCGCAGCCGACCTGGACACGCCCGCCTCCGGCGGTGATCATCGCGGTGCCGGACCCAGCCATGACCGGCACAGGATTCACCTCCACCCCGCACCCGAGGGAGGTTCACTGGAACATTATTCGGTGGGGTTTGGGTGGGGAAGGGGGGCACCTTTCGAGCGACTGCGGTGTTGATAGATAGGGTGCATCCGCATTGGCCGCACAAAGAGGAAAAATCATGACTCACGTGTCCATGCCGGCGGACCTGCGTCACGTGGCCGAGCGCGCGAAGGGCTTCATGCCCTCCAACGAGGGCCAGGCCCTCTTCGAGACCGCGTACACGTACGGATCCCTCGGTCCCATCTGCGAGATCGGCACCTACTGCGGCAAGTCGGCCATCTACCTCGGCGCCGCCGCCCGGCAGGTCGGGTCGGTCGTCTTCACCGTCGACCACCACCGCGGCTCGGAGGAGATCCAGCCCGGCTGGGCCCACCACGACCCCACCCTGATGGACCCGCGGTTCGGGAAGATGGACTCCCTGCCCTTCTTCCGGGCGGCCATCGCCAAGGCCGGGCTGGAGGAGGAGGTCATCGCCGTCGTGGGACGGTCGGAGACGGTGGCCCGTTACTGGAACACCCGCCTGGCGATGCTGTTCATCGACGGGGGACACTCCGAGGGGCCGGTGACCAGCGATTACGAGGGCTGGGCGCCGCACGTCATGGTGGGCGGGGCCTTGGTGTTCCACGACATCTACCCCGACCCCGCCGACGGCGGCCAGGCTCCGCTCCGTGTCTTCGAGCGCGCGCTGGCCTCCGGCGACTTCAAGGAGGTCGCGGCCGAGGGTTCGCTGCGCGTGCTCCAGCGCGTCGGCTTCTCCGCCTGACGCCCGCCGAGGTCAGGACTCGGGGGCGTCGGGAGCGGGGGCGCCGGTGTAGGCGGCCGTGGTGCGCGCGGCCGCGGCGCGGGCCTTGGCCTCGTCGGTGCCGGCGGCGATGTCGGCGTCGGCCCAGCGGTCGCTGCTGAGCGCCGTGAAGGTCTTGCCCTCCTCGGAGGCCGCCCAGGCCGCTCCGGCCGCGAGGTCGACGGGCTGCCCGGTGGACAGGTGCAGGGCCAGGCCGACCAGGCCCATGTCCCAGCCGATGCCGACCGCGCCGGGGCCGAACTGCTCCCAGTGGTCTTCTGGCAGGGCGATGTGCTCCAGCTCGAACCGGGCGCGGCCGTCGCCCTCGGGGGTCAGGCGGACCTCGATCCAGCTCACGTTGCCGCCGAACTCCCAGGTGGCCGAGAAGCCCTTCGGCGGGTCGCAGCGCTCGACGACGCCGCCCGCGTTGCCCTCGAACTGGTAGCGGCCGTGCAGGCGCAGATCGCCGGAGACGGGCAGGAACCACCGGGCGATGCGCTCGGGGTCGGTGCAGGCCTCCCACAGGTCTTCGACGGTGGTGTCGTAGGTCTGGCCGATGGTGACGGTGACGGCCTCGCCGGCTTCGAGCATGCGGGTGCCGACCTGCCGCCGGACGGCGTTGATCTGCTGGTTGACGTCGATCATCGGGTATCCCCTTGCCTTGGTGCCTCGCCTGGGTCGCGGAGCCGGCGTTCGCGTTTGCCGCGGGCCAGCTCTGTCGCCAGCGCGTCCAGATGCGGAGTCCAGTAGCGCCGGAAGCGTTCGAGCCATGCGTCGATGTCGCGAAGCGGGTCGAGGTTGACCGCGTAGAGGCGGCGGGCGCCCTCGGGACGCACCGTCGCGAACCCGCCGTCGCGCAGCACCCGCAGGTGCTGTGAGACGGCCGGCTGCGAGATGCCGAACTCTTCCTGGATGACCGCGCTCACCGCGCCGGAGGTCTTCTCTCCGTCGGCGAGCAGCAGTTCCAGGATCCTGCGGCGCACCGGGTCGCCGAGCACATCGAACGCATGCACGAGTAATATGTATCAGCCAAGCCTTATATAAGGCAAGTCTTCTATGCTTCCGTCGCAGCGACGGACGAGCCAGGGAGAGAACCATCTGGGTACGCTGTCCACGAAACGCTCACCGGACGGGGCGCCGTAACCGGCGCCGGCATCGCCGTACCACGACCCGCCGACCCGGCGCCGATCACATCCGGCACACGGGCGGGGTGGGGAGCCGCGCCCTGCGCGCGTAGGTGGTCACCGCGCCGGGGTCCTGTGCCGGGGATCCGTCGGCCACTTCTCATGTGATTCCACCGCGTCGAAGGCGGAAGGACCACCAGCCGACCTCGCCTATCGAGGCCACCGACTTGGTGGGCGAACCCCGGCGGGTCAGGTGCGGCTGGAGGCGGGGGAGCAGCCGCAGGCGTCGGGGTCGATCACCGGGACGGCGAAGCGGCCCGCGTCGCGGAACAGCGAGGACGCCGGTGTGGCGCCCGAGAGGGCGTCGGCGGCCAGGACGACCGCGGCGGCGGTGTAGGCGGACTGCTCGTGCGGGAACCATGCCCCGTTCACGAACTGCCAGCCGGTCCAGTAGGAGCCGTTGTCGTGCCGCAGGTGCTGCATGTCCCGGTAGACGGCGAGGGCCCGCTCCCGTTCGCCGGCCGCGTCCAGCGCGAGGGCCAGCTCGCACGACTCGGCTCCGGTCACCCACGGCTGGTCGGACACGCACCGGATGCCGAGGCCGGGGACGACGAAGGTGTCCCACTCCTCCTCCAGCCGCACCAGCGCGTCGGTCCCGCGCACCGCGCCGCCCAGCACGGGGTAGTACCAGTCCATCGAGAAGCGGCTCTTGTCGGCGAACGCCTCGGGGTGGGCGGCCAGCACGTGCCCGAGCCGGTCGGCGGCGAGCTCCCAGTCGGGCTGGGGGTCGCCCAGGTGCTCGCCGAGCAGCACGCCGCAGCGCAGTCCCTGGTAGATCGACGAGCACCCGGTCAGCAGGGCGTACTGCGCGGGGACGCCGGCGGCCGAGCGCTCCCAGACGATCTCCCCGCGGGCCGTCTGCAGGCCGACGACGAAGTCCAGCGCCTTCCTGACGACCGGCCACATCGCGCGGGCGAAGTGCTCGTCCCCGGTGACCAGCAGCTCGTGGCGCACGCCCACGGCGAGGTACGCGGCGTGGTTGCTCTCGCCGTTCGCCTCGGCGGCCGCGCCGCGCACCATCTTCATCGGCCATGAGCCGTCGTCGCGCTGGCGCCGCGCCAGCCAGTCGTAGCCCTTCCTGGCCTCGGCGGTGAGCCCGGCGGCGCTCATGGCCATCAGGCACTCGACGTGGTTCCAGGCGTCGACGTGCCCTTCGGGCCACGGCACGCCGCCGTCGGGCTGCTGGACGGCGGCGATGCTGCGCGCGGTCGCGAGGACCTGTTCCGCGGTGATGATGCCCGGTACCGCCGGGACGGCGCCCGTCGAGACCGGTTCGGTCATGTCGGCTTCCGGACGTAGACCACCACGCTCTTGCCGATCAGGGGGTTGAGCAGGGACTCGGCGACCCGGGTCAGCGGCGGGCGCTTCATGATGTCCCACACGAGCAGCTCGTGGTAGGCCTTGGCCAGCGGGTGGTCGTCGTCGTTCACGCCGACCGCGCACTTGATCCACCAGTACGGCGAGTGCAGGCCGTGGGCGTGGTGGTGCGGGCCCACCACGAAGCCCGTCGACTTGAGCTTGGCGGTGAGCTCGGCCAGCGTGTAGATGCGGACGTGGCCGCCGGGCGCGGTGTGGTAGTCCTCCGACAGCGCCCAGCAGATGCGCTCGGGCAGGAAGCTCGGCACGGTGATCGCCGCCCGGCCGCCCGGCTTGAGCACCCGCAGGATCTCGCGCATCGCCGTCATGTCGTCGGGGATGTGCTCCAGCACCTCGGCCGCGATCACCCGGTCGAAGGAGGCGTCCGGGAAGGGCATGGCCAGCGCGTCGCCGGTCACCGTCTCGGCGGTGGCCTCGGCGGGCACCTCGCCGGCCTTGTCCATGGCGGCGAACATGTTCGCGACGCCTTCCAGCTCGGCCGCGTCCTGGTCGAAGGCCACCACGTCGGCGCCGCGGCGCAGCACCTCGAAGGCGTGGCGGCCGCCGCCGCAGCCGAGGTCCAGCACCCGTACCCCGGGTCCGACCGGAAGCTTGCCGAAGTCGACGGTCAGCACTTACCGCTCCCCTTTCCTGCGGGCCTCGATGGCCTCGTGATAGGCCTCGACGGTCCGCTTGGCGACCACGTGCCAGGTGTAGCGCTCCATCACCCGGTCGTATCCGGCCCGGCCGACCCGCTCGCGCTCCTGCGGCGAGTCGTGCAGGCGGCGCAGCACCGCGGCCAGCTCCTCGGGGTCGCCGGGGGCGACCTGGACGGCGGCGTCGCCGACCACCTCGGGCAGCGCGCCCGTGCGGCTGGCGACCAGCGGGGTCGCGCAGGCCATGTGCTCGACGGCGGGCAGCGAGAAGCCCTCGTAGAGGGACGGCACCACCGAGATCTCGGAGGTCGCGATCAGCTCGCCGAGCTCGTCGTCGCTGATGCCGTGCACGAACCGCACCCGGTCGCCGAGCGCGAGTTCCTGGACGAGCTTCTCGGTGGGCCCGCCGGGCGTCGGCCTGCTGACCACCGTCAGGTTGACGTCGCGTTCGGTGGCGAGCTTGGCGACCGCGCGCAGCAGGGTGGCGACGCCCTTCATGGGCGAGTCGGCGCTGGCCACGGCGACGATCGATCCCTTGCGCCTGGGCAGGTGCGGGCGCGGGTGGAAGTACCGGGTGTCGACGCCGAGCGGGATGAGCCGCATGCTGCTCTGCGGGACGTTGAAGTCGCGGTGGATGTCGGCCAGGCTCGACTCGCTGACCGTGAGGATCGGCTTCAGACGGGGCGCGACGATGCTCTGCATGCGGACGAAGCCGTACCAGCGGCGCATCGAGAGCTGCTTGCGCAGCGGCGCGGCCTCCAGCTCGATGCGCCGGTCGACGCTGATCGGGTGGTGGATGGTGCCGACGACCGGGAAGAGCTTCTGGATGCCGAGCACGCCGTAGCCGAGCGTCTGGTTGTCCTGGACGACGTCGAAGTCGCCGCGGCGCTTCTTCAGCTCGCGCAGCGCGCGCAGGCTGAAGGTCAGCGGCTCGGGGAAGCCGGCGGTCCACATCGTGGCGACCTCGAGCACGTCGATCCAGTCGCGGTACTCGTCGCGGGCGGGAGTGCGGAAGGGGTCCTCGTCGCGGTACAGGTCGAGGCTCGGCACCTTGGTGAGCACGACGCCCTCGTCCAGCTCCGGGTAGGGCGGGCCGGAGAAGACCTCGACGTAGTGGCCGAGCGCGACCAGCTCGCGGCTGAGGTGGCGCAGGTAGACGCCCTGGCCGCCGCAGGTGGGCTTGCTCCGGTACGACAGGAGGGCGACCCGCAGCCTGCCCGGTTCCCGCTCCCGCTGGTCGTCTGGAACCTCCACGGACACCCCTTTCGAGAGCGGTGCTCGGCGGTCGCCGCCCGGGCACACCACAAAGCCGATCTTAGCCGCGAAGCCTACCATCTGGGTGTGAACCAGCACCTAATGTGGAATTAGGCCCCAAACGGCTCTCACACCTCACGAGCTGGGACGTTAGAGTTACCGAACACCACTCGGTAGAACCTGTTCTACCGAGGCGGAGGGGCGGCGCCTCGGCAGCCCATGGCGCTCGACGCACCCCTTGGCGGTACATTCGCGTCTTACAGCTCACAGTTCGGGTGAGGCCGCGCAAGCCGCCGAGCCCGGAGAACAAGGAGGACCCGTTGGCCAGGCGTGCGCTGATCACTGGCATCACCGGGCAGGACGGCTCCTACCTCGCCGAGCATCTGCTCGACCAGGGCTACGACGTCTGGGGCCTGGTGCGCGGCCAGGCCAACCCGCGGGTCTCGCGCGTGCGCCGGCTGCTGCAGGACGTCCAGCTCGTCCGGGGGGACCTGCTCGACCAGGGTTCGCTGATCAGCGCGGTGGAGCGCGTCCAGCCCGACGAGGTCTACAACCTGGGCGCCATCTCGTTCGTGCCGATGTCCTGGGAGCAGGCCGAACTGACGGCCGAGGTGACCGGCATGGGCGTGCTGCGCATGCTGGAGGCGATCAGGGTCTGCTCGGGCATCACCTCCTCGCGCGCCTCCGGTTCAGGCCAGATCCGGTTCTACCAGGCGTCCTCGTCGGAGATGTTCGGCCAGGTGCGCGAGACCCCGCAGAACGAGCGCACGCCGTTCCACCCGCGCTCCCCCTACGGCGTGGCCAAGGCGTACGGGCACTTCCTCACCCAGAACTACCGCGAGTCCTACGGCATGTTCGCCGTCTCCGGCATCCTGTTCAACCACGAGTCCCCGCGGCGCGGCGCCGAGTTCGTCACGCGCAAGGTGACGCTGGGCGTCGCGCGGATCAAGCTCGGCCTGGCCTCGGAGCTGCGGCTGGGCAACCTCGAGGCCCGCCGCGACTGGGGGTTCGCCGGGGACTACGTCCAGGCCATGCGGCTGATGCTGCGGGCCGGCACCCCGGAGGACTACGTCATCGGCACCGGCCGCACGCACTCGGTGCGCGAACTGGTCGTTGCGGCGTTCGAGGCGGCGCAGCTCGACTGGGAGCGCTACGTGGTCGCCGACCGGACGCTGCACCGGCCCGCCGAGGTGGACCTGCTGTGCGCCGACCCCAAGAAGGCCCGCGTCCAGCTCGGCTGGGAGCCCGCGGTGACCTTCGAGGAGCTGGTCACGATGATGGTCGAGTCCGACGTCCGGCTGCTGTCGCAGGGCGCCGACCCCGAGCAGGACTCCTCCTGGCCATGAGCCGATGGGCGCGGCCGATCCCGGGCCGATCGGCGCACCGGCCGCGCCGATCGGCCGATCAGCCGATCGGGTCGTTCAGCCGATCCACGCGCCCGTGGTGAAGTTGCCGACGTTGATCGCCATGACGGGCAGCATGACCGCCATGACCGTCCAGAAGAGCCATGGTCGCTTCACGCCCGCCCAGCCGAGCGCCAGCCACAGCGGGAACCAGGTGAGCGACGCCCGCCCAATGGACAGGTAGAACGACGACAGGGTCAGGAACGACAGCACCTGCGGCACCATGTACGCCAGATCCGGCCAGCGGCGGCGCACCGCCAGCCAGACCGCCAGGGCCAGCAGCACCGCCGCGGCGGCGATCTCCTCGTAGTAGGAGGTGGTCAGCGAGGGGACGTCGTCGGACATGTTCCAGGTGTTGAGGAACGCCTCCCACGGCCACACGGTGTGCCGGCCCCAGTACTGCGCCTGGACGCTGTTGTAGGCCAGCGGGTCGCCGGTGCGCGTCCAGTGGTACAGGGTGTAGAGGGCCACCGGGACGGCGGGCAGGGCCAGCCAGGGCCACGCGCGCCGGTTCTCGGGCGCCTTGCGGCCGTTGGCGGCCACCAGGTACATGACCACCAGGCCGACGGCCAGGAACAGCCCGGAGATGCGGACCGCCGCGGCCGCCGCCGCGCACAGGGCCGCGTCCTCCCAGCGGCCCTTGCGGGCCAGCAGCCACGCCGGGAAGGCCAGCGCCAGGAACAGGGACTCGGAGTAGCCGGTGAACAGGAAGGCGGCGAAGGGGCTAAGGAACAGGGCGCCCACGGCGAACGGGCCGCTGCCCTTGAGCATGTGCTCGGCCAGCCGCGACAGCGCCACGGCGGCGACCGCGCTGGCCACCAGCGAGATCAGCACCGTGGCCAGGCGGCCGTCGTGCACGATGGGCTTCAGCAGTCTGATCAGCAGCGCCATGCCGGGGAAGAACGCGGGCAGCTTGGCGCTGTCCTGCATGCCGGGCGGGCCGTCGTAGCCGTAGTCGGCGATGGCGATGAAGTTCTCGGCGTCCCAGCGGGTGAGCCGGTTGATGAAGGGGTCGGTGGTGCGCCCCGGGGCGGCCAGGTAGGCGTAGATCAGGAAGCCGACGTGCGAGCACAGCCAGATGAGCAGCGCCTTGCGGTCGGTCGCGTCGGTGACGAATCGCGGCGGCCACCACCGCCTCTGGACGGCCGTCCCGCCGTCTCCCGTGTCGTCCTCCTGCTGGTGCTCGTCCGCGCGTCCGCCGGTCGCCGTCCCGTTCGCGCGTCCGCCGGCCGCCGCCTCGTCTTCGGCGACGGTCTCGACCTCGTCTCGGGCGAGCGTCACGGACCCGTCGGCGCCGGCCGTCTCGGGCACGCGCTCGCGGGCGTCCTCGGGCGGAGGCGCGGGGGCCTTCTCGGGCACGGGCTCGGCGACCGTCTCGGGCGCGGTGCCGGTGTCCCGCGGGGTCACGGGGGCCGGTTCGGGCCCGGACGCGGCGGCGGGCAGGGACGCGGTCCGGACCGGCTCGCGTGGTGGGGTGCGTTCCATCACCAGGACACCCTGATATATCCGACAAATTCCTGACAAGCGATTACGCGTCATCCGTCATGCGCGGAGAGAGAACGAACCATCCGACCTGGGGTGACGCCCGGGCGTTCCGGCGGCCACCACGCCCCCCGGGAGCGCGGCGCGAAACTTTCACGGCCGTGCCGGGCGTCCGCGGGCGTCCCCGCGGCGGTGAGAGCGGTGCCGAGGGGAGGGGAGAGGGGCCGCGGACGTCACCTGTGCACGTACGTCCAGCCTGCATGGAAAAGCGGAACGCCCGCCTCGCTCGGCGGGTGCCGAGGAGGCGGGCGTTCCACTCGGAGGCGGAGAACCGGCCTGGCCGGTCAGATCTGGACGGGAAGGCTCTTGATGCCGTTGATGAAGTACGACCGCAGGCGCTTGGCCTCGCCGGCCGGGCGCAGGTCGGGCATGCGCTGCGCCAGCACCTCGAACAGCACCCGCAGCTCCAGCTTGGCCAGGTGGTTGCCCAGGCAGAAGTGGGCGCCGCCGCCGCCGAAGCCGATGTGCGGGTTCGGGTCGCGGCCGATGTCGAAGCCGCCCGGAGCGGCGAAGACGTCCTCGTCGCGGTTGGCCGAGGAGTAGAACACCACGACCTTGTCGCCCTCCTTGACCTGCTTGCCGTGCAGGGTGGTGTCGCGGGTGGCGGTGCGGCGGAACAGGTTGACCGGCGAGACCCAGCGGACGATCTCGTCGGCCGCGGTGCGGGCGAGGGACGGGTCGCGGACCAGCCGCTCCCACTGCTCGGGGTGCTCGAACAGCGCGAGCATGCCGCCCGACGCCGCGTTGCGGGTGGTCTCGTTGCCCGCGACGACCAGCAGCAGGACGAACAGGTCGAACTCGTCCTCGCTCAGCGACTCGCCGTCGTCGCCCGGCTGGAGCAGCTTGGTGACGATGTCGTCGCGCGGCTCCTCGCGGCGCCGGGCGGCGAGCTGGTTGGCGTAGGCGTAGACCTCCATCGCCGCCGCCTGGCCCTCCTCGGGGCTGGTGGCGTAGTCGGGGTCCTGGCTGCCGATCATGCGGTTGGACCACTGGAACAGCTTGTCGCGGTCCTCGACCGGCGCGCCGAGCAGCTCGCAGATCACGTACAGGGGGAGCGGGGCCGCCACGTCGGTGACGAAGTCCACCTCGCCCTTGGCGGTCGCCTCGTCCACCAGGCCGTGGCAGATGTCGCGGATGTGGTCCTCGAGGATGCCGATCTGGCGCGGGGTGAAGCCGCGGTTGACCAGCGAGCGCCGGCGGGTGTGCTCCGGCGGGTCCTGGTTGAGCATCATCATCCGCTGGAGCTGGCGCTGCTCCTCGGCCATCTCGTTGAACAGGGCCAGGCTCCTGCTGGAGGAGAACACATCGGAACGGCGGGAGATGTGCACGACGTCCTCGTGCTTGGTGACGGCCCAGAAGCCCGGCCAGCCCGGCTCCTGCTCGCCCTCGTGCCAGAAGACCGGATCGTTGGCGCGCAGCCACCTGAGCTGCTCGTGCGGGACGCCGGAGCGCGCGTAGTGGTCCTGGTCGACGAGGTTGATTTCCATATGACCGCCCGGGGGAGTTGATCAAGCGCTTGGTCGGCAGGTTTTCTGAAACGTGTTCTATTACGGCCGCCGGAGCCCGTCAAGGCACGCCAGGATGGGAATACCCTGCCGGGCCGCCGTACCACCACGTCCAGGGGTCAGGTTACGAGATGGTGAAAGCACTGTCGCGATGACGGCACAGCCATCGGATGAATAGGCGGACAGCCTCGCCAACCCTCTTGACGTGCGCGCATCTCCGCGTAGTCTTCTTTTCCAACACATCCGATGAATATGGGGGAGACGCGTGAAGCTGCTGCGAGTCGGACCGCCCGGAGAGGAACGGCCCGCCGTCCTGGACGACGCCGGCCGCCCGCGTGACCTGCGCGGCGTCCTCGGGCAGGGCGTCGACTTCGACGGGGACTTCTTCGCCTCGGGCCGGATCGAACGTGTGGCGATCGCCCTGCGGGCCGGCGAACTGCCGCCGCTCGACGAGGAGGCCGCGCCGGGGACCACGGAGGGCCGTGTCGGGGCGCCGATCGCCCGTCCGGGCAAGGTCGTCTGCGTCGGCCTCAACTACCGCGACCACGCCGAGGAGACCGGGGCGTCCATCCCCGGCGAGCCGATCATCTTCATGAAGGCCCCCAACACCGTCGTCGGGCCCGAGGACGAGGTCCTCATCCCGCGCGGCAGCGTGAAGACCGACTGGGAGGTCGAGTTGGGCGTCGTCATCGGCAGGACCGCCCGCTACCTCGGCACCCACGAGGAGGCGCTGGCCTGCGTCGCCGGCTACGCCGTCTCCAACGACGTCTCCGAGCGGGAGTTCCAGCTCGAGCGCGGCGGTCAGTGGGACAAGGGCAAGTCGTGCGAGACGTTCAACCCGCTCGGCCCCTGGCTGGTCACCGCCGACGAGGTGCCCGACCCGCAGAGCCTCGGCCTGCGGCTGTGGGTCAACGGCGAGGCCCGGCAGGACGGCAGCACCGCGAACATGATCTTCGGGGTGGCCGAGATCGTCCGCTACCTCAGCCAGTTCATGGTCCTGGAGCCCGGCGACCTGATCAACACCGGCACGCCCGCCGGCGTCGCCCTGGGCATGCCCGGCCAGCCGTACCTGGTCAAGGGCGACGTGGTCGAGCTGGAGATCGACGGCCTGGGCCGCCAGCGCCAGACGGTGGGTCAGGCATGAGCCGCGCACCGCTGATCATCGCCCTGGAGACCCACGACATCCGGTTCCCCACCTCCCAGGAGCTGGACGGGTCCGACGCGATGAACCCCGACCCCGACTACTCCGCCGCCTACGTGGTCCTGCGGACCGACGGCGGCGTCGACGGCCACGGCTTCGCCTTCACCATCGGCCGGGGCAACGACGTGCAGACCGCCGCCATCGCCGCCCTGGAGCCGTTCGTCGTGGGCCGCCGCCCCGACGACCTCGGCGCCCTGTACAAGGAGATGGTGCACGACTCCCAGCTTCGCTGGCTCGGCCCGGAGAAGGGCGTCATGCACATGGCGATCTCCGCGGTCGTCAACGCGCTGTGGGACCTCAAGGCCAAGCTGGAGGGCAAGCCGCTCTGGCAACTGCTGAGCGAGATGTCCCCCGAGGAGCTCGTCGACCTGGTCGACTTCCGCTACCTCAGCGACGCGCTCACCCCCGGCGAGGCACTGGAGATTTTGCGCCGCGCCGAGCCGGGCCGCGCCGAGCGCGCCGCCGACCTGCGGGCCAACGGCTACGCCGCCTACACCACCTCCCCGGGGTGGCTCGGCTACGACGACGACAAGCTGCGCCGCCTGTGCCGGGAGGCGATCGCTGCGGGCTTCACCCAGATCAAGCTCAAGGTCGGCGCCGACCTCGACGACGACCTGCGCCGCATGCGCATCGCCCGCGAGGTCTGCGGCCCCGGCTTCCGCATCGCGATCGACGCCAACCAGCGCTGGGACGTCGGCGCGGCCATCACCTGGGTGAACGCGCTCAGGGAGTACGACCCGTACTGGATCGAGGAGCCCACCAGCCCCGACGATGTGCTCGGCCACGCCACCGTCGCCCGGGCCCTGGCGCCGATCAAGGTGGCCACCGGCGAGCACGTGCAGAACCGCGTGGTCTTCAAGCAGATGCTCCAGGCCGGTTCGATGTCGATCGTGCAACTCGACTCCGCCCGCGTCGGCGGGGTGAACGAGAACATCGCGATCCTGCTGCTCGCCGCCAAGTTCGGCGTGCCCGTCTGCCCGCACGCCGGCGGCGTCGGCCTGTGCGAGCTGGTGCAGCACCTGGCCATGTTCGACTACGTGGCGGTCAGCGGCAGCCGGCAGGACCGGGTGATCGAGTACGTCGACCACCTGCACGAGCACTTCGTCGACCCCGTGGTGGTCAAGAACGGCCGCTACCAGGCGCCGGACGCGCCCGGGTTCAGCGCCGCCATGCGCCCGGAGTCGATCTCCGCCCACACCTTCCCCGGCGGGCGCGTCTGGGCCGGCGGCGACGTCGAGGAGGGGGCCGCATGAGCGAGCTGGAAGGGCTGTCCGCGCTGGTCACCGGCGGCGGCTCGGGCATCGGCCTGGCGACCGCCGAGCTGCTCGCCGAGCGCGGCGCCCGGGTGGCCTGCCTGGACCTCGACCCGCCGGGCGAGCCGTTCGTCGGCGTCAAGGCCGACGTCACCGACGACGCCGCGGTCCGCTCCGCCGTCGCGGCGGCGGCCGGACGGCTCGGCGGCATCGACATCCTGGTCAACAACGCCGGCATCGGCGCGGCCGGGACGGTCGAGTCCAACCCCGACGAGGAGTGGTTCCGCGTCCTGGACGTCAACCTCCTCGGCATCGTCCGGGTCACCAGGGCGGCGCTGCCGCACCTGCGCGCGTCCGCCCACGCGGCCATCGTCAACACCTGTTCGATCGCGGCCACGGCCGGACTGCCCGACCGTGCGCTCTACAGCGCGTCCAAGGGCGCGATCCTGTCGCTGACGCTGGCCATGGCCGCCGACCACATCGGCGAGGGCATCCGCGTCAACTGCGTCAACCCGGGCACCGCCGACACCCCCTGGGTGCAGCGGCTGCTCGCCGTGGCGCCGGACCCGCAGGCCGAACGCCGCGCGCTGGAGGCCCGTCAGCCGATGGGCCGGCTGGTCAGCGCCCAGGAGGTCGCCGCGGCCATCGCCTACCTCGCCGGCCCGCTGGCGTCGAGCACGACGGGCACCGTGCTCGACGTGGACGGCGGCATGCACGGCCTGCGGCTGCGTCCCAAAACCTAGCCGTCCAAGACCTGGCCTTCCGGTCCCACCTCCCCCGGCCCGCCGCTCCTCACCTCCCCGGAGGCCCACCCCGCCGCCCCTACGTCCCCGGGGCGGCCCCGACGTCCCGCACCCGCCCTCCCGGGGCGCCGCGCCCTCATACCGAGGCGCCCCGCAACCCCCCGCATTTCCCGTTGAATCGAGGCGACAAGTGACAATACGATCCTCGGCCACCTACGGTGTGGCACTTCTCGCGGCGACCATGACCCTCGCCGCGTGCGGGTCGTCGACGCCGTCCAGCCCTTCGTCCTCGGCCGGGGGCGGTTCGACCGCCGCCGCCGGGGGCGGCAAGGTCGGCATCGACTTCCCGCGCGCCGACACCGACTTCTGGAACTCCTACAACAAGTACGTCCCGCAGATGGCGAGCCAGCTCGGCATCGACCTGATGCCGCCGACCAACTCGCAGAACGACATCGCCAAGCTGGTGGCCAACACCCAGGCGCTGGTGAGCCAGGGCGCGAAGGCCATCGTGATGGCCCCGCAGGACACCGGCGCGATCGCCACCACCCTCGACCAGCTCGCCGGGAAGAACATTCCGGTCGTCACCGTGGACACCCGGCCCGACAAGGGCAAGACTTTCATGGTGGTCCGCGCCGACAACCGCGCCTATGGCGAGAAGGCCTGCAAGTTCCTCGGCGACCAGCTCAAGGGCAAGGGCAAGGTCGTGGAGTTCCAGGGCTCGCTGTCGTCGGTCAACGGCCGCGACCGCTCCGAGGCGTTCGGCGCGTGCATGAAGTCCAACTACCCCGGCATCACGGTCTTCGCCGAGCCCACCGAGTGGGAGGGCCCCAAGGCCTCGGCCGCGCTGCAGACCCGGCTCACCCAGCACCCCGACATCAACGGCATCTACATGCAGGCGGGCGGCGCCTTCCTCGCGCCCACCCTCCAGCTGCTGAAGTCCAAGAACCTGGTGGTGCCGCCGACCGACCCCAAGCACATCTTCATCGTCTCCAACGACGGCATCCCGCAGGAGTTCCAGGCCATCCGGGACGGGCAGATCGACGCCACCGTCTCCCAGCCCGCCGACCTGTACGCCAAGTGGGCGCTCTTCTACGCCAAGGCGGCATTGGAGGGCAAGACCTTCGCGCCGGGCGCGACCGACCACGACAGCACGATCGTCGACGTCGGCGGCGGTCGTCTGGAGGACCAGCTCGCCGCGCCGCTGGTCACCAAGGACAACGTGGACGACCCCAATCTCTGGGGCAACCAGGTCAAATGATGTCGTCATCCGCCACCCCGGCCGTCGAGGCCCGTAACATCACCAAACGGTACGGGCCCACGACGGCGCTCGACGACGCGGGCATCGTCATCGCCGAGGGAGAGACGCACGCCCTGGTCGGCCGCAACGGCGCCGGCAAGTCGACGCTGGTGTCCATCCTGACCGGGCTCCAGCGCCCCGACGCGGGCGAGGTCCGCTTCGCCGGCCGGCAGGCCCCGCCGGTCGCCGACCGCGACGGCTGGCGCCGCAACGTCGCCTGCGTGTACCAGAAGTCCACGATCATCCCGACGCTCACCGTCGCCGAGAACCTGTTCCTCAACCGCCAGTCGGCCCGCGGCCCGATCAACTGGCGGACGCTGCGGGCACGGGCGCACGAGGTGCTGGAGCAGTACGGGGTGGCGGTCGACGCCGGGCGCCTGGCCGGCGATCTCAACGTCGAGCAGCGCCAGCTGCTGGAGATCGCCCGGGCGCTGTCGTTCGGCGCCCGGTTCATCATCCTGGACGAGCCGACCGCGCAGCTCGACGGCCCGGCGATCGAGCGGCTGTTCGACCGCATGCGGTCGCTGCGCGATCAGGGCGTCACGATGATGTTCATCTCCCACCACCTGGAGGAGGTGTACCGGGTGTGCCAGTCGGTCACGGTCTTCCGCGACGCCCGGCACGTCCTCACCAGCGCGGTGGACGACCTGCCGCACGACGAGCTGGTCGCCGCGATGACCGGCGAGGCCGCGGCCGGCTACCAGGCCAGGGCGCGAGCGGCGGACGCCGGCGCGCCGGCCGTGCTGAGCGCCGAGAAGCTCACGCTGGCCGGCCGCTACCAGGACGTCGACCTCACCGTGCGCGCCGGGGAGATCGTCGGGGTGGCCGGGTCGGGCAGCAGCGGCAAGGTGAGCCTGGCCGAGACGCTCGTCGGCCTGCTCGCCGCCGACAGCGGCACGGTGACCGTCAACGGCGCCCGGCCCCGGCCGGGGGACGTCGCCTCGGCGCTGCGCGCCGGGCTCGGCTTCGTCCCGAAGGACCGGCACAAGGAGGGCTTCGTGCCGCTGCTGTCGATCGCCGAGAACGCCACCCTGCCGATCGCGCACAAGCTCGGCCGCCTCGGCGCGGTGTCCCCGGCCCGGCGCCGCGCCAAGGCCGAGAGGATGATCGAGGATCTCACCATCAAGACGACCGGGCCCTCCCAGCCGGTCGGCGACCTGTCGGGCGGCAACGCCCAGAAGGTCGTCATGGCGCGGGCGCTCGCCGACGACCCCAGGGCGCTGGTCGTGATCGACCCGACCGCCGGGGTGGACGTGCGGGCGAAGCAGGCGCTGCTCGGAGCCGTGGAGGACGCGGCCGAGCGCGGCGCGGCGGCCGTGCTCGTCTCCGACGAGCTGGACGACCTGCGCATCTGCGACCGGGTCGTCGTGATGTTCCATGGACGCATCGTCAAGGAAGTGCCACGGGGCTGGGCGGACGCCGAGCTCGTGGCGGTCATGGAAGGTGTCGACGCACGATGACGGAAACGACCGTGGCCTCCCCCGGCAGCCCCGGCGAGTCCCCGGGCACGGAGGTCAGCACGACGCGGGGCCCGGCGAGGGTCCCGCTCGCGCGGTTCCGCGACCTCGCCCTGGTGCCGGCCATCCTGCTGCTGATGGTCGTCGGCGCCCTGCTGGAGCCGGCCTTCCTCAGCGCCGACAACCTGACCAACGTGCTCCAGCAGCAGACCGAGCTGTCGCTGCTCGTGCTCGCCGAGGCGATCATCCTGATCGCCGGGAAGTTCGACCTGTCGCTGGAGTCCACCGTGGGCCTCGCGCCCGCGCTCGGCGTCGCGTTGGTCATCCCGGCCGCCTCCAACGGGCTCGGCACCGAATGGCCGACGTGGCTGGGCGTGCCGATCTGCCTGCTGATCGGCGTGCTCGTCGGGGCGTTCAACGGCATGCTCATCATGCGGTTCAAGCTGTCGGCGTTCATCGTGACGCTCGGCATGCTGATCGTGCTGCGCGGCCTGCAGATCGGCTTCACCGGCGGCCAGAACCTCTTCGCGCTGCCCGAGTCGTTCCTGTACCTGGGCAACGCCCGCTGGCTCGGCCTGCCGGCCTCCATCTGGATCTGCGTGGTCGCCTACGCCATCGGCATCGTCGCGCTCGGGTACTTCCGGCACGGGCGCTCGATCTACGCGATCGGCGGCAACGTCGACGCGGCCCGCGCCGCGGGCGTGCGCACCGACCGGGTCATGTGGACGGTGTTCATGATCGGCGGCCTGCTGGCCGCGCTCGCGGGCCTGCTCATGACCGGCCGGCTCGGGTCGGTGGCGGCTGCCCAGGGCGACGGCATGATCTTCACGGTGTTCGCGGCCGCGGTCATCGGCGGGGTCAGCCTCGACGGCGGCAAGGGCACGCTGTTCGGCGCGCTGTGCGGCGTGCTCGTCCTCGGACTGATCAACAACATCCTCACGCTGGCGGGCGTCTCCGCGCAGTGGATCCAGGCGATCTACGGAGGCATCATCCTCATCGCGCTGATGCTCGCCCGGGTGACCAGCGGAAAGGCACAAGATTGACCCAGCGCGGCAACGCCGGATGAACCGCCTGCTGGACGGGGACTTCGACCCCTCGGCCACGGGTATGCGCATGGTCTGGCAGATGGAGGCGCCGGCTCCTTGAGCCGGCGGCGACCGACGAAGGAGAAGCGATGCAGAGCCGGACCGTGGGACGCGGCGTCCAGGTCACCAGGTACGGATTCGGCGCCGCGCCGATCGGCAACCTGTTCGCGGCGGTGGGCGACGACGAGGCGCGCGAGGCGGTCGACGCGGCGTGGGCGGCCGGGGTGCGGTACTTCGACACCGCCCCGCACTACGGCCTCGGCCTGTCCGAGCGCCGCCTCGGCGCCGCCCTGCGCGACCGGCCGCGCGACTCCTACGCCCTGTCGACCAAGGTCGGGCGGCTCATCGTCCCGGCCGAGGACGCGGCGGCCGGCCACGAGCCGCCCGCGGGGGGCGGACGCGACGACCAGGGCTTCGACGTGCCCGCGACGCGGCGCCGGGTCTGGGACTTCTCCCGCGACGGCGTGCGCCGCTCCATCGAGGAGAGCCTTTCGCGTCTGGGGCTGGACGCGGTCGACATCGCGCTGATCCACGACCCGGACGACCACTGGGCGCAGGCCGTGGGCGAGGCCTACCCGGCACTCGCCGAGCTGCGCGACCAGGGCGTGGTCAAGGCGATCGGCGCCGGCATGAACCAGTGGGAGATGCTGGAGGGTTTCGTCAAGGAGACCGACCTCGACGTGGTCATGCTCGCCGGGCGTTACACGCTGCTCGACCAGTCGGGCGGCGCGCGGCTGCTGCCGCTCTGCCAGGAGCGCGGCGTCGCGGTGTTCGCGGCCGGCGTCTTCAACAGCGGGCTGCTGGCCACCCACGAGCCGGCCGGCACCTACGAGTACGCGCCGGCCCCCGGCCCGCTGGTCGAGCGGGCGCGGCGCATCGCGGCGGTGTGCGAGCGGTACGACGTCACGCTGCCGCAGGCGGCGCTGGCCTTCCCGCTGCGGCACCCGGCGGTGTCCTGCGTGGTCTCCGGCGCCCGCTCGGCGGCGGAGGTCGAGCGCAACGCGGCCCTGGCCGCCGTCCCCGTTCCCGGCGAGCTGTGGACCGCGCTCGCCGAGGAGTCCCTGGTCACCCTCGGCTAGCCGGATGGAGAGCAGCTCATGATCGACGCCCATCACCACCTGTGGGACACGGCCGCGCGCGACTACCCGTGGTTGAGCGGCGCGGCGATGGCCCCGCTGCGCCGCCCGTACGGCCTGGCGGACCTGCGGCGCGGGTGCGCGGCCCGCGGCGTCGAGCACACGGTGCTGGTGCAGACCGTGGGCGAGACGACGGAGACCGAGGAGTTCCTGGCCACCGCGGCGGCCTCGGACGCGCTGGTGGCGGGCGTCGTGGGATGGGTCGACCTCACCGCGCCGGACGTGGCCGGCGAGCTCATGCGCCTGCGTTCCCTGCCGGGCGGCGAGCTCCTGGTGGGGATACGCCACCCGGTGCAGGACGAGACCGACCCGAAGTGGCTGTACCGCGAGGACGTGCGGCACGGCGTCCGCGCGGTCGGCCAGGCGGGCCTGGCCTACGACCTGCTCGTGCTGGCACACCAGCTCCCGGCGGCCCGCGACCTCGTGCGCGACCTGCCGGGCGTGCGGTTCGTGCTCGACCACGCGGCCAAGCCGCCGATCGCCTCCGGCGCCGTCGAGCCGTGGGCGAGCGAGATCAAGGCCCTGGCCGCCTCGCCCAATGTGATGTGCAAGCTGTCCGGCCTGGTCACCGAGGCCGACTGGCACGACTGGGACGCGCCGCGCCTCGCTCCGTACGCCGAGCACGTCCTCGGCTGTTTCGGGACCGACCGGGTGATGTTCGGCTCCGACTGGCCGGTGTGCGAGCTCGCGGCCTCGTACGAACAGGTCGTCGATCTGGCCGGGGAATTGACCGCCGGCCTTTCCGCCGCGGAGCGCGAGCTGGTTTTCGCGGGCAACGCCCGGGTGGCGTACGACCTGCCCTCCTGAGCCGGCGCGGTCCCGGGGCCGGGGCGCGTTTCCCTTTCCCGTACGTCCGCCTGAGGTCGGGCGGGCGTACGAGCATGTCCTGATCTCGGAAAACGCGGGCCTTTGCCCGGCGTTCATGGCAGCATTCGTGAATCACGGCGGGGAAAGGGTTTCGATTTACCCGCCGTGCGCGATAACCCCGGCGGTTAACGCTGATTGCTCATTCTTAGCCGCATATTGGCCCTTTTGGGTGCGACGTCGGGTATATCCGCAAATGCTGACGGAAAGGTCCGAACAGGGTAAGGGAGAGGCTCATGATGGCGGTGCGCGCGGGAGTCATGGCGATGGTCATGCCGGTGACGTTGCTGGGCGGAGGCGCCATGGCGTCGGCCAGGCCCCAGCCGGAGCCGCTGAGCCGCGGCCCCGAACCGGTCCTCGCGCTCGGCCGCTTCGCGGGCTACGGCCCGGGGCAGACGGCCGTCACCTACGACCCCAAGCTCGTCCCCTCCGGCGCGGCGGCGGCCGTCGCCTATGTCCCCAGCGCCGACGGGCACGCCAGCGTGCAGCTGAGGGCGCAGGGGCTGCTGCCCAACCGCAGGTACGGCGCGCACGTGCACACCAACGCCTGCGGGTCCAAGGGCGAGGACGCCGGGCCGCACTTCCAGCACGTCCAGGACCCGAAGACGCCCTCCACCGATCCGAAGTTCGCCAACCCCCGCAACGAGATCTGGCTCGACTTCACCACCGACGGCCAGGGCAACGGGTTCTCCCGCGCCGCGCTGGAGCGCAGGTTCACCGACCGGCGCCCGCACTCGGTGATCGTCCACGCCGACCACACCCACACCGACCCCGGCCACGCCGGCCAGGCGGGCGCCAGACTCGCCTGCATCAACGTCGACTTCTGAGGACGTCGGCCGCTCGTGAGCACGTCGGCCGCGGGCTGAGCGCGTCCGCCCCGCGGGGGAGCGTGGCGGGGGTCAGGGGAGGCGGGCCGCCGTGCCGGCGTAGCGAGGCGCGGCGCCGGCGGTCTCGCTCACCTCGAAGCTCACCTGTCCGTCGCCGAGCGGCGACAGCAGCAGGGTGCCCTGGTGACACTGGTCGCCCCGCACCCGGTCGAGCCGGAAGACCGCCGTGGCGTCCCGCGCGCCCGCCGGGGTGAGGCGGCCGGAGCAGTGCAGGTCGGCGCCCCAGAGCATGGTGCCGATGTCGGCGCCGGTGGGCAGGCGGATCTCCACCGGGAACACCCGCCCGGCGGCCGGATGCTCCGCGCTGCCGGTCCAGGTGCCCGCGTAGGACACCCCGCCCGGCCCCCGCCTGCCCGTCGACCACACCGCGCCGAACGCCACGACGGCCGCCACCACGGCGAGCCCGGCGAGCGCAGCCCATCGCCCGCGCCGCCGCCGCCCGGGACGCGCCGAACTCCCGGGCGCGGCGCCCGCACCGGAGCCGGTGTGGCCCTCGGTGGCGGCGTCCGGGCCGCCGTGCCGGTCGCCGGTCGCCTCCTCGGCTTCCCCGGGGACCGTGGTCCCGGGAGCGTGCCGGCCCTGGGCGGGCCCTGCGGGGGCGTCGGCGGCGCGCCAGGGCGGTGCGGTGGCCAGGGTGGCGCCCGTTTCGAGTACGCCGTGACGCGGCATGAGGGCGGGGGCCGGTCCCGTGCCGATGAGCAGGCGCAGCGCCTCCTCGGCGCCCGGGCGGTCGGCCGGGTCGGCGGCGAGGCAGGCCACCACGATCTCCCGCAGCGGCCCGGCGAGCGGGCCGAGGTCGGGCTCCCCGAACAGGATCCGGCCCAGGGTCGCCTCGAACGACCGGGCGGCGTAGGCGTGACGTCCGCTCGCCGTGAAGGCGACCGTGAGCGCCCAGCCGAACATGTCGGCCGCGGGCCCGGCGCGCTCGCCCTTGAGCTGCTCGGGCGAGATGTACGCGGGCGTGCCGACGGGCGGCTGGCCCGTGGTGGTCACCGTGCCCATCATCCGCGAGATGCCGAAGTCGATCACCCTGGGCCCTTCGAGGCCCAGCAGAACGTTGCCGGGCTTGAGGTCTCGATGCACGACCCCGGCCCCGTGGATCGCGGCCAGCGCCGTGGCGGTGCCGACGGCGATGCGGTCCAGGGAGCCCCCGGCGAGCGGCCCCTCGGTGGCGACGTGCCGGTGCAGCGAGACCCCGTCGACGTACTCGCTGACGATGTACGGACGGTCGCCGTCCAGGTCGGCGTCCAGCACCTGGGCGGTGCAGAACGGCGCCACCCGCCGGATCGCCCGCACCTCGTCGGCGAACCGGCGGCGTGCCCGGTCATCGTCCAGTCGCGCGTGCATCAGCTTCACCGCGACCGGCTCGCCGCCGGGCCGAAGCGCACGGTACACCACACCCTGCCCGCCCTGGCCGAGGCGGCCGGTCAGGCGGTAGTCACCGATTCGCTCGGGGTCGGCGGGCCGCAGGGGGTCGGGTGGGGCCATGATCCATGATTACCACGAACCCGCGTGGGGCACCGCCGGCGCGTCAGCCGGCCCCGGCGCCGCGCAGGGCTCCGCCAGGCGGCGGGCCGTCCGGGGTGCTGAGGGACGCGGCGGCCCTCCGCGCGGACGGCCGCACGGCCAGGACGGCGAGGCCGATCAGCACGATGGCGCCGCCCAGCAACTCGCCGGCGCCGGGACGCTCGCCGAGCCAGACGCCGGCCGTCGCCATGCCGATGATCGGGACGAGCAGCGTGAACGGCGCCACGGCCGAGGCGGGGTACCGGCGCAGCAACGCGTTCCAGATGCCGAAGCCGACGAAGGTCGACAGGACCACCACGTACGCCAGCGCCGCGACCGACCCCGGGGCGAAGGAGGAGAACGCGCCGCGGATGCGGTCCGGGCCCTCGAACAGCGCCGACAGCCCGAGCAGGGGCAGCGGCGGCACCAGGCTGGACCACACCAGCAGACCGAGCCCCCCGGGCGCCTCGGCCCGCCGCACGCACACGTTGGCGACGCCCCACGAGGCCGCGGCCCCGAGCGCGAGCAGCAGGGGCCACAGCGGCACCTGGGCGCCCCTGCCCACCGCGATCACCGCGATGCCGGCGGAGGCGACCACGATGCCGGCGAGCCGGCGCCGTCCCGGGCGCTCGCCGAGGACCACGGCGGCGACGGCCACCGTGAAGATCACCTGCGCCTGGAGCACCAGGGAGCTGAGGCCGGCGGGCAGGCCCAGGTACATGGCGGTGAACAGCAGCCCGAACTGCCCGGCCCACTGGAACAGCCCTACGACGACGATCCAGCGGACCGGGATCGCCGGGCGCGGGATGAGGAACACCGCCGGGACGGCGACCAGGGTGAAGCGCAGCGCCGCGAACAGCAGCGGCGGGAAGTGCTCGAGCCCGATGTCGATGACGACGAAGTTGACGCCCCACAGGACGGCGACGGCAATGGCGAGGAAGGAGTGAAGGGGGCGCACCCCTGGAGTTTCGACGCGTGTCGCAGTTCAGTCCAGCTATTTCTTCTAAAGTGTTTCGTGTAGTGACGCTACATCGTTCTGCGGGCCGTCCGGCGTGGTGGCCGTCTCGCCCGGAGCGGCCGTCGTCCCGGCCGGTGTGGTCGTCCTCGCGGCGGGAGCGGTCGTCGTCGTGGGAGCGGCGTATCGGCGTAGCGCCGGCATGGCCAGGGCGATCAGCCCGGCGCCCACGATGGTGGCCAGGCCGCCGCCGACCGCGCTCACGGTGGGCGACAGCGCCGAGCCGAGCGCGCCGGCGCGGAAGTTGCCGAGCTGCGGGCAGCCGGCGCCGACCAGGTACTCGGCGGCGCCGACCCGGCCCCGGTAGCGGTCGGGCGTCGCCACCTGCACGACCGAGGTGCGGAACACCACGCTCACCACGTCGGCGGCGCCGGCGACGGTCAGCAGCGCCAGCGCCGGCCACAGAGTGGGAGTCAGGCCGAAGCCGGCGACGGCGGCTCCCCAGATCGCCCCGGCCACCAGCATGGCCCGGCCCTGGCGGGACACCCGCCCGACCCAGCCCGACAGCGCCGTGCCGGCCAGGCCGCCGGCCGCGACGGCGGAGGTGAGCAGGCCGAGCGTCTCGGCCGACCCGCCGAAGCGCTCGGCGTTGATCACCGGGAACAGCGCGTAGGGCATGCCGAGGAGCATGGCGCTCATGTCGGCGAGGAAGGCGCCGCCGATCACGCGGTTCCTCCCGATGAACCGCAGCCCCTCGGCGACCGCCCGCGGGCCCGGCCTGGTGCCCCCGCCCTCCGGTGGCATCGCCGGCAGCCGCGCGACGCCGTACAACGCGAAGGCGAAGCTCAGCGCGTCGATGAGGTAACACGTGCGCAGGCCCCAGCCGGCGGCGATCACCCCGGCCAGGGCGGGGCCCACCGTCCCGCTGAAGTGGAAGGTGAACATGGTGAGCGCCGCGCCCGCCGGTACCTGCTCGGGCGGCAGCAGCCGGGCGAGGAACGTGCCGCGCGCGGGGCTGTTGACCGCGGCGAGCGCCGACTGCAGCACGACCAGGCAGTACAGCGGCCATACCTGGTCGAACCCGGCGAACGCCTGGACGGCGAACAGCGCCGACACAAGGGCCAGGCAGCCGCTGGTCACCAGCACCAGCTTGCGCCGGTCGATCGCGTCGATGACCACGCCCCCCGCGAGGCCGAGCACGATCGAGGGAACGGCGCTCGCCAGGCCGACCGCGCCGACGGCGACCGCCGAGCCGGTCATCGTGTAGACCTGCAGGACCACGGCGAAGGTCGTCATCTGCCCGCCGACGGCCGACAGCAGCGTCCCCGCCCACAGGCGGCGGAACGCGGGAGAGCTCCGCAGGGGACGCACGTCCATCAGCAGCCGGCCGCCCGCCATCTCCCCGTCCCCCTCCAGACGCCAGGTCCCCCCGGATGAGGGACGGTCGGCGATGAGCCGGGGAAGTCTAACCACGCCTCCGGCGGCGCGGCCAGCGGTTTTCCGCGCGGAACACCGGGACGCGGTGGTCGCCGGCGTCTCGTGGGCGACGCTCGAGCTGTTCCCGTGTCGGTGGCCTGGGCCGCCGACGCCGGCCGGAGGACACGGCGGCGCCTAAGGCCGGAGCCCTCGGAGGCGTTCGGCGAGGAAGCGGCGCTCGGCGGCGTTCTCGGTGAGCAGCAGTGCCTCCTCGTACGCGGTGCGGGCCTCCGCGATGCGGCCGAGGCGGCGCAGGAAGTCGGCGCGCGAGGCGGCCAGGTAGCCGTACCCGGCCAGTTGCGGCTCGCCGGCGAGCGAGTCCAGCTCCCTCAGCCCGCGGGCGGGACCATGGACGAACCCCAGGGCCACCGCGCGGTTGAGCGCCACGACCGGCGACGGCCAGACGCAGACGAGCAGGTCGTAGAGCGCGAGCACCTCGCGCCAGTCGGTGTCGTCCCAGGTGGGCGCCTCGGAGTGGACGGCGGCGATGGCGGCCATCAGGGCGAAGCGGCCCGGCGGGCGGCGCCGCAGCGCCTCGCGGACCAGCGCCACCCCCTCGGCGATGGCCGGACGGTCCCAGCGGGTGCGGTCCTGCTCGTCCAGCGTGAGCAGCCGCCCGTCGCCGGCCACCCGGGTGGCGGCGCGGGCGTCGGTGAGCAGGATCAGCGCGAGCAGGCCGGCGACGTCGGCGTCGTCCGGCAGCAGCGCCCGGAGCATGCGGGCCAGGTCCAGCGAGCGTTCCACCAGGTCGCGGCGGACGACCGACTCGCCGGCCGGGGCGGTGTGCCCGGTGGTGAACAGCAGGTGCACGACGGTGAGCACCGCGTCGATGCGCCCGGGGAGCGCCTCCGGCGGCGGCACGCGGTAGGGGATGCGCGCGGCGGCGATCTTCTTCTTGGCCCTGGTGAGGCGGGCCGCCATGGTCGGCTCGCTCACCAGGAAGGCGCGGGCGACCTCCGCCGTGGTCAGCCCGCACAGCAGGCGCAGGGTCAGGGCGACCTGCGCCTGCAGGGCCATGGCGGGATGGCAGCAGGTGAAGATCAGCCGGAGCCGGTCGTCGCCCGCCCGCGCGGCGGGCGTCTCGTCCGGTCCCGGCTCGACCTGGTCCTCCAGCAGCAACGGCAGCGACCGGCGCATGGTCGCGTCCCGGCGCAGCAGGTCCAGTGCACGGTTTCTGGCCACCGTCGTCAGCCAGGCCCCCGGGCTGGCCGGGACGCCCTGGGCGCTCCAGGCGGTCAGCGCCCTGGCGTAGGCGTCCTGCACGCACTCCTCGGCCAGGTCGATGTCGCGGGTGACGCGCACCGCCGCGGAGAGCACGAAGGCCCACTCGCGGCGGTGCGCGTCCGCGACGGCGGCCGTCGCCTCCGGGCTCACCTCAGTCGAAGATCTGCACCGGGCGGACCTCGACGCCGCCGTAGGGCGCCGGAACCTGCTTGGCCACGGCGATCGCCTCGTCCAGATCGGCCGCGTCGATCAGGTAGTAGCCGCAGATGGCCTCCTTGGTCTCGACGAAGGCCCCGTCGGTGACCAGGAACTCGCCGGAGGAGTCCTTGCGGATGGAGGTGGCGGTGCCGGTCGGGTGCAGCGCGTCGCCGCCCAGCAGCTTGGGCCCGTTGTTCTCGGCGAACACGACGTGCTCCTTGTAGACGCGGTCGTGGTCCTCCTGCGTGGCGGCGGCGTAGGAGGCTTCGTCCTCGTAGATGAGAACCAGGTACTTGGCCATGATGCGGTCCTTCCGTATTCGTCCATGTCCGTCGGAGCTCGTCCGCCCCGGTTCGCGGGCCGGACATCCATTCCGACGCGTGGGTCTCCCTCGGATCGACAGGACGGCGGAACTCCGCCGGAGATTTTTCCCGGCCTCTGCGGCGCGGGGCTCAGAGAGCGCGGCGCAGCCATTCCTCGACGCCGGCGACGTGGACGGTGGCCCAGGCGCGGGCGACGTCGGGCTGACGGCCCGCGATGGCCTCGTAGATCGCGGCGTGCTGCTCCCTGGTCTTGACGGTGGCCCCCTCCTGGGTGAGGCCGCGCCAGACGCGGGCCCGGGTGGTCGGCCCGGACAGGCTCTCGATGAGCGAGCACAGCACGGTGTTGCCCGACCCCTTGGCGATGAGCTGGTGGAACTCCAGGTCGTTGGCGACGAGCTGCTCGATGCTCGGGTCGTCGGGCAGGGCGTCCAGGATCGACCGGAGGTCCTCGACCTGGCCGTCGGTCATGGCGAGCGCCGCCATGCCGGTGGCGGCCGGTTCGAGGATGCGGCGCACCTGGAAGAACTCCAGCACGGTGTCGTCGCGGTGGAAGTCGACCACGAAGGACAGGGCGTCGAGCAGGAGGTGGGGCTCCAGGCTGGTGACGTACGTGCCGTCGCCCTGCCGCACGTCCAGCACGTTGATCAGCGCGAGCGCGCGGACGGCCTCGCGGAGGGAGTTGCGGGACAGGCCGAGGCGTTCGGCCAGGTCGGCCTCCTTGGGGAGCCGCGCGCCCGGGCCGAGCTCGCCCGAGACGATCATTCCCTTGATCTTGTCGATCGCCGCGTCCGTGACCGCCACGGAGACACCACCTCTGCTTTTCGCGCTTCATCCGCAGACATCGGATGTCTATGAGTGTATGGGGTCATTGTGACGTGGCGGTGAACCGGACGGGATCGCCGGGAGCCCCAGGTGCGCGGCGGACGACGCCGCGGGACTCCAGCGTCCGCAGATGCGCCGCCGCTTCGCCCGCGGCGAGGCCGCGCTGCACGGGCGCCAGGTCGCTCCATGGCCTGTTCCAGGTCATTCGCTCGGCGACCTGCCAGATCGTCAGGGGCTCGGCCGCGGCCCCTGTCATCATGTCGCGCAGACGTAGGAGCTTGTCCTCATGGTGGGCCCGGATCTCGGCCGCGCGGGCGGCGACGTCCGCGAAGGGCTCCTCGTGCGCAGGCAGCGCGTGCGCCTCTCCCAGCCCGGCCACCCGGGTGAGGGACTCGAGAAAGTCTTCCAGCGGATCGACGTCCTGCCGGTCGTACGGATAAATGCCGATGTGAGGGGTGATGTCGGGCAGGACGTGGTCTCCGGTGAACAGCCGGTCGGCGTCCTCCAGGTGCAGGCACACATGCCCGGGAGTGTGGCCCGGCGTCCACACCACACGCAGCACTCGCCCCGGCAGGTCGATCAGGTCCCCGTCGCGCAGCTCCCTGTCGGGCTGCGCGGGCGGGTCGGGCCGCTCGGAAGCCCGGACGGCCTCCGCCTCCGCCCCCGCGCCCGCCCGGCGCATCATCTCGGCCTGGAACTCGCGATGGGAGTCCACCGGCATGCCGCGCATCAGGCGCACGATGGAGGCGTCCGCCTCGTGCATCGCGATCCAGCCGCCCGACTCCTCGCGTACCCGCCCGGCCAGCCCGGCGTGGTCGGGGTGGTAGTGGGTGACGACCACCCCGCGCACCTCCCGGACGTCCACGCCGCACGCGGCGAGCCCGTCGCGCAGCGCCGTCCAGGCGTCCTCGTGGTTCCAGCCCGCGTCGACCAGCACCGGTCCCGTGGGGGACTCCACCGCGTACACCAGCGTGTACCCGAGCGGGCTGCCGGGGATCGGCACCGGCACGCTCCACACTCCGCCGCCCAGGTCGGCGGGACGCTGGGCGCTGTAGGCCCTGCGGCGCGTCCTCACACGCGCTCGAGGATGGTCGCGGTGGCCAGGGCGCCGCCGGCGCACATCGACACCAGCGCGGTCGCGCGGTCGGCCCGCTCCAGCTCGTGCAGCGCCGTGGTGACCAGCCGGGCGCCCGTCGCGCCCACCGGATGCCCGAGCGCGATGGCCCCGCCGTTCACGTTGACCCGCTCCATGTCCGGGGCGTGCACCTCCGCCCAGGACAGCACGACGGCCGCGAACGCCTCGTTCACCTCGAACCTGTCGATGTCGCGCACGGACATCCCCGACATGGCCAGCACCTTGGCGGTCGCGTCCACCGGCCCGTCCAGATGGTAGTAGGGCTCGGAACCGACCAGGGCCTGAGCCAGGATGCGGGCGCGCGGGCGCAGGCCGTGCCGGGCCGCGGCCTCCTCGCTCATCAGCAGCACGGCGGCGGCGCCGTCGGAGATCTGCGAGGAGGTGCCCGCGGTGTGCAGGGCGTCCTCCCCGAGCACCGGCCTCAACCTGGCCAGCCCCTCGGCCGTGGTCTCGCGCAGGCCCTGGTCCCTGGACACGGCGAGGGTCTCTCCCGTGGGAACCCCGTTCTCGCCCAGAACGGGCGCGGTCACGGGGATCACCTCGCGCTCGAACCGGCCGTCGGCCCACGCCTTGGCCGCCTGCCGCTGCGAGCGGGCGCCGAACCGGTCGAGCCGCTCCCGGGTCAACCCGCGCCGCTGGGCGATGCGCTCGGCGGCGGTGAACTGGTCGGGCAGGTCGATCGACCAGTCACCGGGGCGCGGGTTGGCCGGCAGCACGTTGCTGCCGAGCGGCTGGCGGGACATGGACTCGACGCCGCAGGCGATGCCCACGTCGATCACCCCGGCCTGGATGAGCGCGGCGACCAGGTGCACGGCCTGCTGGGAGGAGCCGCACTGGGCGTCCACCGTCGTCACCCCGGTCTGGTACGGCAGGCCGGCGTAGAGCCAGGCGTGCCTGCCGACGTGGCCGCCCTGCTCGCCGGCCTGGGTGACGCAGCCCGCGAAGACCTGCCCGACGGCGGAGGGGTCGATGCCGGACCTCTCGACGACGCCGTTCATGGCCGCCCCGAGCAGGGCCTGCGGTTTGACCCCCGCCAGCCAGCCGTTGCGCTTGCCGATCGGGGTGCGTACGGCTTCGACGATCACGGGCCTGCCCATGCGGCCTCCTTCCCATCAGAACAAGGTTCCGCCGCGACTGTAACCGGTTCTAATTTGCCGCGAAAGCCTTGCCGGGCGCCGGAAGCCCTCCCGGAACCCTCCTGGAAGCGGGAAGCCCTCCTGGAACCCTCGTGGAAGCGGGAAGCCCTCTCGAAAGCCGGAAGCCTTCGTGGAAGCGGGAAGCCCTCGTGGATGCCCGAGGCCCTCTCAGGCGTCGGAGTCGTCGCGGTCGTCGCGGTCGTCGAAGTCGGCGAGCAGGCGCTCGGCCGCGATCTCGATGCGACGCTGGATCTGCTCGTAGGTGCGCCGGCCGCGCAGCATCTCCAGCAGCTCGTTCACCCACACCCCGGCCAGCGAGCCGGCGAGGGCGAACTGCTCCTCGGAGGCGGTCTCGAGGGTGAGGCCGTTGCCCGAGACGCGCAGCAGCAGCCCGGCCATGCGGTCGCCGAACGGGACCTCGACCTGGGCGATGATCAGCGAGCGGATGAGCGCGTCGGCGAGCTCGGGCTCGCGCATGAGGCCGCGGGTGGCGCGCATGAGCACGTCCACCCCCCGCCCCGCCGCCGTCTCGGCGCTCGGCGGACGCCGCTCGATGCTGTTCTCGAGAAGGTCGATCTCTTCGCCGACGACCGCGACGACGAGATCCATCTTCGAGGGGAAGTAGCGGTAGAGGGTGCCGAGCGCGACCCCGGCGCGTTCGGCGACGGTCCGCATCTGCATTGCCTCGACGCCGCCCCGCGAGGCGAGGGCCGCGGCGGCCTGGACGATGCGCTTGCGCCGTTGGTGCTGGCTGCGGGTGCGGACGCCTGAGGAGACCCGGGCCGTCGGGGACGGCGGCGCCGCCTGGTCGTCGCCGCCGGGACCGGAGGCCGGGACGGCGGCGGTGCCGGCATGCGAGGTGCGCATGAGAACACGTTACCGGATGACCCGCAGGTAGGGCTTGTTACTCACCGGTCACAAGGAAGGCCGGTCTTGCATGACCTTTGTGTTGCGCGCATGTGTCGAATCGGGGTCACACGCAATCGCTATGGACACAGATTAGAATCTGTTCTAATTTGCGGCTGACCGGACTGCCACTGGACTCCCACCGGGCTCGACCGGGCGCACGGAAGGCGTCGTGATGGATTTCGACCTCGACGAGACGCAGGCGGAGCTGAAAGAGCTGGCCGCGGGCCTGTTCGGCCGGGAGGCCGGGCACGACCGCCTCGCCGCCCACGAGAAGAGCGGGCAGCCCTACGACGCCGAACTGTGGCGGGCGGTGGCGCGGGCGGGGCTCATCGGGGCCTGCCTGCCGGAGGAGGCCGGCGGCGCCGGGCTCGGCGCCGTGGCGATGGCCGTGGTCGCGCGCGAGGCCGGAGCGCGGGTCGTCCCCGTCCCCCTGCAGGACGGCCTGGTCGCGGCCATGGTGATCGGCCGGTACGGCTCGGCCGCGCAGCGCGCGCTCGCCGCGCGCCTGGCCGAGGGCGAGGTCGTGCTGACCGCCGCGCTCATGGAACCCGGCCGCGACCTCGGCACGCCCCCGCTCACCGAGGCCCGTCCCGGCGGAGCCGGCGGCGCGTGGGCGCTCTCCGGGCGCAAGACCATGGTCTCCTACGCCGCCGAGGCCGCCGCGATCGTCGTCCCGGCCGTGACGCCGCGGGGCGTCGGGCTCTTCCTCGTCGAGCCGGGGGCGGCGACCCTGGCGCCGGCGCCCACCTCTACCGGCGAGCCGGCCGCGACGCTGATCCTCTCCGACACCCCGGCCGAGCCGCTCGGCGAGCCGGACGGCGCCGCGTTCGCCGCCCTGCGGCGCCTGGCGCTGGTCGCCCTGACGGCGAGCGCCTCCGGCGTCCTCGCGGGCGCGCTGGCCCTGACCACCGAGCACATCAAGACCCGCAGGCAGTTCGACCGCGCCCTGGCCGAGTTCCAGGCGGTGACCATGCAGATCGCCGACGTCTACATCGCCGGGCGGGCGCTGGACGTGGCCGTCTGGGCGGGCGCGTGGCGGGTGGACCAGGGGCTCGCCGAGGAGGCCGACGTGGACCTCGAGGTCGCCGCGCACACGGCCGCCGACGCCGCCCTCGCCGCTCTCTACACCTGCCAGCACCTGCATGGGGGCCTCGGCCTGGACGTCACCTACCCGCTGCACCGCCACTTCGCCTGGGGCAAGCACCGGGCGCACCTGCTCGGCGGCGCGGAGGCCCGGCTCGACATGATGGGAGCCCTCGTCTGATGCTGATCGACCTGACCCCCGAGCAGAAGCGGCTCCGCGAGGAGCTGCGGGAGTACTTCGCCGCCTGCCTGACCGACGAAGACCGCGCCAAGATCTCCGAGGACCCGTTCGGCGAGGCGTACATGGAGCACTGCCGCAGGCTGGGCCGCGACGGCAAGCTCGGGCTCGGCTGGCCCGAGGAGTACGGCGGTGGCGGCTACGGGCCGCTGGAGCAGCAGATCTTCGCCAACGAGATCGCCCGCGCCGACGTGCCGTACCCGATCATCACCGTGCAGACGGTGGGCCCGACCCTTATGCAGTACGGCACGACGGAGCAGAAGGAGTTCTTCCTGCCCCGCATCCTGGCCGGCGACTGCCACTTCGCGATCGGGTACAGCGAGCCGGGCGCCGGCACCGATCTGGCCTCGCTGCGCACGACGGCGGTCAGGGACGGCGACCACTACGTCGTCAACGGCCAGAAGATCTTCACCTCCGGCGCGCACTACGCCGGGTACATCTGGCTGGCCGCCCGCACCGACCCCGGTGCCAAGAAGCACCGCGGCATCTCGATGCTGATCGCCGACACCCGCGACCCGGGGTACTCCTGGACGCCGATCGTGACCATGGACGGCCGCCACCACACCAACTCGACGTACTACTCCGACGTCAGGGTGCCGGCGGACATGCTGGTCGGCGAGGAGAACAAGGGCTGGGACCTCATCGTCAACCAGCTCAACCACGAGCGGGTCACCCTCGGCCCGGCCGGCAACCTCGCCCGCGTGTACGACCGGTTCTCCGCCTGGGCCCGGCGCACCGGCGCCATCGACGAGCCCGCCGTGCGCCGGGCCATCGCCCGCGTCTACGCCTGCTTCCGCACCAACGAACTCCTCAACTGGCAGGTCGCCGCGAACATGGGCCTCGGCTGGCTCGGCGCGCCGGACGCCTCCGCCACCAAGATCTACGGCTCCGAGCGCATGCAGGAGGTCGGGCGGATCGTCGGGGAGACGCTCGCGCGGTTCGGCGACCTGTCCGACCCGGAGACCGCCGCGTTCGTCGAGCAGCTCGACCGGTCGGTCAAGGGGGCGATCGTGCTGACCTTCGGCGGCGGGGTGAACGAGGTCCAGCGCGAGCTCATCGCGATGCTCGGCCTCGGGCTGCCCCGCCCGCCCCGGTGAGCGCGAGGACGACAGGGACGCGGGAGGACGACAGGGACGCGGGAGGGCCGAGACGGTGACGGGCACGACGGGCACGGGCGGAGGACGGAGATGACCACGACGGCCGGGCAGGACCTGCACGAGCGGCTCGTCGCCCTGGCGGAGGCGCGCATCGCGGTGGGCGAGGTCCGCGGCGCCCCGGCGGCCGATCCGGTCAACCTGCCGATGATCCGCCACTGGACCACCGCGATGGGGGACGCCAACCCCGTCTACACCGACGAGGCGTTCGCCGCCGCGAGCGTGCACGGGGAGATCGTCGCGCCGCCCGCGATGGCGCAGGTGTGGACGATGGCCGGGCTCGGCCCGCCCGGCGGCGCGGGCACCCCGGTGGACGACGTGCTGCGCACGCTCGACGAGGGCGGCTTCACCGGCGTGGTGGCCACCAACTGCGAGCAGACCTACCACCGGTACGTGCGGCTGGGGGAGCGGCTGGTGCCGGCCACGCGGCTGACCGGGCTGAGCGGGCCGAAGACCACGGCGCTCGGAACCGGATATTTCGTGACCTGGCTGGTCACCTGGTACTCCGAACACGAACCCGTCGCGGAGATGATGTTCCGGGTATTGAAGTTTCGTCCGCGGGAGGAGAAAGCCGCGCCCGAGAAGCGCGCCGCCTACCCTCTGACGCCGGCCGTCAACCGGGACACGGCGTTCTTCTGGGAGGGTGTCCGGGAAGGCGAGTTGCGCATCCAGAAATGCGGTGACTGCGGCGAACTGCGGCACCCGCCCGGACCGATCTGCCCGTCCTGCCGGTCGGCGAACCGGGTGTACGCCGTGGTGAGCGGGGTCGGCGAGGTCTACAGCTTCGTGGTGCACCACGCTCCTCCGATGCCGGGGCTGGACCCGCCTTTCGTGGTGGCGGTGATCGCGCTGCCGGAGGGAATACGAATTGTCGGAAATGTCGTGGAATGCCCACCGGAAAGCGTGAGCATCGGTATGCCGGTACGAGTGGCATACCGCGAAATGGACGACAAGTTGACCTTGCCGATGTGGGTACCCCAGGAGTCCTGATGCGCACACTGACCGAAGACGAGATCGAGCGCGGGACCGCGCTGCCGCCGTTGCGCATCGAGCTCACACCGACCACCGTCATCGCGACGGCCCTGTCGACCATGGACTTCACGCCGGTCCACCACGACGTCGCGGGCGCCAGGGCCCAGGGGTCGGCGGACATCTTCCTCAACATCCTCACCACCATGGGGCTGGTCGAGCGGTACGTCACCGACTGGGCCGGGCCCGAGGCCCTGATCCGCGGCATCAACGTCCGCCTCGGCGTGCCCGCGTACGCCGGGGACACCCTGACCTTCAGCGGCGTCGTCACCGAGCGGCGGGACGGCGAGGTGACCGTCGAGGTCCGCGGCGCCGTCAGCCTGGGCGACCACGCCATCGGCACCGTGCGCCTCACCCTCCCCCGCTGACCGGCGCCCCGCCCTCCGCCCGGAGGGTGTGCTCCCCGCCAGGGCCGACGTCACCAGAAAGGGCTCACCACGTGCACTCGCTCTCCGGCCGCGCGGCCCTCGCGGGCATCGGCGCCACCGAGTTCTCCAAGGAGTCCGGCCGCACGGAGCTCCAGCTCGCCGCCGAAGCCGTCTTCGCCGCGCTGGACGACGCCGGCCTCTCGCCGTCCGACGTGGACGGCCTGGTCACCTTCACCCAGGACGCCAACCAGGAGATCGCCGTCGCCCGCGAGACCGGCATCGGCGACCTGTCGTTCTTCTCCCGCGTCGAGTACGGGGGAGGCGCGGCGTGCGGCACGGTGCTCCAGGCCGCCATGGCCGTCGCCACCGGCGTCGCCTCCACCGTGGTGTGCTACCGGGCCTTCAACGAGCGGTCCGGGCGCAGGTTCGGCCAGCCGAACGCCGGGCTCGGCGGCGAGCCGTCCTCGCTCGGCGTCGAGATGGGGTGGCACGCCCCGTTCGGGCTGCTGACGCCTGCCGCGTGGGTCGCGATGTTCGCCCGGCGGTACATGCACACCTACGGAGCCACCTCCGAGGACTACGGCCGCGTCGCCGTGGCCATGCGCCGTCACGCGGCCGCCAACCCGGCGGCCTGGTTCTACCAGCGGCCCATCACGCTGGAGGAGCACCAGGCGTCCAGGTGGATCGTCGAGCCGCTGCACCTGCTCGACTGCTGCCAGGAGAGCGACGGGGCCGTGGCCCTGGTCGTCACCTCGGCGGAGCGGGCCAGGGACCTGCGGCGCTCTCCGGCGGTCATCACGGCGGCCGCGCAGGGGTCGGGCGCCGGGCAGATGATGATGACCAGCTTCTACCGCGACGACATGGCGGGACTTCCGGAGATGGGCGTCGTGGCGCGCGGCCTCTGGGAGATGTCGGGCATGTCGCCGCAGGACATCCAGACGGCCATCCTGTACGACCACTTCACCCCGTTCGTGCTCACCCAGCTCGAGGAGCTGGGCTTCTGCGCCAGGGGAGAGGCGCGCGACTTCATCGCCGGCGGGGGCATCGAGATCGACGGCCATCTGCCGGTCAACCCGCACGGCGGTCAGCTCGGCGAGGCGTACATCCACGGCATGAACGGCATCGCCGAAGCCGTGCGGCAGGTGCGCGGCACCTCCGTCAACCAGGTCCCCGGCGTCCAGAACGTCCTGGTCACCGCCGGCACCGGCGTCCCCACCAGCGGCCTCATCCTCTCCCGCGACTGACTCTCGCGACCGATCCCCGCGCCCGACCACGCGACGCGCCCGACCAGGCGACGCGCGCGACCGGCCTCACGCGACCGGCGTGCGCGGGCCCGCTGAAGGGCGCGCACAGGACGCCGCCTGCTCTCCGGACCCTCTCCGATGAGTTTTCGCGCCATGGCGCCTCTGTACATGTGGACGGCTCGCCGACCGCGCGATCCGGTGTCCGATGCCGGTCGGTCGGGCTCGCCGAGGCCACGGCCGCCGGTTCCGCCGTCCGCCCACATCGTGATCGACTTCAGTAGAGAGGGAAGACGATGGCTCTTCCGCAGACGGCGTCCCGTGACGAGTGGCTGGCGGCCCGGCTGAGACTGCTCGACAGGGAGAAGGAGGTCATGCGGGCGCAGGACGCGGTCACCGCACAGCGCCGCGAACTGCCCATGGTGAAGATCGACAAGGAGTACGAGTTCGAGAGCGCGGCCGGCAAGGCGCGCCTCGGCGAGCTGTTCGAGGGCCGCCGCCAGCTCATCGTCTATCACTTCATGTGGAACGACGGCTGGGAAGAGGGCTGCCCGAGCTGCTCGTTCGCGGTCGACAACGTGGGCCGCCTCGAGCACCTGCACGGCAGCGACACCACGTTCGCGCTCGTCTCCCGCGCGCCGCTGTCGAAGATCGACAGGTGGAGGGCGCGGATGGGATGGACCATCCCGTGGTACTCCTCGGCCAGGAGCGACTTCAACTACGACTTCCACGTCACCAACGACGAGTCCGTCGCACCGGTCCAGTACAACTACAAGAACAGGGCCGCCATGGAACGTGAGGGCCTGGAGTACGCGGTCAACGGCGACGCGCAGGGCCTGAGCGTTTTCGTCCGCGACCAGGACGCCGTCTTCCACACCTACTCGACCTACGGGCGCGGCGCCGAGGTGCTGTTGAGCACCTACCACTACCTCGACCTGACGCCCCTCGGGCGGGACCGCTACGTCAACCAGTTCCCCTACCACGACACCTACGGCGACGGCGCGGGCGACGACCACCACCACCCCCACCACCACTGAGCACGCGGGCGGCAAGGCGGGTGAGGCCCCCACCGACGGGGCGTCACCCCTCCGTCCCGGACACGGAGTCCTGCGATGATCGAGTCGATACCACTCAGATGGACGCTCATACTGGCGTTCGCGGCCACAGGACTGTGGTTCCTGTTCCGCGGCGCGCGACCCGCTTCCGGCGACGGGGCACGGGGCGCCGCCGAAAGGATCTCCCACCTCGCTCACGCCCTCATGGCCGCGGCGATGGCGTTCATGTTCTGGACGATGGGATGAGCGGAGGTGCCGTGACGCCTACGGCGCGGCTGCCGGCGGACCCGGCGCCCGGAGCGTCCGACGACGGGTTCGCCCGGCTGAGCGAACCCTTCCGACGGGAACTGCTGGCGTACTGCTACCGGATGCTCGGCTCGGTCCACGACGCCGAGGACGCGCTCCAGGACACCTACCTGCAGGCGTGGCGCGGGTACGCCGGCTTCGAAGGCCGCTCCTCGATGCGCACCTGGCTGTACCGCATCGCGACGCGGACCTGCCTCAAGGCGCTGGAGGGCAACGGCCGCCGGCCGCTGCCCTCCGGGCTGGGCGGCCCGAGCCACGACCCGGACGCATCGCCGCGCTCCCGGCTGCCTGAGGTGCCATGGCTGCAACCGGCTCCCGGCGCACTGTTCGGCACCGCCTCCGACGATCCGGCCGTCATCGTCGAGGCCAGGCAGACCATGCGGCTGGGGTTCATCGCCGCGTTGCAGTACCTTCCCGGCCGGCAGCGCGCGGTGCTGATCCTGCGCGACGTGCTCGCCTGGCGGGCAGGCGAGGTCGCCGACCTGCTCGGCACCACGACGGCCGGGGTCAACAGCGCGTTGCAGCGCGCCCGGGCGCAGCTCAGCCAGATCGCGCCCACCCCGGAAGGGCTCACCGAGCCGGACGACCCGGCCCAGCGCGAGCTGCTCGACCGGTACGCGACCGCGTTCGAGAACGCCGACGTCGACGCCCTGATGGCGGTGCTGGCCGACGACGTCGTCTGGGAGATGCCGCCGATCCCCACCTGGTTCAGCGGACGCGAGACGGTCGGACGGTTCCTCGGCGCCAGGATCCTGGCCGGAGGCGGCTACCGGATGGTCCCGGCGCGCGTGAACGAACAACCCGCCTTCGGCTCCTACGCGCGAGGCGACGACGGCGTCCACCGGCCGCACGCCCTGCAGGTGCTGACCGTCACCGCCGCGGGCGTAGGGCACGTCGTGGCCTTCCTCGACGCCGACCTGTTCCCGGCATGCGGCCTGCCACCGGAGCTTTAGCGTGTCGCGCCGGAAGTCCACCCCCTGAGTCGACCGCCCGACAAGCGAGGCCGGTCGACGGTCCTCGCCTGGCCCTGGCGGGGCCTTCGCCGTCGCCGGGGTGCGATGCTCTTCCCGCCATGGCTGGACCTACTCCGGCGCCGGGTCGGCGGGACGGGGGACGGCGAATCCGGCGCCGTGTGCGGTGGGTGACCGGCGCACGTGCGCCGGTCGCAGCACTATGGGGTGACGATCGTGGGGACTGCGAAGAAGACGAGCATCGCGATGGCGACGCACAGCAGGAAACCGGCCAGTTCCCAGAGCCAGTCGTAGTGGTGCTCGCCGATCTTGATCGGCTTCAGCCGGTCGTGGCGGCGCGGCCGGGTGACTCCGCCTGACGCCGTGGCCGTGACGCCCGCCGGGGCGGCCTCGGACGCGGGATCGTCCCCGTCCCCGGAGGCCAGGGACGGCCCGGACGCCGTGGACGCGGCCCCGGTCTTCGAGGGCGTGGATGCGGGGTCCGCGGCAGGGGGCTCGGACCTCGTGGCGGGGGTTTCGGGGTTCGTGGACGCGGGCTCCGAGGTCGTGGAGGCCGGCGCGTGTCCGGTGGCCGCCGGTCCGGCGTCCGGCGCCGGGATCTCCACGGAGGGGGAGAAGGCGGACGCGATCGCCGGTTCGACGGACGCGGGGGCCTCGGCGTGGGCGGCGGGGATGGACGCGGAGATCGCGGGCATCTCGACCGTCGAAGGGCCGTCCCCGAAGCTCGCGTCGGCGGGGAAGTCGTCCTGTGCGGGCGGCGCCTCCAACGCGGAGAAGGCCGCGCCGAACGCGGGCGGCGGCGCCGCGAAGACCGGCGGTGCGCCCGAAGCCGAGCCGCCCGGGGGGAACGGCGGTGCGCCGAAGGCCGACCCCAGATCGAGGAGCGGGGGTGCACCGGAGGCCGGGCCGCTTTCGGGGAACAGGGGAGCCTCAGGGAACGGGGGCGCCGCGCTAGAGGCCGCTGCCACGTGGGACGTCGTGGGCACGGCGGGGAACGGGCGCTGGGATGACGCGGGTACCCCGTCGTGGGCCGCCGTAGGGGCGACGAAGGTGGCGCCGGAAGCGGGCAGCGGAGGCGCCGAGGCTGCTCCCCGAGGCGCGGGTGGCTCCGCGGGCCAGGCCGTGGACGATCCCATGGGCCAGGCCTCGGGCACGGGGGGCGTCGTGGGGGAGGCTGTAGGAGCGGGGGATGCCGGGGTCTTCGTGCGCCTGAGTAGGTTCCGCGCTCCGGCGAGGAACGCCGCCAGGGGAGACTTCGGCCTGTCCCGCGACTCCGGGTCGGTACCGGCCGTGTGCGTAGGCGACTGACCTCCGGAGAGGTCGTCCGCGCCGTGAGAGGCGCGGGAGGGGGCGATCACGCCGTACGGGGCGGACGCCGGCTCAGGTGTGACCGAACCGGGTCCGGCGGCCCTGAACAGGGCGAGGTCGTGCGAATCCGGCCTGAACGGGGCGAGATGCTGCGAATCAGGCCCATACGAGGTCAGGTCGTGCGGATCGGGCCTGAAGGGGACGACGTCCTGCGGGGCGGGCCGGGAGGGGAACAGGTCCGGCCGGGCGGGCGCGGACGAGATGAGGCCGTGCTCGGCCGACTCCTGGGTGGCGGCGGGGGAGGTGGGGCCCACACTGAAGGTGCGCTGCAGGGTGGGCCACTGGCCGTTCGCCAGGGCGTTCTTGAACAGCGAGCCCTCGCCGCCAGGGGCGCCCCGCTTCCTGTCCGGGCGAGACGCGCCGCGCCGTTCCTGGGCCGGACGCGAGGACGTGCGGGGCTCGTCCGCCGACTGAGAGGAGGGCCGGGCTTCGCCGGCCACGTGGGATGCGGTGCCCGGAACGCCGGTGGAGCGGGACGTGGTGTCCGAGGGAGCGGTCGTACGGGACGTGGGGCTCAGGGCGTCGGTGGAGTGCGAAGCGGCGCCGAAGACGTCGGTGGAGTGGGGAGCGGCGCCGAAGACGTCGGGCGAGTGGGGAACGGCGCCGAAGACGTCGGTGGAGTGGGAAGCGGCGCCGAAAACGTCGGTGGGGTGAGAGGGGGCGCCCGGGGCATCGGTCGTGCGGGACGTGACGCCGGGGGCGTCGGCCGTGCCGGAGGGGGCGTGCGTGGAGGAGGGCGTGGGCGCGTCGGTGGCGCGGAAACGGGAGCGAGACGCGCGAGCCGGTTTTCCGGCGGGGCGGGAGGCGCCGCGGAGTCTGGGCATCGGCTCGGTGGTGGCCTCGTGCTTGGATCTGCGGCCGGGGGCCGGAGGCGTGAGCTCCGGCGCGGGGAAGACGCCGGCGTTGGTGACCGGGTTGGGCTCGGCGAGCGGCAGAGGCCAGCGCGGCGTGGTGGGCCACCGCTTCTGCTGCGGGGCTCGCGCGGACGCCTTGGCCGTGTCGGGTGCGGGTTCCTCGGGCACCGCGGCGAGGACGCGGGTGCGCAGGGACGGCGCGGGAGTGCGCCAGGGCAGCCGGCCGAGGGACTCCTCGGCGGGCGCGACCCCGAGCACGTCGTACTCGGCGGCGAGCCGCGCGGAGGGCGTGGTGGCCCGGGCGGAGGAGACGGCCGAGGCCAGGGAACGGGCGTAGCGGTGACGTGCGCTGATCATGAGCTGCTCGGCCGTGTCGGCCGCGACGTCCAGGACCCACGCGAGCTCCACGGTGTCGAGCCCGCAGACCGCCGACAGCAGCAGCACCTCACGCTGGTGCGGGCGCACCTCGCGCACCACCCGTTCGACCAGCGCGGTCACCGGGTCGGCGGCGGGGTCCACCGAGGGGAAGGAGTAGGCGACATCGCGCCGGTAGATCTCACGGCGTGCGAGCGCGTACAGGGCGGCGCGCGGGGGCTCGATGGCCGGGACGCCGGTGAGAACGGCCACCAGGGTGTTGGCGGCGGAGGCGGTGTCACCGAGCTGGTCGTGGCAGTACGCGAACAGCCCGGCGGCGTGACGGTCGTAGAGCTCGGCGACCAGCTCGCCACGAGGGCGGCGATCGATGAGCGATGGAGTCACAGCCGGTACCTCTGGAATTCTCGAGCGGGGTCGGGGGGTTGGGTGTGACGGCAGAGGTCAGAGGGAGCGTCAGTGGAAGCGTGGGGGCCAATCATGTCAAGGGGCGGCCGAGGACCGCACTAATCGATGCCACTTTGATAGATATCGCGAAAGTACCAGGAAGAAGGGCACGCACACGGCGCGATGCCCCTTTTCGGAAATGCTGACAAGTAGGCATGAGCGAGGTCTTGGGACAGATTGTCGAAGATCCCCATAGGCTGTGTCGGGAAAGATCAAGTGGACCCGCGGTCGGGCCGTCACCTACCGTGGGGGCTGCCGAGCGGGTGGTAGCCGTGCGCAGCCGACTCGACGTTTCCGGGCCACGGGGCCCGGCCGAGAAGCACGAGGTCGTGCGTGATCACATTTGAAGGCGTCACCAAGCGTTATGCCGACGGGACGGTGGCCGTCGACAATCTCAGTCTCCAGGTGCCGACCGGGGCGATCACCGTCTTCGTCGGGCCTTCGGGCTGCGGCAAGACGACGTCACTGCGGATGATCAACCGGATGATCGACGCGTCGTCCGGGCGCATCCTGCTGGACGACCAGGACGTCCGCCAGATCGATCCTCCCACGCTGCGCCGCGGCATCGGCTACGTCATCCAGCAGGCAGGCCTGTTCCCGCATCGCAAGATCGTGGACAACGTCGCGACCGTGCCGTACCTGCTCGGCTGGGACAAGAAGAAGGCGCGCGCCCGCGCGATGGAGCTGCTGGAGCGCGTCGGGCTCGACACCAAGCTCGCCGGGCGCTACCCGTTCCAGCTCTCGGGCGGGCAGCAGCAGCGCGTCGGCGTGGCCAGGGCCCTCGCGGCCGACCCGCCGGTGCTGCTGATGGACGAGCCGTTCAGCGCGGTCGACCCGGTCGTGCGCACCAGCCTGCAGGACGAGCTGTTGCGGCTCCAGGCCGAGCTGCACAAGACCATCGTGTTCGTCACGCACGACATCGACGAGGCGATCAAGCTGGGCGACACCGTCGCGGTGCTTCGGGTGGGCGGCCATCTCGCCCAGATCGCCGATCCCTCGACCCTGCTGGCCGAGCCCGCGGACGACTTCGTCGAGGGGTTCCTCGGCAGGGACCGCGGCATCCGGCGGCTGTCGTTCGTCCCGGCCGAGGGGGTGGCGGTGCGGCGCGAGCCGGACGTCCCCGGCTGGGCGGTGGTGCTCGACGCGGACGGCCGCCCCCTGGGCTGGCGCGCGGACGGCTCGGCCACCGGCGCCTCTCGCTCCGGGACGGGCGGTGCCGAGGAATCTCCGGGCGCGGACGACCCGGGACGGTCGCCCGCCTCCGACGGGTTGCTGCCGTTCGGCACGTTCGACCCGCGCACCGACTCCCTGCGCGCCGCGCTGGACGCCGCGCTGCTCGCGCCGTCCGGGTGCGCGATCGCGGTGGACGGCGACGGGCGCTTCGAGGGCGTCGTCACCCGGCAGGCCATGGACGAGGCGCTCGCCGGCGCCGGCGCGCGCCGGTCGCCCGGTGAGGGGACGGCGTCCCATGGGTGAGGGTGAGCCGCTGATCCGCTGGGCGTGGATCGGGCGCAACTGGCCGAGCATCCAGCAGTTGCTGGTGGACCACGTCGTCATGGCGCTGGTCCCGGTGCTGCTCGGGCTGCTCATCGCGCTGCCGCTGGGCCTGGCGAGCGCGCGCTGGCGGGTGCTCTACCAGCCCACGGTGAGCCTGATGAACGTGGTCTACTCCCTGCCGTCGCTGGCGGTGTTCATCGTGCTGATCCCGCTGACCGGCCTGGCCGAGCGCACCACGGTGATCATCCCGCTGACCTTCTACTCGCTGGCGGTGCTGATCCCGGCGGTGGTGGACGGGCTGGCGGCGGTGCCCGACCACGTGCGGCAGTCGGCCGTGGCCATGGGCTTCGGGCCGATGCGGCGACTGCTCCAGGTGGACCTGCCGATCGCGGTGCCGGTCGTGCTGGCCGGACTGCGGGTCGCGACGGTGTCCAGCATCAGCCTGGTCAGCGTGGGCGCGCTGATCGGCCGAGGCGGGCTCGGTTACCTGTTCATCGACGGCTGGCAGCGCCAGTTCTCCACGCCGATCATCGTTGGCATCGTGCTGGTCGTGGTGCTGGCCGTGCTCGCCGACGGCCTGCTCGTGCTCGCGCAGCGCCTGCTCACCCCGTGGGCCCGTGCCAGGAGGGCCGCGTGAACTGGCTGATCGACTTCTTCGGCGATCCGGCGAACTGGTCGGGGCCGGGTGGCATCCCGGCCCGGCTGCTGGAGCACGTCGAGTTCTCGGTGGTGGCGTTGCTGCTGTCGATGCTCATCGCCATCCCGCTCGGGCTGCTGATCGGCCACACCGGCCGGGGCGCCGTGCTCGTGGTGATCGCCGCCAACGCCGCCCGCGCACTGCCCACCCTGGGGCTGGTGGTGCTGATCGTGCTGCTCGTCGGGGTCGGCACCACCTGGCCGGTGCTGTTGCCGCTGGTGGCGCTCGCGATCCCGCCCATCCTGGTGAACACCTACGAGGGCATCCGGGGCGTGGAGGACGACCTGCGCGACGCCGCGTACGGCATGGGCCTGCGCGGCGGCCAGGTGCTGATGAAGGTGCTGGTCCCGGTGGCGATGCCGCTGATCCTGCTCGGCCTGCGCGTCGCGGCGATCCAGGTGGTGGCCACGGCCACCGTGGCCGCGTACGTCGGCCTGGGCGGTCTCGGCCGCTACATCATCGACGGGCTGGCGACCAAGGACTTCCCCAGCACGATCGGGGGAGCGGTCCTCGTGGCCGCCCTCGCCCTGGTCGTGCAGCTCTGTTTCGCGTTACTGCAGCGTGTGGTGGTCTCACCTGGGGTGAGCCGCCGTTCCGGGCTCCGGTAACCTGTAATACCCCCCGATTTGGAAGGGATTTAAGTCACTTATGAGGCGAATTATTACCACCGCTGCGGTCGCGCTGACCGCGGTGCTCTCCTTGGGCGCGTGCGGCGGGGGCGACCCGCTCAGCGACACCGGCGCCAGCGCGGCCCCCAACTCGACCGGCTCCGGCTCCGCCGCGGCCGCCAAGGTCGTCGTCGGCTCGGCCAACTTCCCGGAGAACGTCCTTCTCGCCTCCATCTACTCCCAGGCCCTGCAGGCCAAGGGCGTCCAGGTGGAGGAGAAGTTCAACATCGGCAGCCGCGAGGTCATCTACGACCAGGTCAAGAACGGCGCGCTGACCGTCCTGCCCGAGTACAACGGCGGTCTGCTCAGCTTCCTGGACCCCAAGAGCACCGCCGCCAGCAAGGACGACGTCAACACCGAGCTGAAGTCCAAGCTCGCCTCCGAGCTGGAGATCCTCGACTCCTCCCCGGCCGAGGACAACGACTCGCTGTCGGTCACCAAGGACACCGCCACCAAGTACAGCCTGACGACGATCGAGGACCTGGCCAAGGTCGCCAAGGACTTCGCGGTCGGCGGCCCGCCGGAGTTCAAGAAGCGCCGTGAGGCCCAGTTCAAGGACGTCTACGGCCTGACCTTCAAGGAGTGGAAGCCGACCGGCGACACCACCGCGGACGCCATCAAGAGCGGCGCCGTCCAGGTCGGCAACGTCTTCACCACCGACCCGAAGATCCTGATCAACGGCCTGGTGCCGCTGCAGGACCCCAAGAGCGTCTTCAGCGCCCAGAACGTCACCCCGCTGGTCAACAAGGCCGGCGCGAACGACACCGTGCGCACGACGCTGAACGCCATCTCCGCCAAGCTCGACACCGCGGGGCTCGTCGACATGATGAAGCGCGTGGCCGTCGACAAGGACGACCCGCCGGCCGTCGCCAAGGACTGGCTGACCAAGAACGGCCTCGCCTGACCCACCGGCCCGCCCCTGACGGCGGGCCGCCTCCTGAACGACCACAGCACCACCCCGAGAGCCGCCCTCCCACCAGGAGGGCGGCTCTCGGCGCGCCTAAGGCTCGCGAAGTGATGTGACCTGCCCGGAATGTCAGACTTCGCCGTCACGCTCCACGACCTTGCCGTCCCATCAAGGGGCGAGCGTCACGCTCGCGTTATGGACGCCGTCGGCCGTGAGGGCCGACGGCCGGGATGGTCAGAAGCCGGTCACGACGACCTTGCCGATTGTGCGGCCGCTTTCCAGCATCTCGTGGGCCTTGCGGAGGGTGGCGGCCTCGATCGGGGCCAGTTCGGTGGTGAGGGTCGTGCGCAGCGTGCCCGCGTCGACCAGCTCGGCGACCTTCTCCAGCAGGTCGTGCTGGGAGATCATGTCGTCGGCCTCGTACAGCGACCGGGTGAACATCAGCTCCCAGTGGAAGGCGATGCTCTTGGACTTCAGCGGCAGCAGCTCCAGCCCCTCGGGCTCGTCGATGGCGGTGATGTGCCCGCCGGGCCGCAGCAGCTCGGCGTACGCCTCGATCAGGCCGTCGGTCTTGGGGGAGAACACGTAGTCCACTCCGCGCGGTGCCACGGCCCGGACGCTGCGGACCAGGTCGTGGTGGTCGGCGATCTCGTGGGCGCCCAGGCTGAGCACCCACTCGCGCGACTCGGGCCGCGAGGCGGTGCCGATGACGGTCATGCCGGTCAGCGCGCGGGCGAGCTGGACGACCATCGAGCCGACGCCGCCGGCCGCGCCCAGCACGAGCAGGGTTCCGGTGCTGCCCGCGTCCAGCCGGAAGCGGTCGAACAGCGTCTCCCAGGCGGTGATCGTGGTCAGCGGCAGCGCGGCGGCCTCCGCGAAGCCCAGCGTCCGCGGCTTGTGGCCGACGATGCGCTCGTCGACGACCTGGTAGCGCGCGTTGGAGCCGGGACGGGTGATCGAGCCGGCGTAGTACACCTCGTCGCCCACCTCGAACAGCGTGACCTCGGAGCCCACGGCGGTGACGACCCCGGCGGCGTCCCAGCCGAGCACCTTCGGCGTGCCCCCCGGATCGTCGCCCTTGCGGACCTTGGTGTCCACCGGGTTCACCGACACCGCCTCGACGCGCACGAGCAGGTCACGCGGGCCCGGCGTGGGGACGGGCAGCTCGACGTCCTCCAGGCTGGCGGGGTCGGACACGGGAAGGGATCTGCGGTAGGCCACCGCACGCATCGTCTCGGTCATACAACGACCGTACGCAACCCCGCCCCCCGCCCGTAACGCGCCCGGGCGAACGCGGGTCGACCGCAACACCTCTGGACGGGGGTCGGTCGGCCACGAGGTGCCGGGCGCGGTTCTCTTCCCCCGCCATGTGCCGAAGGTGATCCGGCGCCGGGGTGGGGGAGCCGCCCCCCACCAGGAGGGCGGCTCTCGGCCCACCGGAGGCTCTCGAAGTGATCTGACCCGCCTGGAAGGTCAGACTCCGACTTCGCACCACACGACCTTGCCGCCCCATTGAGGGGTGAGCGTCCAGGCCCACTTCGCGCTCAGCGACTCCACCAGCACCAGACCTCGCCCATGGGAGGACATCGGGTCGGGTTCGGCTGGAAGCGGCGGCTCCACGCTCGCGTCCCACACCTCGATGATGAGCCGCTGGTGGTCGGACAGGAGCCGGAGCCGTACCGGAGGCGGGGCCGGTGTGCTCAGCCTCCTCGTCACCGTGATGGCGTTGGTGACCAGCTCTGAGACGATCAACTCGGCATCCTCGCCCACGCTGTCCAAGCCCCACTCCCGCAGTACGAGCTTGGCGTGCACGCGGGCGCACCGTACCGCCGAGGGCAGTGCTCCCAGTTCCAGCAGAGTGGTCAGTGGCCAGGTAGGTGTTCCGCTGACAGACATGCCGGGAAGGTTATGTAACGCGTTGCGTTTGAAGTGGCACAGAGCGTGCCAGTTTCGGGGTTGACTAGCGGGGTTTGACGCCAAGCCGCTGGGCCAAGGAGCGCAAGGATTCGGGCGCCCGTGAGTGTGCCCGCAGCAGACCGGCGACCGTCTCGCGTGCCATGGGATGGTGCCGCGTGTGCTGGGGGGAGAGGCGGTCCGCCTTGATGAGTGCCTTCAGCGCCCGGCCGCGGTCGCCTGTCAGAAGACGGGCGCGCGCCACGTCGATGTAGTGGTGTGACGAGCGTTCAGGAGCGAGGCCGGGTGGCGGATCGAAGCCTTCATCCCGTCGTAGCGCCTCGTCGGCGTCCTCCAACTCGATGGCCGTCGCCACCTCGTGGATGTGGACATTGGCCGGGCCGAAGATGAGGCCGTAATGATCGGTATCGCGGCCGATACGTGTGGCGTACTCCTGTGCTTGGCCTATGTGCGCCCAAGCTTCGCTCCTGCCGGCCGCTCCCAGGCGCGCCGCCATGATCGCGGCCCGCAGATGCATCGATCCGGCCACGGCCAGGCCGGGCTCGCTTTCGTGGAGCGTGTCGTCGTGGACACGGTGCGCCGCGCGCAGGAACTTCAGCCCCGAATGGTAGGCCGCTGAGGCGAAGAACACCTGGCAGCGTTCTTCGGCTATGAAGGCGAGCAGCTCCGGGTCCTGCGTCACCTGCGCCGCCTGCTCGGCCCGTTCGACGGCCACCGACACCAGGTCGATGTAACCCAGGCGGTACGCCACCGACTTGGCCGCCACGAAGGCGTGCGTCAGAAGCCTTGCCGCCTCCCTCCGCCTGCGGCCGTCGCTGTCGTGCAGAACGGCGGCCAACTCCTCGATGAGGCCCGGCAGCCGCCGGCCGAGTGCGATGTAATCGACGCTGTCCAGCAGTCGCCCGATGAACCGGATGTCCGTGCGTAGGACGTCCAATGGGCGAGGCGTGGCCTCCAGGTCCGGAGGCACCACCCAGTGGTTCATGGCGAGGCGGATCTCCGGGATGCCGGCATGCGCGCGGTCCGTGCGCTCGGTCGTGCCCCGGTAGGGCTGGCCGGTCAACCCCGTCACGTCGATGCGCAGCGCACGCGCGACGGCCGCCACGAACCAGGGTGTGGCCGGTTTGGCGCCGCGCTCTACTTGTGAGATGAGGCTCTTGGAGCAAGGGATGAGCAGTGCCAGGCCGTCTTGGGTCAGCCCCCGCAGCTTGCGCGTCTCGCCCACACGCGAGCCGATGCCGTCCACGTCCACGATGAGAATGCCGAGACCTGTCGACTTCATGGGTCGCCACCTTCACGATTTGACCACTGCCGCGCTCCCAGCGTAGGCGCCGGATGGCGAGTAGGCGGCCGTACCAAAGATGAACCCCATTGATCCATATGTCAGCTGAACGGTCGGCTGTGTGAATAGGAGATCAGTGAAGGTCGGCTATGTGCGACTTGTCGATTACCTCGATATCCCGATAGAACTAGCCCACATGTTCACAAAACGGGCCGAGCCACGCTGTACTGCTCAACGATCTGGTCGACCGCCCGTTCGCAGGCCAGCCATCGGCCGCCCGAGGCGCGAACCCCGGTGACCGGAGACTCCGAGCATTTCTCTCCTGGACGTGACTCGCCATGCCAGGTACATCGACCCTCGCGGGCGGAAATGCTACGGCGATCGAAGTTCTCGGCATCGGTGGTCATCCATTCGACTTCGGCCATGTCGGCACCTTATCGCCGTTCGACACGACGCGAAATGCCGGTCGGTGCCATATCGCCGACCTTCACTCCGATGGATTTATAGCCGTTGGCCCTGACGGCCGGCGGCTGGGTGGTCAGGAGCTCTTGAGGACCACCTTGCCGAGCGTGCCGGGCGGGCGCCGAGTGGCGGCCGGCGGAGGCCGCCGGTCAGGGGCGAGGGGCTCGGGCGTGGAGGAGGGCGGCCGTGGGCTCGTCGGCCGGCAGGAATGCCTCCAGGTGCAGCTCGGCCAGGGTGACGTCGACGGCCGTGGCGAAGGAGGTGATCGTGGTGAGCAGGCGCAGCTCGCCCTCCGGCGACCACAGGCGCAGCGGCACGGAGAAGCCCAGGTGGTCGGGCCCCGGGTCGGCCGCGGGGACGTAGCCGGACAATTCTGCGATGAACCCCTCCAGCCGCGCGTCGGGGCTCCTGGCGGCCATGGCACTCAGGTTCTCGATGATGTGCCGGCCCCAGGCCGCGAGGTTGCGCACGCGCGGGGCCATGCCGTCGGGGTGCAGGGCCAGCCGCAGCACGTTGACCGGCGGACGGAGCAGCTCCGGCGAGGCCCCCTCGGTGAGCACGGCTATGGCGCTGTTGGCCGCCACCACCTCCCCGTACGGGCGCAGGACCACCGCCGGGTAGGGCAGGTGGCCGTCCAGGACGCCGGTCAGGGCGTCGAGCACCGGGCGCAGCAGCGGCTCGTCCAGGCGCGACTCGGGGAAGACGGGCGCGTATCCGGCGGTGAGCAGCAGGCCGTTGCGCTCGCGCGGCGACAGGCCGAGCGACTCGGCCAGCCGCACGACCATGGTGCGGCCGGGCATCGAGCGGCCCCGCTCCATGTAGCTGAGGTGGCGCTGTGTGGTGCCCGCGCTGATGGCGAGCTCGAGCTGGCTCACCCTGCGGCGCTCGCGCCAGCGCCGTAGCTCCTCGCCGAACCGCGTGTCCTCCATCGTCGTGCTCACCGCCCCGTTGTATCCGAGCCGCCGTGCCCGCGGCGATACCCCGCAGGGTATGACCCGCCGTCCCCACCGCGGGCTGGGCGTGACCGAGTGGGCCGAGGCCGGCCGGTCGGTGTGGGTCGGGCGCGGTCGGGGCGCCGGGGGGTCGGTGATCGGTGGTAGGAGTGGGGGCCATGAACGAGTTCGTGGAGGCGATGCGGCAGCTGGCCGCCGGGGTCGTGGTGGTCACCGTGCGGGACGAGCGGGACGACATCGGCACGACGGTGACGACGTTCACCTCGCTGTCGGCCGACCCGCCCATGGTGCTGCTCAGCCTGGCCTCCACCGGGTACCTGTGCGAGGTGCTGCTGCGCCAGGACCGCTGGGCGGCGACCCTGCTCTCCGGCGACCAGGCGGTGATGGCCAGCCGGTTCGCCACGCCCGGGCGTCCGAGCGCGCGCCTGCTGCTCGCCGGGACGCCGCACCACCGCGGCCGCCACACCGGGGCCTTCGTCATCGACGGCGGCGTGGGCGCCCTCGAGGCCGAGACCGCCCGGGTGATCCCCGGCGGCGACCACACGCTCTTCCTCGCCCAGGTGCTGGGGGTCGACTACGTGGCCCCGGCGCTGCCGCCGCTGGTGCGGCTGCGCGGGCGCTACCGCGCGCTGACCTGATCCTCGCCGCGTGCTCCGGCCGGGTCGTTGCCGGTCTCGCGGGCGGGAGTGCGGGGCCGGCGGGGCAGCACCACCAGGGCGACGAGGAAGGCCGCGGTCAGCAGGCCGGCGCCGACGGCGAAGGCCAGCCGGTAGCCGCCGGTCAGCGCCGCGGCCGGGCTCGCCCCGTGCGCGGAGAGGCCCTCGGTGCGGGAGGCGGCCAGTGTGGACAGCACGGCGACGCCGAGCGCCATGCCGATCTGCTGGGTGGTGTTGAACAGCCCGGAGGCCAGCCCGGCGTCCCGCTCACCGGAGCCGGACATGCCGAGCGTGGTCAGCGCCGGGATCGCCAGCCCGAAGCCGGAGGCCAGCAGCATCGGCGGGAGCAGGTCGGTCACGTAGTTCGCGTGCACGGGGACCCGGGCCAGCAGCACGAGCTGCGCGATCAGGAGCGCGATGCCCACCAGCAGCACGTCCCGCTCCCCGAACCGGGCGTACAGCCGGGCCGAGATGCCGAGGGACACCGCGCCGATGGCGGTCGCCGCGGGGAGCATCGCCAGGCCGGTGGCGGTCGCGCCGTACCCGAGCACCTTCTGCGTGTAGAGCGCGGTCAGGACCTGGAAGGCGAACAGCGCGGCGACCATCAGCATCTGGACGATGTTGGCCCCCGAGACGTTCCGCGACCGCAGCACGCGCAGCGGCATGAGGGGGGTCCGCGCGGTCGCCTGGCGCAGGAGGAACCCGGCGAGCAGCGCGACCGACAGGGCGCCGAACCCGAGGGTGGCCGGCGAGGTCCACCCCCGCGTCTCGATTTGGACGACGGTGTGGATGCCGAGCATGAGCCCCGAGGTCACCAGGAGCGCGCCGGCGACGTCGGCCCCGGCCGGCAGGCCGAGCCCGCGGTCGCGGGGCAGGACGGGCACGGCGACCGCCAGGGCGGCCACGCCGATGGGCAGGTTGACGAAGAAGATCCAGTGCCAGGTGAGGGCGTCGGTGAGCAGGCCGCCGAGCACCGCACCGATGGACGCGCCGGCGGCGCCGGTGAAGCTGAACACGGCGATGGCCTTCGCCCGCTCGGCCGGCTCGGTGAACAGCGTCACCAGGATGCCGAGCCCGACCGCGGCGGCCATGGCGCTGCCCGCGCCCTGCAGGAATCGGGCGACGATCAGCGTGGTGGGGTCGGCGGCGACGCCCGCGAGCACCGAGGCGGCGGTGAACACCGCGGTCCCCGCCAGGAACACGCGCCTGCGGCCGGCCAGATCGCCGAGCCGGCCGGCGAGCAGCAGCAGGCTGCCGAAGGCGATCAGGTAGGCGTTGACGACCCAGCTCAGCCCGGCGGGGGAGAAGCCCAGGTCGGTCTGGATGGCGGGCATGGCCACGGTCACGATGCTGCCGTCGAGGATGGTCATCAGCGTCGCCGTGGCGATCACCCCGAGGGCGATCCACCGGGAACGGGGCCGGGCCGGGGGCGGCGGCTCCGCGGCGGGCGGGCCGGAGTGCGAGGGGGACGGGCCGGCGTGCGAGGGGGAGGTGGCGGACATGGGTTCTCTCCTGTCGGATGAGACGACAAGAGAGACCGTAGCAGATGGTTTTGTTATAGACGATCCCTGACGGATCTAACTTGCCCGCTGACGCGCCCGCCGCACCGGCTGCGGATTGTCCGCCGGAGTGGCCAGTTCGTCGGTGGCCAGGCGGTTCATCACCCGCAGGAACAGCTCCCGCTCGTCCTTCGACAGGCCCGCGAGCGCCGTTTGGTGGACGCGGTCGACGATGCGCTGACTGAGTGCCGCGACCTTCGCCCCCTCCTCGGTGACCGCGATGATGCGGGCCCGGCGGTCCTTGCTGGAGGGGCGCCGCTCGGCCAGGCCGGCCTTCTCCAGGGCGTCCACGGTGACGACCATCGTGGTCTTGTCCATGTCGCCGATCTCGGCCAGCTCGGCCTGCGTCCGCTCCTCCTCGACGGCGTGCACCAGCACGCAGTGCATACGCGCCGTGAGTCCGATCTCGGACAGGGCCGCCGCCATCCGCGTGCGCAGCACATGGCTGGTGTGGTCCAGCAGGAACGACAGGTCCGGTGTGGTGGGTGCGGGAGCCATGGCGGTCATTCCTCCAGCATAACGATGTCGTTCCGTACCGGATTATCCGCTAGCAGAGCCGTTTGCCGGAGTTCGATGGATCCGGCCCCCGGAGGTCGCGGGCGGGCCGGTGACGGTCGGTCAGTCGAAGCCGCCGAACCAGCCCGGGACGTCCAGGCGGAAGACGTCGGCCGGGGTGACCTCCCGCAGGTCGGCCTCCAGGGCGCGCAGGCGGTCCTCGCCGAGGACCTGGGCCCACCGCGCCCGGATGTCGTCGAAGATGCGGGCCGACCGCACGAGGCTGTCCACCCCCCGCTCGGTGAGCCGCACTACCTTGCGCCGGGCGTCGTGCGGGTCCGAGCCGCGCTCGACGTACCCGACGCGCTCCAGCGTGTCGACCGTCTTGCCCGCCGCCTGCTTGGAGACCCCGAGCCTTCGGCCGAGCTCGGCGGCCGTCGTGCCGTGCGTGCCGATGGCCTGCATGACGAACCCGTGCAGCGGGCGCACGTCAGGATGCCCCTGCCGGGCCAGCTCGGCGTGCACCTCGTCGATGATGGTGCGAAACCCCAGGAACAACCGGAGGGGAAGCTCGTAGCCCGGCGGGTTCGTGGACACGATGGACGACCTCGCTCAATGGCAGACAACCAGGTTGACCAGCCTAGCGGCGCCCGCCGCCGGGCCACCAGAGCGGCCGGGCGGACGGTGGCGCGGGGCGCCGCGCTAGCGGATCGTCCACGTGCCGGGCAGCATGAGCGGCCCGTACGCGGGCAGGCCGAGCTCGGCGGCCACCCGGGCGAGCGGGCCCCAGGCCTCCAGGCGCACCTGGCCGAGCGCCGCGGCCCTGTCCTCGCTGGATTCCGCCGGCCGCAGCCGTTCGAGCGGATGCATGCGCGGATAGGGGCGCACCGTGGCGTCCTTCGGCAGGCCGGCCCGGCTGCGGGCGATCGCCAGCGCGTCCTCCAGGCCGCCGAGCTCGTCCACCAGGCCCCTGCCGAAGGCGTCGGCGCCGGTCCACACCCGGCCGCGGGCCAGATCGTGGGCCCGGTCGCGGTCGAAGCCCCTGCCCTCGGCGACCTTGCCCACGAAGTCCTCGTAGATGCGGTCGAGCCAGGCGTTGACCCGCTCCCACTGCGGCTCGGAGAAGGCGCGGCTGGGCGAGAACATGCCGGAGTTCGCGCCGACGTCCACCGACTCGGAGGTGACGCCGAGGCGGCCGAGCAGCTCGCCGACGGCGGGCTTGCCGCCGAACACGCCGATGGAGCCGGTCAGCGTGCCCGGCTGGGCGACGATCACGTCGGCGGCCATCGAGACGAAGTAGCCGCCCGACGCGGCCAGGTCGCCCATCGAGATGATGACCGGCTTGCCGGCCTTGCGGGTGAGGACGACCTCGCGCCAGACCACGTCCGAGGCGACGTACGACCCGCCGGGGCTGTCGACGCGGAAGACGACCGCCTTGACGGCGTCGTCGCGGCGGGCGGCGCGGAAGGCGGCGGCGATCGTGTCGCAGCCCATGGCACCCCCGCCGCCGAGCGGGCTGCGCCCGCTGCGGCCCAGCCGGATCTGCCCGCTGCCGTGGATCAGCGCGACGACGCGCTCGCCCGGGTGCGGGAGCTTCTTGGCGATGGCGCCCTTGGCGTACCGCGAGACGTACAGCAGCAGGTCGCCTTCGGAGCGGACCTCGTCGTAGACCTCGTCGCGGTAGGCGAGCCGGTCGACCAGGCCCGCCTGGACCGCCTCGGCGCCGATGAACGGGCCCTGGTCGACGAGCTCGCGGACCCGCTCGGGGGCCAGGCCGCGCCCCTCGGCGATGCCTGCGACGATCTGCTCGATGACCGACTCGGCGATGCGCCCCGTGGACTCGCGGTGCGCGTCGGTCATGTGGTCCTGGGTGAACATGTTCGCCGCGGTCTTGTACTCGTGCCGCTGGCCGATCTGGTAGTCGACGCCGATCTTCGACAGCGCGTTCTTCACGAAGCGCTGCTCCAGCGAGATGCCGGTCAGGCCGACGTCGCCGGACGGCTGGAGGTAGACCTTCTCGAAGGCGCTGGCCAGGTAGTAGGGCACGGTGCCCGCGCCGAACTCGCCGAAGGTCTCGGCGAAGGCCACGGTCAGCTTGCCCGCCGCCCGCAGCCGCACGACGGCCGTGCGCAGCTCTTGGACCATGGCGAGCCCGATGGGCCGTCCGCCGATCTTGACGACCAGGGCCTTGACGCGCGGGTCCCTGCGCGCGCGGCGCAGACCGGACAGGACGTCGGCCAGGCGCGTCTTGCGCATCGACAGCACGGCGCTGAGCGGATCGGCGGGTGGCCCTTCGGTGAGCCCCTCGGTCAGGTCGAGCTCGAGAACCAGGGGAGCCGTGCGCCGCTGCCGGAACCTGTCGACGGTGTCCATGATCGACTTTGTCGCGTCCATAGCGACACCCTAGGCGACGTTTCCGGGGAAGAGGCGCACGCTTTCCCATCGGTTCACGCCGGCGGCCGCTCCTCGCCGTCCGCGGCCGTGCCGCTCTGAGGCGCCGCGCCGGTCAGGGCGTCCCCGGCGGCGGGAAGGCCGTCGGCGGGCGCGCGGTGAGCGGGCGCGCTGTCAGCGGACGGGCCGTCAGCGGACGGGCTGTCAGCGGACGGGCCGTCAGCCGGGGCCGCGTCCTCGGCGGCGGGGAGGGCCGTCGCGGGGTCGTCGTGCTCGGCGGCCGGAAGGGCCGCGGCGGGGCCGGCCTCGCGGGTGCCGGGGTGGCGCAGGTACAGGGCGCCGAGCGGCGGCAGCCGCAGGCTCGTGGAGTACGGCAGCCCGTGCCAGGGCCGCTCGACGGCCTCGACCGACCCGAGGTTGCCGACTCCGCTGCCGTTGTACTGGTAGGCGTCGGTGTTGATCACTTCTTCCCACAGGCCGGCGGCCGGCAGGCCAAGGGTGTACTCGTGGTGCGGCTGACCGGAGAAGTTGACCACGCAGGCCACCATCGAGCCGTCGGCGCCGTGGCGCACGAAGGAGAACACGTTGCCGGAGGCGTCGTCGGCGTCGATCCACTGGAACCCCGACGGCGAGTGGTCCTGGGAGTACAGCGCCGGAGAGTCGGCGTACAGGCGGTTGAGGTCGCGGACCAGCCGCTGGACGCCCTGGTGCGGCTCGAAGTCCAGCACCCACCAGTCCAGGCCGCGCTCCTCCGACCACTCCGAGCCCTGGCCGAACTCGCCGCCCATGAACAGCAGCTTCTTGCCGGGATGGGCCCACATGAACGCGAACAGGGCCCGCAGGTTGGCGAAGCGCTGCCACTCGTCGCCGGGCATCTTGCCGATGAGCGACCCCTTGCCGTGCACCACCTCGTCGTGCGACAGCGGCAGCACGAAGTTCTCCGAGTAGGCGTACATCAGCGAGAAGGTCATCTGGTGGTGGTGGTACTGCCGGAACACCGGCTCGTGGTGCAGGTAGGCCAGGGTGTCGTGCATCCAGCCCATGTTCCACTTGAACCCGAACCCCAGCCCGCCCAGGTGCACGGGACGGGAGACCCCCGGCCAGGCCGTGGACTCCTCGGCGATGGTGACGATGCCGGGCGCCTCGCGGTAGGCCACCGCGTTCATCTCCTTGAGGAACTCCACGGCGTCGAGGTTCTCCCGGCCGCCGTAGATGTTCGGCGTCCACTCGCCCTCGCGGCGGGAGTAGTCCAGATAGAGCATCGAGGCGACCGCGTCCACGCGCAGCCCGTCGATGTGGAACTCCTTGAGCCAGTAGACCGCGTTGGCGACCAGGAAGTTGCGCACCTCGCGCCGTCCGAAGTCGAAGATGAACGTCCCCCACTCGGGGTGGGTGCCGCGCCGCGGGTCGGAGTGCTCGTACAGGGGGGTGCCGTCGAAACGGGCCAGCGCCCATTCGTCCATGGGGAAGTGGGCGGGCACCCAGTCGAGCAGCACGCCGATGCCGGCCTGGTGCAGCCGGTCGACCAGGTGGCGGAACTCGTCGGGGCCGCCGAACCGCGAGGTGGGCGCGTAGTAGGAGGTGACCTGGTACCCCCACGAACCGCCGAAGGGGTGCTCCGCGACCGGCAGCAGCTCCACGTGGGTGAAGCCCATGTCCCGCACGTACTCCACGAGCTGGGTCGCCAGCTCTTCGTAGCTCAGGCCGGGGCGCCAGGAGCCCAGGTGGACCTCGTAGGTGCTCATCGGGGAGGCCAGCGCGTCCCGCTCGGCGCGCCGGCGCATCCACTGGTCGTCCTGCCAGGCGTAGGCGGAGGAGTCGACGATGGAGGCGGTGGCGGGCGACTGTTCCGTGCGGCGGGCCATCGGGTCGGCCTTGGACCGCCACACCGAGTCGGCGCCGAGGATGGAGAACTTGTAGTGCTCTCCTTCGCCGACCCCGGGGATGAACAGCTCCCACACGCCCGACCCGCCGAGCGACCGCATCGGGTGCGCCGCGCCGTTCCAGTGGTTGAACCCGCCCTCGACCCGCACGCCGCGCGCGTTGGGCGCCCAGACGGCGAAGGCGGTGCCGTCCTCGTCGTCGTGCCGCATGACGCGGGCGCCGAGGACCTCCCACAGGCGCTCGTGCCGGCCCTCGCCGATCAGGTGCAGATCGACCTCGCCCAGCGTGGGCCAGTGGCGGTACGGGTCGCCCGCCTCGTGCGGCTCCGCGCCGGCGTAGGTGACCCGCAACCGGTAGGGCGGGATCTTGTCCACCCCCGGCAGCGTCGCCGCGAACACCCCGTGCTCGACGTGGCTCATCTCGTGCGCGGCGTCATCCAGCAGCAGCTCGACCTTCTCCGCCAGCGGCTTGAGCGCCCGGACGGTGAGGCCCTCGGGGGTGAGGTGCGCGCCAAGGATCGCATGCGGATCATGGTGCGCGCCGCCGGCCAGCCGGTTCAAGTCAAGATCCGCGTTCATCAGCTCGCTCACTGCTCCTCGGCACCGTGATTGGTGTTATTGAGCTAACCCTGCCCCAGATCGTCCCACCAACCCATGATGTCGGGCGGATCACACCGCGGGAACGGCGAACGCACGGTTCGGCAAGCCCGGAACGGCCTCACCGCCCCCGGGTGAGGGGACGCCTTGGCCGCGCGGCGTCACCATCCGAGCACGCGGACCCCTCGCGTGCTCACCACTTCAGCACGCGGACGCCTTCGCGCGCTCACCGCTCCAGCATGCGGACCCGCGCGTGCTCACCACTTCAGCACGCGGACGCCTCCGGAGGCCATGTCCACGACGACGCGACCGATGTCGAGCTCCTCGCCGTTCGGGAACCACACGAACAGTTGCAGGCAACGGCGGGTCTCGCACCCGAATCGGCGGAAGACCAGCGACCGCACCCGCAGGTCGGCGGCCGACGAGAGCGGACGGTGCGCCGCCTCGGCGTAGGCCCTGCCGACGACGGCGGCCAGCGGGGGGTCGGCGAGCAGGAACCGCGTCGCGCGCACCTGCTCGGAGGGGGTGGGGGCCGCCGGATGGCCGCCGTCGCGCGGGTCGCCGGTGAAGGGGAGGCCGGGGGCGGCCGCCGCGCCGCCGCGCCGGGCGCGGGCGGCCGCGCGGCTGCGCGCGCTCACCTCGTCATCGGCTCCGGTGGCGGCGCGCTCGGGCCGCCCCGCCTCGGTCGGCCCGCCGGCCGCCGGGGGCGTGCGCCGCGTCCCTCCGCGCTCCTCGCCCGTCCGGACGGTCAGCGCGAACACGCACATGCCGGACACCAGGACGCCGAACACGACGGGGATCGCGAGCCGCCGTCGCCTCATCAGCCCACTCTCTCACCGTCCGTCAATGTCCGGTCGCCCATGGTATCCAACGTGAGGACGCACACGCCGCCTCGCGAGCGCCGTCAACCCAGGTTGTGGCCGGGTCGGCCCAGGTCGTGGCCGACTCAGCCCAGGTCGTGGCTGAAGGCGGCCAGGGGGATCGGCAGCCAGGACGGCCGGTTGCGCGCCTCGTAGACCACCTCGTAGGCGGCCTTGCTCAGCTCCAGCGCGCGCAGCAGCACCGCGTCGTCGCCGTGGATGCGCCCGCCGCCCGCCGAGTATCCGGCGATGAACGCCGCGCGGTTGCGCTGTGCCCACTCCGCGGCCAGCGGCTCCAGTTCCTTGGCCTCGGGGTGGTCGGCCAGCAGGTGGCGCGCGGCGTAGTCGAACGAGCGGAGCATGCCGGCGACGTCCCTGAGCGGAGAGTCCAGGGCCCGGCGCTCCTGGAGCGGCTGCCCAGGCTCGCCCTCGAAGTCCAGCACGACCCACTCGCCGGGCGTGCGCATGACCTGGCCCAGGTGGTAGTCGCCGTGCACTCGCTGCACGGTGATGGGCCGTCCGGTGTCGGCCAGCCGGTCGAACGCCTCGTGGGCGACGCCGGCGTGCTCCGCCAGGCCGGGCACCTCGGAGATGGCGGCCTCCAGGCGCCGCCTGAACCCCTCGACCATGCGTTTGACCTCGGGCGCCTCCACCGTGCTGGTGGTGAAGGCGGCGGCCAGCTCCTTGTGCAGGTGGGCGGTGGCCATGCCGAGCCGGGTGGACTCGGCGGCGAAGTCGCCCCCGGCCTCGGCCGCGGTGGTGCCGGGCAGCGACCCGTAGAGGTCGCGCACGCTGGTGAGGGCCAGGGCCCACCCGTCGCTGGCGGTGGGCAGGAACTCCTGGGTGAAGGCCAGCGTGGTGTTCTCCCCGCCGATGTCGGTCTCGATCCACCCGTAAGGCCTTGCGATGTTCGGCGACCCGCGCTCGGCGAGGGCGGAGACCACTTCCAGCTCCGGGTTCACCCCAGGGACGATCTTGCGGAACAGCTTGCAGATGTAGGCGTCGCCGAACACCAGGGAGGTGTTGGACTGCTCGGCGCCGAGCACCAGGCTGCGGAGGGCGGTGTCGATCTCGATGCCGGGCATGTGGCGGAACCGCAGGCCGCCGATGTCGGCGCCGGAGGCGATGCCGGACAGCAGCAGGCCGGTGACCTCGGCGTCGTGCACGGCGTCGTAGGCGTGGCCGTCGGGCGTCTCGCCGATGGCGACGTGCTTGAGTCGCTGCGGCAATTCGGGGCGGAAGCCGATCAAGAGTTGGTAGCGGTCGGTGCGCGCGTCCTGGCGGACGGTGATGACGAGGTGGCGCACGGTGACGCGGTCGTCGGTCGGCGGTCTGCGGCGGTCCGTGGTCCCGCAGGACCCCGCCACATCACTGTGGAAGGATTCTGCAGGACCACGAAGGGGCAACGTGGTGGCGGCCTCGACGGCCAGTTCGGTGATCGCGCGGCCCTTGCCGGCGAACCACCGCTGATGGGTGATCCAGCCGGCAAGCAGCTCTTCGAGAGTATGTCTCACGTCTCCTCGGTTGCTGCGCTCGTGGGTGGAAGGGTGAACCAATAGAACCCATGCCCGGGGAGCGTCAAAAGATACGGAAGTTCGCCAATTGGGGGAAATGGCACCCCTCCGGTGCACTCCACGGGGGTGACGCCCTCGAACCGGCGCAGATCCAGCTCGACGGGCTGGGGGAAGCGGGACAGGTTGTTGACGCACAGCACCCGGTCGTCGCCCAGCTCGCGGACGAAGGCGAGGACGCTGGGGTTGGAGGAGTTGAGCTCGGTGAACTCGCCGAGACCGAAGACGTGGTGGCGCTTGCGGATCTCGATCATCTTCTTGGTGAAGTGCAGCAGCGAGCCGGGGTTCTTCTGCTGCGCCTCGACGTTGAGCGCCTGGTACCCGTAGATCGGGTCCATGATCACCGGCAGGTAGAGCCGGCCGGGGTCGCAGTCGGAGAAGCCCGCGTTGCGGTCGGGGGTCCACTGCATGGGGGTGCGGACGCCGTCGCGGTCGCCGAGCCAGATGTTGTCGCCCATGCCGATCTCGTCGCCGTAGTACAGCACGGGGCTGCCGGGCAGGCTCATGAGCAGGGCGGTGAACAGCTCGATCTGGTTGCGGTCGTTCTCCAGCAGCGGCGCCAGGCGGCGGCGGATGCCGACGTTGGCGCGCATCCGCGGGTCCTTGGCGTACTCGGTGTACATGTAGTCGCGCTCTTCGTCGGTCACCATCTCCAGGGTGAGCTCGTCGTGGTTGCGCAGGAAGATGCCCCACTGGCAGTGGTCGGGGATCTTCGGGGTCTGGGCCATGATCTCGGAGATGGGGTAGCGCGTCTCGCGGCGGACGGCCATGAAGATGCGCGGCATCAGCGGGAAGTGGAAGGCCATGTGGCACTCGTCGCCGCCGGTCACCGGGTCGCCGAAGTACTCCACGACGTCGGCGGGCCACTGGTTGGCCTCGGCGAGCAGCACGCGGTCGGGGTAGAGCGCGTCCACCTCCTTCCTGATGCGCTTCAGGTAGGCGTGGGTCTGCGGGAGGTTCTCGCAGTTGGTGCCCTCCTGCTCGAACAGGTAGGGCACGGCGTCCAGGCGGAAGCCGTCGATGCCGAGGTCCAGCCAGAAGTTCAGGACCTCGACCATGGCGTCCTGAACCGCCGGGTTCTCGTAGTTGAGGTCCGGCTGGTGGTGGAAGAACCGGTGCCAGTAGTACTGCCCGCGCACCGGGTCGTAGGTCCAGTTGGAGGTCTCGGTGTCGATGAAGATGATGCGGGCGTCGCTGTACTCCTCGTTGTTGTCCGACCACACGTAGAAGTCGCCGAACGGGCCGGTGGGGTCGTGCCGGGACGCCTGGAACCAGGGGTGCTGGTCGCTGGTGTGGTTCATGACGAGGTCGGCGATGACCCGCATGCCGCGTTTGTGTGCCTCGTCCACGAGCTTGATGAAGTCTCCCAGGTCACCGAAGTCCGGGAGAATCTTCATAAAGTCGGAAATGTCGTATCCGCCGTCTTTGAGGGGGGATTCGTAGAGTGGCAGGAGCCACAGGCAGTCGACGCCGAGCCACTGGAGATAATCCAGCTTGCTGATGAGCCCGCGGATGTCACCGGTGCCGTCGCCGTTGCTGTCCGCGAATCCCCGGATGAGGACCTCGTAGAAGACGGCGCGCTTGTACCAGTGCGGGTCGCGCGGCTTTTCGTGTGTGAAGGTATTCGGAACGGGCTGAGGCGTCAAGCTCACCTGTGGACTCCCCGCTGTGCTTATGCGCGCTTTCCGCCGCCTTCGCCAGTGCCTACGGCTGACTGGCCGGCGTCGCTCGCAGTGTGAGGACGTGGGCTGGGTTGATGTGCGGATCGAGGCGCACGTAATTGGCATGCCGCCAGCGGTACGACTCGCCCGAGAGCTCATCGTCCACGACGAATTCGGCGCCCCAATCGAGGCCGATGGCAGGCATGTCCAGCCAGACCGTCGCCTCGTGGGTGTTGTGTGGGTCGAGGTTGACCACCACCACGACCACATCGCCTATGCCGTGCCTTCGTGTGGACGCGTCATAAGCTCCGGGCAGCCGCTTGGAAAAGCAGACCATGTCCGGGTGGTCGACGTTGTGGAACCGTAGGTTACGCAGTTCCTGAACCGCCGGGTGTGCTCTTCTGAACAAATTGAGGGTTGTGATGAAGGGAGCCAGGCTCCGGCCCTCGCGTTCCGCGGCGGCCCAGTCGCGCGGCCTCAGCTCGAATTTCTCGCTGTTGAGATACTCCTCGCTGCCCGGTCGTACCGGGACGTTCTCCGCGAGCTCGTAGCCCGCGTAGACCCCCCACGTGGGCGACGCCAGCGCCGCCAGGACGGCCCTGATCTTGAACGCCGGGACCCCCCCGTTCTGCAGGTACTCGTGCAGGATATCCGGAGTGTTGACGAACAGGTTCGGGCGCAGGAAGTGCGACGTCTCGTGCGAGAGCTCGGTCAGGTAGCTCTCGAGGTCGGCCTTGGAGTTCTTCCACGTGTAGTAGGTGTACGACTGGTGGAAGCCGATCTTGGCCAGCGTCTGGAGCATGGCGGGACGGGTGAACGCCTCGGCCAGGAACAGCACGTCCGGGTCGGTGGCGTGGACGTCGGCCAGCAGCCGCTCCCAGAACCCCACCGGCTTGGTGTGCGGGTTGTCCACGCGGAAGATGCGCACGCCGTGCGCCGTCCAGTGGCGCACCACCCGCAGCACCTCGGCGTAGATGCCCTCGGGGTCCTTGTCGAAGTTCAGCGGATAGATGTCCTGGTACTTCTTCGGCGGGTTCTCGGCGTAGGCGATCGACCCGTCCGCCCTGACGGTGAACCACTCGGGGTGCTCCTTGACCCACGGGTGGTCGGGGGAGCACTGCAGGGCCAGGTCGAGCGCCACCTCCAGGCCGAGCTCGCGGGCACGCGACACGAACGCGTCGAAGTCCTCCAGCGTGCCGAGATCGGGGTGGAGCGCGTCGTGGCCGCCGTCCTCCGACCCGATGGCCCAGGGGGAGCCGACGTCGTGCGGGTCGGGGTGCAGGGTGTTGTTGCGCCCTTTGCGGAACGTCTCGCCGATCGGGTGGACCGGCGGCAGGTAGACCACGTCGAAGCCCATGCCCGCGACCGACGGCAGCCGCTCGGCCGCGGTGCGGAAGTTGCCCGACTTGGGGACGGCGCCCTCGTCGAGGACCGCGCCCTCGGAGCGGGGGAACAGCTCGTACCACGAGCCGTACAGCGCCCGCCTGCGGTCGACCCGCAGCCGGTGCCTCGGCCCCCGGGTGACCAGGTCGCGCAGCGGGTGCTGGGCCAGCACGGCCGCCGTCTCGGGGAGCTGCGCCACCGCCAGCCTCGCCCGCGGGTCGAGGTCGTCGTCGCGCAGTTGGTCGGCCACGTTCTGCAGGATGGCCCGGTGGGCGCACCTGTCGCAGCCCGCCTGGCGCACGGCCTTGGCGGCGCGCTCGAACAGGCGCGCCCCCTCCTCGCACATGAGATCGGTGTCGATGCCGCGGGGGATCTTGATGCCGGCGTCGTGCAGCCAGGTGGCGATCGGGTCGCTCCATGCCTCGACGCGGTACTGCCACTCGCCCTCGGTCGGCGCCGTCACCTCGACGGCCCAGCGGTCGGTGCCCGGGGCGACCTCGCGCATGGCGAGCAGGCGCCCGCGCGTGCCCTGCGGGTCGGTCAGCACGACCCCGGCGGCCACGGCGTCGTGCCCCTCGCGGAACACGGTGGCGCTGATCTCGAAGGTCTCGCCGGCCGCCGCCTTCGCGGGCCACTGCCCGCAGTCGACGACAGGTTGGATGTCCTGGATTGGGATTCGTCCGATCATCGCGTCTCAAGGTAGCGGCGACGCGCCGGGCGCCGCCGGGAATTGTGAGGGCAGGAGGATCTTGCTTTTTAGGTCGTCGCCGGCGGACGCCGGCTATGGGCGGGCATGATGCATCACACCCCGAGACGACGACCGTCGTCCCGGGGCTGGCAGGCGGTGGTGTGGCTCTTACATGGGACTGCCCCCATAGTCGCGCTTCAAGCCTGCTTGAGGGAAGTCAGGGGATACTTGGGGGGCTTGTGTCTCCCGCTGTCGGACCTGGTCTCCGCCTTCGGTCATCGGTCGTACATGATCAAGACATGATCAAGTTGAGATCACTGTGACGAGTCCGCTTTAGTGAGGTTTGAGCCGCTTGGGTAGCGGTGAGAGCAGAAACGCATGAGATCTGGTAGGCGCACAAGAGTGTTCCGGTCGCGCGTCGTGGCGCTGAGTAACTAGGGTCTGGCCAGTGAGAGCAATCCGCAGATTCACCGTCCGTACCGTTCTTCCCGCGGAGCTCGCCGCACTCGGCGAGCTCGTCCACAACCTGCGCTGGTCATGGCATCCCGAGACCATGGACCTGTTCGCCGAGGTGGACCCCGACACCTGGCAACGCGTCGGGCACGACCCGGTCGCGCTGCTCGGAGCGGTGGAGGCTGACCGGCTGGCCGAGCTGGCCCGTGATCGCAGGTTCCTCCGCAAGCTGGCCGACGCCGCCGACGACCTGCGCGAGTACATGACCGCGCCCCGGTGGTACCAGACCCTGCCGGACGCCCCGGCGGCCATCGGATACTTCTCGCCCGAGTACGGCATCGCCGCCGCGCTCCCGCAGTACTCAGGGGGTCTCGGCATCCTGGCCGGCGACCACCTGAAGGCCGCCAGCGACCTGGGCGTGCCCATCCTGGGCGTCGGGCTCCTCTACCGGCACGGCTACTTCACCCAGTCCCTGTCCGCCGAGGGCTGGCAGCAGGAGCACTACCCGAGCCTGGACCCCGGCGGCCTGCCCCTCAGCCTGCTGAAGGAGGAGGACGGCACGCCCGCCCGCGTCGTCATCCCGCTGCCCGAGGGCCGCGCGCTGCACGCGCAGATCTGGGTCGCCCAGGTCGGGCGCGTCCCGCTGCTGCTGCTCGACTCCGACGTGGCCGAGAACGACAACGCCGCCCGCGACGTCACCGACCGGCTGTACGGCGGCGGCACCGACCACCGGCTCATGCAGGAGCTGCTGCTCGGCATCGGCGGCGTTCGGGCCCTGCGCGCGTACTGCCGCGTCACCGGCCACCCCGCGCCGGAGGTCTTCCACACCAACGAGGGCCACGCCGGGTTCCTCGGCCTCGAGCGCATCCGCGAGCTCACCGAGCACCGGCTGTCGTTCGACGAGGCGCTGGAGGCCGTCCGCGCCGGCACCGTGTTCACCACGCACACGCCGGTGCCCGCCGGCATCGACCGCTTCCCCGCCGACATGATCGGCAAGCAGTTCGGCGGCGACAACGCATGGCCGACCGTGCCGGTCGAGCGCATCCTCGCGCTCGGCGCCGAGCCCGACGGCCCCGAGGGCGGCGAGCAGGTCTTCAACATGGCCGTCATGGGCATGCGGCTCGCGCAGCGGGTCAACGGCGTCTCCGAGCTGCACGGCGACGTCAGCCGCGGCATGTTCCAGGGCCTGTGGCCGGGGTTCGACCTCGACGACGTCCCCATCGGCTCGATCACCAACGGCGTGCACGCCCCCACGTGGGTCGCGCGCGAGGTGATGGAGCTGGCCGGCAAGGAACTGCCCTCGCTGGTCGAGATCGCCCAGGGATGGGAGGGCGTTCAGAAGCTCTCCGACGAGGACATCTGGGCCATCCGCGGCCGGCTCCGCCGCCGGCTCGTCGAGGCCGCCCGCGAGCGGCTCCGCGCCTCCTGGCGCGCCCGCGGCGCCTCCACCGCGGAGCTCGGGTGGATCGACGAGGCCCTGGACCCGGACGTGCTGACCTTCGGCTTCGCCCGCCGGGTGCCCTCCTACAAGCGACTCACCCTCATGCTCAAGGACGCCGACCGGCTCAAGCAGCTGCTGCTGGACCCGGAAAAGCCCGTCCAGATCGTCATCGCCGGCAAGGCGCACCCCGCCGACGAGGGCGGCAAGAGGCTCATCCAGCAGATCGTCAAGTTCGCCGACCGCGAGGACGTGCGCCACCGCATCGTCTTCCTGCCCGACTACGACATGGCGCTCGGGCAGCTCATGGTCCAGGGCTGCGACGTGTGGATGAACAACCCGCTGCGCCCCCTGGAGGCCTGCGGCACCAGCGGGATGAAGGCCGCGCTCAACGGCGGCCTGAACCTGTCCATCAGGGACGGCTGGTGGGACGAGTGGTTCGACGGCCTCAACGGCTGGGCGATCCCGACCGCCGACGGCGTCGAGGACCACGACCGCCGCGACGAGCTGGAGGCCGGCGCGCTGTACGACCTCATCGAGCGCGAGGTGGCCGACCGCTTCTACGACCGGGCCGGCGACTCCCACCCGCGCCGCTGGCTCGACATGGTCAAGCACACCCTCAGCTCCCTGGGCCCGAAGGTCCTGGCCGGGCGCATGCTGCGCGACTACGTCGTCGACCTCTACACCCCGGCGGCCGGGTCGGCCCGCGAGCTGTCCAAGGGCGAGCACGCCAAGGCCCGCGAGTTCGCGGCCTGGAAGCTGCGCGTCACCCGCGCCTGGCCGGGCGTGCGCGTCGAGCACATCGAGGCGTCGGGCATCGGGGACACCCCGGAGCTGGGCGCGTCGATGGAGGTGCGCGCCACCATCGCCCTGGGCGATCTGTCCCCGGACGACGTCAGCGTCGAGGCGGCCTACGGCAAGGTCGGCGTGCACGACCAGCTCCTCGCGCCGTCGTACATCCCCCTCACCGCCGGGCCGGTCGGCGACGACGGCAAGGCCGCCTACACCGGCGTGGTCCCCCTCGACCGCACCGGCGCGTTCGGCTACACCGTCCGGGTCGTCCCCTCCCACCCGCTGATGTCCTCTCCGGCGGAGCTCGGCCTCATCGCCGTCCCGGAGGAACCCGCCGGCATGACCAGCGGCACCCTCCGCTGAGGCGATTTGTTCGCGCCGAATTCTCCGTTCATGTAGAAAAGGCCGCTCGCCCGTTCGACGTCCATGTGAGAAGACCACCCGGCACGACGGCCGGGCGGCGGCCGACGGAGGAGAAGTCATGAGGGTCATGGTCATGATCAAGGTGAGCGGAGCGGACGAGAGCGCGATCGTTCCGACGCCGGAGATGATGGCGGAGATGGGCGCCTACAACGAGAAGCTCGTGAAGGCGGGCATCATGCTCGACGGCGGGGGCCTGCGGCCGAGTTCCGACGGGGCGCAGGTCGTCTTCGAGGGCGGCACGACCTCGGTGGTGGACGGTCCGTTCACCGAATCCAAGGAGATCATCGTCGGCTACTGGGTCTGGCAGGTCAGCTCCCTGGAGGAGGCCGTCGAGTGGGCCCGGCAGTGCCCGAGCGACCCCGGCAGCGGCAGGCGGGAGGTCCTGGAGGTGCGCCCGTACTACGACGAGGAGGACTTCCCGGCCGCGGAGACGCGGGGCTGAGGGCGCCGGCCGGAGTCCGGGGAGGGACGCGGTGCACGCGCGGCGCTCGCTCGGGGAAGGGTCGTGATGGACGCCCGGCGCACGGTCGAGGCGGTGTGGCGCATGGAGTCCGCGCGCCTGGTGGCCCATCTCGCCAGGGTGGTCCGGGACGTCGGGCTGGCCGAGGACATCGCCCAGGAGGCGTTCGCGTGCGCCCTGGAACAGTGGCCGCGGCTGGGCGTCCCGGACAACCCGGGCGCCTGGCTGACCACCACGGCCAGACGCCGGGCGATCGACCTCATCCGGCGCGAGCGGGTGCGGGACCAGAAGTACGCCCAGGTCGCGGCCGACCTCCTGGCTCCTGCTCCGCCGCCCGGCGAGGCCGCGGACGCCGAACTGTTGTCGCTGGTCTTCGTCGCCTGCCACCCGGTCCTGTCCCGCGAGTCGCGCGCGGCGCTGGCGCTGCGCCTGGTCGGCGGGCTCAGCACCGAGGAGGTCGCCCGCGCGTTCCTGGCCCCGGCCGCGACCATGGGGCAGCGGATCACCCGTGCGAAGCGCACGCTGACCGAGGCGCGGGTGCCGTTCGAGGTGCCCGGCGACGACGAACTGCCGGCCCGGCTGTCGGCCGTTCTGGAGGTCGTCTACCTCATCTTCAACGAGGGCTACTCGGGCACGTCGGGTGAGGAGTGGGTCCGCCGGGACCTCGCGGAGGAGGCCATGCGTCTCGGCCGCATCCTGGCCGGCCTATTGCCGCGCGAGCCGGAGGTGCACGGGCTGGTGGCGTTGATGGAGCTGCAGGCGTCCCGCTTCCGTGCCCGCACCGGCCCGCGCGGCGAGCCGGTGCTGCTTCAGCACCAGGACCGCTCCCGCTGGGACCGGACGCTGGTGGCGCACGGGCTGGCCTCGCTCGCTCGCGCCAAGACGGCCGGCGGCGCGCTCGGGCCCTACACCCTGCAGGCGGCCATCGCCGCCTGCCACGCCCGCGCCCGGCGGTTCGAGGAGACCGACTGGGAGGCCGTCGTCGCGCTGTACGACGCTCTCGCCCAGCTCGCCCCCTCGCCCGTGGTGGAGCTCAACCGCGCGGTCGCGCTGCTGCACGCGGACGGGCCCGAGGTGGCGCTGAAGGCGCTCGACGCCGTCCGGCAGGATGCGCGGATGGCGCGTTACCACCTGCTCGGCGCCGTGCGCGGCGACGTCCTGCTGCGCCTCGGCCGGTCGGCCGAGGCGGCCGAGGAGCTCGAACGGGCGGCGGGCCTGGCACCGACGACCCGTGAGCGCACCCTGCTCATGGAACGCGCCGCCGCCGCGACCGAGCACGGCTCGTTGCACGGCGCGCGGGGGATCGATGGCTCTTCAGCGGATCCGGAATAAGGAGGTGAGGTGCTCAGTTATCCGTAGCGGCTAAGAAATGCTTAGCCGAATGCGGCGGCGGGCAAGGTCTGAGAGGTCCGAGTCCGCTGGTGAGGAGATGGTCATGGCGAAGTTGCAGATTCTGGTGGCGAGCACCCGGCCCAACCGTGCGGGGATTCCCGTGGCGCGGTGGATCGAGCAGGAGGCCAGGGCGCAGGGCGCGTTCGACGAGGTGGAGGTGGTCGACCTCGCGGAGCTGGGCCTGCCCTTCATGGACGAGCCGCACCACCCGAGGCTGCGCAACTACCTCAACCAGCACACCTTGGACTGGAGCGCCAAGGTGGACGGGGCCGACGCCTTCGTCTTCGTCATGCCGGAGTACAACTACGGCTACAGCGCCCCGCTGAAGAACGCCATCGACTACCTGTTCCACGAGTGGGCCTACAAGCCGGTCGGCATCGTCAGCTACGGAGGGGTCTCCGGCGGGCTCCGCGCCGCTCAGATGATCAAGCAGGTCGTCACGACCCTCAAGATGACGCCCGTGGTCGAAGCGGTCGCGATCCCCTTCGTCCAGCAGTTCGTGGGCGAGGACGGTAGCCTCTCCCCGAACGACCTCATGGTCTCCTCGGCGAAGGCCATGTTCGACGAGTTGAGGCGCGTGAGCGACGCCCTGCGGCCGCTCCGCGAGAGCCTGCCCGCATGAGGAGCCAACCATGACGGCCACGACCGAGATCCACAAGGTCTGCGCACGGTTCCACATCGCCGTCGAACTGATCGGCGCCCGCTGGACCGGCGCCGTCCTCCGGGTCATCTTCACCGGCCACAGCCGGTACGCCCAGATCAGAGAGGCGGTGCCCGGGATCAGCGACACCATGCTGGCCGCCCGGCTGCGCACCCTGGAGGTCGAGGGCCTGGTCGAGCGCGTGGTCCTGCCGACCACTCCGGTGCAGGTCGAGTACCACCTCACCGAGAAGGGCCGCGACCTGGCCCCGGTGCTCGAAGCCATGATCGCCTGGTCCCACAAATGGATCCCACTGCCCTCCGCCGACGGCCCGGCCGCCGAGTCGTGACGCCGGGCCGGACAGCACGGTGACCCGGGCCCCACAGGCCCGAGACGGCCCTGCCTTCACCCTCGCGACGCTCACGCGGCCGGCGGACGACCACGACGACTCGATTCGGAGGCCGGGCACAAGGGCCGGAACGCTCGGTACAACGCTCAGTCGTCGGTGAACAGTTCGTCCGTGGTGGTGGCAGTGGCGCTGCGCAGCATCCAGGTGCTGAGCAGGGAGAGGTCGGTGCAGGTGGTGATGCGCTCGTGGACGTCGTCGGAGACGTGGACGCCGCGAGCCTTGAGGTTTGTCAGCACCGCGTTGCCCCTCTCTTCGACCCGTGCTTCCTTTTTGCCCGCTTCGAGGCCCTTGCCGTAGTGCTCTTTGGCGAAGGGGCTGTAGACGGGCCAGGTGGTGTCCTTCATGATCTCCTCCAGGGTGCGCCGCACGGCCTCAGAGGCCAGTCGGTGTGCGTATTCATAGTATTGCGGAGCGTGTTCGGGGTCGACGTTCTCCAGCGCGGTCATGAAGGCCGACGCGACGAGCGGCTGTTCGCCGTGCACCATCACCGAGAGCGCCGCCAGCTCCGGATGCTCCCGCGCCTGCTTGGCATCGGTGATGACGGGAGTGAGGTCGGGGCCGAACACCTTGGGCGTGAGCTCGTAGGCGTCGAGGCTGGTGGTGATCGGCCGGGCCATCCAGCGGGCGACCTTCGCCTTGTTGCAGATCACCAGAACGGTGACCGGGCAGTCGAGCTGGAGCCACAGGGCCGCCGCGTAGCGGGCCAGGCCGCGGCGTTTGGATTCTTCGACCTCCTGTTGGATCTCCACGATGACGCCGTGTGTGGGGTCTCGCGGCGGCCCCACGAGGATCACCGTGTCGGCTTGGGAGTCGCGTGAGGGACGGTCGTTGAAGTCGCCGGGCGCCAGATACGCCGACGCGCTGTTCGGCACGTCGACGCCGAATTGATCGCGCAGGATCTCCAGCGCGAACTGCGGCCGGTCACGGAACATCAGATTGAGAGTGTCATGTATAAGCGAGGGCACGTCACGGAATGCCATCAGTCAAGTGCGGTGCGTGATGACGCTGTTGATCTGTTGTGCGGTGGCTTCTGAGGCGTGTCGGACGCCTGGGTGCCGAGTCAGCGTGGGTTGTCAGGAAACGTGATGTAACGGTCATCTATGGGATTCGGGTAGATCAGGCTTTGCCGTTAAGGTGACCGGTCATGGCTGGGTTCGTGATGCGTGTCCTGGCGCCGCTGCGGCTCCGGCGCGCCGTCGTCGGCCGGTTGGATGCCCGTTATGTGACGCGGGCCGACCACCGGCAGGACGTCCGGGACGCCCTGTGGGAGGTCCAGGCGCTCAAGAGGGAGATGGAAGGGCTGCGGCGCGAGGTCGAGCAGCTTCGCCGCGAGGTCAAGCGCGCAGCCACGACGGCGGGGACGCCGGGCGCGGCCCTGACCGCGAAGGTCGAGGACGCCCACCGGCTGGCCACCGAGACCGCCTCGGCCGTCGACCACCTGCTGCAGGAGGAGGTCCGGCTCTGGCAGGCCGTGGACGGCCTGAGGAGCGGCGAGGCGGCATCGTGAAGGGGCGCCTGGACGGCCCCGGACGGGGGCCCGGGAAGCGAGGCGGCATCGTGAGGAGTGCCTGTACGGTCCCGGACGCGGGCCTGGGGAGCGGTGAGGTGGCGTCGTGAGGGTCGCGTGGACGGCCCTGGACGGGGGACTGTGGCGGCTGCGCATGCGGCTGGACGCCCGCGAGGACCTCGCTGGGACGGTCACCGACGGGCACCCGGTGGAGCTGGCCACCGACACCTGCCATGTGCGCCTTCCAGCCCGTGCGGGCGACGCGGGCCCGTCCGGGGCCGGGTCGTCGGGAGCGGGTTCGTCCGGCGCGGGAACGCCGCCGGGGGAGGTGCATCCCGATCTGCTGGCGCTGGCCGCGTGGACGGTGGCGGCGCCGTGGACGCGGCACAGGGTGGTGTTCGACCGGCCGATCTCGGCCGAGTTGGCGGCGGCGTTCGAGAGCGGCTGGGGCGTCGAGGCCGGGCCGGTGGGCGGGGGGCCGCCGCGTGCGGCCGGTGACCGGCTGGCGATCTCCTACAGCGGGGGCGCCGACTCGGCGGCCGTGGCCGCGATCCTGCCGGACGCGCCCCTGATCCACTTCCGCAGGGTCGGCCATCCCCGCGTCCCGAACCGCTGGACGCACTACCGGTCGGACGTGCTGGCCGCGCTGGCGAACGACACCGGCAGGGACGTGACGATCGTCGAGTCCGACCTGGAGTTCCTGCTGCGCTCGCCCCGCCCGGGCTACCCCGAGCACCATGCCGTGATGGCGGGCGCCGTCCTGCTGGCCGACGCCATGGACCTCGGCGGCGTCGCCCTGGGCTACGAGATCGGCTCCCGGTGGCTGGGCGGCGGCCGGTACGTGCACCGGTACACCCCGGACAACCCGATGTGGTCCGGCCACGGCCCGTGGGGCCGGCTGTTCGCCGCCGCGGGCCTGTCGCTGGTCCTGCCGGTCGGCGGCATCAGCGAGGCGATGACGATGCGCGTCGCGCTGGGCTCCGAGCTGCGCGACCAGGTGCGCTGGTGCCTGCGCGGCGACGGCGCGGGCCCGTGCGGGCGGTGCGGGAAGTGCCTGTACAAGGAGCTGATCCAGGCCGCGATCGAGCGCCGTCCGATGAGCACGGCGATCACCGCCGACCGGCCGGTGGCGCGCAAGTGGCAGCAGCCCCCGCCGTACGGCGGCCAGGAGATGATCGAGTACGGGTGCGCGCACATCCCGAACATCGACGACACGCCTTTCGCCCGCGCGGCCGGATATCTCAGGGCCACACCCGAGTCCACCGCCTGGCTGGAGCGGTGCTACCCTCCGGCCGTCGAGGAGATCCCCGCGCGCTGGCGCGGAGCGATCGCGGCCGTCATGGAGCGTGACTTCGGTTTCATGGACGCGGACGACGTCAAGCGGGTAGAGAGCTGGGGAGGGCGATGAAGGTCTACGTGTCGGTCGACATGGAAGGCGTGACCGGGCTCACCGACCCCGAGGAGATGCACGCCGGAGGCCGCGGCTACGAACGCGGCTGCGAGCTGATGACCGCGGACGCCAACGCGGTGATCGCCGGCGCCCACGAGGCGGGCGCGACGGCGGTGACCGTGAACGACGCCCACGGCTCGACCAAGAACCTCCGGGTGGACCTGCTGGACCCGCGGGCCACGCTGCTCCGCGGCCCGGGCAAGCCGATGCGCATGGCCCAGGGGCTGACCGCCGACTTCCAGGCCGCCTGCTTCGCCGGCTACCACGCCCGCGCCGGGGTCCAGCACGGCGTGCTCAACCACACCTGGATGGGCAAGGAGATCCAGAACGTCTACCTCAACGGCGAGGTGTGCGGCGAGACGCGGCTGGTGGCCGGGTTCGCCGGGTTCCTCGGCGTGCCGGTGGCGCTGGTCACCGGGGACGAGGCGGTCTGTGCCGAGGCGCGCGAGCTGCTCGGCGACGTCGAGACGGTCGCGGTCAAGAAGGGCGTGGACAGGTTCGCCGCCGAGCTGCTGCCGCCCAGCGTCGCCCAGGCGCTGATCCGGGAGGCCACCGCGCGGGCCCTGAACCGGCTGAGCGACTTCCGCCCGCACGTGGTGGATTCGCCGTACACCCTCGGCGTCGAGTGGAACTCCACGGCCATCGCCGCCGGCTGCTCGCTCATTCCCGGCGTGCGCGCGGCCGGCCCCCGGCACACCGAGTTCACCACGGAGGACTTCCGGGACATCATGGCGCTGCTCGGCATCTTCGCCATGATCGCGGGCCAGGTGGCCTGCGGCAGCGGCGTGTACGGCTGAGCCGGTGGGCGAAGACGGGTCACCGCGGCCACAGGAGGACGGGCCGCCGGGACACGGTGACGGCGTGCCACCTGGACCGCGAGGCGGCGTGCCGTCGGGGTCGCGCGACGGCCTGCCACCTGGGCCGCGGGACGGCCTGCCACCTGGGCCGCGGGACGGCCTGCCACCTGGGCCGCGGGACGGCGGGCCGTCGGGGTTGCGGGACGGCGGGTCACCGGAGTCGCGCGGCGGGGACGGCCTGACGCGGCGGTCGCTGCTGGTCGGCATCGGCGCCGCGGGCGGAGCGGGAGCCATGTACGCCGCCATGGGCGTGCTCGGCCTGGCCCCGTCCAAGGAGACGGCCCCCGTGCCCTTGGCCGGCGGGTCCGCCGCGCCGTCGCCGTACGTCCCGCCGCAGCGCTCGGACTTCGCGTTACGCGGCGGCCGCCCGGCGTCGGTGCTGGTGCTGGGCGCGGGCGTCGCCGGCCTGGCCTGCGCGTACGAGCTGGGCAAGGCCGGGTACGAGTGCACGGTGCTGGAGGCCCGCGACCGGGTGGGCGGGCGCAGCCTCACCCTGCGCGGCGGCGACACCGTCGCCGAGCTGCCGCTCCAGGGGGGAGCGGGGCAGGCCGGGGAACTCCAGCGGGTGGGGTTCGGGGAGAGCACGTACTTCAACGCCGGTCCCGCGCGCATCGCGCAGTGGATGGTCACGCTCGACTACTGCCGCGAGCTGGGCGTCCCGCTGGAGGTGTTCGTCAACACCAACTCCGCCGCCTACGTCCTGACCGACGGCATGAAGGCGCCCGTCCGCGCCCGCACGGCCCGTGCCGACGCCTACGGGTACATCTCCGAGCTGCTGGCCAAGGCGACCGACGCCGGCGCGCTGGACGCCCGGCTCACCCGCGCCGACAAGGAGCGGCTGCTGGACTTCCTCTCCCATTTCGGGGACATCGGCCCCTCGCACGCCTACACCGGGGGCGAGCGCCGCGGCTTCCGGGTCAACCCTGGGGTGGGGCCGGGCGCCGAGCTGGGCGCCGTCCCCGCGCTGACCGAGGTGCTGAGCCAGGGGCTCGGCCGCGTCCTGACGATGGACGCCGGATACGAGCAGGCCATGCCGATGTTCCAGCCGGTGGGCGGCATGGACGCGATCGTCCGCGCGCTGGCCGGGCGGGTCGGGGCGGCGCGCATCAGGACCGGTGTCCGGGTCACCCGCATCACCAACACCCCCGACGGCGTCGAGGTCGCGGTGGAGGGCGGCGCGCCGCTGCGGGCGCAGTACTGCGTCGCGGCGCTGCCGCCGCACGTGCTGGCCCGCATCCCCGGCAACCTCGGCGCGGAGGTCAAGACGGCCCTGACCGGCGCGGTGCCGATGGCGGCGGGCAAGCTCGGCCTGGAGTACGGCCGGCGCTGGTGGGAGATCGAGGACCGCGTGTACGGCGGCGCCACCGAGACCGACCTGGACGTCGGCCACATCTGGTACCCCTCCCACGGGTTCCACGAGCGGCGCGGGCTGGTGGTGGGCTACTACAACACCGGCGCCGACGCCGACGTCTACAGTGCGCTGACCCATCGGGAGCGACTGCGCAGGGCCCTCACCCAAGGCCGCAAGATCCACGGCCGCAAGTACGGTCAGGACCTGCTGTCCAGTGTGTCGGTCTCCTGGGCGCGGCAGCCGCACATCGAGGGCGCGTGGGTGCGCTGGTCCTCGCCTTCGGGGCAGCGGGCGCTGCTGCGTCCCGCCGGGCGGGTGTACTTCGCCGGGGACTGGCTCACCCATCTGATCGCCTGGCAGGCGGGAGCCTTCGAGTCCGCCCGTAAGGTGGTGACCGAACTCCATCACCGCGTCCTGAAGGAGGCATGACCCATGAAACTGGGCACGCTCGAATGGGTGCCCGCCGGCGACCGGCCCGATCTGCTCGCCGATCCGGTCGCGCGCGCCATCGGGGCCATGACCTCCGAGATGGCCTCCGAGGGGGCCTCCGGGGTGGCCGGTGAGGTGTCGGTGGCGCCCATCGACCCGGCGCTGGCCGACACCGCCGCGTTCTGCGAGCGGTACGGCGTGGCGCCGGAGGAGTCGGCGAACTGCGTGATCGTCGCGGCCAAGCGCGGAGGTGAGACGCGGTACGCGGCGGTGATGGTGCTGGCGACGATGCGCGCCGACGTGAACGGCGTCGTGCGCCGCCATCTGGACGCCCGCAAGACGTCCTTCGCCCCGCAGCAGGAGGCCGTGGCGCTGTCGGGCATGGAGTACGGCGGCATCACGCCGCTCGGCCTGCCCGGCGACTGGCCCGTCCTGGTGGACGCCGAGGTCGCGCGGCGTCCGCTGCTGGTCATCGGCAGCGGCATCAGGGGCTCCAAGCTGGCGCTCTCGGGCGAGGCGCTGGCCCGACTCAAGACCGCCGAGGTGGTCGCGCTCGCCCAGTGACCTGCGGGCGCCGGGGTCCTCGTGCGGCGCGCGCACACCCCGCCATGACGCGCACAGTGATCGCTCCGGCGCACACGGGTCACAGGAGTTTCCCGATTTTGGAAACCCTTGGGCCCGGTTCAGCCGTTGTACTACCGGGAATGTGGCCTCTTGGTTCCTCTCATGGGCGGGGTTTAAGCCGGTATGGTGCTACGTGCCGTCAACGGCCGCGAGCGCGCGCAGCGCTCTGGTCTCCGCGCCGGGCTCAAGGAAGAGTCCGGCGGGCGCCTCCCCGAGACCGCCGGCCGCCCGGCCGGCGACGGGGGTTGCCAGCCGCGATGGCGCGCGGGTTCGCGCCGCGCGGATCCGTCGGTGTGGCATGCCATGATTCGCCGGCCGGACTTTTTCGGTATGGGCATTGCACAAAGTGAGCGAACCGTGACAATTGGAGCAAGGCGCTTCCCTCCGGTCACCACTGCCGGGGCACCGCCGGAGATCAGATGAATCATGACGACCGATTGGGCCCCTACCGGCTGCTCCGGCGGCTCGGCGAAGGCGGCATGGGCGTGGTGCATCTCGCGCTCGACTCCCAGGGCAGGCAGGTCGCCGTCAAGGTGCTCCGTGCCGAGGTCACCGGGGACGACGTCGCGCGCCGCAGGCTCGCGCGCGAGGTCGAGACCATGCGGCGGGTGCGCAGCAGCCACATCGCCGAGGTGCTCGACGCCGACGTGACCGGCAGCCGTCCCTACATCGTGACGCGTTACGTGCCGGGCAGGCCGCTGGACGACACGGTCAAGCAGGACGGCCCGCTGGAGGTCGGCCCGCTGCTGAGGCTGGCCCAGGGCGTGGCCGAGGCGCTCACGGCCGTGCACGCCGCCGGCGTCATCCACCGCGACCTCAAGCCCGGCAACGTGCTCATGCTCGACGGCGAGCCCGTTCTCATCGACTTCGGCATCGCCCAGGCGGTCGACGCCACCCGGCTCACCCAGACGGGCATGTTCATCGGCACCCCGGGCTACCTCGCGCCCGAGATCATCGAGGGCCACGAGGCGGGTCCGGAGGTCGACGTCCACGCGTGGGCCGGAACGATGCTGTACGCCGCCACGGGCGCGCCGCCGTTCGGCAAGGGCACGCTGGAGATGGTCTTCTACAACATCACCGCCGGGCGGGCCAACGTCGAGGCGGCCCCGGCCGTTGTCCGTCCCCTGCTGCGCGCCGCCTTCAACCGCGACCCGGCCAAGCGGCCGAAGGCCGCCGAGCTCGCCGCGCAGCTCTCGCGCCTGGTGCCGCCGCGTGCGCCGCAGGGACGCGCGCGGGTGCCCGACGACATCCGCACCGTTCCCGATATGTCGGGCATGCCGGTTACCGGCACCTCGCTGTCCCACCCGGAACCGCTCCCCGCCCAGCCGTCGGCGGCAGGGCTCTCCCCGGCCGCCGACCCGCGCCTCGGCGCGGTCCCACCCGGCGCGCTGCCCGGTGCGGTGCCGGGCGTCGTGCCCGGCGCGGCGTCGGGCGCGCGCACCGGCGCCCCCGAGGCGTCTCCGGCCGCGGCGGCCTCTGGTGCCCGTCCTGGCACGGTCCCGCCCGAGGCGCCGCCCGGCGTGGCCACGCCGTACGCCGGGTTCCCCGCCGCCGACCCGCGCACGGCCGCCGACCCGCGCACCGGCGCCGCCGGGTCGCGTCCCGGCGCGGGGCAGGCCCGCCCCGGCGGCGCCCCCGCCGAGGAGTTCGTCTCGCTGCTCGGCGACGCGCCGCAGGCCCCCGCCGTGGGCGACCCATGGCCGACCGTGCGGGTGACCGGGGAAGAGCTGCGCCAGGCCGGCATCGCCTTCGACCGCGGCGCCGCCGCGCCGGGCGCGGGCCCGTCCGGCGGCGGGCCCGGGCCCGATCTCGCCGGCGGCGGGCCGTCCCCGGCGGACGGCGGCCGGGGTGAAGGCGAGATCCCCACCCGGTACGCCCCGCCGTCGGGGTCCCGCCCCTGGGAGGGCGGCCGTCCCGCGCCGCTCGACCAGGGCGAGGTGCCCACCAGGCGGGTGCGTCCCGACGAGCTCGGCGACCTCGACGCCAAGGCCAAGACCTACCGCGCCGAGCCGGGCGCCACGCCCGGGGTCTCGGCCCTTCCCGGAGCGGTCCCGCTGCCCGGGTCCACCGGCTCGCAGGCACCCACTGGCGCCGGTTCGCACGGTCCCCAGGGACGCCACGGCTCGGCCGCCGGTTCCCGGGGAGCGCCGGGCTTCCCGGCGCCGGGCGTCCAGGGCGGTCAGGGAGCCCACGGTGGTCACGGCGGTCAGGGCACTCACGGCGCCCAGGGTGGTCAGGGCATGCACGGCGGCCACGGTGGCCAGGGGTCTTCCGGGTTCGCCGTGCCGGGCGGGCACGCCTCGCCCGGCCACCCGGGTCCCGGCGGCCACGGCCCGACCAGCGGGAGGCCCTACCACCAGGCCCTGTTCGAGCAGTCTCCCGAGCTCTTCGAGCAGACGCCGCACATCCGCCACCCGGCGCAGGCCCAGTCGGCGCCCGCGCCCTACGTGCCGACCGTCCACCTGCCGCCCGAGGCCACGCCCGACTTCGGCCGGCAGGGCATCGGCGTCGACGGCACGCCCCGCTCCGCGGTGTACACCGTGGCGGGCGTGCTCGCGCTGATCATCGCGGTCGGCGCGGCCGTCGTGCTGCCGGTCGTGGTGACGGTGCTGGTGGTCCCGGTCGCCGTGCTGCTCAGGGCCGCCGACATCGCCCAGCCGGCGTTCGCGTCCCGGCGGCCCGCCGCGGCCGCCGCCGGTGACGTGCTGCGCGTGCTCGGCCGGCCGGGGGCGCTGGTGAAGTCGGCCGGCGTCACGCTGGCCCTGCTGCCCTACGCCCTCATTCTGGGCGTGCCCGTGACGCTGGTGCTCACCTTCCTGGTCGACGGCATCCCCCCGGGCACCGCCCTGAGCTGGGGGGTGGCCGTCTCGCTCTGGATCATCTGCGCGGGCCCGGGTGTGGAGGGGCCGGGCCGTCAGCTGGGCAGGACGCTCGCCGCCGCGTTCCCGGCCAAGGGCGCCGCCACGGCGCTGACCTTGGCACTCGGGGTCGTGGCCGTGCTCGTGGCCCTTTACGCGGTCGCCACGCTCGTCCGGCCCATGGGCGATGCAGTCTGGAGTCCTGTGGACGTGGACACCTGGCTGCGCCGCTTGCAAGAGCTTCGGACAAACACAGGATGACGGGGGAAACCGTGCCGGAGACGCTCGACAGATTGGGGCCGTACCGGCTGCTCCGCCGGCTCGGCGAGGGCGGGATGGGGGTGGTCCACCTCGGCCTGGACGAGGAGGGCAGGCAGGTCGCCGTCAAGGTCCTGCACCCGCACGTCGCGGCCGACCTCAAGGCGCGCGACCGGCTCACGCGCGAGGTCGAGACCATGCGCCGGGTGCGCAGCCCGCGCGTGGCCGAGGTCCTGGACGCCGAGCTGACCGGCGCGACGCCGTACATCGTCACCCGGTTCGCCCCCGGGCGGACGCTGGAGGAGACCGTCCTGACCGACGGCCCCCTGCCGGCGCACGAGGTCGTACGGCTGGCGCGGGGCCTGTCGGAGGCGCTGATCGCCATCCACGCCGGCGACGTCATCCACCGCGACTTCAAGCCGGCCAACGTCATGCTGGTCGGCGGCGACCCGCTGGTCATCGACTTCGGCATCGCCCACCTGGTCAACGCCACCCGGCTCACCCAGACCGGCATGTTCGTCGGCACGCCCGGCTACCTGGCGCCCGAGATCATCAGAGACGACGAGATCACCCAGGCGGCCGACGTGCACGCCCTGGCCGCCACCGTCTTCTTCGGGGCCACCGGCAAGCCGCCGTTCGGCACGGGCTCGTTCGAATCGGTCTGCTACAACATCATGGAGGGCCGGGCCAACATCGACCAGGCGCCGCCGTGGCTGCGCGGCTGGCTGCGCGCGGCCTTCGCCGTGAACGCCGCCGAGCGGCCGGACGCCCAGCGCCTGCTGGCGATGGCCAGGTCGCTGGACCCGAGCGTCACGGCCCTGCGGGAGTCCGCGGTGCCGCCGGGGCACACCCGCCGGCTGGACGGCGCGCAGGTCAACGGCCGGCTGCCCGACGGCACCCGCGTGCTGGACGCCGACGCTCGCGCGGCCGGCGGCGCGCCGGACGCCACGCACGTGCTGAACGGCGACGGCACCGCCGTTCTCGGCGCCGGCGAGCGCTCCGACGGCACGACGCCGACCAAGCGCACCAAGCCGGCCTCCGAGGACAGCTACTCCGACCTGCTGCCGCCGGTCCGGTACGCCGAGCCCGAACGCGAGCGCAGGCGCGGGCGCGCCGGGGCGCCGCCGCCCGCCGCCCCGGCCGCGTACGCGCCGCCCCCGCCCGCCCAGGGGTACCCTCCGGCGCCGTACGCCCCGCCCGGCCAGTACGCGCCGGTGCCCTATCCCGACCAGCGGGTGGCCGGGCCGCCCCCGCCGGCCTATCCGGCGCCCACGCGGGGCAGCGCGCCGCCGCCCACTCAGCCCCCGCGGGCGTACCCGCCCGCGCAGGGCCCCGGCCCGTACGGTCCTGAGGCCGGCCCGCGCGGCGACGAGCGGCGCCCCGAGCGCCCGCCCTACCGGGCCGGGCATCCCGTGCTCGCCGCCCTGCTGCTGGCCGTGGCCGTGGCCGGCGCGCGCCTGCTGCCCGTCCTGATGTGCGTCTTCATGGTCGTCGTGGTGCTCTGCCTGCGGGTCGGCGAGCACCTCTGGAGCGACCTGGCCGAGCGCCGCTCCATCCGGGGCGGCTCGGCCAGCGACCCGCTGCTCGCCGTGCTCGGCACGCCGTGGGCGCTGATCCGCGCCACTCTGACCACGGTGCTGGTCACGCCGCTGACGGTGATGTTCGCCCTGTGCGTCTGGGGCGGGCTGCACTTCGCGGGCGGCATGGGCACCGACACCGCCGCCTCCTACGGAGCGGCGGCCTTCGTCGGCGGCCTGTTCCTGCTGCCGGGCGGCGGCAAGCCCCGCAAGGCCGTTGCCCGCACGCTGACCGCCGCCATCCGCAGCCCGGGCGCGGGCATGGTCGCGACGATCATCGTGGGCACGCTGGCGTTCTTCACCGTGGTGGCCGCGATGTCCGCCGTCCCCTCGTGGATCCCGTGGCAGGCGCCCTCGCACGCCATCGACGCGCTCAGCGAACAGGCCAGGAGCACCGCCACCGGCCTCATCGGCGGTCTGGTCAAGGACCTGATGAACGACCTCGGCCTGGGGTTCCTGGCCTTCTGGGGCAGGTGACCGCGCCGGGGGCGACGACGGGCCGGGCCGGCCGGAAGGAGTGGCATGAGCACCGCTGGTCGGCTGGGGCCGTACCACCTGCTGTCGCGCCTGGGCGCGGGCGGGTTCGGTGAGGTCCATCTGGCGCTGGACCCCGAGGGCCGCACGGTGGCGGTCAAGGTGCTCCACCCGCACGTGGCGGCCGACGAGCAGGCCCTGGCGCGGCTGGCCCGTGAGGTGGAGACCATGCGCCTGGTGCGCGGGCCGCACCTGGCGGAGGTGCTGGACGCCGATCTCACCGGATCGCGCCCCTACCTGGTCACCCGGTACGTGCAGGGCAGGTCGCTCGGCGCCGTGCTCGCCGCGGGCGGGCCGCTGCGCGGTGAGGAGCTGACGCGGCTGGCGCGGGGGCTGGCCGAGGCGCTGGCGGCCGTCCACGCCGCCGGGGTCGTGCACCGCGACCTGAAACCGGCGAACGTCATCCTGGCCGACGGCGAGCCGCACGTCATCGACTTCGGCATCGCCTGCGCGCTGGACTCGGCGTCGGTGACGGCGTCGGGGGCCGTGCTCGGCACTCCCGGGTACCTGGCGCCGGAGGTCCTGGAAGGCGGGGAGGCCGGGCCCGCGGCCGACGTCTTCGCCTGGGGGGCCACGGTCGCCTACGCCGCCTCGGGGCGCCAGCCGTACGGGACCGGGCCGCCGCCGGCGGTGGCCTACCGCGTCGTGCACCACGACCCCGACCTCGCCGAGGCGCCGGCCTGGCTGGTGCCGCTGCTGCGGGAATGCCTGCGGCGCGACCCCTCCGCACGTCCTGAGGCCGCCGCGCTGTGCGCCAGGCTGGGCGTCGCGGCCCCGCCGCCGTTACCGGCCGGGCGTCCGCGCCGCGCGGCGGCCCCGGAGCCGCCGACGCAGGAGTGGCGGCCGCGCAGCCGCGAGACGGCCGGTCAGGTGGACGACGCGCGGACCCGCCACCGCGAGAAGGTGCGCCGGAGGTGGGTGGCCGGGTCGGGCGTCGTGTCCGGGCTGGTCGCCGCGGCCGTCCACCAGTACGTCCCCGAGCTGTCGCTGCTGGTCCTTTCGGCCTACGGCGTCGGCGTGCTGGTCGACGCGGGCGCCGGCGCGGTGTCCAGGGCGCGAGGGCGCGTGGTGTTCGCCCTGGTCAGCGGGGCCGGCACCGCCGGGTTGTACGCGGCGCTGATCGCGCTGTTCAGCCCGTTCACGCTGTTGCTGGCCCTGGGCACCGTGCTGTTCGTTCTGCTGACGGTGGCCTTCGCCGGGTGATCGCCCGAGGGGGGCGCGCCGGCCCCGCGGGACGTGTGATCGGCCCGGGACGTCCCGGCGTCGGTGGACGCGTCGCGCGGGGCGGGTCGGACAATGCACTGGAATATAGTTCGGTAGGGTGGGAAGGCCTCGTCGTGCGGGCCCCCAGGTGTCGTACGCTGCGGGTACGCGGCTAAGCTACTGACGAGTAACTACTTGCGGGTACATTGAGGGAGGAAAGGGATGCGCTTCCGACACGGAGATCGTCCTGGCCCACCCGGCGTCACGGCGTTCCCGGGAGCATGACAATCTGATCGCGGCTCCGGTGCCCGTCACCGGAGCGGCGCGTACGACGTGTGCGTACCCCCGCGCGCACGTGCCGATCAATCGGCGCCAGCCCAGCGATGCGGTGGCGCCTCGTGAAACGGGAGGTCGGCCACCGGCCATGAACATCGTCGTCTGCGTGAAGCAGGTCCCCGACACGGCGACCGAGCGCAAGCTGAGTGACAAGGACAACACGCTCGACCGTGACGCCGCCGATGGGGTCATCAACGAGCTGTGCGAGTATGCCGTCGAAGAGGCCCTCAAGATCAAGGAGGCGCACGGCGGCGAGGTGACGGTGCTCACCATGGGGCCCGCCAAGGCCTCCGACACCATCCGCAAGGCCCTGGCCATGGGCGCCGACAAGGCCGTTCACCTGGTCGACGACGCGCTGCACGGCTCGGACGCGCTGTCCACCTCCTACGCCCTGGCCCAGACGCTGAAGAAGATCGGGTTCGACCTGGTCATCCTCGGCTCGGAGTCCACCGACGCGCGCATGGGCGTGCTGGCCGCCATGCTGGCCGAGCGCCTCGGCGCGCCGCAGCTCACCTTCGCCCGCAAGGTCGACGTCGAGGGCTCCGCGGTCACAATCGAGCGCGTCACCGACTACGGCTACGACAAGGTGCAGGCCTCGCTGCCCGCCGTCGTCTCGGTCGTCGAGAAGATCAACGAGCCGCGGTACCCGTCCTTCAAGGGCATCATGGCCGCGAAGAAGAAGCCGGTGCAGACCTTCGGCGTCGCCGACGCCGAGATCGACGCCGCACAGGTCGGCCTCGCCGCCGCCTGGAGCGAGGTGGCGGACTTCTCCGCGGCCCCGCCGCGCGCGGCCGGCACCATCGTCAAGGACGAGGGCGACGGCGGCTCCAAGGCCGCCGACTTCCTCGCGTCGAAGAAGTTCATCTGAGGGGCGAGTCGATGGCTGAGATTCTGGTTCTCGTCGAGCACGTCGAGGGTGAGGTCAAGAAGGTCACCCTCGAACTGCTGACGCTCGCGCGCACGCTCGGCTCGCCGTCGGCGGTCTGGGCCGGCCCCGGCTACTCCGCCGACGCCAAGGCGCGGCTGGCCGAGTACGGCGCCGACAAGGTCTACATCGCCGACTCCGCGGAGGTGTCCGACCACGTCGTGGCCCCCAAGACGGCGCTGCTCGCCCAGCTCGTCTCCTCCGCCGCCCCGGCGGCGGTGCTGGTGGCCGCCACGGCCGAGGGCAAGGAGGTGGCGGGCCGCCTGGCGATCCGCACCGACTCCGGCATCATCACCGACGCGGTCGGCCTGGCCGACGGCCCGGTCGCCGAGCAGTCCATCTTCGGCGGCGGCGTCAACGTCCACTCCCGGGTCACCAAGGGCACCCCGATCTTCGCGGTGCGCCCCAACGCCACCACCCCCGAGGCTTCCACGGGAGCGGCGGCCGAGGAGCAGGTCACGGTGACGCTGTCGGAGGCCGACAAGGCCGCCAAGGTCGTCGAGCGGGTCAAGCAGGAGAAGGGCGCCCGCCCCGAGCTCACCGAGGCCGCCATCGTGGTCTCCGGCGGACGCGGCGTCGGCTCGGCCGAGAACTTCGCGGTCATCGAGAAGCTGGCCGACGCCCTCGGCGCCGCCGTCGGCGCCTCGCGCGCCGCGACCGACGCCGGGTGGTACCCGCACCAGTTCCAGGTCGGGCAGACGGGCAAGACGGTCGCCCCGCAGCTCTACATCGCGGCGGGCATCTCCGGCGCCATCCAGCACCGGGCCGGCATGCAGACCGCCAAGACCATCATCGCGATCAACAAGGACCCCGAGGCCCCGATCTTCGAGCTGGCGGACTTCGGCGTTGTGGGTGACCTGCACCAGATCGTCCCCCAACTCACCGAAGAAGTCGACAAGCGCAAGTAACCCCCCACCGACCCCGGGCGCCGCCCCCTCGTCCATCGGCCGAGAGGACGGCGCCCTTCCGCACCCTCCCGGCGAGTCCATCGAACAGTGATGGGCGTTGTATGGAAGGCTTGAGATCATGCCGGTGATGGAACAGAGCGCGCGGGCGATCGGCGTGGGATACGAAGGCCGCGATCTTCCTGAGTTCATCGAGATGCTGCGTCGCGAAGGCGTGGAGCTGTTGGTCGACGTCCGCCTGACGCCCATCTCCCGTAAGCGAGGGTTCAGCAAGACCGCCCTGGGCGAAGCCCTCGCCGAAGCCGGCATCGGCTACGAGCACATGCGGCACCTGGGCAATCCGAAATGGAACAGGGCGGGGTTCGGCGGCAGCCCCGGCGAGCTGAGCACCGCCCGCGATGTCTACTCGGCCGGGCTTTCGACCTCGGAAACGCAGGAGTGCTTGGAACGCATCGTCGAGGCATGCCGTCTGCGGCGTGTCGCAGTGATGTGCTTCGAAGCCGACCAGCGCCGTTGCCACCGAGATCTCGTACTGTCGGCCCTCGGTGAGCGGTTCACCTACCCCCTTTCCGCGTGAGCCTCCGCGGGTAGACGACACCCAGCACGATGAAGCTCTGCGGGTGCGCCTGCTGGTTGCCTACATAGAAGATGGTGTCGCGGTCAGGGGCGCACATCATGTCCCAGAACTTCTCCTGGATGGCCCGCTTGACCGTGTCATCGTCACGACCCTTCAGGCGACGCTGCAAGGCCACGAGCTCCCAGTCGTAGACGCCCTGCTCATGGGCCCTGCAGGTGGAAGACCCGCAGCGGTAGCGGTACCAGGCCTTGAAACGGGGGGCTTGAAGAGCCGTCCGGGATGTCGATTCGAACAATCCCAGTTGCCGGACGTACTGATCGATCTTCCTCTGCTCGGCGGTGGTCCACCCAGGATGCGGCCGGATGATCAGGTCAAGCACCTTCTCGGGACGGATCGCCGCCAATGATCGAGCAGAGGGCTGTCGCCGTACGGCTGCGATCAGTTCGCACATCGAGCTTTCGATGTAGTCGTCAAGGTAGGACATCCGTCTCGCCCAGCCATCAAGGTGGTTTTCGACGATGAAGCTGTCCGCACGTGGTCGCCAGCTTTCGGCTCGTGGATCATTGGGGCTGGGCTTGGCCTGCAACGTGACTATGTCGTACTTGTTGAACTTTCGGCTGTCGTCCAGGTCGCGATAATTGATGGGATAAAGCCTGATCCAGCCTGGTTGATCTAGATCAAGACGTAATGCGGCGACGCATACGGTCTCCCCGTACGTTTCCGACGGGTTCGGGGCGGCCTTCACGGTGATGAGCACCCGCATGCGCTGGTATTCGCTGCCCGGCGGCTTGGTCGGACGACTCTGGAGATCGGGGGCGAACAATGACGTTTGGTCTACCAAGACGATCTCCGTCGCGACAGAGTTGACCCTGAGGTGCGGCATTTACCCGCGGTCGACATCGGCATCGCGAGGATCGTACACGTTCTGCTTCTGGTAAACCCGGCGTCACCCGGAAATTGCAGATCCGAAACAAGGTAAATGGGAAGTATCGCCGATAGTTCCTTACCCGAATCGGATTTCCGGCTGTACGCGGCTCCGGGTCCGTGCGAGCTTGTAGCGCGGGCCGGCAAGGCTCACGGCGCGGCGGGGCTGCGACTCCGGTTCGCTGACATGGCCGGACCTGACGCCCACCGCCCTTGTGGTTCTGAGAGGGCGGTGGGCGTTCGGTGTCAGGCGACCAGGTCCAGGGGCTCGGGTTCGGGGGTGCGCTTGGGGGCCGCGGCGCGCAGGGCGGAGGGCCGGGGCTCGGCGGTGGTGGTGGCGTCCCGGAGGGAGCGGGTGCGGGGCAGGAAGCGGGCCGCCACCGCGATCGAGACGCCGAGGACGGCGGCGACGCCGAGGGCGAAGCGCAGTGTCATGGCGTGCGACAGGAAGCCGATCACGACCGGGCCGAGGAGCAGACCGGCGTACCCCATCGCGCCGGTCTGGGCGATCGCCGGGCCGGGGGTGGGAGTGGCGGTGCCGGCGAGCGAGAGCGCGATCGGGGAGATCGCGGCGACGCTGATCCCCACGAGTGCCATCCCGGCGACGGCGACCACCGGTGAGGAGGTCGTGATCACCACCGTGAAGGCGGCGGCCGTGCCGAGGCCGGAGGCGGCGATCAGCCGGCGGGCGCCGAGGCCCGCGCGCAGCCGGTCGCCGATGAGCCGGGCGATCAGCATGCCCGCCTCGAAGATCGGGTAGCCGAGGGCGGCGACGGCCTCGGGCGCGCCGATGACGTTCCGCAGGAACAGTCCGTTCCAGTCGGCGACCGCGCCCTCGACCATGAACGCGCCGAACGCGATCGCGCCGAGCAGGTAGACCACTCGGGGCATCCGCGTCCGAGCCTTGCCACGGCCGGAGGCGGCGGGGTGTGTGGAGCTCTCAGAGGCGGCGGGGTGTGTGGAGCTCCCGGAGGTGGCGGACTTCGCAGGGGACTGCCGGTCCGCCGGGACGGCTCCGTCCGGGAGGAAGCCGCGGCTGAGCAGGTAGGCCATCGGCGCCGAGACGATCGCCACCGCGAGCAGGTTGGCGGTGAAGGAAACCCCGAAGAAGATCGCGAGGGTGCCGAGCAGGCCGGCCGACCCGGCGCCCACGCACCATCCGGCATGCATGCCGTTCATCAGCGGGCGCCCGTACGCCTGCTCGACCGCGGAGCCCTGCGCGTTCATCGCGACGTCCACCGCGCCGAAGGCCATGCCGAACAGCGCGGTCGCGGCGACCAGCCACGGCAGGGAGGGCGCGAAGGCCACCCCGGCGAGCGTCGCCGCGGTGAGCGGGGCTCCGGCCCGCAGGACGACACGGCTGCCCACCCGTGCCATCACGCCCCGCATGGACTGCATGGTCACCAGGGCTCCGAGCCCCCATGCGAGGAGGGCGACGCCGACCGAGGCCTCGGATATGCCGAGTTTCTCGGCCAGCGCGGGGATGCGCACGGTGAACGTGCCGCACATCAGGCCGGCCAGGACGAAGGTGAGGATCGCCCGCACGCGGGCCACCCTCAGAACGGGGGTCAACACAAGTTCCTTTCACGTTGGTGTCCACAGGTGTGGACGGGGCGCGCGGACGAGCGCCGGTCGCGGCCTCAGGCACGGCGGTCGACGCCGAGGGGGGCAGGAGACGGGGCAGGACGGACGTCCGCGATCGAAGGGACGCCGGCGGGCGGAAGCGCGCCGGCGACCGAACGCATGGCGTTGGTCGAAGCGCGGCGACCTCACGGATGGATGCCGGTGGGTCGAAGCGCGGTGACCGGACGGATGGCGCCCAACTCAGAGAGCGGGCCGGACGGATAGCGCCCAGGTAAGAGCGCGGGAACGAAAGGATGGCGTTGGGGCCGCAGCGCGGTGACCGCACAGATGGCGACAGGTCGGCGCGGTGAGCGGACGGACGCTGACAAGGTCAGGGCGCGGCGACCGGATGGTAGTCGGTGGATCGAAGCGCCGCGGCGGCCGAAGTCCGGCAGGGTCGGAGTGCGGTGGGGGTTCCCATGCCGTCAGGCGAGGGAGCGTCGGATGCGGAGCCAAGACAGAGGGACGGGCATGCTGAAGGGCCCATGTCCGGCGGGCGGCCGGCAAGGGCGCTTACAGGCTGACGGGCCCCTCACAGGCTCACAGGCTGACGGGCTCCCTCACAGGCTGACGGGCTCCTGCGCGTGTCGCGAGCGGCGTGGCCCGATCATAAGGGCGACAGCAGGGCCAGCAGGCGCCGGTGCAGTTCCTCGTACTGGGCCTCGTCGTAGATGCCGGGGTCATGGGTCGCCACGTCCCACAGCCCTTCGCAGGTGAGGCGGACGATCTGCGCCGCCATCGGGTCTGCCTCGGTCTGCATGCCCTCGCGGTGCCAGCGGCACATGGCCTCGCGCAGCGGGGCCAGCAACTGCGGGTCGCCGGCGGCGCCGGTGACCACCGCCCAGCGACGCAGGCGCCCGGTGCGGATGGCCGCCAGGGTGGCCGCCAGGTAGGACCGGGTGTAGGAGGCCTGGCCCTGGGCGGCGACCAGTTCGTCGAAATCGGCGATGAGGCGCTCGATCAGGGCCTTGATCAGGGCTTCTTTGGTGGCGAAATGGTACAGAAGACCGCCCTTGCTCACGCCGGCCCGCTCTGCCACGGCCGACAGCGTGAGGCACCCGGCCCCCTGGTCGGCCAGCAGGTCTTCCGCCGCGTTCAAAAGCTCGTCTTTCCGCACGCCCGTAACTATACCGGCTGGACGGTACAGTGCGCGAACTGGGTTACGCTGGAGTACGCCATGGCTTACCTAGACCACGCGGCGACCACGCCGATGCTTCCTGAGGCCGTCGATGCGATGACGGCGCAGCTCGCCCGCGTCGGCAACGCCTCGTCCCTCCACGCGGCGGGCCGCCGCACCCGCAGGGTCGTCGAGGAGTCGCGCGAGGCCATCGCCGGCGCGCTCGGCGCGCGGCCCAGCGAGGTCGTGTTCACCTCCGGGGGCACCGAGGCCGACAACCTCGCCATCAAGGGCCTGTTCTGGGCGCGCCGCGCCTCCCACGGCGCCGACCGCCTGCTGATCAGCGCCGTCGAGCACCACGCCGCCCTCGACCCCGCCCACTGGCTGGCCGAGCACCAGGGCGCCTCCGTGGAGCCGCTCGCGGTCGACGAGTACGGCCGCGTCCACCCCGAGACGCTGCGCGCCGCCATCGAGGAGGCTCCCGAACGGGTGGCCCTGGTCAGCGTGATGTGGGCCAACAACGAGGTCGGCACCGTCCAGCCGATCCAGGAGCTCGTGGCGATCGCCCACGAGTACGGCATCCCCTTCCACACCGACGCCGTGCAGGCCGTGGGGCAGTTGCCGGTGTCGTTCTCCGCGTCCGGCGTGGACGCGATGACGATCTCGGGGCACAAGGTCGGCGGCCCGGTCGGCTCCGGCGCCCTGCTGCTCGCCCGCGGTGTGGACCCGGTTCCCGTGCTCCACGGTGGTGGCCAGGAGCGCGACGTCCGTTCCGGCACGCTGGACGCCGCCTCGATCACCGGTTTCGCGACCGCCGTGCGGGTCGCCGTCCAGCGGCGGGAGGCCGAGGCCGCCCGGCTGCGCGCCCTGCGCGACGAGCTGATCGCCCGCGTCCGCGCGGCGGTGCCGGACGTGGTGCTCAACGGGCATCCCGACGAGCGCCTGCCGGGCAACGCCCACTTCTCCTTCCCGGGGTGCGAGGGCGACGCGCTGCTGATGCTGCTGGACGCCAAGGGAGTCGAGTGCTCGACCGGCTCGGCCTGCTCCGCCGGGGTCGCCCAGCCCTCCCACGTGCTGCTCGCCATGGGCGCCGACGCCGTACGGGCGCGCGGTTCGCTGCGCTTCTCCCTCGGCCACACCTCCACCGCCGCCGACGTGGAAGAGCTGGCCCAGGTCATCGCCCCCGCCGTCGAACGCGCCCGCCGCGCCGGCCTGACCTGACACTTCCTGCCGGTCCGTCCGCCCGCCCGGGGCTGTACGCCGCCCGGGCGGGTGATCAGCTCGTGCCGCTCGTCGCGGGGATCCGCTTGCCCAGGTTGACGAAGAAGAGGATCAGGCCCACGGTCAGCACGATGTGCCCCAGTCCGGCGATGCCGGAGATCGCCGCGCTGGTCTTGGCGCCGAGGACCGTCTGGGTGCCGTGGATGATCATCATGAGGACGGTCAGCGCGAGACCCGCGTTGTAGACCCAGAAGGACCAGTTGAAGAGCTTGCTCGCCGACAGGGTGAACAACTTCTCAAGCGCCAGCACGACGAGGTAGAAGAGCATTCCGAGGGCGAGCAGGTGGGTGTGCACCACCCCGAGTTGGGTGTCGCCCGTGAAGTCGTTCATCTTCGTGAGTTCGCGGTAGTACAGACCGCTGACCACGCCGAGGATCATGTAGGTGTGTGCCGCGTAGTAGAGCTTTTTCATGATTGCGACCTCAGGGGAGTCGGTGCGGGGATGGGCGGCCGGAACGCCGGACGGCGGCTAGGGAGCCCGGTGTGGTTCGTCGGCCACCGAGCCTGGCGTCGTTCCAGCTCGTATTGCTGGGGAGGTCATCGCCGGAGGAGCTCCGGCGCGGCGAGCGAGCGCCGGTGCCGCCCGGGTCAGAGGTACTTGGGGAACAGGTCGCCGGTCGGCCACGTGCTGACGCCGTTCCAGGCGGTGTTCATCCGGGAGCTGAGCACGTCGTAGTCCGGAGTGCCGGTCTCCTCGCGCTGGTCGCAGACGGCGGCGTAGGTGAAGCCCTGCTGCAGCCGGGCCAGGTAGGTGTAGGTGCCGGGCAGGCTGCCGTTGTGCCAGGTGTTGAGGTGGCCCGTCACCTGGCGCACGTACCAGCCGCACCCGTACCAGGAGCCGTCCGCGCTGACGCCGATCTCCGGCTTGGCGAACGCCCGGCTGATCGAGGTGGCGTTCAGCACCGGCCCGGCGGCGTCGAAGACCCGGGCCCACCTGACCAGGTCGACCGCCGAGGCCAGCCAGCCGCCGTTGGCGGCGTGGTTTCCCATGTTGAAGCCGCCGTACGGCGCGGGCACGACGGCTCCCGAGTCGTCCAGGACGGTCTTGGAGGTGTACTGCGAGTAGTACGGCACCTCGCCCGCCGCGGCCTGCGACCTCAGGCCGCGGCCGAGCCGCATCCGGGTGACGCCGGCGGGGGCGAGCAGCTTCTGCTTCACGTACGACTCGTAGCTCTGCCCCGACACCTTCTCGACGACCAGGCCGAGCAGCAGGTAGCCGTAGTTGCTGTAGGCCATCCGGGCGCCCGGGGCGAAGTCCAGCGGCCGGCCGCCGGCGTAGGCGACGATGTCGCTCTTGCCGACCGGTAGCGGCATGCCGAGCTTGGCGGCGATGGTCCGATCGGCCATCAGGTAGTCGCCGGAGATGTCGCGGTCCCAGCCGCCGGTGTGCTGCATCAGGCGCCACAGGGTGACGTTCTTCAGCCGCGGGTCGGTCGTGGTCGGCAGGCCGAGGAGGTCGGCCACCTTCGCTCCGAGCGACACCTTGCCGTCCTGGGCCAGCCGCAGGACCGCCGCGGCGGTGATGTTCTTGCTGAGACTCGCGATCCGGAACAGCGAGGTCGGCTGCACGGCAGGGACGGCCGTGTCGCTGCTGTAGCGGTATCCCCGGGCCAGGACGAGCTTGCCGTTCTTGACCGCGGCGAGCTGGGCGCAGGGGATGTTCCGCTCTTTGATGTAGGTCTTCATCACGGTGTCGAGGGCGGCCAGCTGCGAGGGCGCGGTGCCCGTGGCCGTCACGGTGGGCGCGCCCGCCGCGTACGCCGGCGATCCGGACAGCGCGATCGCGGGCATCAGCCCGGCGCCCACCTTGAACACTTCACGCCGACTGAGCGCCACTTTCGTCCCCCGAGTACCTTTAGTAACTTTTGCGCGATCTTATCGATCTAGTACGCGCGGAAGCAGGTACTTCGGCAATTCGAGCGGCGTGATCGCCGATCGCCCGGGTGCTCCCCGGGCGTACGGAGGGTTTCGAGGGTTCCGGCGACTCTGCGTCGCCGGAGGACGGACGGCCGGTCGCCTTGTCCCCCGTGCGAGCTACGGGGAGGTGTCCACTGGGCGGTGACGATTCCGGAGCCGCGAATCCATAGCGTTCTCGGCACGCGCGGCGCCGGGCCGCGGGAAACCCGCAAGGAGTCGTCGTGCGTCTGTTGAAGCAACTGGGAGCCGTCGCGGCGGTGGCCTTCCTCGGCAGCCTGCTGGTGGGCGCGGTGCAGGGGAACGCCGTGCTCGCGCTGATCGCCGGCGTCGCGACGGCCCTGCTCGCCCTGCCGACGTACGCGAAGGTGGTGCGGTGGACCGAGCACCGCGACGCCGTGGAGGTGGCCAGAGAGGGAGCCGCCGCCTCGCTCGGCCGGGGATTGCTGATCGGTGCGGCGATGTTCACGGCGGTCATCCTGCTGATCGCCCTGTTCGGTGGCTACCGGGTCAACGGCTGGGGTTCGGTCGGCGGCGCGGTGACGCTGATCGGCGTCACGGCCGCCGCGGCCGTGACGGAGGAGGTGATGTTCCGGGGCGTGCTGTTCCGGATCATCGAGGAGCGCCTCGGCACCTGGGGGGCGCTCGTCCTGACCGGCCTGGTGTTCGGCCTGATGCACATCATCAACCCGCACGCCACCCTGTGGGGGGCGCTCGCCATCGGCATCGAGGCCGGCTGGATGCTCGCCGCCGCCTACGCCGCCACCCGCACGCTCTGGCTGCCGATCGGCCTGCACTTCGCCTGGAACTACACCGAGGCCGGGATCTTCGGCACCGACGTCTCGGGCAAGACCGGCTCGGAGGGGCTGCTGGACGGTCTGACGTCGGGCCCGGCGGCGCTGACCGGCGGCGACTTCGGCCCCGAGGCGAGCCTGGTGACGGTGGCCGCCGGCCTGCTGGTGACCTGGCTGTTCATCCGCCTGGCCCGCAAGCGCGGCACCGTCGTCCCCCGCCGCCGACGCCTCGCCCCGGCCGAGCCCGGCCCCACCCCCGCCCAGTGACCGGTATCGGGTCCCGGCCGGCGGGCACCACCGCGTGAGTGTGCGGGTGCGTCGCGGAGTTCGGCCCCGCCGGGCTTGGGCGGCGCGGTGGTGGGCGGGTCGACGGTCTTGGACGGCGGGCGTTGGCGGTCACTCCTTTACCTGGATGCCCATGGAGCGGGCGGTGCCGGTGATGATCTTTTCGGCCTGGTCGAGGTCGGTGGTGTTGAGGTCGGGGAGCTTCACGCGGGCTACCTCGCGGAGCTGGTCGCGGGTGATGGTGGCGGCGGTCTGGTGCCCGGGGCGGGGGCTGCCGCCGTCCAGGCCCGCCGCTCTGCGCAGGAGCGAGGCGGTGGTGGGCATCTTGGTGACCAGGTCGAACGACCTGTCCTCGTACACGGTCACCTCGGCGGGCACCACGAATCCGCGCTGGGACTCGGTCGCGGCGTTGTAGCGCCGGCAGAAGTCCATCAGGTTGATCCCCAGCGGGCCGAGGTCCTTGCCGACGGTCGCCGGCCCCGCCTCACCCGCTCTGAGCTGGATCTTCACGACTCTGGTGATCTTGTTCTTCGCCATGCCGGAAAAGGTAAAGTGTCCAGTAACTGGAGACTCAATGGGATTTTCCGCCCGCAGGACACGATGGAGCCGAGCCATGGAGCCCCGACACGACGGCTACACCATCGGGCAGGTCGCCCGGCTGTCCGGCCTGCCGGTTAAGACCATCCGCTTCTACTCCGACGTCGGTGTCCTGCCCGAGCGCGAGCGCACGGCCGCCGGGTACCGCCTGTACGGCGAGGAGGACCTGGCCAGGCTCGAGCTCATCCGCACGCTCCGCGACGTCGGCGTCGACCTGGCGACGATCCGCGACCTGGGCGAGCGCGACCTGCGTCAGGTGCTCGCCCTCCAGCTCCGCACCGTGGAGACTCAGCTCAAGGCGCTCCAGCGCACCCGGGCCGTCCTGCGGGCGACCCTGGAGCGCGGCGAGCCCTCCGAGACCGACCTGCGCCGGCTCAACACGCTCGGCCGCCTCGGAGCCGCCGAGCGCGAGGCGCTGATGGACGCCTTCGTCGGCGAGGTCGGCGGCGGCAGCCGCGCCCGCGAGCAATGGCTCACCGGGCTGCGCGAGGCCATGGTGCCCGATCTGCCGCCCGAGCCGACCATCGAACAACTCGACGCGTGGCTGGAACTGGCCGAACTGCTCTCGGACGAGGACTACCGGGCCGTCCTGCGGCGCGACGACACCGGCTTCTGGGAGCGGCGCGACCGGTCCGGGGACGAGCGGTTCGAGAGCTGGTGCCGGGCCAACGAGGAGATCGCCGAGACGGTCCTGGCGGCCGTGGAGAAGGGCGTGGAGCCGGAGTCCGCCGAGGCGGGGCCGGTGCTCGCCCGGGTCGTCATCCTGCTGAGCGGGATGCACGGCGCGGCGGGCGACGGGCCGGAGTTCCGCGGCTCACTGTCTCGCGGGTACGAGGAGCACGACCCGCGCGCCGTCCGCCACTGGCAACTGGTCGCCACGATCCAGGGCACTCCCTGGCCACACCCGCAGACCATCGCCCACGACTGGATAGCCAAGGCCCTGCGCGCCCACCCGGCCCCTTGACGCCGGCCGGGCCCACCGAGGCGTCAGCTCAGGAAGGGGGAGATGGCGATCCAGCCGGGGTCCTCGGCGATGGCGAGGTCGGGGCGGCCCTCCTGCCAGGTGGAGACGAGCTTGTCGACCTGCGCGGGGACCTCGGCGGCGGGGTCGGCGTAGACGTGCAGCACCCGGGAGCCCTGCGCGCTCACGTGCACGACCAGCAGGGCCGCGTCGCCGAGCCGGTCGAGAAGGGCCGCGAGGCGCTCCTCGAACTCGCGGAGCGCCGCCGCCGACCCGCCGTCCGGCAGGCCGTCCTCGTCGGACTCGGCGTACGGCAGTGTGATCGCGATGTGCTGGTCGAGCAGCGGATGGTCGACCGGGCGCAGAGGATGGCGGGCGGCGGCGATCAGGCGTGCCCCGTCGCCGGTCTGGCCCTCCAGCAGGACCCACTGCTCCTGCTCGAACTCCGAGGCCAGGTCGGCCACCACGGCCGGCAGGTGGACGGCGGCCACGGCGTCGATGGGCTGGAACGTGGCGGCGGTGATGTCGCCCACCCAGCGGGCGACCTCGTCCTCGCCGAGCAGCCAGTCGAGGGCCAGCAGCGCGGCCTCCATGCGCGTCTCGTCGTCGAGGTCGGGGAACAGCGGGTGGAAGGCGGCGATGTCGATGCGCGTGGCGCCGTTGGGCACCCGCAGCCCGAGCACCAGCTCGCCCAGCGCGAACTCGCGGCCCGCCACCTCCAAGGTGAGGGCGGCGGCGTCCGCGCGGGCCGGGCGCGAGGGCAGGAACTCCCACAGCGCGTCCGTCGGCGGCGCGGCGAGCGCCCAGCGGTGCGCCAGCGGGCGCAGCTCGGGGTCGCCGCCCGAGGAGACGATCAGCGCGTGCAGCGCGGCGCGGCCCGGGGTGATGTCCCACGTCAGCTCGGGACTCAGCGCGGCGACCGCCGGGGCGACCTCGGCGGCGAGGGCCTCGCGGTCGCCCGCGTCCAGCAGCGTCTCGACCTTCGGCCGCGCATCGGCCCACCACGCCCAGAAGCCGGTGATCGCCTCGGCAGGCCCACCCGGCTCCTTCTTGCGCCCGAACAGTCCCATGGCCCTGGATCCTCCCAGGTGTACGCCCTGAACGCGAACGTGAGCCCTCATCCAAGATCCGCGCAGCCCCACCACCCGGTCCCGGGCGAGCGGAGGGGGCGAAGTGGGCGGCGGCAGCCGTTCGGGGCCGGGGGGCGGGTAACCTCGGGGGTGTTATGAGTCTTCGTGTGCTTGCCGCCATGTCCGGCGGCGTCGACTCCGCGGTGGCGGCCGCCCGCATCGCCGAGGCCGGCCATGACGTGACGGGCGTCCACCTCGCTCTGTCGGCCAACCCGCAGTCCTACCGCACCGGCGCGCGGGGCTGCTGCACGCTGGAGGACGCCCGGGACGCCCGGCGCGCCGCCGACGTGATCGGCATCCCCTTCTACGTCTGGGACATGGCCGAGCGGTTCCACCGCGACGTCGTGGAGGACTTCGTCAGCGAGTACGCCGCCGGACGCACGCCCAACCCGTGCCTGCGCTGCAACGAGAAGATCAAGTTCGAGGCCGTGCTCGACCGCGCGCTCGCGCTCGGGTTCGACGCGGTCGCGACCGGCCACCATGCCCGCCTGTCCGACGGTGTGCTGCGCCGCAGCGTCGACTCCGGCAAGGACCAGTCGTACGTGCTGGCCGTCCTCACCCGCGAGCAGCTCTCGCACGCCATCTTTCCCCTGGGCGGCTCCACCAAGGCCGAGGTGCGCGAGGAGGCCGCCGCCCGCGGTCTCACGGTGGCCGACAAGCCCGACAGCCACGACATCTGCTTCATCGCCGACGGCGACACCCGGGGCTTCCTGGCCGAGCGGCTCGGCGCCGAGACCGGCCCGATCGTCGACGAGTCCGGCGCCGTCCTCGGCACCCACGCCGGCGCGTACGGCTTCACCGTCGGCCAGCGCAAGGGCCTGCACCTCGACCGGCCGACGCCCGACGGCCGCCCGCGCTACGTGCTGTCGATCGAGCCGGTGTCCAACACGGTGACGGTCGGCCCCCGCTCCTCGCTGGCGGTCACCTCGATCGACGCCGAGCGCCCGGTCTGGAACGGCCCCATCGCCGCGCCGCACGAGCCGCTGGCCTGCCAGGTGCAGCTCCGTGCCCACGGCGAGGTGTACGGCTGCCGCGCCCAGGTGTCCGGCGACGCCCTGCACATCGAGCTGGACGCTCCCGCGACCGGCGTGGCCGCGGGCCAGGCGGCCGTCCTCTACGACGGCGACACCGTCCTGGGCTCGGCCACCATCGCCTCGTCCTGCTGACCGCCCTCGGCTCGGCTACCATCGCCTCGTCCTGCTGACCGCCCTCGGGGTCAGCCGGGCAGGTCGACGCTCTCGCCGGTCGCTAGGCGGCGGAAGTCCGCCTCCTGGGCCTGGGCCCGGCGGGAGAAGATGTTGTCCACCAGCATGAGACCGATGTCGTTGTAGAGGCCGTCGTGGATGGAGTACGCCCGCCGCGGCGCGACCTCCCGCAGGTAGTCCACCATCTCCATGGCCTTCAGCCACGGGCCGCTGGTCGGGGTGAGCAGGGTGCCGACGGGCCTGCCGGGCAGCGTGAAGGCGTCCCCGGGGTGGAAGACCTCGTCGTCGACGAGAAAGCCGACGTTCTGCACGACGGGCATATCGAAGGCGATGCGCGCGTGCTCGCGGCCGAGGACCCCCACCGAGAATCCGGCGGCCGTGAAGGAGTCGCCCTCGCCGACGACGTTCACCTTCGCGCTCAGCCCTTCGAGCTGCTGGGCGGCGGCGGCGCAGGTCCAGATTCGCACGTCGGGGCGCAGGGCCGCCAGACGCTTGGCGTCCAGGTGGTCGAAGTGCTCGTGCGTGATGAGGACGGCGTCGGCTCCGTCGAGCGCCGACTCCTCGGTGAGGCCGCCGGGGTCGATGACCAGCGTCGAGCCGTCCTTCTCCAGGCGGACGCACGCGTGACCGTGTTTGGTGAGCTTCATCCCTCCATCATGGACCTGCCCGATCAGCGGTCCGGAAGCGCGCCCACCGCTCTTTCGGACGATCTCTCGGCTCCGATGAGTCCACGGCCTTCGCGCAGTCCCTAAGCTTGCGCGGTGTGAGCGAGTTTCCGTGGGATGCGGCGAGCGCGACGGGCGTCGGGTCCCACCCCGGCGAAGACCACGTCGAGACGCTGCGCATGGTGTTCGGGGAGCTTCCCGGCCTGCCTTACCTGCCCGAGCTGCCCGGCCGCGGCGTGGGCGCCGACATGATCGGGCGCACGGCGTCACTGCTGGTCGACATGCCGGTCGAGGTCCGCCCGTCCGGATGGCGCGTCGCCGACCGCCCGGGCCGCGACATCCGCAGGGCGAGGGACCATCTGACCCGTGACCTGGACGCCCTGGAAGAGATCGCGCTGGGCTTCGAGGGCCGCCTGAAGATCCAGGTGTGCGGGCCGTGGACGCTCGCGGCCGCCGTGGAGCTGCGCCACGGGGACAAGATCCTCGCCGACCCGGGGGCCGTGCGCGATCTGTCGGAGTCGCTGGCCGAGGGGCTGGCGCTTCATCTGGACGACGTCCGCAGGCGGGTGCCGGGGGCCGAGGTGCTGGTGCAGGTGGACGAGCCCGGCCTGCCGGCCGTTCTCGCGGGCACCGTGCCGACCGCCTCGGGCTTCGGGCGGCTGGCCGCCGTCGAGGCCCCGGTCGCCGCCGACCGGCTGGGCGTGGTCCTGCCCGCCGAGACCTTCACGATCGTGCACTGCTGCGCGCCCGGGGTGCCGCTGGAAGTGCTGCGCACCGCCGGGGCCCGAGGGATCTCCCTGGACGCGAGCCTGCTGCGGCGCCGCGACGAGGACCGCATCGGCGAGGCGATCGAGGCCGGCACGGCGCTGTTCCTCGGCGTGGTCCCGGGCACCGACGTCCGGTTGCCGGATCTCGGCGTCGTCGCCAAGCCGGCGCTGGAACTGTGGGGACGGCTCGGCTTCACCCCCGCGCGACTCGCCGAGCAGGTGGTCCTCACACCGGCGTGCGGCCTGGCCGGAGCCTCTCCCGCCTACGCCCGCGCCGCCCTGGCCCGCTGCCGGGAGGCGGCCCGCGTCCTGCGCGAGGACCCGGAGGAAGAGCGCGGCTGACCTTCGACGGCAGGAGCCCGGCCGCCACGGGGGCCCGCGTTCCGGTTCGTGCGAGTGGCCGCCCGAACGGCATTCTGCGGCCGGCTCCTGGAAGGGGACTCGTGCGAGGTGGACGCCGGAACAGCGGGGGACAGCCGGTCGCAAGTGGGGGCAAGTCCGGTGCAAGCGGCGCCGTCTATCTCTTGATGGGCAACGACCATCGCCACACGCAAGAGAAGGAACGACATGCGTAGCGGACTTCACGTACTGCTCGGGCTCACCGCCGGCGCGACCCTGGGACTCGGGCTCTCCGCCACTCCGGCCTCCGCGGCAGGTCAGGGGATCGCGTCGGCTCAGGCCACCTCGGCTCAGACCACCTCAGCTCAAGCCACCTCGGCGGAGGCCGGGGTTCAGGGGACGGCCGAGGGGCGGAGCGCGGCGGCGGAGAAGTGGTCGTGGGGGCCGACGGCCTCCACCGACGCCAAGGGGTGGGCCAAGGGCGAGATCCGCACCACCAAATCCGGCCTGCGGATCACCGGGAACCTGTACGACGCGGGCGGCGCGCGCACGTGCTCGTGGCTGAAGATCAAGTGGCTGACCGGCCAGGGCGGGTATCGCACCGCGACGGTCAAGAACTGCTCGCGGTCGGCGCCGCGCGCCTTCCGCGTCGACGCGGGACACATGCTGAGCTCCTTGGCGAAGGTCTGCCGGGGCACCGCCACCCGCGTCACCGGCAAGTGCTCCCACTGGGAAGGCGTCTGGGCCCAGGGCGGCTGAGCCACGCGGCACACGGCGGATGGAGAGCCGCGTTCGGTGGAGGTGCGCGGTCATCGCATCAGGGGGCTGGCAGGGGAGTCCATTTCGTGGGGAAATGTCGGTGGTGGGTGACATGGTAGGAGTAATGATTCCCCTGGTAGGACGTCTGTGCGAGGGCGCGAGCACTCTTCGTAGCCCGTAGCGTTCTCCTTGGGGCTGAACGATGAGGGGAGACGGCATGGCTGCCGAGGTCGAGGGCGTGCCCGTGAGCGCACTGGAGCGCCACGCCGAGCTGGCCGAGCTGGCCGAGGAGGCCAACTGGCGCTACCACGTGCTCGACGCGCCGACCGTGAGCGACGGCGAGTACGACGCGTGGATGCGCGAGCTGCGCGAGCTGGAGGAGGCGCATCCCTCCCTGCGCACGCCCGACTCCCCGACGCAGAAGGTCGGCGCGCCCATCTCCTCCGACTTCACCCCGGTCCAGCACCCGCGGCGGCTGGAGAGCCTGGACAACGCCTTCAACGACGCCGACCTCGCGGGCTGGCAGGCCAGGGCCGAACGGCTGCTGGAGGCCGATCCCGGCCCCTACCTGTGCGAACTGAAGATCGACGGCCTGGCCATAGACCTGGTGTACGAGAAGGGCCGGCTGGTGCGCGGCGCGACCCGGGGCGACGGCCGGGTGGGCGACGACGTCACCGCCAACGTCCGGACGATCAAGAACATCCCGCACCGCCTCACCGGGGACGGCATCCCCGACCGGCTGGAGGTCCGGGGCGAGGTCTACCTCTCGGTCGAGGGCTTCCACAAGCTGAACGAGCAGCTCGTCGCGGCGGGCAAGCCGCCGTTCGCCAACCCGCGCAACTCCGGCGCCGGCTCGCTGCGGCAGAAGGACCCGCGCATCACCGCGCAACGCGACCTGTCCATGATCTGCCACGGCGTCGGCGTCTGGGAGGGCGGCTCCCCGCGCCCGGAGGCCCAGTCGGCGATCTACGAGCGGCTCGGCGCGTTCGGGCTGCCGGTCGCCGACACCTACAAGGTCGTCGAGAGCCTCACCGAGATCAACGACTTCATCGAGTACTACCGGGAGCATCGCCACGACCCGGTGTACGAGATCGACGGCGTGGTGGTCAAGGTCGACCGCATCGAGGCGCAGCGCCAGCTCGGCTCCACCTCCCGCGCCCCCCGGTGGGCGATCGCGTTCAAGTACCCGCCCGAAGAGGTCAACACCAAGCTGCTGGACATCCAGGTCGGCGTGGGACGCACCGGCAGGGTCACGCCGTACGGGGTGATGAAGCCGGTGGTCGTCGCCGGGTCCACCGTCGAGCGGGCCACGCTGCACAACGCCTCCGAGGTCGCGCGCAAGGGCGTGCTCATCGGCGACACCGTGGTGCTGCGCAAGGCGGGCGACGTCATCCCCGAGATCGTCGGCCCCGTGGCCGCCCTGCGTGACGGTGGCGAGCGCGAGTTCGTCATGCCCACCCACTGCCCCGAGTGCGGCACCGAGCTGCGGCGGATGAAGGAGGCGGACGTCGACATCCGCTGCCCCAACGCCCAGTCCTGCCCGGCGCAGCTGCGCGAGCGCATCTTCTTCGCCGCCGGCCGCGGGGCCTTCGACATCGAGGGCCTGGGGTACGTCGCCGCGACCGCGCTCACCGCCCCGCTGCCGCCGCAGGAGCCGCCGGTGCGCACCGAGGCCGACCTGTTCGATCTCACCATCGAGCGCCTGCTGCCGATCAAGTCGGTGGTCCGCGACCAGGACACCGGCCTGCCCAAGACCGACCCCGAGACCGGCGAGCCGAAGGTCGTCACCTTCTTCGCCAACATGAACGGCGAGCCGAGCAAGAACGCCGAGCACATGCTGTCCCAGCTCCAGGTCGCCAAGGACCGGCCGCTGTGGCGGGTGCTGGTCGCGCTGTCCATCCGGCACGTCGGCCCGACGGCGGCGCAGGCCCTGGCCGCGGCGTTCCTGTCCCTCGAGCGCATCTTCGGCGCCTCCGAGGAGGAGCTCGCCGCCGTCGAGGGCGTCGGCCCGACCATCGCCGCCTCCATCCAGGAGTGGTACGCCGAAGACTGGCACCGCGAGATCGTCGTGCGCTGGAAGGCGGCGGGCGTCCGCATGGAGGACGAGCCCCCGGCCGTCGAGGGCCCGCAGACCCTCGCCGGCCTCACGCTGGTGGTCACCGGCACGCTGGCCGGATACAGCCGGGACGAGGCGGGGGAGGCCATCCAGGCGCGCGGCGGCAAGGTGACCAGCTCGGTCTCCAAGAAGACCGACTTCCTGGTCGCCGGTGAGAACGCCGGCTCCAAGTACGACAAGGCCGCCAAACTGGGCGTCCAGATCCTGGACGAGGCGGCCTTCGAGACCCTCCTCGCCCAGGGCCCCGACGCCGTCCGTCCCCCGAAAGAGCCGGACACCGGCTCCGAAGCCCCCGCCGACGCCGACCAGGCCACTGCCGACGCCACCGCCGACGAGATCGTTCCCGCCGTCGAGGCCGCGGAGACGGCCGGCGCCTAGCGCGCCGTCCACGAACGTTCACCGGCTCGGGCGCCGTGGCAGGCGCCGGCATCGCCGTACCACGACCCGCCGACCCGGCGCCGATCACTGCAGCACATGGCCGGGGTGGAGAGCCGTGCCCGGTGAACGTATGTGGTCACCGCACCAGGTGTGGCCGGAGGTGGAGAGCCGCGCCCGGTGAACGTATGTGGTCACCGCACTGGCACGGTGGCCGTTCGCCGGTCAGGTGTCCTGGCCGGGGTGGAGCCAGCCGCGGTCGCGGGCGAGGAGGGCGATCTGGAAGCGCGTCCTCGCCCCCAGCGTCTTGGCGGCGTCGCTGATGTGCTTCTGGACCGTCCGGCGGCTCAGGTGAAGCACCCGCGCGACCGCCTCGTCCTTCATCCCCGCCGACAGCAGGAGCAGGATCTCGCGGGTCCGCTCGTCCGGGCCGCCCAGGGCGGAGGCCCGGACGGCCGCCCGGTCGGCCGCAGGGGAGGTTCGGTCGTCCGGGGCGGGAGGGTGGGGGCCGAGGGAGACCGGGACGGCGCGGTGCCAGATGTTCTCGAACAGGGCGGTCAGCACCTCCAGCAGCGGCGGCGAGTGCACCACGAGCGAACCGCCGGCCGGGTCGGCCCCGCCCAGAGGCATGATCGCCGCGGTGCGGTCGAACACCGCCAGCTTCATCGGCACGTCCGGGGCCAGCCGCAGTTCCCCTCCCCGGGAGGTGCCGCGCAGCGCGGTCTCCAGTGACACCGCGTCGGTGAACCCGTCGCTGTCGTACACCGACCGCAGCCTGACCTCCTCCCCCCAGACCAGCTCGGCCGCCGGACCGGGACGTCCCTCCCCGTCGCGGGGGACGGGGACGGAGGTCACGTAGGGCGGCTTGGCCAGGTGCAGCACCTCCTCGCGGGCGGTCCTGAGCAGGTGCGCGTAGCGGGTCGCGACCTCGGCGGGGGTCTCCAGGACCTCGAACAGGTCGGAGTCGACGTAGCGGTGCGCCGCGGCCCGGTAAAGCTCGTGCAGCCGTTCCGTGTACAGCTCGGCGCGGGCCAGGTCCTGGCGTCTGCGGGCCAGCAGCGACCCGAGCGAGGAGCGCGGCGGGCTCGCGCGCCAGCGCGAGGGCGGCCCCTCCACGCCGGCCCCGGCCGGTGTGCCGTCGACGCGCACCGCCAGCAGGTCGGCCTCCAGGGACGCCAGGGTGAGGCGGGTGTCCTCGGCCGTCGCGCCGACCGCCGCCGCGACGGTCCTCTCACCGGAGTCCGGATGGCCGACCAGGTATTCGAGAACCTGCCCGGCCAGGGGCGTCAGGCCGGTGGCGGCCCAGGACGCGCCGGGGGACGGGTCCATCGGGTCACTCCTCGAAGCGTGCGCGTGGCGTCGATCGTACGACCCGCCGCCCCTCTCCCCGAATCCGCCTCCGACCGAACCGATCCGAGGGACGTCTGGTGCGCGGGGGCGCGGCGGCGGTGATGGTCGGACTGGTCCCGTCTCCGTGGAAGGCGGTCCACGGGCTGGGCGTCTCACATGGGCAGTTGCGCTAAGTGGCAGGTGCAAGGGCTTGCTCAGGAGTGGGAGCGCCGCCAGGGTGATCATGTCGATTGGTGCAAAAGCGACATTTTACCTGGTAGTAACACCCCCCGAAGGGACGAGAATGTCCGCAGGTTTCAGGCGCGTCTCAGCCGCCACAGCGGCCGCCGCGTTGCTGGCCACCGCGTTGCTGGCGTCAGGCACGCCCGCCGCGCTGGCCGAGGAGGGGCCCGGGACGGACGGTGCGGCGCACTCCGTCACGCTGGCCGACGGGTCGGTCGTCCGCTGGACCGACGACGGCACCGGCAGCCTCACCGACAAGGCGGGCAGGAACCGGGTCTTCCCGGTGCCGCAGAACTCCGGCCGCACCGGCCTGGGCGTGCCGCTCACCCCGACCGCCGCCGGCCTGCAGCGCCGGGCCGACGCCGCCCGGCTGACCCCCTACACCGTCGGCGCGCCGTCCGGCCTGGCGACCTCCGCGGTGCGCCCGCGCGCCATGAACTACGGCGCGGTGGCCATCCCCCGCGCCGCCCTGTCCGCGCTCGGCCACCCCGCCGCGCGGTCCGCGACCCCGAAGACGGCCCCGGACGCGGCCCCGGATGCGAGCCCGGACGCGACGCCGGGCCCGGACGCGGCTCCGACCGCGGCGGCGCCGAGTGCCGTGCCTGCCAACGAGGGGCTGACGACCTCGTTCCAGTCGTATCTGAACGCCGGTGGCGTCAACGCGGTCGGCGCCTTCCAGCACTTCGCGACCTACCTGCACGCGCTGCCCGGCAAGGGGCAGATCATCACGAACGTATCCCTGGGCGACCTCACCGACCAGGCGATGGCCGACGCGGGCGACGACTACGTGCGCGCCTACGGCCCGACGTCCGTCGTCAAGGACGGGCAGCGCTACCTCGACTACCCCTCGCTCCCGCTGATCCCCGCCTACACCGCCGACAACGACGGCCGTCTCGACCCGACCGGCGCGATCGAGGGCCAGGACCCCTACCTCGGCGAGGTCCTCATGGACTTCAGCATGATGGCGCCCCTCCCGCACGACCGGCAGCGTCCCGAGGCGACCGGCAGCGGGCCGACCGACCTGCTCGGCATCGCGCCCGGCGCCGACTACCGCCTGGTCATCCCGCAGGAGCCCTCCAGCAGGGGCATCGACGCGGCCCTTCGCGCGGCGGCGGCCCAGCGCCCGCGGCCGACCGTGATCACCGCCAGTCTGGGCTTCGGCACCGACGGGTCCATCGGCTTCCCCTCCCGCTGGCTGGAGGAGGACCCGCAGATCCGCCGGACGCTGCGCGAGATCGTGGACTCGGGCATCGTCGTGGTCGTCTCCTCCAACGACGGCACGCGCCTGGGCCTGCCCGTCTCGATCGGCCCGGACGGCGGCAGCACCCCGACCGAGCTCACCCGCAGCGCCTCCGCGCAGACGACGCTCGACGACGTCGCCGCGACCGGCACTCCCACGCTCGTGCGCGACACCGGCGTGATCTCGGCGGGCGGCACCACGGTCGACGACACCCTCACCTCGGCGGACGTCCGCACCGCCACCTACCCGACGACGCGGTACAACGGCGCGGCGAGCTACTCTTCCGGGTTCGGCAGCCGGGTGGACCTGGCGGCGCCCGGCGACAACCTGCCGACGCTGTTCCATTCCCCCGACGGGCCGCAGGTCACGCTGAACGGCGGCACGTCCGCCTCCGCGCCGATGATCGCCGCGGCGGCGGCGAACGTCCTGTCGGCCGCGCGGGCCACCGGCCAGAAGCTCAGCCCGCGGGAGGTCCGCGACCTGCTCATCTCCACCGGCCGCCCGGTGGCCCAGCCGCCGCAGGCCGACCAGGAGCTGCACGTGGGGCCGCAGCTTGACGTGACCGCCGCCGTGGAGAAGGTGCTCGGCGGCTCTCACCGCATCCCCACCGCCGCGCTGCGCCTGTCCGTCGCGCACCGGCAGCTCATCGCCACGGACGTCACCTCCTCGTTCGTCGAGGCCACCGACCCCGCCCACCTGGACCTGACCGGCCCGGCGGACTTCTGGGGCGAGTCGTCCGGCCAGAACGCGACCTCGCCGATCACCTTCGGGCTCGACATGACCGGCGGCGACGCCGATCTGACCTACCGGCTGCGCGTCGGTGACCGTGGGCGGATCGCCGCCGCCGGGCCGAGCCTGCGGGTGCTCCCCGAGGAGCTTCTCACCGCGGCGGGGCTGCCGGTGGCCGCCGACGGCGAGCGGACCGTGCCGGTGGTGTTCGAGGCGCTGCGCCACGGCAAGCCCGTCGCCGCCGTCTCGCGGAGCCTCACCTTCTCCGCCTCCGACGGCACCCGCACGGGGGCGCCCGCGCCGGTCGTGCCGGGATCGATCGCCCTGGGCAAGCCTTTGACCGTGCAGTACGACCTGTCCCGCACCCGCGACCTGTCCGACGCCACGCTGGTGCTGTCCTCCGTCGGCCACTGGACGCCCCTGTCCACGACCGACAAGTTCCGCGCCCACTGGAGCACCCCGCTCGCCGGGCGCAAGGGCTCGGTGACGATCCCAGCCTCGGCCTTCGCGGCCGGCGGCGCCGGGATCTACGGCGTCGGCGTCAGCCTGAACGGCGGCGCCGTGTGGGGCGACTTCCGCGCGGTGCGCGTCGGCGAGGGCGCGGACCAGCGCCCGCAGGCGCCCCTGCTGACCGGCGGCGACGGCGAGCAGGGCCACTCGGCCCTGGTCACGCTGGCCGCGCCGAAGCTCAAGGTGTCCTGGGACGTCAAGGACGTGCGCGGCGCCGACGGCGCGGCCGTGGAGTTCCTCACCCCCGGCCCGACCCTGTACGGGTCGCTGAACACCGCGACCAACCAGAACGGCAGCGGCCCGGACGACAACGGCGTCGACCACGCCTCCACGCTGGTGCGGGCGCTGCCGTCCGCCAAGGGCACCACGGTGCTGGACCTGAACGCCCTGCGCCTGACCACCGGCACGCAGTACCCGGTGCGCGTGCTGGCGACCCGGGGCGGCCGTCCGGTCGGACAGGCGTCCCCGACGTCGTTCCTGGAGTACCGCGACGGCGAACCGGTCACGGGGGCGCTGGAGAACTTCGACGTCACCGGCCGGACGGCGCTCATCGCCACCGACGAGTTCGCCGAGGGCGACGACGGCGGGACCCATGTGAGGACCTCGGCCACGACGCCGTACTCGCTCATCGACGGCAAGCTCGGTGCGCCGCTGCTGAGCGAGTCCGGCGGCACGCAGACGCAGTCGGTCGTGGGCTCGGACCCGGCGACCGGCCACACGCTGATCGCCCGCAGGCCGTTCGACGCCGCGGCGGCGCCGCAGCTCGACGTGCGCGACACCGCGACCGGCAAGCGCGTTCTCGCGACCACGCTCCAGGACGACACCCACGGCGAGATGACCCTCCTGGAGGGCGGCGCCGTGGACCGGGTGCGCCACCGGGCGGCCGTGACGACCTTCGACGCCCGGTCGGGCCTGGCCGAGCTGTGGCCGGTGGACATGGCGACGGGGAAGGTTGGCACGCCCATCCCGCTGAACCCGGCGAACCTCGGACGCACCTTCCGCAGCGTGTCGATCGACGCGGCCACCGGCGCCGTCTTCGCCGCCACCTCCGGCACGCAGGGCCCCTGCCTCAACACGCGGGTGCCGTTCTGGACGGTCCGGGCGGACCTGGACGCCCGCACGGTCACGCCGATCATCGACGCGCCGCGATGCACCGCCGGGTTCTACCCCGACGGCAAGGGCGCCAAGGTGTACATGCTCGCCGGCGCCTCGACGCCCGACCGCGGGCAGTTCCCGACGAGCACCTGGACGGTCGCCGACCAGGCCACGCTCACCGGCCCGGCGCCCGCGGACCTCGGCACCCACGGCCCGGCGTGGGCGGCGCTGGACGACCTCAACCATGTCGCGGTGATCGCGCACCTGTACGAGGCGGGCACGACCGGGGACAACAACGCCCTGAGCGAGATCACCGTCATCGAGCCGGACACCGGGAAGGTCCTGGCACGGCACCCGGTGGTGAACCTGGTCAACTCGACCATCGCCACGTCGAACATCAGCCCGGACAGCAGGCAGGGGCTGTACCTGGACCCGGCGAGCCGGACCGGGTACGTGGTCAACCCCTGGGCCGACGGGCTGCAGCGCTTCCGGTACTGACGCCGCGCCGCGGGCGCGCGCGTCCGTCCAGGGCCGGCCGGCCAGGCCATACGGCACGGCCCGACCAGCGAACCCGTCCGGCCGATCCCGGAGAGGGTCCGCTTCCCGAAGGCCCGTCACCGCACCGGTGGCGGGCCTTCGCCCATTGTCGCCGGCGCCCGTACTCGGAGGGTGACCTGTCCGGCGGAAGTTCGGCGGCCGGTCCGGGGAGGACCGACGGGGGGATCGAACCGGTTCCCGCCGGTCGCCGGCCGGACGATCTCCGCTGCATGACGGCATCGATCCTGGAAAAATACCCCTAGAAGATTATTTCATTAGGTTTCAGTCATCCGGCATCCATGCCGCAGACGAAGCAGAACCGCCGTATGCCGGAAATAACCGGTAACGGAACGTGCCCAACCGGTTTCGCGAAGTGGCCCAGAGGTCGTACCCTCCCATAGTGACCTCTTGGGGGTTTACTTGCTTATGACGGATCCATCCGACACGAGGGACACGCCGCCGCGTCCCTTCTCCCCGCTGTGGACCTATCTCACGGGGGTCGTCGCCACGGGCCTGGCGGCGCTGCTCACCGCCGAGATCAGGCTCGGCCTCGGCGATCTCGCCGACCTGGCGCGAACCTCGCTGTTCTGGGTGCTCATCGTCCTGGTCGTGCTCGGAGAGCTCCGGCCGATCGTGGTCTCCTCCTCGCGCCTGGCCGGGGGCACGGCCACCTCGACGCTGTTCACCTTCGCCGTGCTGCTCTACCACGGGCTGTCGGTGGCCGTGCTGATCCACGCCCTGGCGCTGGTCGTCAGCGGCCTGGTCCACCGCAGAGCCTGGCACCGGGTGCTGTTCAACGTCTCCCAGGTGACCCTGGCCACGACGGGGGCGGCCGTGGTGCTCGCCGCGTTCGGCCACCATCCCCACCCGGCGGCGCCCTGGGTGCCGGAGGGCACCGACATCGCCGCGGTCGCGCTCGCGGCGGTGGCGTACTTCGTGGTGCGCGGGCTGCTGGTCTGCGGGGCGGTGGCGCTGCACGAGCGCCGGTCGCTGCCGCGGGTGATCCGCACGAGCATCGGCCACCAGAGCCTGGTCTACGCCGCGCTCCTCGGGCTCGCCCCGCTGGTCGTGGTCGTCATGAGCCGCTCCCCGGCGCTGACCCCGCTGTTCGTCGCGCCCCTCGCCGCCCTGTACTTCACCGCCTCGCTGTCGGTGCGCCGCGACCACCAGGCCATGCACGACGGGCTGACGTCCCTGCCCAACCGCAAGCTGCTGATCGTGCGCACCGAGGAGGCGCTGGCCGAGGCCCGCGAGGACGTCCGGGTCGGCCTGCTGCTGCTCGACCTCGACCGGTTCAAGGAGGTCAACGACACCCTCGGGCACCCGGTCGGCGACCGGCTGCTGCAGATCGTCGCGCACCGCCTCACCCACAGCGTGCGGCCGGGCGACGTCGTCGCGCGGCTCGGCGGGGACGAGTTCGCCGTGCTTCTGCCGACGGTCCGTGACGCCACGGCCGCTCGCGAGGTGGCGGCGCGGCTGCGGGTGGCGCTCACCGAACCGGTCCGGCTGGAAGGCATGACCTTCGACCTGGACGCCTCGATCGGCATCGCGCTGTACCCCGACCACGCCCCCGACTTCGAGCTGCTGCTGCAGCGCTCCGACGTCGCGATGTACTTCGCCAAGGAGGGCCGCACCGGCGTCGAGGTCTACCTGGCCGAGAAGGACCGCAACTCGCCCGAGCGGCTGAACCTGCTCGGCGACCTGCGCCGCGCCATCGGCCGCGGCGAACTGGAGCTGCATTACCAGCCCAAGGTCGGCCTCGCCTCGGGCATGGTGGAGGGCGTCGAGGCGCTGCTGCGGTGGTGGCATCCCGAGCGCGGCCCGATCCTGCCCGACGACTTCATCCCGCTGGCCGAGCAGTCGTACCTGATGCGGCAGATCACCCAGTACGTCATCGACACCGCGATGGAGCAGGCGGCCCACTGGTGGCACGCGGGCATCCAGGTGCCCGTGTCGGTCAACGTGTCGGCCCGCGACCTGCTCGACGCGACCCTGCCCGACCTGATCGAAGCCGGACTCGACCGCCTGGGCCTGCCGCCGCGCGCCATCCAGCTCGAGGTGACCGAGCGCATCCTGATGACCGACCAGGCCTACACCGCCGACTCGGTGCACGCCCTGGTGGAGCTCGGCATCCCGCTGGCCCTGGACGACTTCGGCACCGGGTACTCCTCGCTGGTGCGCCTCCAGCGGCTGCCGGTGTGCGAGGTCAAGATCGACGGCTCGTTCGTGCAGCGGCTCGGCAAGACCGTGGACGACGAGCGCATCGTCCGCTCGATCGTCGACCTGGTGCGCTCGCTCGGGCTGCGGTCGGTGGCCGAGGGCGTCGAGAGCGACGAGGTGGCCCAGCGCCTGCAGGACATGGGCTGCGACGCCGCCCAGGGGTGGCGGTTCGCCGAGCCGATGCCGGCGGGGGAGATGACCGACTGGCTGGGCGAGCGGGTGGGCGCGCCGTCCTACGGCCGCTGCGGCACGCGCGGGGTCACGGCCCTGTAGGGCCCGGGGCCGCCGGACCGGTGATCACCGGCGGTCATGGCCCGGAGAACCATGCTTAATGGTTCGGCCACGTTCGGTCACGCGCCCTAGGATGACACTGTCCGATTGCCATCCATGAAACGGGTTAACGACTCATGTCCGCCATAACCCGCGACGAGGTCGCGCACCTCGCCCGGCTGTCCCGGCTGGCGCTGTCCGATGACGAGCTCGACCACTACGCCACCCAGCTCGATGACATCATCGGCGCGGTCGCGCGCGTCTCCGAGGTCGCCACCGACGACATCCCGCCGTCGTCGCACGCGTTGCCGCTCACGAACGTCTACCGTCCCGACGAGGTGCGCCGGTGCCTGACCCCCGAGGAGGCCCTGGCGGCCGCCCCGGCGGTCGAGGACGACCGCTTCCGCGTCCCGCGCATCCTCGGGGAGGAGGCATGAGCCTGACCCGCAAGACCGCCGCCGAGCTGGGCGCCCTGATCGCCTCCGGCGAGGTCTCGGCCGTCGAGGTCACCCAGGCCCACCTCGACCGCATCGCCGAGGTCGACCCGCAGGTCAACGCCTTCCTGCACGTGGCGACCGAGTCGGCGCTGGCGCAGGCCCGTTCGGTGGACGAACGCCGCGCCGCCGGCGAGCCCCTCGGGCCGCTCGCGGGCGTGCCGATCGCGCACAAGGACGTCTTCACCACCAAGGACATGCCCACCACGGCCGGGTCCAAGATCCTCGAGGGCTACCGCCCGCCCTACGACGCCACCGTCACCGCGCGGCTGCGCGAGGCGGGCCTGGTCATCCTGGGCAAGACCAACCTCGACGAGTTCGCGATGGGCTCCTCCACCGAGAACTCCGCCTACGGCCCGACGCGCAACCCCTGGGATCTCGGCCGCATCCCCGGCGGCTCCTCGGGCGGCTCCAGCGCGGCCGTCGCCTCCTACCAGGCGCCCCTGTCGACCGGCACCGACACCGGCGGCTCGATCCGCCAGCCGGCGGCCGTCACGGGCATCGTCGGCATGAAGCCCACCTACGGCGGCTCCTCGCGGTACGGGTTGATCGCCTTCGCCTCCTCGCTGGACACCCCCGGCCCGTTCGCGCGCAACGTGCTCGACGCCGCGCTGCTGCACGAGGCCTTCTCCGGCCACGACAGCATGGACTCCACCTCCATCCACGAGGAGGTGCCGCCGGTCGTCGAGGCCGCCCGCCGCGGCGACGTCGCCGGCCTGCGCGTCGGCGTGGTCAAGGAGTTCGGCGGCGAGGGCTACCAGCCGGGCGTGATCGCCCGCTTCCGCGAGGCCGTCGACCTGCTCGAGTCCCTCGGCGCCAAGATCGTCGAGGTCTCCTGCCCGAGTTTCGGCTACGCCCTCCCGGCCTACTACCTGATCGCCCCCTCCGAGTGCTCGTCCAACCTGGCCAGGTTCGACGGCATGCGCTATGGGCTGCGGGTCGGCGACGACGGCACCCGCAGCGCCGAGGAGGTCATGGCGCTCACCCGCGCCGCCGGGTTCGGCCCCGAGGTCAAGCGGCGCATCATGCTCGGCACCTACGCGCTGTCCAGCGGGTACTACGACGCCTACTACGGCTCGGCGCAGAAGGTCCGCACGCTCATCGCGCGCGACTTCGAGGCGGCCTTCCACCAGGTGGACGTCCTGGTCTCGCCGACCACGCCCACCACCGCCTTCCCGATCGGCGAGCGCGCCGACGACCCGATGGCGATGTACCTCGCCGACCTGTGCACGATCCCGGCCAACCTGTCGGGCAACGCCGCCATCTCGGTGCCCTGCGGTCTGGCCGACGAGGACGGCATGCCGGTCGGCCTGCAGATCATGGCCCCCGTGCTCGGCGACGACCGTTGCTACCGGGTGGGCGCCGCCGTCGAGAAGGCCTTTGAGGACCGCTGGGGCGGCCCGCTGCTGAAGGAGGCTCCGTCCCTGTGACCACCACCCACTCCGTCATGCCGTTCGACGAGGCGCTGGAGCGTTTCGAGCCGGTGCTGGGTCTTGAGACCCACGTCGAACTCGGCACGGCGTCGAAGATGTTCTGCGGGTGCTCCACCGCCTTCGGCGCGCCGCCCAACACCCACGTCTGCCCGGTGTGCCTGGCGCTGCCCGGCGCGCTCCCCGTGGCCAACGACAAGGCAATCGAGTCGACGATCCGCATCGGCCTGGCGCTGAACTGCACGATCGCTGAATGGTGCCGCTTCGCCCGGAAGAATTACTTTTATCCGGATATGCCGAAGAACTACCAGATCAGCCAGTACGACGAGCCGCTGTGCAGCAACGGCTACCTCGACGTCGAGGTGGGCGGCGAGACCGTCCGCATCGAGATCGAGCGGGTCCACCTGGAGGAGGACACCGGCAAGTCCACGCACGTGGGCGGCGCGACCGGCCGCATCCACGGCGCCGACTACTCGATCGTCGACTACAACCGCGCCGGCATCCCGCTGGTCGAGATCGTCACCAAGCCCATCCCGGGCACCGAGAAGCTCGCGCCCGAGGTCGCCCGCGCGTACGTGACCGAACTGCGCGAGGTCATGCGCACGCTCGGCGTGTCCGACGTCCGCATGGAGGAAGGCTCCCTGCGGTGCGACGTGAACGTCTCGCTGATGCCGCGCGGCGCCGGCGAGTGGGGCACCCGCACCGAGACCAAGAACGTCAACTCGCTGCGCAGCGTCGAGCGGGCGGTGCGCGGTGAGATCGAGCGGCAGGCGGCGATCCTCGCCGACGGCGGCAAGATCGTCCAGGAGACCCGCCACTTCCACGAGGACACCGGCGCCACCACCTCTGGCCGGTCCAAGGAGGAGGCGCAGGACTACCGCTACTTCCCCGAGCCCGACCTGCTGCCCATCGCGCCGAGCCCCGAGTGGGTCGCCGAACTGCGCGCCGAGCTCCCCGAGCTGCCCACGGCGCGGCGCAGGCGGCTGCAGGCCGAGTGGGGCGTCTCCGACCTGGACATGGCGGCCATGTACAACGCCGACGCCTTCGGCCTGGTCGAGGCGACCGTCAAGGCGGGGGTGCCCGCGGCCGACGCGCGCAAGTGGTGGATGGGCGAGCTGGCGCGGCGCGCCAACGAGTCCGGCACGCCCCTGGCCGAGCTGCCGATCACGCCGGAGCAGATCGCCCGGGTGGTCGAGCTGGTGGCCTCCGGCGCGCTGAACGACAAGCTGGCCCGGCAGGTGCTCGAGGGCGTGCTGGCCGGCGAGGGCTCCCCGGACGAGGTGGTCGAGGCCCGCGGCCTGCGCATCGTCAGCGACGAGGGCGAGCTGTCCTCGATCATCGACCAGGTGCTGTCCGCCAACGCCGACGCGGCCGACAAGGTGCGCTCGGGCAAGATCGCCGCGGTGGGCGCGCTGGTGGGCGGCGTGATGAAGGCCAGCCGCGGCAAGGCGGACGCCGGCCGTGCCCGTGAGCTGATCCTGGAGAAGCTCGGCGTTTCCGAGTAGGCACCGAACCGTCCGTCGGTGTGCGTGTGGGTCTCGCGGAAATGGTCCGCGAGACCCGTCCGCCTTATGTGAGGCGAACCTAGCTTCCGTACTTAGTACGCTTTTCACCTATAAGTTGCTCATACCTGGGACTGGATTCATCCAGCGATGTTGAAGAATTTGTGAGTGGTGTTGGTTTAGGGTGATGCGGGGGATTCGGTACGGAGTGGGAGGAGGACGGAGGCGTGCGGAACGCCGGAGCGTCCATCGACCCGCCTCCCGACCCGTTCGCGGCGGTCCGGCCTGACTCACCCGTCGCGCTTCCGGCCGACCGGCAACTCGCCAAGGACACCGGCGAGCAGAAGAACCCCACCACAGGCCACGCGTCCGGAACGCGCAGGAAGCTGCCGCGCGGGGTCTCACCGCTGCCGCCCGGCGTGTCTCCCGAGATCTTCGTCAACACCCCGCCGCCGTCGGGTGCTCCTTCCAGCCCGCCGGTGACCCTGCCGCCGCCCGCCGGCCCGCCCGAGCCGTGGCCGATGACGGCCGGCGTGCGGGTGCGCCGCCCGGAGGACGAGCCCAAGCCCGAGCCGGCGGACCTGCACGACCCTGAACCGTCCGTGCGGCGGCATGGGCTGCGGCGCGTCCTGCTGGCCGTGGGAGCGCTCACACTCCTCTTCCTGCTCGGCTACGGTGTCCCCGCCACGTTGATCTGGGGGAAGGTGCCGCCGGGAACGCACGTCAAAGACGTGCGCATCGGCGGCATGAACGCCACCCAGGCGCTCGACCGCCTGCACGAGCGGTTCGACGGCAACGACCAGCAGCCCCTCGTCCTCATGCTGGACGGGCGGCGCGTCGGAGTGCTGGACCCGCGCGACGCCGGGCTCACGATCGACGTCGACGCCACGATCGCCGACGCCGAGACCGGCTTCCCCAGCCCCATCGCCGTCTGGCAGTCCTTCACCGGCGAACGCGAGCTGCCGCTGCGCATCTCGCTCAACCAGACCAAGTTCGCCGACCGCCTCCGCCGGATCGCCGCCGACGTCGGCCGTCCCGCCCAGGAGGGCGCGATCGTCTACAACGGCACCACGCCGGAGCTGCGCACCCCCAAGGAAGGGCAGGTCCTGGATGAGGCGGCCACCGCCAAGGCGATCAGGCGGGCGTTCCTGGACGCCCCGTCCCCGGTGCCGCTGTCGGTGGACCTCGTCCAGCCCAAGGCGGGCATCCAGGCCTTCGACGGGGCGCTCGCGGTCGCCCGGCGCGCGGTGGCCGAGCCGATCACGCTGGTCAACGGCGGCAGGCGCGCCCACCTCACCCCCAAGCTGATCGCCGCCCACCTGACCTTCACCCCCGACCAGGCCGGCGTCGTCCGCCCCGTCTTCGACGCGCACAAGGCGGTCGCCGGGCTGGAGACCAAGCTGGTCGGCATGGCCGCGGCGCCTCGCGAGGCCGGGTTCGTCATCGAGAACCAGCGGCCCAAGCTGGTGCACGCCCGTACGGGCAAGGGGGTCGACAGCGCCAAACTGGCCGACGCGGTGGGCAAGGTGATCACCGTCGGCGGGGCGCGCACCATCCCGGTGTCCCTGGCCATCACCGAGCCCGCGCTCAGCGACGCGGAGGCCGTGAGGCTCGGGGTGAAGGAGCAGATCGCGCAGTCCACCACGACCTACCCGTGCTGCGCCGCCAGGGTGACCAACATCCACAAGGCGGCCGACCTGGTGGACGGCATGATCGTGCGGCCGGGGCAGGTCTTCTCGCTGAACGAGGCCATCGGCGACCCGGCCACCCGCGGCTTCGTCCGTGCCCAGTCCGTCGGGGGCGACCGCCTGGTCATCGCGACGGGCGGCGGCATGTCGCAGTTCGCGACGACCCTGTACGACGCGGCCTTCCTCGCCGGGATGGAGGAGGTCGCCCGCACCCCCTATCCGTTCTACGTGACGCGGTACCCGATGGGCCGCGAGGCGTCGGTGAACTACCCCGACGAGGACCTGCGGTGGCGCAACGTCACCGAGTACGGCGTGCTGGTCAAGGCGTCCTACACCGGCACGGCGCTGACGGTGTCGCTGTGGAGCACCAGGAAGTACGACCGCATCGCCATCGAGACCTCGCAGCGCGCCAACCCCGGCCAGCCGGAGACCAGGACCGTCACCGATCCCGACTGCATCCCCATGGAGGGCATCCCCGGCTACACCGTCACGGTCACCCGGGTCTTCCACAAGGACGGCAAGATCGTCAAGGAGGACCGTCCGCGGACGACGGTGTACGAGGCCGCGCCGAAGGTGATCTGCCGGCCGGAGCAGCCGAGCGGTCCCGAACGGCAGAACGACTCCACCGTCCAGTCGCAGCCCTCCGGTCAGGACCCCGACGGCTCGGCCAAGCAGCGCCGCAACGGCGGCAAGAAGCAGTCGGAGCCCAGCACGCCCGTCACCTCCGACAACAACGGCAACGGCCACAAGAACACCACGCCGAACGTCAACGCCAACCCGAACGGGAACGGGAACGGCCACAAGAACACCACGCCCAACGGCAACGCCAACCCGAACGGCAATGGCAACGGCAACAACGGCAATGGCAACAACGGGAACGGGAACGGCAACAACGGGAACGGGAACGGGAACGGGAACGGCCGGTCGAGCGGCAGCGGGAACGACGGCAAGGGGACCGGCGCCGCGGGAGCGACCGGAAGCGGCTGACGCCGTCCACCGGCATCGTCGCCAGGAGCGGCTCCGGCCTGGTGAGGCCATCCTGACCCGGGGCGTCCATCTCGGGCCCACCGGCGCCGGGCTCAGGCCCGTCCCCGCACAGGCCGGGCCGGACTCCCGCAGGGAGAAGCAAGGGTCCGGCAGGGATAAGCCGGGGCCGGGCTCCGGCCGGGAGAGGCCAGGGCCGGGCTCCGGTCCGCGGAGGTTCCGGGTCAGCGGAGGTTCCGGGTCAGCGGAGCGGGATGACCAGGATGCGGTCCTCGCCGCCTGTGGAAGGGGCGTGGCCGTCCTTGTTGCTGGTGCTGACATAGAGCGAGGAGCCGTCGGGGGTGGCGGCCACGGCGCGCAGGCGGCCGTACTTTCCCGTGTAGTGGGCGATGGGCTTGCCCACGCGGCCGATGCCGATCACCGGCACCTGCCACAGCCGCGTCCCACGCAGGGCGGCGATCCACAGGGAGCCCTTCGCGTAGGCCATCCCCGAGGGCGATGCCTCGGCGGGAGACCAGGTGAGCAGCGGGTCGGTGTAACCGTCTCCGCCGCCGAAGCCCTCGACCCCCGGCCAGCCGTAGTTCCCGCCCTTCTTGATCAGATTGACCTCGTCATAGGTGTTCTGGCCGAACTCCGAGGCGTACATGCGCTCGTCCGGGTCCCAGGCGACGCCTTGGACGTTGCGGTGCCCGTAGCTCCAGATCACGTTCGCGAACGGGTTGCCCGGTGCGGGCTTGCCGTCGACGGTCATCCGCAGGATCTTGCCGCCCAGCGTGCCGAGCGCCTGGGCCAGGGGACGCTCGCCGGTCTCGCCGGTCGTGGCGTACAAGTACCCGTCGGGCCCGAACGCGAGCCGCCCGCCGTTGTGGATGGCGCCCTTGGGGATGCCGCTGAGGATCGTCACCGGGTCGCTCAGGCGGTTCTGGTAGCGGTAGCGCACGATGCGGTTCTCGGTGGCGGCCGTGTAGTAGACGAAGACGTAGTGGTCCTGCGCGAACCGGGGGGAGACGGCGACGCCGAGCGAGCCGCCCTCCCCGCTCGGGGACACGCCTTCGATCACCCCGGCTTCGCTCACCTCGCCGGAGGGGGACACGCGCAGCAGCCGCGGGGAGCCGCGCTCGGTGACCAGAGCGTCGCCGCCGGGCAGGAAGGCGATGGCCCAGGGCACGGCCAGACCTCCCACGAGCGTGCGAGGGGTGCCGGGGGTCGCCACCTTGGCGGGGGACTCCGTCGCGCCGGAGGACGGGGCCGCGCCGGAGGACGGAGTCGCAGGCGCGGCGCCGGTCGGCGGGACGGAGGAGCCGTCGCCGTCCGCGCGCTCCGCCTTCCCGGGCGCGCACCCCGCCAGCAGCACGGCGGCGGTCGCGGCGGCGAGCACCCGCCGCACCGCGTGCGCCCTGCTCAGGACCGGCGCGGGGGGCGCCGTCCTCGGGCCGGCCGGTGGGAGCGGGCGGGCGGCCGGCGCGGTCCGGGCGACGGCGGGTGCGGGCGGACGGACAGGCGGGGTGGGCGAGGTGCGCGAAGAGACGAGCGGGGGGATGGGCGGGGCGGGCGAAGCAACGGGCGGGGGGATGGGCGGGGTGGGGTGCCGGTGGTCGCGTGCGGTGCCGGCGTGCGGTGATCCGTCGGGCATCAAGAACCTCCTCCGTCACTCCATACTGACGTCCCGCAGGCGAGGTTCCCGCCCCCGGCGGGGGGTCGTTAGGGTTGATGGTCATGAAGATTTGGGCTCCCTCGCAGGCCATCGTCGATGTCTTGACCGATCTGCCGGATGTGGAATGCGTCCTGTACGACGGAGGCGAGCGGCCGCCCGAGAACGCCGAGGACGTCGAGGTGTGGATCCCCCCGCTCATCCCGCCCCGCACGACCGCCGAACTGCTCGGCCGGATGCCCAAGCTGCGCCTGCTGCAGACGGTGACGGCCGGCGTCGAGACCTACCGTCCCCACCTGCCCGACGGCGTGATCCTGTGCAACGCGCGGGGCGTCCACGACGCGGGCACCGCCGAGTGGGCGGTCGGCGCGATGATCTCCGTGCTGCGCGACTTCCCGGCCTTCGCCGGCGCCCAGCAGCGCGGGGAGTGGACCTACCACCACACCGGCGTGCTGGCCGACGCCACCGTGCTCATCATCGGGTACGGCTCGATCGGCCAGGCGCTGGAACGCCGCCTGGACGGGTTCGAGGTGGAGGTCGTGCGGGTGGCGCGCACCGCGCGCGACGGCGTGCACGGCGAGGACGAGCTGCCGCGGTTGCTGCCCGAGGCCGACGTCGTGGTGCTGCTGGTGCCGCAGACCCCGGACACCGCGCGCATGGTGGACGCCGCCTTCCTCGCCATGATGAAGGACGGGGCGGTGCTGGTGAACGCCGCGCGCGGCTCGGTGGTGGACACCGACGCGCTCGTCGCCGAGCTCGCCGCCGGCCGGCTCAGGGCCGCCCTGGACGTGACCGACCCCGAGCCTCTGCCCAAGGACCACCCGCTGTGGACGGCGCCGGGGGTCTTCATCACCCCGCACGTGGCGGGCAGCACCCCGGCGTCGCTGCGGCGGACGCTGAAACTCATGCGATCTCAGATGCTGAGATATCTGTCCGGGGAACCGCTGAACAACGTGATCACGGGGTCGTACTGAACGGCTTGACTCTCGTTTCTGACTCGTAACGATAGGAAAGCAAACCCAAGCCGTGGCTGCCTCGTGACCTCCGATGCGTACGGTGAGTCTCACCGCGCCACCGTTCCTGACAGCGAGCAAGGCGGTTATCAGATCGGTGACGACTGAGCGGTTGTCGCCTCCTCCGACACCGGGCGGGCGCGACACTGGCCACGTGACAGGGATGAGCCGCATGGGCGACGACGTTGAACGGCCTTCGTGACCCAAGGGTCCCGTTGACCGCCGCCGCCGGTCTCGGCGCGGTGGGCCTCACGGCTGCCCTCCTCGTCGACGCCGCCGCCGCGACGGTCACCGCGGTGGCCGGGGTGGTGGCCGGCCTCATCGCCGCCGTCTCACTCCTGGTGGCGGCCGTCCGCGTCGCGCCGGGCTGGCGCCACCAGTCGTCCGCCTGGCGCTGGCTCGCCTCCGGCACGGCCGCCTGGCTGGCCGGGGTTGGGGTGCGCCCGCTCGCCGAGGGCACGCCGTTCATGCTGACCTTCGCCGACGTCCTGCTCATCGCGGGCGGGGTGCTGCTCGCGATCGGCTGCGGCCGCACGGCGCGGCGCCGGGCGTACGGCAGGTCGCTGCTCCAGTACGCCACCAGCGCCTACATCAGCGCCGCGTCGCTGTTCACCATCGGCTGGGTCGTGCTTCTGGCTCCGCTGTACGCGAGGTCCGACGAGCCGAGCACGCTCGCCGCGCCCGTGGTCTGCCTGCTGGCGACGTGCGCCGTGGCCCCGGCCGCGCTGGCGTCGCGCTCGGCCGGGCGCCGGGTGGGCCTGGCCGCGCTGGCCGTGCTCGCGACGGTCACCGTGCAGGAGTTGGCCACGGCGATGGCCCGCGTGACCGTCGGCGGCGCTCTTCCGCCGGCCGCAGGCCTGGTGGCGCCGATCGCCTATCTGCTGCTGGCCGCCGCCCCGTGGGCGAGCCGAGCCCGCACCCGCCCGGTGCGGGCGCCGTCCTCCGCCATCGTGGAGGGGGCGCCGCTCGTCCTGGCCGCCGTCGCCACCGTCGTGCTGCTCGTCCGCGTGATCACCCAGGGCCCCGACCGGCCGGTGGCCGTTCTGCCCTTCGTGGTCGGCTCGGTCGTGGTCGTGCTGCTGGCCAAGGTGTTCGTGCTGGCCGTGGAGACCGCGAGCATGCGCGGCAGTCTGGACTCCAGCGAGCGCCGGCTCATCCACCTGGCCGAGAGCGCCGGTGACATGGTCCTGGTCTGCGACACCGACGGCGTCATGCGCGAGATGGGCGCCGGGGTCGAGGCCCTGTACGGCTACCAGCCCCGCGATCTGATCGGACGCTCGATCTTCGACTACGTCCACTCCGAGGACGCCCCCGGCGTTCAGGCGGCGTTGAGGTCCCTGACGACCGAAGAGGAACCGCCCCTGGAACGGCAGAGCGCGTGCCGGGTCGCCTGCCGCGTCCGCGCCGCCGACGGCACCTGGCGGCCGGCCGAGTCCGTCGCCGCCCGTCACCCCAGCGAGGGGGAGGACCTCGTCCTGATCTCCACGCGGGACGTCAGCGACCAGGTGGCACTGCGCAACCAGGTCGCCCACCTCACCTTCCACGACGGGGTGACCGGCCTGCCCAACCGCGCCTACTTCGAGGAGCGCACCCGCGAGGTGCTGGCGCGCAGGGGCGGTGGCACCACGGCGGTGGTGTTCATCGACCTCGACGGCTTCACCGGCGTCAACGACTCGGTGGGGCACGCCGGCGGCGACTACCTGCTGAGCCAGGCCGCCCGGCGGCTGCGCGCGGCCGTCCACTCCGATGACACCCTCGCCCGCTGGGGCGGAGACGAGTTCGCGGTGCTGCTGGAGTCCGGCGGCTCGGGCCCGTCGACCGGCTCGGGCACGGCCGACGCCCAGTCGGCCATCGATCTGGCCGAACGGCTGGTGCGCGCGGTGTCCTCCGAGCCCTTCCGGGTGGCCGACCGCGACATCGCGCTGACGGCCAGCGTCGGGGTCGCCTTCGCCGAGGACGGCGTCCCGGCCGGCGACCTCATCCGCAACTCCGACGTGGCCACGACGCGGGCCAAGGAGCTCGGCGGCCGCCGCGTCGAGGTGTTCGCCGCCCACATGCACGCCGACGTCGTACGCCGCCTGGAGCTGGCCGCCGACCTTCAGCGGGCGCTGCTGGCCGGCCAGTTCGCCATCGAGTACCAGCCCGTGGTGGACCTCGCGACCTCCCGGGTGACCGCGGTCGAGGCCCTGGTGCGCTGGTGGCGGGGCAGCACGCTCGTCCCGCCGCATCAGTTCCTGGGCGCCGCCGAGGACACCGGGCTGATCGTCCCGCTCAGCGAGTGGATCCTGCGCGAGGCGTGCCGCGAGGTGGCCGCCTGGCGGGCCTCGTCCTGGGACATCGGGCTGTCGCTCAACCTGTCCAGCCGCCAGATCACCGCGCCGCGGTTCGTCGAGACGGTCGAGGCGGCCCTGGCCGAGAGCGGTCTGCCCGCGAGCGCCCTGACCCTCGAGGTGATCGAGGAGATGCTCGTCGAGGACGCCGACGAGATCATCAGCCGGCTGTCGGAGCTGCGCGCCCTCGGCGTGCGGCTCGCGATCGACGACTTCGGCACCGGGTACGCCTCGCTGGCGTTCCTGCGGCAGCTTCCCGTCGACATGATCAAGATCGACCCGTCGTTCGTGTCCGGTCTGGGACGCGACGAGACGCTGACGCTGCTCACCCGCACCATCGTCCGGCTCGGCCACGACCTCGGCCTCATCGTGGTGGCGGAGGGCATCGAGCGCCCCGAGCAGCTCGAACTGCTCCGCGAGATGGGCTGCACCCGAGGTCAGGGCTACCTGGTCGCCCGCCCCATGGCCGCCCGCGGCGTCGACTCCCTCATGCGCACCAGCCTGTCCCCTCTCCAGGAGACCGCCTGAGGGGATAGGCAAGCTCATCCCATATTGTGAGACTTGTGTCCGGAGATTTGACACCTGCGACGTGTCAGGGGCTATGGTTGCCGCATGCGTATCACTGGGGACTCGATTGCCGGGCTGCAGCAGCCTCGGCTTGACGGTGTAGTACTTCGCCGGCGCGCGGGTCGCTGACGAAGAGTCCCCAGCCTGCGCGCAGCCCCAGCATCGCCTCTCCGGCGAGCGGGGCATTTTTTATGGCCACAGCCAAGCTCAGCCACGCAAGGAAACGAGCCGATGACCGAAGAGATGACAGGTGCGCAGGCCCTCGTCAGGGCGCTGGAGCAGGTCGGGGTCGACACGGTGTTCGGGATCCCGGGCGGCGCGATCCTGCCCGCCTACGACCCGCTCTACGACTCCACCAAGGTCAGGCACGTCCTCGTACGCCACGAGCAGGGCGCGGGCCACGCCGCAGAGGGGTACGCCCAGGCGACCGGCCGGGTCGGAGTCTGCATGGCGACCAGCGGACCGGGCGCCACGAACCTGGTGACCGCCATCGCCGACGCGTACATGGACTCGGTGCCCATCGTGGCGATCACCGGGCAGGTCGCGGCGCCGCTGATCGGCACGGACGCCTTCCAGGAGGCCGACATCTCCGGCATCACCATGCCGATCACCAAGCACAACTTCCTGGTCACCGACGCCGATGACATTCCCCGCACCATCGCCGAGGCCTTCCACATCGCCTCGACGGGCCGGCCCGGCCCCGTCCTGGTCGACATCTCCAAGGACGCCCTGCAGGCCACGACCGCCTTCTCCTGGCCGCCCGTCATGCGCCTGCCGGGCTACCGCCCGGTGACCCGGCCGCACTCCAAGCAGATCAGAGAGGCCGCGCGCCTCATGGCCGAGGCCAAGCGGCCGGTGCTGTACGTCGGCGGCGGCGTGCACAAGGCCCGTGCCTCGGCCGAGCTGCTGCAACTGGCCGAACTGACCGGCATCCCCGTGATCACCACCCTCATGGCCAGGGGCACCTTCCCCGACAGCCACGACCTGCACCTGGGCATGCCGGGCATGCACGGCACGGTCGCCGCCGTGGGCGCCCTGCAGCGCAGTGACCTGCTCATCGCGCTCGGCACGCGCTTCGACGACCGGGTGACCGGCCGGCTGGAGACCTTCGCCCCGCACGCCAAGATCATCCACGCCGACATCGACCCGGCCGAGATCTCCAAGAACCGCCACGCGGACGTCCCGATCGTGGGCGACTGCCGCGAGGTGCTCGCCGACCTGCTCGGCGCCATCAAGCACGAGCAGGCCGAGGGCCGCTCCGGCGACTACACCGCCTGGTGGGCGGTGCTCGACGGCTACCGCAAGACCTATCCGCTGGGGTACGACACGCCGGACGACGGCTCGCTCGCGCCGCAGTACGTCGTCGAGCGGCTCAGCGCGCTGGTCGGGCCGGACGCCTACTACGTGGCCGGCGTCGGCCAGCACCAGATGTGGGCCGCCCAGTTCATCGGCTACGAGAACCCGGGCACGTTCATCAACTCCGGCGGCGCGGGCACGATGGGCTTCGCGGTGCCGGCGGCGATGGGCGCCAAGATGGGGCAGCCCGAGGCCACGGTGTGGGCGATCGACGGCGACGGTTGCTTCCAAATGACCAACCAGGAGCTCGCCACCTGCGCGCTCGAAGGGGTGCCGATCAAGGTGGCCGTGATCAACAACGGCAACCTCGGCATGGTCCGTCAGTGGCAGACGCTGTTCTACAACGAGCGCTACTCCAACACCGACCTGCAGTCGCCGCGCCGCATCCCCGACTTCGTCAAGCTGGCCGACGCCTATGGTTGCGTGGGACTGCGGTGCGAGCGTCCCGAGGACGTCGACGCGACGATCCGCAAGGCCATGGAGATCAACGACGTGCCCGTGGTCATCGACTTCGTCGTGCACCCGGACGCGATGGTGTGGCCCATGGTCGCCGCCGGAACCAGCAACGACGAGATCAAGTTCGCTCGCGACCTGGCTCCCGTGTGGGACAACGAGGAGCAGTCATGAGCGCACGGGCCCACGGACCATCCACCGGTTTCGCAGGAGGGAACGCATGAGCCGCCACACGCTGTCGGTTCTCGTCGAGAACAAGCCCGGTGTCCTGGCCCGGGTCGCCGCGCTGTTCAGCCGGCGCGGCTTCAACATCGACTCCCTGGCGGTCGGGCCGACCGAGCACGACGACGTCTCGCGCATGACCATCGTCGTCAACGTCGCCGAGCTGCCGCTGGAGCAGGTCACCAAGCAGCTCAACAAGCTGGTCAACGTGATCAAGATCGTGGAGCTCGACCCCTCCCAGTCCGTGCAGCGGGAGCTCACGCTCATCAAGGTCCGCGCGGACGCCGACACCCGTTCCAACGTGCTAGAACTGGTGCAGCTGTTCCGCGCCCGCTGCGTGGACGTGGCCACGGACGCGGTGACCATCGAAGTCACCGGCACTCCGGACAAGCTCGACGCCTTCATCAGGGTGCTGGAGCCGTTCGGCATCAAAGAGCTCGTCCAGTCGGGCATGGTGGCCATCGGCCGCGGCGCCCGTTCCATCACCGACCGCTCGCTCAGGGCCCTGGACCGCAGCGCGTGAGCCCTGCGGGCGCGAGCCGTAAGAATCCATGAGAGGCAAGCTAGTGACTGAGATCTTCTACGACGACGACGCCGACCTGTCGGTCATCCAGGGCCGGCACGTGGCGGTGCTGGGCTACGGCAGCCAGGGCCACGCCCACGCGCTGTCGCTGCGCGACTCCGGCGTAGACGTGCGAGTGGGCCTGCCCGAGGGCTCCAAGAGCCGCGAGAAGGCCGAGAACGACGGCCTGCGCGTCGTCACCCCGGGGGAGGCGGCCGAGGAGGCCGACCTCATCATGATCCTCGCGCCGGACCACATCCAGCGTCACCTGTACGCCGAGCACGTCGCGCCGAACCTCGTCGAGGGCGACGCCCTGTTCTTCGGCCACGGCCTCAACATCCGCTACGGCCTGATCGAGGCGCCCGAGGGCGTCGACGTGGCGATGGTCGCCCCCAAGGGCCCCGGCCACCTGGTGCGCCGCCAGTTCACCGCCGGCCGCGGCGTTCCGGTGCTGGTCGCCGTCGAGCGTGACGCGACCGGCAACGCCTGGCCGCTCGCGCTGTCCTACGCCAAGGGCATCGGCGGCACCCGCGCCGGCGCGCTGAAGACCACCTTCACCGAGGAGACCGAGACCGACCTGTTCGGCGAGCAGGCCGTGCTGTGCGGCGGCGTCTCCGAGCTGATCAAGGTCGGGTTCGAGACGCTGGTCGAGGCGGGCTACCAGCCCGAGGTCGCCTACTTCGAGTGCCTGCACGAGATGAAGCTCATCGTCGACCTCATGTACGAGGGCGGCATCTCCAAGATGTACTGGTCGGTGTCCGACACCGCGGAGTTCGGCGGCTACACCCGCGGCCCGCGCGTCGTCACCTCCGAGACCAAGAAGGAGATGCAGCGCATCCTGGGCGAGGTCCAGTCGGGCGCCTTCGCCCGCGAGCTGGTCGAGGAGTTCGACGGCGGCCAGGGCAACTTCCGCAAGTACCGCGAGGAGCTGTCCCAGCACCCCATCGAGCAGACCGGCGCCAAGCTCCGCCCGATGATGAGCTGGCTCAAGGAGAAGTAACCCGCACACCGACGAACGATCGCCCGAGCCGTCCACCGGCTCGGGCGATCTGTCGTTCTGGGAGTCTCAGGCGAACAGTTCGTCGACGGAGCCGATGGTGGCGGCGCGTCGTCCCCATTTCTCGATCCGCACAGGGTCGGAGCACTCGAGGATCTCGTCTCGCTGGTCCTCGGACAGCGTGATCCCCCGCGCGTCCAGCACGAGCAGCAACATCCTGGCCTCGCCCTTAACGAGGCCCTCGGCCTTAGGTCGGGGTCGGGGAGTCACCTGCCTGCGGTCGGGGCGGGGTGGTGGCGTAGCAGGGAGGCAGGGGGGCCGGCACGACCGCGGCGGGGTCGAGGACGGCGCGGCGTTCGCCGGTCTGCGAAGGGCAGTGGTAGTCGCGGCTGATGCGGATGTCGGCCACTTTCGGGGCCAGGCGGTAGGTCGCGAAGGGCAGCGTGCACTCGGTGTGGCCGTCCTCCCAGCGCAGCCACACCACGTCGTCCTTGCGCGGGTTGGCCATGGCCGAGGTGTCGCGGCTGTCGTTGAGCGGCTGGTACTCGTCGGTGACGTCGCGGAACCGGCCGGTCTGACCGTGATCGTAGAAGCAGACGTAGGGCGAGTCGCATCGGTTGGGATCCTCACCGCGAACCAGGGGGATGCCCTGCCCGGCGGCGGGCCGCAGGAACAGGGTCACCACCGTGGCGATCAGCGCGCCGGCCGCGAGCCCGGCCAGGCCGGCCAGCATGAGGCGGGTGCGGCCCGCCCGGGAGGACGCCTGGTCTGGGGAGTGGGGCTGGGATGTCGCTCCCTCGGCCTCTTGGGCGGCGGGCTCGAGGTCGCCCGGGGTGGCAAGCCGCCGCCAGGCGTCCTGCCAGCGCGCGACCTGCTCCTCGATCTGCTCGGACGGCAGGTCGCAGGCGGTGAGGCACGCCGTTATGTAGGCCTCGACGAAGGCCAGTCGCGGCAGGCCGGGCAGGCCCCGTCCATTGAGCGTGTAGGACACGGTGCTCGGCGGCAGGGCGTCCACCTGCTGGCCGTCGGGGGTGGTCGAGCGGCCGGCCAGATGGCGCAGCCGGCGCAGTGAGGGCCGTCCCGCCCAGAGCCTGAGCCGATCGAGCGCGTCGACGAATTCTCCGGGGGTGCTTGCGGTTGCCGGGTCCGGCGGAGGCGAGGTCACCGCATCGCCCATCTGAAGATCACCTTCCTGACGTCGGAGAGCGTGGCAATCGGCTGGACCTCTTGCGTCTTACGCCCGCCGTACGAGATCAGTCAATTGCGTCCAATAGTGTTGCGCCGCTTGTTGGACACCTTTCCGCCCAGGTGAGCTGGCTGTGCCTGGCCGATCCAGGCGAGACACCTCAGCGGAAGGACTCACGCAATGCACGTTGCAAGAAGCGTCGCGCTCGGCGCCGTCCTGGTGGCCGGCACGATCACCGCCGCGCCGACGGTCCAGGCGGCCACCTCCTCGGTTCCCCTGAGCTCGACCGCCGCCCAGGCGTTCCAGAGCACCGCCGTCCAGGCCGCCCGCGGCAAGGAGACCGCCGCCGCCGCGGAGGCGATGGGACGGGCCGCGGCATGCCTGCACATGTACCGCCCCGAGGTGCGTCCCGGCAAGATCGCCGCCACCGTCTGGGCGCCCGGCTGCCGCGGCGTGCTCTTCGGCACCAACCTGATGCGCAAGCGCGCATGGGGCTGGCAGACCATCAAGTACATCACCTGGCGCGGGCCTGGCCCTCGGACGCTCTACGCCAACTGCAAGAGAGGCAACAAGTTCACCTACATGACCGAGGCGTGGGTCGTCGCCGCGAACCGCCCGGTCTACAGCCCCACCCGTCGCGGCCGCTGCTGACCTCACCGGCCCGAACCTCGACCTAGGCGCACGGACGGTCACCCGGCCGGTCACATGGCGCGGAACATGCAGTTCGGCCTGGTTCTCCGGACGTGGTTCTTGATCATGCCGCGTGGGGCGCCCGGAAATCCCCCTCGGGCGCTCGCGGACGCCTGCCTTCGGGCCCGGCTCGTCGAAGCCGGGCCCGAGGTCACGGGCCGGTCAGCAGGGGGTGGGCTTGAGCCAGGAGCATTCGCGGGCGGGGTCGTCGGGGGAGGCGGGGGTGGCGGTTCTGAGCTGGGCGGGGGTGTCGACGGGAGTGTCGCGCTTGAACTGCGCGAGGCGTACGGCGATGGCGTCCTCGACGGCCGGCTTGGGGTTGCCGGTCAGGTAGTTGTTGGTGATGATCGAGAACACCAGCGGCTCGCCGTCGGCGCTGGTCACATAGCCCGACAGGCCCGAGACGCTGGTGAGCGAGCCGGTCTTGGCGTGCACGTTGTTCGCCGCCGCGGTGCCCGCCATGCGGCTGCGCAGCGTGCCGCCGGTGAAGCGGTCGGCGTTGCCGGCGATCGGCAGGGCGTCGTACCAGGTGGTGAACCACGGCTTGGCGCGCAGCGCGATGAGGTAGTCGGTCAGCTCGCCGGGGGTGACCCCGTCCAGCCGCGACAGGCCCGAGCCGTCGCGCAGGCGCACGTTCTTGACGCGGTTGGCCTTGGCGAAGGCGGTGGTGACCGCGAGCCCGGCGTCCCAGGTGCCCTTGCCGGAGACCTTGCGGCCCATCGCCTTGGTCAGGATCTCGGCGTGCATGTTGTTGCTGAGCTTGAGGAACGGCACCAGGAGCTGGGAGAGCGGCATCGACTCGCGGGTGGCCAGAGCCTTGGCCCCCTCGGGCGCGGCGCCGCGCGTGGTCGGGCCGAGCAGGCGTACGCCGTGCTTGGCGAGCGCCTTGCGGAACAGCGAGGCGGCGTACCCGGTGGGGTCGTTGACGGCCACCCACTCGTCGTAGGCGCCGGCGACGGTGCCGGTGATCACGATGGTGTTGGTGCCGTGCACGCGGTTCACCACGACGTCGGTCTCGGCGCCGGTCGTGGCGTGATTCTCGATCTTGACGTAGTCGGTCTCGGGTGTCGTGGTCACCTTGGCGGGCGCGCCTGCCGCGGCGCCGGGTGCCACCGAGACGATCACCGAGCCCGCGTCGTAGTCGGTGTCGGGTGCGGCGGTGAGCGCCGAGATCTGGGCCGCGTAGTAGTACGGCTCGTCGTCCCAGGCCCAGTCGGTGCCGAGCCGCACGTCGTCGAACCAGGTGTCGTCGGCGACCAGCCGGCCCGTCACGAGCTTCACGCCGGCGCCGGCGACCTTCGCCGCCAGCGCGTCGTAGTCGGCGGCGAGCATGGTCGGGTCGCCGGTGCCCTTGAGATAGAGGTCGCCGGTGAGGGCCGACCCCGCCTTTCGGCCCGTGCCGAGCACGCTGGTGGTGAAGCGGTAGTCCAGGCCCAGGGTGTCCACGGCGGCGGCCGAGGTGAGCAGCTTGGTGTTGGAGGCGGGCAGGAAGACCTTCCCGGCGTCCTGCGCGTAGAGCTGCTCGCCCGTCGCGGCGCTCTTGACCACCACCCCGGCGCGGGCCACCACCAGGTTGGACGCGCTGAGGACCTGGTCGATGTCCTTGGTGAGGTCGGCCACGCCGGGCGCGGGGTCGGCCGCGCTCGCGGGCGCGCCTCCGGTCGCCTGCGTCAGCGTGGCCGTCAGGGCGGCGGCTGCCAGCAATGTGGTGAGTTGTCTACGTCTGTGCACGGGGTGCCTCCATGAGGGCTCGGCCTGGGGGGATCATCGACAACACCGCTCCGGCCGACAATACGGAAACCTACGTATGTCCGACCGGTGATCTCATATCCTCGCAACCCGGCGCCGCAGCCTGGACGGTCGGCGCCGGTGTGTCAGGGGCGGACGCCCTGGTCGTCCGGGGCGGCGGCGTCGTCCCACAGATCGGTGCTGTGCGCCTCGACCAGGGCGCGCACCCGGGCGAGCATCTCGGCGGCGGGCAGCGCGTCCAGGCGGCGCCCGTCCCGCAGGCGCGGGGCGACCTCGTCGCGGGCGGCCTCCCTGGCGCCGATCACCAGGTGGTAGGGCACCAGCCGGGCGGCCCGGACGCGGGCTCCCAGGCTGCCGTGCTCGGGCCCGGCGACCTCGGCGCGCAGCCCCAGCTCGGCGCAGCGGCGCAGCAGTCCGGCGGCGCGGGACGCCTCGGCCTCCGACACCGGCAGGACGGTGAGCTGAGTGGGGGCGAGCCAGGCGGGGAAGGCGCCGCCGTGCACCTCGATGAGATGGGCGACGGCCCGCTCCACGCTGCCGATGATGCTGCGGTGCACCATGACCGGCCGGTGCCGGGCGCCGTCCGGGCCGACGTAGTGCAGGTCGAACCGCTCGGGCTGGTGGAAGTCGACCTGGACGGTCGACAGGGTGGACTCACGGCCGGCGCCGTCGGCGACCTGGACGTCGATCTTGGGGCCGTAGAACGCCGCCTCGCCCTCGACGGCCTCGTAGTCCAGCCCGGAGGCCGAAAGCGCGCCGACGAGCAGGTCGGTGGAGCGCCGCCACAGCTCGGCGCCCGCGACGTACTTGCCGCCCGGCCCGGGCAGGGACAGCCGATAGCGGGCCGGGCGGATGCCGAGGGCGCGGTAGGCCCTGACGATCATCGCCAGCGCCGCCGCGGCCTCCTCCTCGACCTGGTCCAGGGTGCAGAAGATGTGCGCGTCGTTCAGCTGGATCGCCCGGACGCGGGTGAGCCCGCCCAGCACCCCTGACAGCTCCGAGCGGTACATGCCGCCCAGCTCGGCCATCCGCAGCGGCAGGTCGCGATAGCTGCGCCCCCGGGAGCGGTAGATCAGAGCGTGGTGCGGGCACAGGCTCGGCCGCAGCACGACCTGCTCGCCCCCCAGGTCCATCGGAGGGAACATGTCGTCGCTGTAGTGGGACCAGTGCCCGGAGATCTCGTACAGCTCCCTCTTGCCCAGCACGGGGGAGTAGACGTGCCGGTAGCCGGCCCGGCGCTCGGCGCCGCGGATGTACTCCTCCAGGGCGTGCCGCACGGCCGCGCCGTCCGGAAGCCAGTACGGCAGCCCCGCGCCGATCAGCGGGTCGGTGTCGAACAGGCCGAGCTCTCGGCCGAGTCTGCGGTGGTCGTGCATCTGCATCGTGGTCTCCTCGCGGGTGTCGAGGCGGGTGACCACACGGCGAAGCCCCGGGGCACTCGCCCCGGGGCTTCGGACTAAGAGTCAGCTGTCAGCGCGCCGGGACACTCCTCGGCGTCGTCGTCGAACCAGCGCGCTTCATGCCGGTCACGGTAGCAGACGCCCGCGAGGCGGGCACGCGGTAACGAGTCGCTTACTGATGGTCCGGAGAACGGACGGACGGGCGGGTCTCTGGAGACTCGCCCGTTTCCTTCGGGCCGTGATCGGTCGATGCGGCCTTCGGCCTCGGTGTCCGGGCGCCGCCCGCAGCGCGGCGCCGGTCGGTGAACGAAGGAGGTCAGGCCACCGGGGGGGCGAGGACGAAGGCGCACTCGCCGAAGGAGATCTCGTCGCCTTCACGGACGCGGGCCGGGCCGACCAGGCGCCAGCCGTTAAGCCGCGTGCCGTTGAGCGACCCGAGGTCGACCAGCAGCCACGACTCGGTCTCGCGGCGCAGCTCGGCGTGCACGCGCGAGACCGTCAGGTCGGTCAGCACCAGGTCGCACTCCGAGCCGCGGCCCACGACGTAGCGGGTGCGGCTGTCGACGGGGAGCGCCAGCCGGGGCAGCCGGGGGCGGCGCCAGGCCGTCTCGATGCGCGTGGTCAGGTCGGACACCGAGGCCACGGCCTCGGTCAACCGGCGGCGCCACCGCCCGGACGGCGGAAGGTCGGAGACCAGATCGGTGAGCTCGACCTGGCTGCGGGCCCGTAGCGCGCGGTCGACCCGTCCGAGGAAGGTGTCGTGCGAGATCTGACCCTCGAGGGCGTGATCGCGGAGCTCGTTGATGGCGCGATCGCGGTCCCCATCGGAGGCGCGCACAGGCGGGTGCGTCGAGCTCATGTCCCGAGTATCAGGCTGGCAACGGTGAGGTGTCCAGATTATGCGGGATCTGTTGCGGCGGGCATACTGAGTATGCATACTCAGTATTCATGTCCATCAGGCACGGTCTGCTCGCCCTCCTGTCACAGGGGCCGAGGTACGGCTACCAACTGCGCGCCGAGTTCGAGGCGTCCACGGGGGCGACCTGGCCGCTCAACATCGGCCAGGTCTACACGACGCTCTCGCGCATGGAGCGCGACGGGATGGTGGCGCCGGGCGAGCAGGACGACCAGGGACGCGTCGTGTACGCGCTCACCGACAAGGGCCGGTCGGAGCTGGACCGGTGGTTCGCCACCCCCATCGCCCAGGCCGACCGGCCCAGGGACGAGCTGGTGATCAAGCTGGCGATGGCGGTCACCGCGCCCGCGGCCGACGTCCGGCGGGTCGTCCAGACCCAGCGCACCGCCACCATGCGCGCCCTGCAGGAGCTCACCCGTGCCAAGCGCGCCGTGACCGGGGCCGCGCAGCGGCTGGTGCTCGACTCCATGATCTTCCAGGCCGAGGCCGAGCAGCGCTGGCTCGACCACTGCGAGGCCGTGCTCGCCACATCACGGGAAACGGTCGTGTCCGCCGGTCCCCCGGAGACCATCGAGGCCGTACCCGCCACTTCTCAGGAGACCACCAATGACGACTGACCGCGTCGTCCGCCTCACCGGCGTGGCGCGCATCCACGGCAAGGGCGCCGGAGCCGTGCACGCCCTCAGAGACGTGAGCCTGGAGGTCGCCCCCGGTGAGCTGGTCGCGGTGATGGGTCCGTCCGGATCGGGCAAGTCCACCCTGCTCAACGTCGCCGGCGGCCTGGACCGCCCGACGGCCGGTGACGTCACCGTCGAGGGCGCCGACCTCGGCGCGCTGTCGGCCCGTGAACTGGCGCGCCTGCGACGGCGGCACGTCGGGTACGTCTTCCAGGACCTCAACCTGATCCCCTCGCTGACCGCCGCCGAGAACGTCATGCTGCCGCGCGAGCTGGACGGCGTCCGCGCCCGCCAGGCCAGGCAGGAAGCGGTGGCGGTGCTCGGCGAGGTGGGCGTGGCCGAGGTCTCCGACCGCTTTCCCGACGAGATCTCCGGCGGGCAGCGCCAGCGGGTGGCCATCGCCCGCGCGCTGGTGGGGGAGCGGCGGCTGCTGCTCGCCGACGAACCGACCGGCGCCCTCGACTCGGCGACCGGCGAGGACATCCTGGCCCTGTTACGCGCCCGCTGCGACGCCGGCGCCGCCGTCTTGCTGGTCACCCACGAACCCCGCCTGGCCGCCTGGGCCGACCGCGTCGTCTTCCTGCGCGACGGCGTGATCGCCGACAGCACCGCGGCGGTGACCGCGTGAACGCGCGGGGCGGCGGAGACGGCGTGGTCAGGCCGGACGGGGGTGACCCGGCGAAGGCGCCCGGTGGCGATGACCGTGCGAACGTGCCGGGCGGGGGTGATCGCGTGGCCGGACAGGGCGGCGCCGGCGGGGGCACGGCCGGTGATCGCGGGAGCGGCAGACGGACGAGGTCGCGCGTGAGCGGGCTGCGAGCGGCCCTGCGGCTGTCCTGGCGGGACGCCCGGCGGTTCAAGGGCAGGAGCGCCCTGGTCGTCATCATGATCGGCTTGCCCGTCCTGGCGGTCACGGCGATGGCCGTCCTCCTCGCGACCTTCGACCTGACCCCTCAGGAGCGGCTGGACCGCGACCTGGGCACGTCGGACGCGCGGATCGTCGCCAGGGCGCCGGGCCGGCCGGTGCAGCAGGACGATACGGGGCAATTCTGGACACTCAAGGATCCGCGGGCGGCGCAGAAGGCGCGGCCGGTGACGACGGACCGGCTGGCCGCACTGCTGCCTCCGGGCAGCCGCATTGTGCCGATCACGCCCGGACGGGAGCTCTACACGGGCCCTGCTCTCGACCCCACCAGGGTGGTCGAGCTCGACCTGCGTGACCCGCTGACTCGGGGTCTCTATCCGCTCCGGCAGGGGCGGTTCCCCGCGAACCCGGACGAAGTCGTGGTGTCCTCCTGGCTCGCCCGGCACGGCGCTCCGCTCGGGTCGCGCATCCGGCTGTCCGGCTCGGCCACCGACCATCCGGTCGTCGGGATCGTGGACGACGCCGACCGCCTCGACCTCGACGTGGTTGTCACGCTCCCCGCGCCCGAGGCGCGCGAGCGAGCGGTCGAATGGCTGGTGGACACGCCGGGGCCCGTGCGATGGAAGGACGTGCGGCGGTTGAACGCCGAGGGGTTGTCGGTGACCTCGCGCGCCGTGGTGACCGGCAGGGATTCCGGGACTTCATGGCGCATCCGGTCGGCTCCGAGGATGAGACCCGTGGACCTGGCCGTCGGCGGGCTGGTCGTGACGATGGTGGTGCTGGAGATCGTCCTGCTGGCCGGTCCCGCGTTCGCGGTGGGCATCCGGCGCCGCCGCCGCGAGCTGGCGCTGGTCGCCGCGCAGGGCGGCTCCGCCCGCCACCTGCGGTCCATCGTGCTCGCCGACGGGTTCGTGCTCGGCGGTGTCGCCACGGTGCTCGGCGTGGCGGCGGGGCTCGCCGTCGCACGCGCCGCCGTCCCGATCCTGGAGAGCGTGAACGGCGCCGTCGCCGGGCCGTACGAGGTGCCGATCCGCTATGTCGCCGCGGTCGCGGTGCTCGGCCTGGGCAGCGCGGTGGCGGCCGCGGTGGTGCCCGCCCGCCGGGCCGCCCGCGCCGACGTCGTCGCGGCGCTGGCCGGGCGGCCGGCGCAGGCCCGCGTCCGGAACGGCCTTCCTCTGGCCGGCCTCGCGCTCGTCGCAGCCGGCTTCGTGATCACTCTTGGTTGGAGAGCGAACCGCCGCGTCATCTCGTTGCTGAGCGACCTCAGCCTCGCGACCGGAGCGCTCTGCACGATGGTGGGGCTCGTCCTGCTCACCCCATGGCTGGTGCGGGTCGCGGGCCGGCTCGCCGCCCGCCTGCCGCTGCCGTTCCGGCTGGCCGCGCGGGACGCGGTGCGCAACCGGGGACGTACCGCCCCGGCGGTCGCCGCCGTGGCCGCCGCGACGGCCGGATTGGCAGGGTGCATGATCGCCGCGGCCAGCGCGGAGACACGCTGGCTGCACGACTACCACCCCCAGGAGGTGGCCGGCGCACTGACGGTCGACATCGGCCAGCCGACGGACGAGCGGGCCGAACGCGTGCGCACGGCGTTGCGGAGCGCGCTGCCGGGAGTGCCGCTGGCCGAGGTGTACCGGCCCGCGGACAACGTGGACGCCTACGGGATGCAGCTCGCCGACTGCGCGATCAGGACGGAGTGCGGAAGCCCGTACGATGGCAACGCCTCCCGCATCGGGGGGCCCGACCTGGCACGCTATCTCGCCGGCCGCGACGACCCCCGAGCGGCGGCCGCCCTGGCGGCGGGCAAGGTCCTGGTGTTCCGGCCCGGCGCGGTGCGTGCGGGCGCGGTGCGGCTGCGCGTGCTCGGCGGTGAGCCCCGAGAGGTCAGCGTGCCGGCCGTCGAGGTGCGCGCGGTTCGCGCCGCCGTCGCGAACGTCCTGGTGCCGACGCGGACGGCGACGGAGCTCGGCTTCCGGCCGCGGCTCGCGGGGTTCGTCGTCGACCCCGGCCGCCATCGGGTGACGCCGGAGGAGGTGGACAAGGTCGAGAGCCTGGCAAAGGCATGGCGGTCCGGCGTCTACGTCTACGTCGAGCGGGGCCCGGTGAACCCGATGGAGGTCACGCTGCTGGTCCTGGCGGGGACGGCCGTCGTCCTGGTCCTGGGCGGGACGTTCGCCGCCACCGGCCTGGCCGTGGCCGACGCCCGGCCGGACCTGGCCACGCTCGGCGCGGTGGGCGCGCCGCCCGGCCTGCGGCGGCTGGTGACGCTCGGGCAGGCGTGGTTCGTGGCCGTGACGGGGATGGCCGCCGGCACGCTCGCGGGTCTGTCCCTCGGCGTGGCCGCCATGGAATCGACGTCCATCGCGCACCGAGTTCGGGTCTACAACCCCATCACCGTTCCGTGGGGCTCCATCGCCGCGCTGGTGGTCGCGCTGCCCCTGCTGGCGGGTCTGGTCGCCGCGGCGTTCACCCGAGCCCGGGTCACACCGCCTCGCCGCACGACCTGAGGCGGCCGGCTCGCCGGGCGCGGGGCGCAAGGGCCGCGGCCGCTGCCCTCGCACACGGGGCAGGGGCCGTCGACCAGCAGGCCGGGTCAGGCCAGGGTGCCACGGGAGGCGGTGCCGTCCGCGGTGGCGGGCTCGGCGGTGTCGGCCTTGGCCAGGTCGTCGGCGGTGAGGTCGTACTTGACCGTCATCCAGATGCCGAGGCCGACGATGACGGCCGGGATGACGGCCTGCGCCAGGATGATCGCGGTGAGCGCGCTGCCGGGCTGGGTGACGGGGTGCTCGGGGTCGGAGGAGACGAAGCCTCCCGCCGCGAGCACCACGCCCACCACCGCGGCGCCGAGCGCGGCCACCGCGCTCTCCACGGCCGTCCACAGGCCGGTGAACACCCCGCCCCTGCGCTTGCCGCTGCGTGCCGAGTCGTGGGCGATCACGTCGGCCAGCATGGAGAACTGCAGGAGCTGCAGGCCGGCGTACCCGACGCCGATCACCAGCGTCGCCAGGTGGGCGTAGAGCGCGCCGAAGACCGGGGTGAGAGCGACCGCCAGGCCGCCGACGAGGAACAGCGCGCCGGCCAGGAGCATCGCGCCCCGCTTGTCCATCTTGCGCGCCGCCCACACCCACAGCGGCATGGTGATCAGCATGGGCCCCACCAGCGCGGCGAACAGGGTGCTGGTGGCCGAGACGTCCTCGACGATGTACGAGGCGAAGTACGGGGCGCCGGCCAGCATCACCCCCGCCGCGAGCGTCTGGGCGCTGGACAGGCCGAGCAGCCACATGAACGGACGGCTGGCCCGCGCCGCGGCGAGCTGGGTGCGCAGGCTCGACTCCGGCTCGACGGCGCCGGTCATCGGTGCCTTGGCCGTGCCGAAGAAGGAGGCCAGCATGGACAGCAGCAGCAGCGCCCCGAAGGCGATGCCCATCGTGCGGTAGCCGTCCAGCGAATGCGCCGCGATGGCGGGCGCGATGATGCCGCTCAGCGCGATGGCGAGCGCCACGAAGATCATGCGCCACTGCAGCAGCGAGGTGCGCTCGTGGTAGTCGCCGGTCATCTCGGCGGGCATCGCCTTGAACGGCACCTCGTACAACGCGTACCCGGTGGCGGCCAGCAGGAAGAAGGCACCGACGAACAGGGCCGCCGGGGTGCCGGTCAGCGGCGGGCCGGAGAAGGTGAGCGCGAAGGCCGCCGGCAGGATCGCCGCGCCGGCCAGCAGCCAGGGCCGCCGCGGGCCCCAGCGGGAGACGGTGCGGTCCGACCACTGGCCGACCAGCGGGTTGATGACCAGGTCCCACGCCTTGGGGGCGAAGACCACGACGCCGGCCAGCAGCGCCGGGACCGCCAGGATGTTGGTCATGTAGAACAGCAGCAGCAGGCCGGGGATGGCGCTGAAGGTGGCGGTGCAGAACGAGCCCACACCGTAACCGAGCCGGACGCTTCGCGGGACGGCCGTGACGGGAGTCGCCGTGGTCGAAGGAACCATTGCGCCATTACAGACCAGCAAGCGTTTGGCCGCCAGCCCTCCCGGGCCGCAGCTCGGTGACGATCGTGCGGCGCCACCCCGCCTGCCCTGCCCGGCCCGCTCGGCCAGCCATGCCGCCACCCCGTCGGCGGTCCTCGCCGTCCCGTCCGGCATCCCGTGGGCCGTCCCTGCCGTGCCCTCCGGCGCCGTCCCGGTCACACCGTCCGGGCGGCACTTCGGCGGTCCGCGTACCGGTTCATCGCATGCCCCGTCGGTCGTCCTCGCCGTCCCGTCCGGCGCCCTTCGCCACACCGTTCGGCCGGGGGTTCCGGCGGTCCGGGCTCCGGGTCGTCCGCCGGCTCCCGTGGACCGTCCCTTCGGCCTTGACCGGCGTTTCGCCGAGGCGTGGTCAAGGCGGCGGGCCCGGTCGTTTCGGGGCTTCCGGGAGGCGGCGCGGGCCGGGCCGGAAAGTCAGGAACCGGAGTCAGAGCGCGGCGCGGGGACGGGACGGCGGGCGGTCGCCCGTCCCCGGCCGCGCCGGGCTCGACGGCGGCCGTGGAACGGCGGCCGGGGATTGGCAGCGGCCGGGCTCGACGGTGGCCGGGGATCAGTGGCGGCCGGGGTCAGCAGTCGGAGACGTCGGCGCACACGACGTGGGCGCCGAGCTCGATCATGCGGCGTTCGGTGTTGGCGTCCGCCACGCGGGCCATGAGAACCGGCGCCTCGCTGGCCGCCAGCTGCGGCAGCCGGGCGCGGACCATGCGGTGCAGGTCGCGGACGATGTCCTCGGCGTCACGGGTGTGCACCTTGACGTGCAGCATGATCCCCGAGGAGCCGGAGACCGTGCGGGCCTCGGAGATCCAGACGTGGTGCACCAGCGGGAAGTCGCGCAGCAGCTCCGAGATCGCCACGCGCAGCGCCGGCAGGATCGGATGGGCGCACCGCTTGTACCCGGGATCGACCTGCTGCATCGGCCCCGACAGGTGGGGGCGCGGAGCGGGGATCCACGCCCTCGCGGGGGCCTCGTGCGCGCTCTGCGCCACGGGGGCGGTCAGCGTCTCGTTCCGCCCGAAGGCCGGCGCGCTCGGCACGGTGCTGTGGCGGGACACCGTGGCCATCGCGCCGGTGGCGTAGGCCGTGGGCGACGCGCTGGACAGGGCCGGCGCGTGCTGGCCGCTCCGCGTGGAGGCGAGATAGCGCTGAAGGTCCTCGATGGGGACGGCCGCCGCCGCCGGTCCCGCCGCGTCGATGACGATCTCCCGCACACCGGTGACGCGCTGGATGTCGAGGATGGTGTCGGCGTCGCACGCCGACAACGAGTGGTTGCCGCGGTGCCGTGCGTAGGTGCTCGGACCGGTGTACCCGAGCAGGACGCGATCACCGGCCTGCGTCGTGCCGAGCACGACGGACCGGTCGGGGCGCACGGCCACCAGGATGCCCCACTCGGCAAGAGCCGCCAGTAGTCGGTGCGGGCTGCCGTGCTGCGCGAGCACTTCTCCGAGAGCGGGGTTCCCGATGCTCATACGACAAACGATAGGTAGTAGGACACGGCTTATCAGCCTAATCGTCAAGAAATGTTGTGAGCAATACCAAGATGGCGGCTCGCGCGTGGAATCCCGCGCAGGTGGGTAAGCGCCCCACGTCTCACATGCTGGACGGCTCGGCCGAGCCGAATAACCTCGCATACCGGACAGAACGCCCAGGTCGGCGTGCCTCGCGAAGCGGTCGATGGCGGCGAAATCGTCTCACATAGTGGACGTTTCTGGCCTCGATGGCGCCAAGAAGGTTCCCGCGGCCTACCGGGCCGGCCGCAGGCGGCCGCAGAATCTCGTGTGGCCGATCGTTCCGGACCCCGCGCGGCCCGATCGTGGTCGGTCGTCCTGGATGCCCGTGTGGCCGCGGGCGGCGAGGCGTCTCGGATGGCGGACGCTCGTGAGTGCTTTCACAAGCCCGGATAGACTCGAACCTTGTCCGTGCATCCGCACTTCCCAAAGGACTACCCGTGAACAAGCCCGTCGTCCTGGTCGCAGAGGAGCTGTCCGAAGCTGGTCTGGCCGTGCTCGGAGCGGACTTCGAGGTCCGTCACACCGACGGCGCCGACCGCTCGCAGTTCCTGCCCGCTCTCGCCGAGGTGGACGCGCTGATCGTGCGCAGTGCCACCCAGGTGGACGCCGAGGCGCTCTCCCACGCGCCCCGCCTGCGCGTCGTCGCCCGAGCCGGGGTCGGCCTGGACAACGTCGACGTGGAAGCCGCCACCAAGGCCGGTGTCATGGTCGTCAACGCGCCGACCTCCAACATCACCAGCGCCGCCGAGCACACCGTCGCCCTGATCCTCGCCAGCGCCCGCAACGTCGCCCAGGGGCACGGCGCGCTGAAGAACGGCGAGTGGAAGCGCTCCAAGTACACCGGTGTCGAGCTCGACGAGAAGGTCGTGGGCATCCTCGGCCTGGGCCGCATCGGCCAGCTGGTGGCGCAGCGCCTGGCCCCGTTCGGCGTCGAGCTGATCGCCTACGACCCCTACCTGCAGCCGGCCCGCGCCGCGCAGATGGGCGTGCGGCTGGTCTCGCTGGAGGAGGTGCTCAAGCAGGCCGACTTCATCACCGTGCACCTGCCCAAGTCCAAGGAGACCATCGGGCTCATCGGCGACCGGGAGCTGCACACGGTCAAGCCGTCGGTCCGCATCGTCAACGTCGCCCGCGGCGGCATCGTGGACGAGGCCGCCCTCTACGCCGCCATCAAGGAGGGCAGGGTCGCCGGCGCCGGCATCGACGTGTTCGCCAAGGAGCCCTGCACCGACAGCCCGCTGTTCGAGCTCGACAGCGTCGTGGTGACCCCGCACCTCGGCGCCTCGACCCACGAGGCCCAGGAGAAGGCCGGCACCCAGGTCGCCCGCAGCGTCAAGCTCGCGCTGGCCGGCGAGTTCGTCCCGGACGCCGTGAACGTCCAGGGCGGCGCCGTCGCCGAGGACGTCAAGCCGGGTCTGCCGCTCGCCGAGAAGCTCGGCCGGGTCTTCACCGCCCTCGCGGGCGAGGTCGCCACCCGCCTGGACGTCGAGATCCGCGGCGAGATCGCGGCCCATGACGTGCGGGTGCTCGAGCTGGCCGCGCTGAAGGGCGTGTTCACCGACGTGGTCGAGGACTCGGTGACCTACGTCAACGCCCCGCTGCTCGCCAAGGACCGCGGCGTGACGGTCGAGCTGGTGACCAGCGACGAGAGCCCCGACTGGCGCAACGTCGTCACCGTCAGGGGCGTGCTGGCCGACGGCCGCACCGTGTCGGTGTCCGGCACGCTGTCCGGGCCGCGCCAGATCACCAAGATCGTCGAGGTCAACGGCTTCCAGATGGAGATCGAGCCGACCGAGCACCTCGCGTTCTTCACCTACGCCGACCGGCCGGGCATCGTCGGCATCGTGGGCAAGATCCTCGGCGAGCGCGAGGTGAACATCGCCTCCATGCAGGTCTCGCGGGACGCCAAGGGCGGGCGGGCGCTCATCGCGCTCACCGTGGACTCCTCCATCCCGGCCGAGGTCGTCGACCAGATCGCCCAGGAGATCGGCGCCGAGGGCGGCCGCACGGTGGACCTCGCCGACTGATCGCCCCGCCGCCTCCCGGCTCGGTTCCGCGGGAGGCCGGCACCCCTTTTCGCGCGCTGAGCGATGGCCGAAGGCCCGCCGCCCGTCCGGGTGGCGGGCCTTTGTCGTCTCACATATCGAGATACTAGGTCTTCCTAGCAGACAGGCTCGCTACTGGCAGGTAACGTGGTCGGAGATGACGCGCCAGGTACTCGTAGTCCTTGCCTGCCGCGGCGGGGCCTGATAAGGGCAGGCCGGCGACCCGCCGCGGTGATGCCGCCGTTCGCCCGGCCGTGAGACCCGCGGCCCTTCCGTTCCGTGACCCGGAGCGGGGAGCCGCCCGGAGTGCGGGTTCGCGATCCGAGATCCGCGCGATCCAGTCGATCCAGTCCATCCGGCTGTTTCACCGTGTTCATCGAGGTTCCGCCGAGGTCCGTCGAGGTCCGTCGAGGTCCGTCGAGGTCCGTCGAGGTTCCGCCGAGGTCATCGAGATTCGTCGAAGTTCCGTCCGACCCATCCGACCGCGTGCGCCGACGCGCGCATGCCCACCAGCGAGCGAGACGTGCCATGTACGACATGTATCCCTGGAACAATCCCACCACCGAAGAGCACCGCCACGAGGACGAGACGCCCGACCCCGTGCAGACGGCGCTCGACCGCCGCGACAACGGCGGCCTGCCGGAGAACTGACCGCCTGCCGGAGAACTGACGGTTCGCTGGAGAACCGGCAGCCCGCCGGAGAAACCCGCGGCCCGCTGGAGACCGCCACGGCCCGCTGGACGACCAGCGGTCACGCCCCTCCCGGCCGGCTCGCGTCTTCCCGTACCGAGCGGCCGCTCGCGGTCAGCGCCAGCGCCAGCGCGCCGAACAGCGGCGCGTCGTCGACGAACCTGGCCGCCGTGATCTCGGGCGGGAACGGGACCGCCCGGCGGATCTCGGCCGTCAGCCGGGGCATGATGTGGTGCGACGCGCCCATCAGCCCGCCGCCGACCACCACGCGTTCGGGGTCGAGCACCACGCACACGTTGGCCACCGCCATCGCCAGTGCCGCGACGGCCCTGTCCAGCAGCGCCCGCACCGCCGGATCGTCGCCGGCCTCGAAGAGCGAGGCGGCGCTCACCGGCCGTCCCAGAAGCGCCGCTCCATGCCGCGCCAGCGCGTGCCCTGAGATGATCTCCTCGAGCGGCGCGTGGCCTTCGCTGAACGCGGGGTCCCCCGGCTCGCCGAGCAGGTACCCGATCTCGCCCGCCGCGCCGTGCGCCCCCGGCGCCACCCTCCCGTCGACCACGAGCGCCGCCGCGAGGCCGGTGCCGAGGTTGAGGTAGAGCCCCGTTCCGACGCCGCGGAGCGCGCCCCAGCGCAGTTCCGCGGCGGCCGCCGCGTTGACGTCGTTGTCGATCGCGACCGGCGTGTCGCCGAACTCCTCCCGGAGCAGCCGGGGAAGCTCCAGCCCCTCCCAGCCGGGCACGGTCGGCGCGAGCCGCACCGTCTCACCCCTGATCACCCCGAACGTGGACACCCCCACCGCCTGGAGCGTTCCCGACCGGCCCGCGAGTTCGGCGGCGGCGTCGAGGGACCTGCGCAGCACCTGCTGGGCGCCCTCGTCGCCCCGGGTCGGCAGCCGCACCTTGCGCAGCGGCCGGTCGACGTCGTCCGCCGAGGCGGTGGCGAGGGCGACCTTGGTGCCGCCGAAGTCGATGCCGAGCAGGACCCGCCGGCTCACGGGGTGCTTCCGCGGCGTGCCAGCGAGTCGATCGCCACGGCCAGGGCCAGGACGCTCGCGGTGACCATGTAGCGCACCGAGGAGTCGAGGTTCAGCAGCAGCATGCCGTTGGTGATCGCCTGGATCACCAGGATGCCGAGCAGCGCCGCGTAGGTCCGTCCCCGCCCGCCGAACAGAGACGTGCCGCCGATGACGGCCGCCGCGATGGCCATCAGCAGCATGTCGCTGCCGCCGGAACTCTGGTTGACCGCCGACAGGCGGCTGGCCGCCAGGATGCCGCCGAACGCGGCGAGGCTTCCCGACAGCACGAAGGCGAGCACGCGGATGCGGGTCACGTTGATGCCCGCGCGCCGGGCCGCCTCGGGGTTGCCGCCCACGGCGTACATCCAGCGCCCGAAGGCGGTGTGCCGCAGCACCAGGTCCAGAATCACCACGAGCGCCGCGAAGATGACCAGCAGCAACGGCACGCCCCGGTCGGCCTGCAGCACGATGACCGCCGCCGCGAGCACCACGGCGAGCAGGCCGGCGCGCACCACCGCCCAGGAGGCGGGCCCGACGGGCAGATCGGCGGCGATCCGGAGCCGCCGCCCGAGCAGCAGGGAGCCGCCGTAGGCGCCGACGAGCGCCACGGCGAGCGTCCAGGCGAGCCACGGCGGCAGCCACGTGTCGCTCAGTTTCGCCACGAATCCGTCGAAGGGCAGGTTGATGGTGCCGCGCTCGCCGAGCAGGAACAGCAGCAGCCCCTGCCATCCGATCAGCCCGGCCAGCGTGACCACGAAGGACGGCATCCGGACCCTGGTGAACAGCAGGCCGTGCACCAGCCCGATGGCCGCGCCCGCCGCGACCGCCACCACGATGGCGAGCAGCGGGTTCCAGCCCTGCCGGACGTTCATGATGGTCATGATGACCGCGCACAGGCCGCTCACCGAGCCGGCGGCCAGGTCGATCTCGCCGAGGAGCAGCACCATGATGATGCCCAGCGAGATCGTCCCGGTGGCCGCCATCTGCAGGGCCAGGTTGGTCAGGTTCTCCGGTGACAGGAAGTGCTCGTTCAGCGATCCGAACACGACGGCGATCGCGATCAGGCCGCCGACGACGGGCCAGGCGCCGAGGTCGCCGCGCCGCATCCGTTCCACGGCCCGCTTCGGGCTGTAGGGCTTGTGCGCGGGCCGCACGGTCGTCGAGCTCATGCGGCGGCTCCGGTGATGGCGGCCACGATGGACTCCTGTGAGGTGTCGGCCGTACGGAACTCCCCGGCGTTGCGCCCGAGGCGCAGCACGACGACGCGGTCGCTGACGGCACGGACGTCGGCCAGGTTGTGCGAGATGAGCAGGACGGCCAGCCCGCGGTCGCGCAGCCGCCGGATCAGGCCGAGGACCTGGGCGGTCTGCTCGACGCCGAGGGCGGCGGTGGGCTCGTCGAGGATGACCAGCCGGGGCTCGCCGATCAGGGCGCGGGCGATCGCCACCGACTGGCGCTGTCCGCCCGACAGCATGGCGACCGGCACCCGGATGTCGCGGATGCGCACGTCGAGCTGGGTGAGCAGGTCGCGGGCCGCCCGTTCCATGCGGATGTGGCCGAGCACGGACCAGCGCCGCCGCTCCGAGCCGAGGAACAGGTTGGCCACGACGTCGAGGTTCTCGCAGAGGGCGAGGTCCTGGTAGACGGTGGAGATGCCCATGGCCTGCGCGTCGTGCGGGTTGCCGACGCGGACCGGGCGATCGTCGATGGTGATCTCACCGCTGTCGGGGGAGATGACGCCGGAGATGGCCTTGACCAGGGTGGACTTGCCCGCGCCGTTGTCGCCGACGAGCGCCACCACCTCGCCCGGGCGCAGGTCCAGGCTCACGCCCTCCAGGGCCTGGACCGCGCCGTACCGCTTGGAGATGTCCTTCGCGCGGATCATCTAGCTGATGCCCGCCTTGGCGCAGGCGGCGGCCGTCTCGCCCTTGCAGATGTCCGCGGCCTTGTAGAAGCCGTCCTTCACGATGGTGTCCTTCACCTTGTCCGCGGTGACCGCGATCGGGTCGAGCAGGAAGGCGGGGATGTCGGCGGTGCCGTTGTTCACCGTGGTCGCGGCGGCGGGCTTTTCGCCCCTGCCGACCGCCACCGCCAGTTCGGCCGACTTCTCCGCCTCGCTCCTGATGTCGAGGTAGATGGTCATGTACTGCTCGCCGGTGAGGATGCGCTGGACGGCGGCCAGTTCGGCGTCCTGGCCGGTGATGGGCGGCGTCGGGTTGTACCCGGCGCGCTTCATCGCGGCGATCGCGCCGCCCGCCATGCCGTCGTTGGCGGACAGCACGCCGACGATCTGGTCGCGGCCGAGGGCGGTGACGGCCTGCTCCATCTCCTGCTGGGCCTTGTCGGGGCTCCAGTCGGGGGTGTCGAACTCCCGGCCGATCTTGACCTTGCCGTCCAGGACGTTGTGGGCGCCCTTCTTGTAGTCGGCGGAGCTCGGGTCGGTGGTCGCACCGTTGATCATGACGATCTGGCCCTTGGCCGCCGTGCCGTTCTTGGTGAGCGCGTCCAGGAGGGCCTGGCCCTGCATCTCGCCCACCCGCACGTTGTCGAAGGAGACGAAGTAGTCGTAGCCGATGCCCGAGATCAGCCGGTCGTAGGCGATGACCGGGACCTTCTTCTGCTTGGCCTGGTTGACCAGGGGTGCGACCGCGGCGGCGTCCACCGCGTCGAGCACGAGCACGTCGGCGCCCTGGGTGAGGGCCGCCTCGACCTGTTGCTGCTGCTTGGCGGCGTCCTGGTCGGCGTTGGAGTACAGCAGCCGGCAGTCGGGGCACAGGCTCTTCACCTTGGCCTCGAACAGCGGCCGGTCGAAGGACTCGTACCGGGTGGTCTTGGACTCGGGGAGGAAGAGCGCGATGGTCGGGGCCTTCTCGCCGTTCTCGCCGCCGGTGCCGGCCTGTCCGGTGGTTGAGGTGGTCGTGCCGGTGGAAGCGCCGCAGCCTGTCGCCAGTGCCGCCGCGACCAGGGGGACCGCGAACCATTTCGCCCTCATGCTTGCCTCTCAGGTGGTTCGAGGAGTTCTTGGCAGCATGCTGGACTTCGCGGGCCGCGTTTGGCAAGGTCTTTAACAAACTTGCGCGCGACCGTGACACGAGGCGGCCTGTGCCAATCTGGGGGCGTGGTGAGCAGCGGCGGTACGGCCAGCACGACAGCGGTGCTGCGCGTCATGAACGAGCGCGCGGTCTTCGCGGAGATCTTCAAGCTGGGCAAGGTGTCCCGGCCCGAGCTCGCGCAGGCCACCGGGCTGTCCAAGCCGACGATCTCCATGGCCCTGACCGATCTCGAACGCGCCGGCCTGGTACGGCCCGTGGGCCTGCGCGCCGGCAACACCGGGCGCGCCGCCCTGCTGTACGAGATCCGGCCGCAGGCCGGCTGGGTCCTCGCCGTCGACGTCGGAAGGGAGTTCGTCCGGCTGGCCCTGGCCGACCTGGTCGGCGACATCGCAGCCCGCAGGGACGAGCACCGCAGAGGCGGCGAGACCCCCGACGAGCTCGTCGCCTGGCTGGGCGGCCTGGCCCGCGAACTGGTCGACGAGGCGGACGCGGCGCTCGCGGACATCACGCTGACGGTCTTCGGCACGCCCGGCATCCACGACAAGGAGACCGGCTCGCTCCAGCTCGCCCCGAACCTCCCCGGCTGGGACCGGCCCGGAGCGATCGAACTGCTGGCGGGCGTCGCCGCCGACGCGCCGTACGTCGTGGAGAACGACGTCGACCTCGCCGCCGTCGGAGAGGGGGCCTACGGCCTCGGCCAGGGGGTCGACCACTTCGCCCTGGTCTGGATCGGCACCGGCATCGGCATGGGCGTCGTCATCGACGGCAAGCTCTACCGCGGCGCGCAGGGCGCCGCCGGCGAGATCTCCTACATGCCGGTCGGCGAGGGGGACCCGCTGGTCAACCGCGGCAGGGGCATGCTGGAGTCCGTGGCGTCCGCCGACGGCGTGGTCGCGCTCGCCACCCGGCTCGGCATGGAGGGCGTGACCAGCGCGAAGGACGTCTTCGACGCCGCCCGGGCCGCCGACCCGGTCGCCCGCCGGGTCGTCGCCATCGAGGCCGACCACATCGCGCACGCCCTGGCCGGGGTGATCGCCGTGCTCGACCCCCAGCTCGTCGTGCTGGGCGGCGGCATCGGCGTCCAGGCGGGCGACTTGCTGATCGGCCCGGTCACCGACTGCCTGCGCGACCTGGTGGCGCTGCGCGTCCCCATGATCGAGGCGTCCGACCTCGGCACGGAGGCGGTGCTGCTCGGCGCGATGGCCGTGGGCCTCACCGCGGCCCGCGACCTGGTCTTCGAACGAGCCGTCGCCCAGGTTCCCCCGCTCTGACGCGCCGATCGTGTCCGAGCGGTGAGATGACGTGCCCGGCCGTCGAGACGGACCGGTAGGCTACGTGCATGCGGGATTCTCACGACATCCGTCTGGCCGTCATCCCAGGAGACGGCATCGGCGGTGAAGTGGTCGCGGAAGGGCTGAAGGTCCTCCAGGCCCTCGGTCTGAAGGTGGAGACCACCACCTATGCGCTGGGCGCCGCCCACTACCACGCCACCGGCGAGATCCTGGCCGAGGAGACCCTGGCCGAGCTGCGCGGGTACGACGCCATCCTGCTGGGCGCCGTCGGTCACCCGAGCGTGCCGCCCGGCGTCCTCGAGCGCGAGCTGCTGCTCAAGCTGCGCTTCGAGCTCGACCACTACGTCAACCTGCGCCCGGTCAAGCTCTTCCCCGGCGTCGAGACCCCGCTCGGCAAGGCCCGCCCCGACGACATCGACATGATCGTCGTCCGCGAGGGCACCGAGGGCCCCTACGCCGGCGCCGGCGGCGTCATGCGCCGCGGCACCTCGCAGGAGATCGCCACGCAGGAGAGCCTGAACACCGCCTTCGGCGTCGAGCGCGTCGTGCGCTACGCCTTCGACAAGGCCATGACCCGTCCCCGCAAGAAGCTCACGCTGGTCCACAAGACCAACGTGCTGACCTACGCGGGCGATCTGTGGGCCCGCGTCGTCGAGCGGGTCTCCGCCGAGTATCCCGAGATCACCACCGACTACTGCCACGTCGACGCCGCGTCCATGTTCTTCGTGACCGACCCCAAGCGCTTCGACGTCATCGTCACCGACAACCTGTTCGGCGACATCCTCACCGACCTCGGCGCGGCCGTCGCGGGCGGCATCGGCCTGGCCGCCAGCGGCAACGTCAACCCCGCGACACCCGGGACGGCGTCCTGGGCGCCCAGCATGTTCGAGCCCGTCCACGGCAGCGCTCCCGACATCGCCGGGCAGGGCAAGGCCGACCCGACGGCGGCGATCCTGTCGGTCGCCATGATGCTCGACCACCTCGGGCTGACCGCCGAGGCCGCCCGCATCGAGCAGGCCGTGGCCGTCGACCTCGTCGAGCGCCAGGCCGACTGGGTCTCGCGCACCACTCGCGAGATCGGCGACGACATCACCGCACGAGTAACCGGCTGAGGGGCTGCCCTACGCCGACCGACGCGCATGGTGGCCCCCGCCCGGGGCCGCCGTGCGCGTTTTCGCGTTCTGCGCACCAGGTGAGCCACCGGGGCAAGGCCATACCGACACACTCCCGTATGCCCATTTGATGCAGTAGTTTCCCGTTACCTGGTCCGTCGCAGAATGGATGCAGGCGCGACCGACAGAGCAGAGAAGGATCCGACATGACGACCGCTCAACAGCTCAGCTTCGACGTGCAGCTCTCCGGCGCCGCTCGCACTCCGGCCGAGCGCGAGCGCGTACTGGCGGACCCCGGTTTCGGGCAGACCTTCACCGATCACATGATCTCCATCGACTTCACCGAGGGACGCGGCTGGCACGACGCACGCCTCACCCCGTACGGGCCGCTGACGCTCGACCCGGCCACCTCGGTGTTCCACTACGCCCAGGAACTGTTCGAGGGGCTGAAGGCCTACCGGCAGTCCGGCGGCTCGATCGTGGCCTTCCGCCCGTACGCCAACGCGGCCCGCTTCAACCGGTCGGCCGCCCGCATGGCGATGCCCGAGCTGCCCGAGCAGACCTTCGTGGAGTCGCTGGAACTGCTGGTGCAGACCGACCGCGACTGGGTGCCGACCACCGAGGGACACAGCCTCTACCTGCGCCCCTTCATGATCGCGACCCAGCCGGCGCTCGGGGTGAACTACCCCTCCCGCACCTACAGGTACATGGTGATCGCCTCGCCGGCCGGGGCGTACTTCTCCGGCGGCGTCAAGCCGGTCTCGGTGTGGCTGTCGCAGGACTACACCCGCGCCGCGCCCGGCGGCACCGGGTTCGCCAAGTGCGGCGGCAACTACGCCGCCGCGTTCGTGGCGCAGCGGCAGGCCGTCGAGAACGGCTGTGACCAGGTCGTCTGGCTCGACGCCTTCGAGCACCGCTACGTCGAGGAGATGGGCGGGATGAACCTGTTCTTCGTCTTCGGCGACCGCCTGCTCACCCCCGACCTCACCGGGACGCTGCTGCCCGGCATCACCCGCGACTCGCTGCTCACCCTGGCCGACGACCTCGGCCTGACCGCCGAGGAGGGAAAGATCTCCATCGACGAGTGGCGCGCGGGCTGCGAGTCCGGCGAGCTGACCGAGGTCTTCGCCTGCGGCACGGCCGCCGTCATCACCCCGGTCGGCTCGGTCAAGGGCGTCGACGGCGGCTGGACCGTCGGCGACGGCACCCCCGGCAAGCTCACCCTCCAACTCCGCGACGAACTCATGGGCGTCCAGTACGGCACCCGCCCCGACCCCCACAACTGGGTCCACAAGATCTGCTGACCCATCGCCCGCCCGGCCGCCACGGCCGGGCGGGTCCTGCCGTTCAGCCGACGAGCTTGGCGGTGTCGATCGTCAGCCGCCAGGGCTCCGGCAACGCCAGAGGCTCCCCGAGCGCCACTGACACCTCCTGCCCGTACCTACCCTCGTGGGGGTGGCTGAGCAGTCGTGCCCTGCCCTCGAAGGTGTCGATCACCAGATACGCCGGCACGCCCGCCACCGCGCATTGGCCCGGCTTGACGATGTGGTCGTCGTGCGTGCTGCTCTTGGACACCACCTCGGCGACCAGAAGCGTCGCGTGGGCGTACACCTCGTCCGGCTGCCACATCGGCGGATCGGCGGGCACGACCGTGGCGTCCGGACGATAGCGGTCCATCTGAGGGCCCAGGAAGATGGCGATGTCGGGCAGGATCTCCCAGCCGCGCTCGGTCACCATGGGGATGAGCTGGAGGAGCAGCCGGTAGACGATCCTCGCGTGTTCGGCGGTGGGCACCTCTCTCACCACGACCCGGCCGTTGACGAGTTCGACCTTGCGCCTGCTCTCGAGACGGGCGCCGGTCTCGTAGTAGATGCTCTCCAGCTCCGCATGGTCGCCGAGCCGCTCGATGGCCACATCGGGTGGGGTGTCCGAAGTCGCGACGAGGTTCGTCTCCCTGTTTTCCCAATCTTCCCGGTCTTCTCGGGCGGAGTCGTCAGTCCGCGCGTCCTGATCGTCCGCTGGGTCGGCTTTCTGTGGTTTGTCCAGGACCTTGGCCATAGGTGCATCATCCCCTCCAGGTGGGTTGCGTAACGTCGCTTTGCCGTCGCTTAGGGTAAGGGGGATGGGTTACGGCCCGCCGGAAATCGAGGACGCCTGTGGATGGCGGTGGGGCCGCCGGGGCGGCGGTGACGGCGGACGTCCGGATGGTGAGATCGATGTGCCATATGGTGGCGGCATGTGGCAGACTACGGGCACCATGTTCTACGGTCTGCTCATTATCAGCAGGCGCGCTGGCTGAAAAGGGACACCGCCGGCGCGCAGACCTCTCACGTCCGTGAGGGGTCTTTTTGTTTGGGCCGGCTTTCCGGGCCCGACGGCGGACATCGCGCGCGGCGAACGCAAGAAGGCACCCCGCGAAGGAGACAAACCATGGCCGACGACCGCTTCCATGTGTACGACACGACGCTGCGCGACGGCGCGCAACAGGAGGGGCTGTCCCTCACCGTCGCCGACAAGCTCGCCGTGGCCCGCCACCTGGACGACCTGGGCGTCGGCTTCATCGAAGGCGGCTGGCCGGGGGCCAACCCCAAGGACACCGAATTCTTCCGGCGGGCTCGGACCGAGCTCGACCTGAAGCACGCGCAGCTCGCCGCGTTCGGCGCGACCCGCCGAGCCGGAGTGAAGGCGGCCGACGACCCGTTGGTCGCCGCCTTGCGCGAATCCGGCGCGCCGGTCGTGACCCTTGTCGCCAAGAGTCACGACCGGCACGTCGAACTGGCCCTTCGCACGACCCTGCAGGAGAATCTCGCGATGATCCGCGACACGGTCTCCCACCTGCGCGCGGAGGGGCAGAGGGTCTTCCTGGACGCCGAGCACTTCTTCGACGGCTACAACTCCAACCCGGCCTACGCGCTGGAGGTGCTGCGCACCGCCGCCGAGGCCGGCGCCTCGGTCATCGCGCTGTGCGACACCAACGGCGGCATGCTGCCCGACGAACTGGCCGACGTCGTCCACCAGGCGGCAGGCACGGGCGCCCGCATCGGCATCCACTGCCACGACGACACCGGCTGCGCCGTCGCCAACACCCTGGCCGCCGTGCGGGCGGGCGCCACCCACGTCCAGGGCTGCGCCAACGGGTACGGCGAGCGCTCCGGCAACGCCAACCTGTTCACCGTCGTCGGCAACCTGCAGCTCAAGCGGGGCTTCGACCTGGTGCCCCGGGAGTCCCTGGCCGAGATGACCCGCATCGCCCACGCGATCACCGAGGTCACCAACGTCACGCCCAACTCCCACGCGCCCTACGTCGGCGTCTCGGCGTTCGCGCACAAGGCCGGGCTGCACGCCAGCGCGATCAAGGTCGACCCGAACCTCTACCAGCACATCGACCCCTCCCAGGTCGGCAACGACATGCGCATGCTCGTCTCCGACATGGCCGGGCGGGCCTCGGTGGAGCTGAAGGGCAAGGAACTCGGCTACGACCTCACCTCCCAGCAGTCGCGCGAACTGGTCGACCGGGTCAAGGACCTGGAGTCGCGCGGGCACACCTTCGAGGCCGCCGACGCCTCCTTCGAGCTGTTGCTGCGCGACACCGTGACCGGCGAGCGGCGCAGGCACTTCACCGTCGAGTCCTGGCGGGTCATCGTCGAACGGCGCCCCGGCGGCGACGTGGTCAGCGAGGCCACGGTCAAGCTGCACGCCAAGGACGAGCGCATCGTCGCCACCGGCGAGGGCAACGGCCCGGTCAACGCGCTCGACCGCGCCGTCCGCCTGGCCCTGGAGAAGCTGTACCCCGAGCTGGCCGAGGTGGAGCTGATCGACTTCAAGGTCCGCATCGTCGAGGGCACCCACGGCACCGGGGCCGTCACCCGCGTCCTGGTCACCTCCAGCGACGCCAGCGGCGAGTGGGCGACGGTCGGCGTGGACGAGAACATCATCGAGGCCTCCTGGCAGGCGCTCGAGCAGGCCGTGACCTACGGCCTCCTGCGGGCGGGCCACGCCGCGTAGCGCTCGGCCGGCCGGGCTTCGTTCAACCGAGTGTGCGGGGCTCAGCCGGTTGTTCAGGGTTCGGCCGGCTCTTCAGGGCTCAGCCGGTCGTGTGCCGCTCAGCCGGTCGTGTGCCGCTCGGCCGGCCTGGCGTTCGGCCCGTCACACAGGGCTCAGCCCGCTGCCGGCCGGGCGCCGGAGTCGCCGAGATCGCGGATGTAGCTGACCTCGGGGACCGACGTCCGGCCGATGTTCCACAGCGACCGTCCCCCGTCGGCGTGGAAGCCGGCGCGCTCGTAGAAGCGGCGGGCGCGGCGGTTGGCCTCCAGCACCCAAAGGCGCAGGGTGGTGAACCCGGCGCGGTCGGCGCGGGCGAGCAGTTCGCGCATCAGCGCGCGGCCGATGCCCGTGCCGATCGCGTCCGGCAACGCGTACAGCGCGTAGATCTCCCCGTCCAGGGCCGTGCAGCCCTCGTCGCGGCAGGGGCCCAGCGCGGCCCAGCCCACCACCGTCCCGTCCCGTTCCGCGACGAGGTTCTGTACCGGGGAGTCGCTCCGGAAGGCGCTCCTGCGGTACTCGCTGTCGGCCTCGACGGTCATCAGGTCCAGGAACTCGCGGGGGATCATCCCCGCGTACGCGGTCTTCCAGCCGGTGACCCGGACGGCCGACACCGCCGGGACGTCCTCCACCGTCATGTCCCGGACGGACACCTCATCCACGGAGCCTCCCAGCGGTCGATGCGCGGCACGTCCCGCAAATGATCTCGCGTGACGCGGTCCTGCAGGTGGTGCGCTTCGCGCGGGGCGTGCAGGGCGCGTGAATCGGACGTGCAGCGGCTGTCATCGTCGCGGCGCTTTCATCGGGACGTGACCGAACCATCGGTCACGGCCTACTCCTGAAAGGTGATCGCCGTGCAGTTCGGCATCTTCACGGTCGGCGACATCGCGCCCGATCCCGCCACCGGGCGCGCACCGACCGAACATGAGCGCATCAAGCGGATGGTGGAGACGGCGCTGAAGGCGGAGGAGGCGGGTCTCGACGTCTTCGCGATGGGCGAGCACCACAATCCGCCGTTCGTGACGTCCTCGCCCACCACCATCCTCGGCTACATCGTGGCGCGCACCAGCAGGATCCTGCTGTCGACGTCGACCACGCTGATCACCACGAACGACCCCGTGAAGATCGCCGAGGACTTCGCCACGCTCCAGCACCTGGCGGAGGGCCGGGTCGACCTGATGATGGGCCGGGGCAACACCGGCCCGGTCTACCCGTGGTTCGGCAAGGACATCCGCGACGGCATCGCGCTCGCCGTGGAGAACTACGCCCTGCTGCGCCGGCTCTGGCGCGAGGACGTGGTCGACTGGCAGGGCAGGTTCCGCACCCCGCTGCAGTCGTTCACCTCGACCCCGCGCCCGCTCGACGGCGTGCCGCCGTTCGTCTGGCACGGCTCCATCCGCAGCCCCGAGATCGCGGAGCAGGCCGCGTACTACGGCGACGGGTTCTTCCACAACAACATCTTCTGGCCGAAGGAGCACACGCGCCGGATGATCGAGCTGTACCGCACCCGCTTCGAGCATTACGGGCACGGGCCGGCCGACCGGGCGATCGTGGGACTCGGCGGGCAGGTCTACATGCGGCGAAGGTCGCAGGACGCGATCGCCGAGTTCCGGCCGTTCTTCGACAACTCCCCGACGTACGGCAACGGGCCGTCGCTGGAGGAGACGATGCGGCAGACGCCCCTGGCGGTGGGCAGCCCGCAGGAGATCATCGACCGGACGCTCCGGTTCCGGGAGGACTTCGGCGACTACCAGCGGCAGTTGTTCAACGTGGACGGCATGGGCCTGCCGCACCACGCGGTCCTCGACCAGATCGAGTTCCTCGGCGAGGAGGTCGTTCCGGTCCTCCGCAAGGAGTTCGCGTCCCTCCGACCGGCACACATCCCGGACGCTCCGACGCACGAGTCCCTGAAGGCGGCGCAGCGATGAGCACGTCAACCGGTGAGGGCGGGGGAGCGGTGAGCGCGTCTGCCGGTGAGGGCGGCGCGGCGACGGGCGCGTGGACCGCCGAAAGGGACCGAACGGTGGCCGCGCGAGCCGCACAAAGCGGCGGAGCGGTGACAGGGCCGACCGGCGACGGTAGCGCGGGGCCGACGAGACGCACCATCGCCGTCGTCTCCGCCGGGCTCGGCCGCCCCTCCTCGACCCGGCTTCTCGCCGACCGGCTGGCCGCCTCGGCCGAGCGCGAGCTGCGCGAGTGGGGAGACCAGGTCGAGACGCGCGTGATCGAGGTGCGCGAGCACGGGCACGGCCTGGTGGACAACCTGGTCAGCGGCTTTCCGGAGCCAGAACTGCGAACCGCGCTGGAAACGGTCGCAGCGGCCGACGGCCTGATCGCCGTGACCCCGACGCTGGCCGCCTCCCACAGCTCGTTGTTCAAGGCGTTCTTCGAGGTCCTCGACCTGATGGACGACCACGCGGTGGACGGTAAGCCGGTGCTGATCGGCGCGACCGGCGGCACCGCGCGCCACTCGCTGGTGCTGGAGAGCACGGTACGGCCGCTGTTCGCCTATCTGGGAGCCGTGGTCGTGCCCACGTCGGTCTTCGCGGCGCCGGAAGACTGGGGCGGCGCCGCCGCACCCGACCTGCTGGCCCACCGGATCGACCGCGCCGCGGCCCAGTTCGCCGCCGAGATCCGCCGCCGGGCCGCGCCCGACGTCCGCGACCCCTTCGCGCCAACCCCCTTCACCGACCTCCTCGGCGCCGGCTGAGGCGGAATACCGGGTTGCCGCAGGTCGTTGCCGGTGACGACCAGGGGGAGCGGCTGGAGGGAGTCATCGGTGGGGGAGCGGCTGCGCTTCGAAGTGCTCGGCCCGGTGCGCGCCTGGCGCGGCGACGACGAGATCGACCTGGGCAGCCCGCAGCAACGGGCGATCCTCGCGATCCTCCTGCTGCAGACCGGCCTGCCGGCCCTGCCCGACCAGCTGATCGCCGCGATCTGGGGCGGTGCGGCGCCCCGGGCCGCCATCGGCGTCGTCCGCTCCTACGTCTCACGGCTGCGCCGGGTGCTCGACCCGGGCCACCCGACCGCGGTGATCGAGTCGGTCGGCGGCGGCTACGCGCTACGTACCGGCGATCTGGACCTCACCGAGTTCCAGCGGCACCTCGGCCTCGCCAGGGAGGCCCGCCGGGCCGGTGACGCGCCCGCGGCGGCGACCGCACTACGCGCGGCGCTGAGCCTGTGGCACGGCACTCCGCTCGCCGGTGTCAACGGCGACTACGCCGAGTTCGAGCGCGTACGACTGGAGCAACTGCGGCTGACGGCGATCGAGGACCTGGCCGCCTCCGACATCGACTCCGGTCGGCACGCCGAGGCCACCGCCGGGCTCGCGCAGGTCATCGGGGAGCAGCCGCTGCGCGAACGGCCGCGCGAGCTGCTGATGCTGGCGCTCTACCGGTCCGGCCGGCAGGCGGACGCGCTCGCCGTGTTCGAGGACGCGCGGCGGCTGCTCGCCGACGAACTCGGCCTGGATCCGGGCCCCGACCTGCGGGAGATGCAGCGCCGCATCCTCGCCTCCGACCCGGCGCTGCTCGCCCCCGCCGCTCCCGCGCCGCCGTCCGCCGTCGCCGCGCCCGGCGGTCCCACCCAGCTTCCGCCCGACCTGCCGGACTTCGTCGGTCGTGATCAGGAACGGTCCCTGATGGCCGGCGCCCTCACCCCGTCCCGGGCCAGCGTCCCGGTGGTCGGCGTCGAAGGGCTCGCCGGCGTCGGCAAGACCGCCCTCGCCGTGCACCTCGGGTACGAGGTCGCGGCGGACTTCCCCGACGGTCAACTGTTCGTCGACCTCGGCACCGCCGGTGAGCCGCTGGCCGAGCTGCTGCGCGGCGTCGGCGTCCTGGACACGGGGCTGCCGGAGTCGTTCAGCGAGCGGATGGCGCTGTGGCGGACGCTCACCACCGGCCGCCGGCTGCTGGTCGTGCTGGACGACGCCCGCGACGCCGAGCAGGTGCGGCGGCTGCTGCCCGGCCCGGGCGGGCCCGCCGTCCTGGTCACCGCGCGACAGCGGCTGTACGACCTGGCGTCGGCCCACTGGCTGCGGCTGGCCGGGCTGGAAGAGGACGACGCGGTCGCGTTGCTGGAACGGATCATCGGCGCCGACCGGGTGCGGCCCGAGCCCGGCGAAGTGCGCGAACTGGCCAGGCGCACCGTCGGCCTGCCGCAGATCGTGCAGGCCGTCGGCGCGCGGATCGCCTCCCGGCCGGGATGGAGCATGGCCGAGGCCAGGCAGCGCATCGGCAGGCCCGCTCCTGGCTCGCCAGTGCTCCCGGCGGAGTGCCGGGCCATCGAGCGGCCGTACGCGTCGGTGCTGGAGCGGCTCTCACCCGCGCAGGCCCGGGCGTTCCGGCTGCTGTCGGTCGCGGAGGAGCCCGAGATCTCCCTCGCCGCCGCCGCGGCCGTGCTCGAACTGCCCCTCGGCCACACCGCCGCGCTGCTGGAGTCCCTCGTGGACCTGCACCTGCTGGTCCCCGGCGACCTGGACCGGTACCACTACCCTGAGCCGCTGTGGCTCTTCGCCCGCAGCCGCACCCACGACGACGACGGCCCCGAAGTCATCCAGGCCGCCCTGTCCCGGCTCGCCCGTTCCCGCACCAGCGCTTAAGGCTTGACCCGAACCTCGGGGCGCTTGGAGCCGAGGAACACTTCGACGAGCGCAAGGTCGAGCTGGGCTCATGCGGCCGGCCCTACGGCACCCCATGCCAGCACGAGCACGCCTGCATCCGCCGCCCGATGCTGAACCTCAACCCGAAGATGCTCGACCGGCTCAGATAGCACCTCCGACCACAGCAGGTACCCAGGGCGACGTTGGTGGCTACGCAGGCCGTCAACCCCCGCTCGTCCGCCCACCACAAGCCGCACGCCGATGCAGGTCACAAGCTGGTGCGCTGCCTCAGAGTGCTCGTGTGCCGTCCGACGTCCAGCCCTTTCCCGGCGGCCCACCCGTCGTCGTGACAGGTCGCCAGATGCCGATCGGCCGCGTCGCCGATCAGCGACACCACCGTGCCGGTCTCGCCCCTGGCCCGCATGCGCTCCACCAGCTCCAGCGCCGCCCACAACGCGGTGCCCGAGGAGGCGCCAACTGGCAGCCCGGTCACCTCGCGGATGTGCCGGGCCGCCGCCACACTGGCCGCGTCGGGCACGGGGACGACCAGGTCCACGAGGTCGGGCCGGAAGGCGGGCTCTACGCGTGGGCGTCCGATGCCCTCGATCCGCGAGGGCATCCCGGTGCCGTAGTCGGGCACGTCGAGGGTCCATCCTGGGAAGTAGGCCGAATTCTCGGGATCCGCCACCGCGACCCGGCAGTCCTCACCATGGGCCCGGATCCACTGGCCGAGGGTGGCCGAGGTCGCTCCGGTGCTCGCGCCCGTCACCACCCAGTCCGGCCGCACCTGCCCGAACAGCTCCTCCGCCAGGTCGTGCGGCGCGGTCCGCCCGAACTGGTCCAGGAAGTGCCCGTCGATCTCCCGAGCGGCGTTGTAGATCGCCAGCGGCGGCGTCACGAATCGGCATTCCCCGCCCAGTTCCTCCACCGGCCGCGCCCGCGCCTGGCTGCGCTCGCCCGGCATGACCACGATGTACGGCAGCCCGAGCCGCCGCGCGAACCACGCCTGGGCCACGGCCGCGTTGCCGCCGGTCGCCTCTACCACGGTCACGCCCTCGGTGACCGACCCGTCGAGTACGGCCCGGCGGAACAGTGCCCTGGCGTGCCGGTGCCGCAGGCTCCCCGTCGGTTGCGCAGACTCGTCCTTCAGCAGCAGCCTGATCCCGGGCGCCGATACCGGGAAGTCAATCAGCGGGGTGGGATTACCCACCGCCAGCACGTCGAGAGCTCGCGTGTTCCACTCCACCGTCCCACCATGTCAGGCGCGGCTCGGAAGACTGCGCCCATTCGCTACCAGCGAGCGGGTCAGGGAATCCGCGCGCTCTCCCCTGAAATGTCGCGGCGCCGGAAGACTGGGGTGGCGCCGCCGCGCCGGACCTTCTGGTCCCTCCCCGGACGCCTGAGTCGTTCCGGACACCCTCACCCGACGAGACCTCGACCTATCCGCCGATCACGCGGTGTTCGATGACCCCGCATTGTCGTCGGTGTAAATAGGTCGAGCCTCACGGCCGGTCGTCCGCAATTTGAGTCTGATGTCGAAGGACTTGGTGATCTAGTCTGCCTTCTGGGGACCGAAGATTAGAAACGGGGACAATTTCATGAGGTCAGGGGTATTTCGGCTGCTCGCGCGCGCATTGGCGGCCGCGGTGATGATCGTGCCCTTCGTGGTGGCGCCCGCGCAAGCCTGGACTCCGAGAGCGACGATCGCGTTACGGCCGGCGGCATGGACCTACGTCTCCTCAGCCGAAGCCCAGCGATCGCACTGGAACGAGGACATCGACGCGCCCGTGGGCCTGGCCGGGACGTTCGACCAGGCGGACGAGCCGCCCACGGTGTACAGGTCGTTCTACGGCGGCGCGTACCGTTGGCGGGTGCGCACGGAGGACGCCTACGAGCAGGTCAGCGAGTGGAGCCCGTGGTGTGAGTACGTGGTGGACACCACTAGGCCTGAACGGTCCGGCACGGTCGCGGGAACCCCCTACAGCGGCCCGACCCCCGTCGGCGGGCCGGGCGTGCCCGGCCAGTTCACCATGAGGCCCAACGGCGTGGCGGACGTGGGCGGTTACTACTACAAGATGGACGACGAGCAGTGGAGCCGGGTGGACGCCGGGCCCGACGGCACCGGCACGCTGACCTGGACGCCCACGGCCGCCGGACTCCATCAGTTGGTAGTGGTCAGCGCCGACCGGGCGGACAACCGCTCGATGTTCGTCACGTTCTACTACTTCGTGGTCGCGTCGGCCGGTTGATCACCGGCGGGGCTCCAGGAGGGCCGTACGGCCCCGGCTCTCCTGGTCTTCGCCTCGGACGACCGACTCTCGTCACGACGGCGCGTGAGCGCAGCCTGTCATGGGCTCAGACGCCGGGCGCGTCGTGCTTGATGCCGCTCAGGAATGCCGACCAGTTATCGGGTGTGCAGAACAATGCCGGTCCGGACGGGTTCTTGGTGTCACGTACGGCGACGATGCTCGTGAGGTTCGATGCCACCTCGACACAGTTGCCGCCGTCGGATCCGCTGTGCGTGCTCTTGCGCCACCGAGCGTTTTCGAGATCAACCATTCTGGTCCACCACTTCCTGAATGAGGTTGAGTGACTGTCTGAACGGCACGGCCTCGGAGCTGAACGCGTCGTATCGACGCAGCAGCTTGGTGATCGTGAGGCGGTCTTCCACGACGCGCCCGTTCGGTTGCCCTTCCACGTAGGCGGCATATGAGGTCCCTTGCCGTTCGGCGATGATGAACCCGCCGAGCAACCCGCAGAGTGCTTGCGCCGCGTACGGCACAACCTGGATCGTCACCTTGGGATGCTGGGCGATCTCAAGCAGGTACGTTAGCTGTTCGCGCCGCACTTCCATATCCCCTATAGGGCGATGAAGTACCGACTCGTCGATCAGCATCGCGACGAAGGGCGAATCGTCGCGGTGAAGAATGGTTTGTCGTTGCAGACGGCCCGCGACGCGTTCATCTACCTCCTCCGGCGTCACTCCTGGTTCCGCGGAAAGGATCAGTCGCGCGTACGCCTCCGTCTGGAAGAGCCCCGGGACCACCATCGGCTCCCAGCCGTGGAGGGCTGTGGCGTCTTGTTCTTCTTCCAGCCAGGGACGAAAGTGTTCGGGGGCTTTGTGCCAGGTCGCGGCGGCGTGGAGCCTGGTCATGGCGCCGTCGAGGTCGAGGGCCTGGTCGCAGAGTTCGGCGAAGCGCTGGGACGGCGTTCGCTTGAGGGACTCGATCATGGCGACCATGGACTCGGAGAATCCGATGCGGTCCGCGAGCTGCTTCTGGGTGAGGCCGGCGGCGGTCCTGTGCCGGCGCAGCTCGAAGACGAACAGACCGCGTGGGGAGTCGTGCGGATTTATCTCATTAGAGGATGTCATATTCACCTGCCCGGGGAGAATGGCACTCGGGGTGACGCCTCACCCCCTGGATCACCCCTACTGTGCCTGGGGTGTGCGCCGAATTCACTACCGATGGTAGCCGCGCGTTGACATTCTGGTGCGGCGAAGTCCTCAGGACGCGTGTCCATTACCGGCGCAGGAAAGGTGTTCGCGCATGGCGGCAGGCCGGCTGTTGGGCGTTATCGAACTGGCCGGCTCCCCGGAGTCGGTGTCACAGGCCAGGGAGTTCGTCAGGGCGAAACTCGGTGAGGCTCATCCCGCCATTGACGACGTCACATTGCTGGTGTCCGAGGTCGTCACCAATTCCATCCTCCATTCCGATTCCGGGAACGGTGGAAAGGTGACCCTCGCCATCGCCGACCGCCATGACTTCGTCCACGTCGACGTGGTGGACGCCGGAGGCGGGTCCGCGCCGCGCGTCTGCGGCGAAACGCTCGGAGAGGGCGGCCGAGGGTTGATGCTCGTCGAGCACATCTCGCAGCGGTGGGACGTGTGCGAGGGCGACGCCGGGCGCACGGTCTGGTTCGAGGTGAGATACGAGCGGGGGAGCGGCGACGTCGCGGAGCGCGACGCGGCGTCCTCGTGACGGTCAGCGGCTGTCGAGGACTCGCGTGAGCAGCTCGACGATCGTTCTGGATTCCGCCGGGGAGAGGGCGTGCAGTAGTTCGTTCTGGGCGTCGGCGAGGAGGGCGCTGAGCATTTCCAGGTGGTCCTTACCCGCGGGAGTGAGCGTGACGATATTGCGCCGGCCATGGGCCGGGTCGGGACGCTGCTCGAGAAATCCTCGCTCGGCCATCGCGGTGACCACCGCCACCACGTCGCTGCGGTCGATCCCGGTGCATCGACCGAGTTCGGCCTGGCTGGACGGGCCGAGCTCGTCCAGGGCCGCCAACATCGCGAAGTGGTGCCGGCGGGAACCCGTGCCGGCCAGTGCGCGGTCGGTCAGCCGATTGGCCGCGATCGCCGTCTGATTGATCACCCAGCTCGGAAGGGTGCGCAGCCGGGCGGGGGTCGGGTTCGCGGTGCTGTTCACCTCGCCAGCGTAACCGAATGTTGGCAGCACCATCAATGTCCTGTAGTGTTGGCCATACCATCATTGGTCACACCATCATTAGGGCGATCAATGATGAGGCCTCCCATAAGGGCGGTCGAGTGCTGTGGTCCATCCCTTCCCGTTCGACCGGCACATCACAAGGAGACTCAGATGACCGTGAACCCCCAATCGCGCCCCAGCTTCGGCCGCGCGCTCGGCGAGACCGCGCGCCTGATCGGCAAGCTGCACCGTCGCGCCCTCGCGGACCTCGACTCCGACTTCCCCACCCAGATGCTCCTGACCCTGCTGAAGGAGAAGGACGTTCCCTTGCCCATCGACGAGGTGGCCAAGGAGCTCGACCAGCGCATGGACCTGGCCGAGGCGGACACCCTCCGGGTGCTCGAGCGCGCCGCCGCGGCGGGCCACGTCGCATACCGGCCCGAGAACTCCCCCGCTACAGCGGAACTGACCGAAGCCGGCGACGACCACTTCGCAACCGTGTACGCGCATTCGCGCGAGGTCACCGACGCCGCCTTCGAGGGCATCGATCCCGCTGAGCTCGACACCGCTCTCACGGTGCTGCTGGCGGCCAAGGAACGCGCCGCCGCACTCGCCTGATCCGGCCATGGGGGGGAGGCGCGGGTTCGCAGTCCCTTCCGCGTCACCCCGCCACGGGCGGCTTGATCTGGGTTCCCTGGGCCGACATGAGGTGCCATCCGCCGGTGGGTGTGGTGGTGAAGACGTGGGTGTAGCGGCTGTCCGCGGTGAACGGGGCGCCGTCCGGGCCGGTGAAGCTCATCCCGGTCCGGCCCACGACGATGCCGGTGCCGCCGATGCGCCGGACGACGGCCTCGCCGGGGAAGGACTCGATGACCGGGAACCGCACCGCTCCGGTCGAGACCGCGGTCAGCAGGTCGTCTCTGGTCACCACGGCGCCGTCGCCGACGGCGACCATGACGAAGTCCTCCGCCAGCAGGGACGCCAATCCGGTGACGTCGGCGGCGACCAGGGCGTCGAAGAAGCGGCGGTCGTGGTCGAGCAGTGATGCGCGGTCGTCGGCGGTGGGCGAGGTGCTCAACAGGTCACTCCCGGAGGGGCGGAACGAGTCGATCGCCGCTCGGCGTCCGACGCGGTCCGGGGCGTCCGGACCGGACGATGCTAGAGGTTGACGCCGGTGGCAAGGTCAAGCCCGCTGTGGCCTCTCACGCAGCCTGGCGGCCACGACGAAGAGCGAGGCGGCGAGGGTGGTGAGGAGGCAGAGCCAGGGGAACCAGTCGCCGAAGCGGGTGTAGGGAGTGGCTCCCGGGCCGGCGGGGACGGTGGCGGCGGCCATGGCGAAGGAGTCGGGGCCGGCGTCGGGTCTGGTCCTGGTCTCGGCGCGCACCCGTCCCCACGAGTCGGAGATCATCGGCACGCCGCGCTGGTCGGACCAGGCCACGGCCAGGCCGTTCTCCACGCCGCGCAGCAGCGCCGTACGGCTGTGCTGCCAGCCGTCGACGTCCTCGTCGGAGGCCGGGACGGCCAGCAGCCGGGCCCCGGCGGCGGCGTAGTCGCGGGTGGGGCGGGGGAAGTTGACGTCCCCGCAGACCACCATCCCGGCCCAGGGGGTGCCCGGCAGGTAGGCGAGGTCGTGGCCGGTCCGGCTCACCTGATCCATCCCGGCGTTCCACCTGTGGAACTCGGCCGGGGCGCCGCCGCCCGCCGGGACGGCGAGCGCGGAGTTGTACCGGACTCCCCCTGTGGTGTGGAGCAGGCCGATCACGATGTCGGCCCCCCGGGCGCGGCCCGCCCGTTCCATCGGGCCGACGAGGGCGGGAAGGCTCGCGTCGTCGGCGGCGAACCCCGCCTCGGGCAGCACCACGATCCCGGATCCCTCCGGAAGGCCCGCGATGCGCTCCGCGTAGGCCGCGACCAGCTCGCGCCCCTCCGGAGTCGCGACATCGGTCGCCCAGTGGCCCTGATCCCGGGCGAGGACGACGACGTGTCGCGAGCTCGCGGCGGCGGGCGAGTCGTGCAGGCGGAACGTCCCGTATCCGAGTGCGAGGGCCGATATCACCAGCCCTGCGGCCCCGGCGCGCAGCCGTGCGATGACGGGGATGCCGGTGGCGGAACAGGCGGCGATCGCGGCGGGCACGAGCAGAACCAGGTACTCGACGCCCCAGAACCCGGTCACCGAGGCGATCTGCACCACGGTGGTGACGTCGGCCTGTGTCGTGGCCAGGGTGCCCATGACGCCCGAGGGGCTGGCCAGCGAGGTGAGGTAGAGCACGCCGACCCAGGTGGCGGGGACCGCCAGCGTGGCGAGCACGGCGTGGCCCCGGACGAGCAGGGCGCGGAAGAGCAGCACCGCCACCGCGAACAGGACCGAGCCGCCGATGAGGATGCTCAGGGCGGCGGGCAGCGGGACGGCGAGGGAGGGGCGCGGGCGCAGGAAATAGTCCCAGCTGTTCGCGCTGCCGGCCAGGTAGGCCAGGAACGCGAGCGCCATGGCCCGGCGGGCGGTCACCCTCGGGGCGATCAGCAAGATCGGCAGGGGCGCGATCCATGTCAGCGCCGCGACGGGCGACAGGCCGGTGCCGAGGTACAGCAGCACCGCCGAGCACGCGGCGGCCGCCCACGACCAGGCGCCACTCGCCGAGGAGGCGGAACGGATCGTCCCTCCACCGGCGTCTACGCGTTCCGGACTCGTTCGGGCGGCTTCCTGGGAGGTGTTCTCTGGTGCGCTAAGAGGTGAGTCCATTGAGCATCCTTCTCGCTGAGCGCTCGCACAGGGAGCGGAAGTCCTCTTCTGACATGCCGATGCGCCGGCCGAGATAGAGCTGGACGAGGCCCTGGGTCTGCGCGGTGAGGGCCAGCGTCACCTCCAGGGGGTCGTCCGGCCGCAGGATTCCCAGGCGCATCCCTTCCTCGATGCCCCGGACGATCTGGCTGAACGGGGGTGCGTCGCCGCTGCGGTAGTCCTCGGGGAAGCGGCGGGCCTGGTCCCGCTCCTCCGTCATCAGAAACGTGTACAGGTGCGGGGTGCCGAGGGCGAAGTCGAGGAAGTCGTCGAGCAGGCCGAACATCCGGCCGTCCCAGTCGTCTCCCCGGCTGCGCCCGCCCCAGTGCTGGGCCAGGTCACGGAGAGAGGTCTCGGCGACGGCCCGCAGCAGCGCGTCCCTGTTCGGGTAGTGGCGGTAGATCGCCATGGGCGTGATGCCGGCGGCCTCGGCCACCCGCCGCATGCTGACGGCATCGGCCCCCCGCTCGACCAGAATCGCCCGCGCCGCCGCCGCGATGCGTCCCGCGGTCTGTCCTTCCGTCATGTCTACACCGTATACGCTCCCTGTGTACGCCGTATACATGCTGGATCGGACAGGAGGGTCGGCCGCTCCGAAGAGGGACTGCCTGGTGTGCCGTCCAGGAGCGTTCACCGGTTTGAGCGCCGTAGTCGGCGCCGGCATCGCCGTACCACGACCCGCCGACCTGGCGCCGATCACCGCAGCACGTGGCCGGCGGTGGAGAGCCGCGCCCGGTGAACATGTGTGTCACCGCCAGTGCACGGTGAGCGTCTTGGCCCGACCTTCAAGAGATGGACATGATCGGCGGAAGGGGACGGGGTGTGTAAAGGTTCCGCGCTATGAGATGGGGTGGTTACGCATCTGCCCGTCTCTTGGGAGGTGGAGGTAGAGTCGGGCGGTGACAGTGGCGACTCTTTCCCCGGCTGCCGGGCGCATTGTCCATTCTCCTCCCCGGCTCCTGGTCCATTCTGGACATGGCGCGCCCCCTGGGCGTCCGCCGGCGCCTCCGGCGACAGCCGATGGAAGCGGCAATGCACCGCTTTTCTTCATCTCGTACTTCGATCTCGACACGCGCAGTGTGTGCGTCCAGTGGCTCGTCGATTTCGTCGGCGATTTCACATTCTTCACCGAGACCATTCGTGAAGCCGTCCCCGAGCGGCCCGAATGGGAGCCGCTGTTCCGCATGCCCGGCTCCGCGATCTGGCCGAATCCACATCTGCTCGCGCGCTTACCTGAGAAGGCGCCATCCCTGGGCGTGCCCGGCGTGCTCGCGGCTCCGCAGGCACGTTTCCCCGTCGCTTCACGAGCATCGCGGCGCAGGGTGATGACCGGCGCCGCGTTCGCGATGGCATTGGCCGCATGCGCGGATGCGAGTCTGAACTTCGGCGAGGCGGCTCAGTTCATCAACCAGGCCACCGGCATCGACCCGTGGATGATCGCGGTCGCCGTCTCCGTCCTGACGGGAATCGCCTTCGACAAGCTGTATCCGCCGGACAAGCCCGGATAGGTCGCGTTCGTGGGTCGAAGGTGCGACAGCGGGCGTTCCTGAAGATCTTCTCCACAGTGGTGGGAAGGGCGGGCGGGCGTCGGCCGGCCACGATGCGACCCGCGATCGGGGAGACAGCGGGTTCCGGGAGGGCCCGCGAGGCCCTCCCGGTCGCTTCAGGAGAGGGTGCCGGCGGAGGCGCGGAAGGAGGTCCGGCCGTCGGAGGTCTCGACGGTGACGCGGGTGCCCGAGCAGGTGACCTTGGGCTCGGCGGTGCCGGGGACGACGATGGTGAGCAGGTCGCCGGCCGCGGGAGAGACGACCACCGAGGCGGGCACCTTGGCCATGTAGGACGGTGAGATCCAGCCCTGGTAGGGGTTGGTCTGGGCCCGCACGACCGACTGTCCGCCGATCGGCGCGCAGGACGGCATGGCGAGCTGCACGAGCGTGGCCTTCCAGCCCGACCTGTCCTTCACGACGACCCGCCCGCCGCTGGTGGACACCGGGGTCAGCGCCGGGTCCAGGTGCCAGTAGCTGCGGGCCTTCGCGCCGGAGGCCACCGTGTCCAGCACGGCCATCAGGTCGTCGCCGTGGTTGACCAGCACCGAGCGGTTCCTGCTCACGCCGTAGGCCTTGTCGGTGAGCTTGTACGACTGCCGGTCGTCCTTGATCGACGAGCGGGTCAGGGACGTCGCCGTGCGCCCGCGGAAGGGCTTGCCGACCACGACGGGCACGTTGTGCGCCTCGGGCGACATGGTCCAGTAGCGGTACGCCGTCCGCTCGTAGGAGTGGAACCCGGCCTCCACCAGCACGTCGTGCCCCTGCGCGTAGTAGGTCACGCCCAGGTGGTCCTCGTGCCCATGGAACTTCAGGCCGGGGCCGAACCTGATCGAGTAGTACGCCGATTCGGGCTTGTCCCACGCCGTCCGCCCGAAGACGTAGCCGGTCCGGAACACCTGCACGGTCTTGTTCGCGTGCTTGTACCCCGCCGGCTTGACGTCCGCGCCGCCGTCGCCGATCGGGACCATGAACCCGCTGGGCTCAGTGGCGTGGGTGATGTACCCCTCCAGCGACTCCCAGCGCTTCTCGATCTCGGAGGGCACCTTCCTGCCGCAGTCGGTGATGGCCTCCATGCCGACCTTCAGCCGCTCGTGCACGTAGATGCCGTAACGCGGGGCCTGCTCCTGCAGTGCGCCCTGGGAGTCGATGTCGAGCTTCACCGAGCCGGTCATGCGGCGGACGGCCAGGTCGCTCCATTCCTTGTGCCCGGTGCGGCAGCCGATGCGCAGCAGGGCGATGTCCTGGTCCATCCCATGGTTGTGGCCCTTCTCGTACAGGGCCGGGTCGGAGAGCATCCTGGCGTGGTCGACCAGGCTGCCGGTCAGCCAGGACGCCTTGACGTGGCGGCTCAGGCAGACCAGCACGGGCGCGCGCAACGCGATCGGGTGCTCGTCCCAGGCGTAGGCGCTGGCGCGCGAGCTGCCCCGGGGGTTGCTCTCCACCCAGCTCTTGACCAGCGCGGTCGCGCGGTCGAGCAGCTTCTCGTCCCCGGAGGTCTCGTAGTCGGCGACCAGCCGGCCGACCCAGCGCAGGGAGGAGAACACCATGTCCCAGGAGCGGTTCTTGTACGGGCTCCAGCGCCAGTTGATCGTGGTGCCGATTTTGACGGGCGGCAGGTCGAGGAACTGCACCTCGCCGGACATGACCTGCGCGGAGGTCGGCGTGGCGGGCAGCCAGTCGCCCTGGCATTCGGCGCTCTGCTTCACCGCCGCGGCCCCGGCGGAGCGGTCGGCGCCCGCGGGCGCGGCCTGGAAGGTCCAGCCCCAGGTCAGCAGAAGGGTGGTGAGGAAAGCGAGGGCTCGTGTCCGGCGGCGCACGCCAGTTCCTTCCGTGACCGAAGATGGGGGCGGATCATGCTGTCCGAATCATGACGAACAGGTCAAGTCGCTCGCGCCTCTTCCGCCGCATCGTTAACAACCAGATGCGCCGGACCCAGGCTTCTCCCAGGTATGGCCCGCTTTCTGACCGCCTCACCGGCCCTGTCGGATCAGGACTCCCCGCCGCGTCGCCTCGCCGGACGCCCCCCGGGGACGGATCACCGCTCCGGGCTCGCCGGGCGTGGCGGGCCGGTCACCGCTCCGCCCGTGCCGGGTGCCACGGGCGGGTCACCGTTCCGTGCGCGCCGCGCGCCGGTCAGGCCTTCTTGTGGCCGGTGCTCTGGACGACCTCGAAGGTCCACAGTTCCGAGCCGGTCGCGGCCGGCCCCTGGCCATGGCCGTGCCCCTGACCGTGCCCATGGCCCTGCTCGGCCGCCTCGCCGTGGCCCTGGCCCTGCTCGGCCGCCTGGCCCTGGGCGGCCGCGTCGGCCGCGGCGCGCGCGTGGCCCCGCTGGAAGGACTCACTCTGCTGCCAGCGCTGGAAGTCCTCCTCGCTGCGCCACCGCGTGTACACCAGGTAGCGGTCGGTGCCCTCCAGCGGACGCAGCAACTCGAACCACTCGAAGCCGTCCGAGGACTCCACCATCCCCGCCCGTCCCGCGAACCGGCGTTCCAGTTCCTCCCGCATCTCGTCGGGCACGATCAGAGCGTTGATCTTCACAACCGACATGTCCACTCCTCGCCACGTGACGTCGTAGCCAGGCCCGCGGCCGCACGCGCGCGGAACGCGGTGACGGACCCTGACCCGGCACAGCCACCCTACGATCCGCCCCGTCGCCCACGCCGACGCAGTGCCATCTCCGGCGCCGGCTGATGTTCGGTTTCTGCGATATAGGTGGGCCTTCTCCTGGATACTCGTGCTGCGCCGGAGATCGGGGGAATTCCGGCCTTTGATCAGGGCGGCGGGCGGCGGTGCCGACGCGGGAGGGCTGTACGGGATCGGTCGGAGGCGAGGCCTCCACATGGGCCAATTCCGGCGTGCCTTTTTCGGTAATTCGGTGGGATCAGGTTGGGGTGATCAGTGATGAAGAAGGCGTACGTCTCCTCGACCTACCGGGATCTGCGGGACGAGCGCGCGGTCGTACGGCAGGCGCTGCACGAGATGCGCGTCGCGGACCTCGCCATGGAGGCGTACGTCGCCGACGCCCATCCCGCCGCCGAGAAGTGCCTGGCGGACGTACGGGACTGCGACCTCTACATCGGCATCTTCGCCTGGCGGTACGGCCACGTCCCGCCGGACCACGATCGGGCGATCACCGAACTGGAGTACCGGGCGGCGGTCGAGGCCGGCATACCCGTGCTGATCTTCCTGCTGCACGAGGACGCCCCCTGGCCTCGATCGAAGATGGACACGGACGTCACCCGCATCGAGGCCTTACGCGCCGAACTCGCCGACCGGCACATCATCAGCTTCTTCACCTCTCCGGAGGAGCTGGGCCGCAAGGTCGCGGCGGCCGTCCACCTCACGCTCGGCGATCAGCGACCCGCTCTGCCGTCCGGCCCGCACCTGGACTCCGGCGCCGTGCGGACCTACTACCAGCGGCTCATCCGGCAGTACAGCAGGCTGGACCTGGAGACGCTGACCCCGCCGCGGTACGCCGACGAGATGCGCTTCGCCCTCGGCTCGGTGTTCGTGGAACAGGACGTCCGGGAGGACGTGCCGCCGCTGGACCTGCCCAAGGAGCTGTGGCGGTGGATCCGCGCCGAAGGGAACCTCGATGCGCGTGATCTTCCAGACCATGACGACCGCGAGGAGGTCCGTCGCCTCGCCACCGCCTACCGGGAGCGCCCTCGGCGCAAGGTGCTGGAGTTCCTCACCGGCGGCGAGGCCCGCAACACCGTGCTGCTCGGCGACCCGGGCGCCGGCAAGTCGACCCTGGCCCGTTACCTGATGCTCGCGCTCGCCGGGACCGGCGCCGAACTGCCGGCCTTCAAGGGGCACCTGCCGCTGCTGGTCGAGCTGAAGTCCTACGCGGGGTCGGGCCGCGCGACGTTCCTCGACTACCTGGACCACCTGTGCCACACCGAGTCGCTTGGCCTGACCTGCGACGACCTGCACGCCTACCTTGGCGCCGGCGGGCCCGCACTGGTCGTCTTCGACGGCCTGGACGAGATCTTCGACCCCGGGGAGCGGGCCACCGTGACGCGGCGCATCGCCGGGTTCGCCGAGCGGTACCCCTCGGCCCGCGTCCTGGTCACCTCGCGGATCATCGGCTACGCCAAGGCCACCCTGGCGGACGCCGGGTTCGCCCACGCCACCCTGCAGGACCTCGACCCGGAGCAGATCAGGTCCTTCCTCACCTCCTGGTACCACCTCGCGCTGCACGACCGCCCCGCCGACGCGGTCAGCCGTACCGAGCGCATCGCGGACGCGGTGGAGAACATCCGGTCGGTGCGCGAGATGGCGGGCAACCCGCTGCTGCTGACCATCCTGGCGATCATCGGACGGCACCAGGAGCTGCCGCGCGAGCGCTGGAAGGTGTACGAGTACGCCGCGACGGTGCTCGTGCAGCGCTGGGACGTCGAGCGCTATCTGCGCGACGAGAGCCCGCACGTCGACCACATCGGCGAGGAGGAGAAGGGCGAGCTGCTGCGCCGGGTCGCCCTGCGCATGCAGCTCGGCGGCCGGGGCGGGACCGGTGGCAACTACCTGACCGCCGAGGAACTGCGGGAGGAGTTCGAGGACTACCTCACGACCCGGTTCCGGCACCCGCCGGCCGAGGCCACGCGCATCGCCCGGGTGATGATCCGTCAGTTCCGCGAGCGCAACTTCATCCTCAGCCGGTATGGCACCGAGTTGTACGGGTTCGTACACCGGGCCCTGCTGGAGTACTTCTGCGCCGAGGCGTACCGCTGGCAGCTCGAACGCGACGGCACGCTCAGCCTGGACGAGCTCAAGACCGAGGTGTTCGGCGCGCACTGGAACGACCCGGCCTGGCGCGAGGTGCTGCGCCTGATCGCCGGCATGGTCACCGACGCCCGCACCGCCGAGATCGTCACCTACCTGGCCGACCAGGTCAACTGGCCCTGGCCCTGGACCATCTCCGGCGGCGATCTGCCGTGGAACGTCATCCTTGCCGCCCAGTGCCTGGCGGAGAAACGCCCCTCGGCCGAACTGGAGGAGGCGGGCGGCCGGGTGATCGTGCGTATCGTGCAGACACTGGAATACGGCGGCGACACGCGGGATCTGTTCGCCGTGGTGCTCGGCCTGCAGATCCTGACCACCGTCCAGACTCTCGGCCCGGAATGGCCGGGACGCGAGACCTACCTGGCATGGTTCCTCCGGCGCGGGGCGCACCAGCCCTGGAGAGCGGTTGTCGAGGTGGCGGCGGCGATCGCCGTCGCGCTGATCCCGGGCGACCGTCGGCTGCCGGACGCCTTGCTGACGATGGTGCAGGCGCGCTACTCCCGCGAAAAATCCGCCTTCGACACAGACGGTGCACTGCCGGTCGCGTGGCCGTCGCTGATGTCCCCGGCGCAGGAAGCCCTCCAGCGGTTCTTCGGCCACCCGGACCACCGCGCCACTCTGCTGCATGCCGTGGAACCTGGAGGAAAGGTACGCGCCGCGGCGGTGGCGGGTCTGGCGGGCGCCCTGGACGACCCCGCTGTGCTGCCCCTGCTGCTGGAGTGCACGGCCGACGAGGACTGGCGGGTCCGTGCCGCCGCGGTGACGGCGCTGTCGGGCATGCTGGACGACCCGGCGGTCCGCCGGGCGGTGCTGGACCGGGTCGCCGACGCGGCCACGGAGGTCCAGACCGCCGTGGCGCGCGCACTCGGCGGCATCGCCGCCGACCCCGACGTGCTCCCGTCGATCCTGCGGTGGACCAGGGACGAGTACAGCGTGATCCGGTACACGGATCATGATCAGCCGGCCATCGTCGCCCGGGGGCATCTCCGGGACGTCGCCGGTGATCCCGGTGGGCTGGCCCTCCTGCTGCGGTACGCGGCCGGTGGCGATCATGAGCTTCGCGCGGCCGCCCTCGCCGCACTCGGCCATGCGCCGCCGGACGACCCCGATGTACGTGAGGCGTTGATGCGAGCGGTGGCCGACCCGGACCCGGAGATCCGCGCCATCGCCGTGCGCGCGGGCGCCGGCGCGGTCGCCGATCCGGGCGTGCGCGCGGCCGTGCTGCGGTGCACCGCCGACGAGGACGACGAGATCCGTACTGCGGCGGCGGAGGCCCTGGCGGGCGCCGTCCATGATCCCGCTGTCCGGACGGCACTCATCGGACTCTGCGCCGACTCCGAAGGCAAGGTCCAGCGGGCCGCCGTGACCGCTCTGGGCAAAGCGGCCGGCGACCCCCAGGCGCGAGACGTGATCCTGGCGATGGCCGTCGACGAACGACGCGAGAGCAGGGCCGCGGCGATCACGGTCCTGGCGGAGTTGTCCGACGAGCCCGAGGCACGGCGGCTACTGATCGCCGCCGCCACCGACGGGTCCATCGACATGCAGATCAATGCCCTTCTGGTGCTGGGCCGGCTGAACGGGGACGTCGCGGTACGTGCGGCGCTGATCGAGTGCGCTAGGACCGGGAGCGCTCGAATCGAGAGCGCTGGGACCGGGAGCGCTCGGATGACGACAGATAGCTTGATCCGATTGCTGGCCTTGCAGGCGCTGGGCCACGGGCCGGACGCTTCCGCGTCGCGTGCGGCACTGATGGAGTCGATGATCAGTAATCATGGTGAACCTGTCCGGGCGACGCTGAGGACCCTTGTTTCGCTCCGGCCGACCCATGAGGAACTGGCGGAGGCGCTGGCGCGTGCCACCCCGTCCGCCGAGCTGAACGAGGCCATCACCAGGCACCTGGCCTGCTGCTCGGCGGACTTCTCGATCGAGGATCTGCCCGATCTGCCGGCGGATACGGCGGCCGGGGAGTGACCTGGGCCACTCGCGCCGGTGCCCGGGGAGGGCTCGGCGGGGTGCTGGTGGTGATGGCAGCGGAGGCCGGTGGGCGGCACTAGCCTTGGAGGGTGCGTATCGCAAGGTTCTCCACAGGTGAGGGTGTCGCGTTCGGCGTGGTCGAGGGCGCTCAGGGTGAGGAGTTCATCTCCAGGATCGACGGGCATCCGTTCGGCGCGATCCAGTTCACCGGCGAGCGCTACCCGCTGCAGGAAGTGCGGCTCGTGACGCCGATGCTGCCGAGCAAGATCATCGCAGTCGGCAAGAACTACGCCGAGCACGCCCGCGAGATGGGCGGCGAGCCGCCGGCCGAGCCGCTGATCTTCAGCAAGCCGTCCACGTCGGTGATCGGCCCGAGCGAGGCGATCGCCTACCCGCACAAGCTCTCCGAGCGGGTCGACTACGAAGGCGAGCTGGCCGTCGTGATCGGGCGCCTGTGCCGCGAGGTGCCGGTCGAGCGCGCCCACGAGGTCATCTTCGGCTACACCTGCGCCAACGACGTCACCGCCCGCGACCTGCAGCGCAAGGACGGGCAGTGGACGCGGGCCAAGGGCTTCGACACCTTCTGCCCGCTCGGGCCGTGGATCCAGACCGAGCTCGACCCCGCCGACCTGGCCCTCACCACCACGGTGAACGGCGAGCTCAAGCAGAGCGGGCGCACCTCCCAGCTCATCCATGACATCCCCAAGCTCATCGCCTACATCACCGACGTCATGACGCTCATCCCGGGCGACGTGATCCTCACCGGCACGCCCGAGGGGGTCGGCCCGCTGGAGGACGGCGACGAGGTCAGCGTGGGCATCGAAGGCATCGGCACTCTCACCAACCGGGTGGTCTCCCGTGACTGATCTGCAGGAGGGCTCGGCGGAGCCCACGCTCAGGGTGCGGTTCGCGCCCTCGCCGACCGGCATGTTCCACGTGGGCGGCGCGCGGTCCGCGCTGTTCAACTGGGCGCTGGCCGAGCAGTCGGGCGGCCGCTTCGTGCTGCGCGTCGAGGACACCGACGCCGCCCGCAACCGGCCCGAGTGGACCGAGGGCATCATCTCGGCCCTCGCCTGGATCGGCATCCACGGCGACTCCCCGCACTTCGAGGGCCCCTACTTCCAGTCGGCGTACGAGGAGCAGCACCGCGCCGCCGCCGCCAAGCTGGTCGCGGACGGCAACGCCTACCACTGCACCTGCACCCGCGAGGACGTCAAGGCCCGCACCGGCTCCGAGCACCAGGGGTACGACGGGTTCTGCCGCGACCGCGGGCTCGCCGAGGGGGCGGTGCGCTACCGCACCCCCGACGAGGGCATCACCGTGGTGGACGACCTGGTACGCGGGCGGGTGGAGTTCCCGAACAAGGCCATGGAGGACTTCGTCATCGCCCGCGGCGACGGCTCTCCGCTGTTCGTGCTGGCCAACGTGATCGACGACATCGAGATGCGCATCACCCACGTCGTCCGCGCCGAGGAGCACCTGTCCAACACGCCCAAGCAGCAGTTGCTGTGGCGGGCCCTCGGCGTCGAGCCTCCCGTGTGGGCGCACGTCCCGGTGATCGTCAACGAGAAGCGGCAGAAGCTGTCCAAGCGCCGCGACAAGGTGGCGCTGGAGTCCTACCGCGACGAGGGCTACCTGCCCGAGGCGATGGTCAACTACCTCATGCTGCTCGGCTGGGGGCCGGGCGGCGACCGCGAGATCATGCCGTGGTCTGAGATGGTGCCGCTGTTCAAGCTCGAAGACGTCAACCCCTCCCCGGCGTTCTTCGACGAGAAGAAGCTGCGGGCGTTCAACGGCGAGTACATCCGGGCGCTGCCGCTCGCGACCTTCATCGCGCGCTGCGAGCCCTGGCTCGACCCCTCGTGGGGGCGCGAGACGTTCGCCAAGGTCGCGCCGCTGGCGCAGACCCGCATCGCCGTGCTGTCGGAGATCACGGCCAACGTCGACTTCCTGTTCCTGGACGAGCCGGTCTTCGACCAGGCGAGCTGGGACAAGGCGATGAAGCCGGGCGCCGAGAACATCCTGGCGGGCTACCTCCAGCGGCTGGAGTCGGTGTCGTTCGACCCCGAGTCTCTGAAGACCGCCCTTGAGGAGGTCGGCGCCGAGCACGGCCTCAAGCTCGGCAAGGCCCAGGCCCCCGTGCGGGTCGCGATCACCGGCCGGACGGTCGGGCTCCCGCTGTTCGAGTCGATCGAGGTGCTGGGCCGCGAGCGCGCCCTGGACCGCCTGCGCGCGGCCCTGGCCAAGCTGCAGGACGCGGCGAGCTGAGGCTCCCAGGCGCGGCGACCTGAGGGTCTTAGGCGCGGCGACCTGAGAATGCCAGGCGCGGTGAGCTGAGACTCCCGGGCGCGGTCCGGGCCTTCGGGCCCGGACGCGTCCGTGGCGCGGCGTGGGTCACAGGAGGCCGCGGCGCTCCAGGAGGGGCTCGATGCGCGGGTCGCGGCCGCGGAAGGCGCGGAAGGCGGTCATGGCGTCCACGCTGCCGCCCTTGGACAGCAGCTCGCGGCGGAAGGTGTCGCCGTTCTCGCGGGTCAGGCCGCCGTTCTCCCTGAACCACTCCACCGTGTCGGCGTCGAGGACCTCACTCCAGATGTAGGAGTAGTAGCCCGCGCTGTACCCGCCCACCCAGATGTGGGCGAAATAGGTGCTGCGGTAGCGCGGCGGCACGAGGGGCAGGTCGACGCCGGCGTTGCGCAGCGCCTGCCGCTCGAACTCCTGGGCGTCGCGGGGCTCCTCGGTGAAGGTGTGCCAGGCCCAGTCGAGCAGGGTGGCCGCGAGGTACTCCACCGTGGCGTAGCCCTGGTTGAACTTCTGGGCCTCCAGCATGCGGTCGGCGAGGTCCTGCGGCATGGGCTCGCCGGTCTCGTGGTGGCGGGCGTAGTTGGCCAGCACCTCGGGCCAGGTGGCCCACATCTCGTTGACCTGCGAGGGATACTCGACGAAGTCGCGCGGCACGGCCGTGCCGGAGAACCTCGGGAACCGCACGGCCGAGAACAGCCCGTGCAGGGCGTGCCCGAACTCGTGGAACATCGTGTTGACCTGCTCCCAGGTCATCAGGGTCGGCTCGCCGGCCGGGGGCTTGACGATGTTGAGGTTGTTGACCACCACCGGCCGGGTGCCCTCGAGCTCCGACTGCTTGACCAGGCTGTTCATCCACGCCCCGCCGCGCTTGGACGCCCGGGCGTAGAAGTCGCCGAGGAACAGCCCGAGCGGGGAGCCGTCCTCGTCGGTCACCTCGAAGACCCGCACGTCGGGGTGGTAGCCGACCAGATCGGAGCGCTCGGCGAACCGCAGGCCGTAGAGCTTGCCGGCCGCGTGGAAGACCCCGTCGCGCAGGACGCGGTCGAGCTCGAAGTACGGGCGCATCTGGCGGCTGTCGATCGAGTAGCGCGCTTCGCGCACCTTCTCGGCGTAGAACGACCAGTCCCACGCGGCGATGTCGAAGCCGGCCTCGGCGCGCAGTTCGTCGGCCTCGCGGTGGGCGTTGGCCACGGCCGCGGGGGTCAGCTTGGCGAGCATCTCGGTGACGGCGCGCGTGCCCGGCGCGGTCTGGTCGGCGACGACGTACTCGGCGTGGTTCTCGTAGCCGAGCAGCGCCGCCCGCTCGGCCCTGAGCTTCGCCATGCGGACCACGAGCTCGGAGTTCTCTGCGAGGCCCCGCTCGACGGAGGCGCGGTGGATGCGCTCGCGCAGGGCGCGGTCGGTCAGCTCCTCCAGCGCGGCCTGGCCGGTGGGCAGCACCAGGGTGAGGACGTACTTGCCATCGAGGCCCCGGGACTTCGCGGTCTCGGCGGCGGACTTGATGGCGTCCTCGGACAGGCCGTCCAGCTCGGCGGCGTCCTCGACCACGATGGCCGCGGCGTTGGTGGCGGCGAGGAGGTTCTGCTCGAAACGGGTGGAGAGGGTGGACAGCTCCTCGTTGAGAGACCTCAGCCGCTCCTGATCGGCCGGCTCGAGTTCGGCGCCCGCCCGGACGAAGTCGGTGACGTAGCGTTCGAGCAGGAAGCGCTCCTCGGCGTCCAGGCCGTCGACGGGGATGGCCTTGATGCGCGCGAACAGCCGCCGGTCGAGATGGATGGCGTCGCTGTGCTTGGTGAGCTTGGGCGTGACGTCCTTCTGGATCTCCTGGACGGCGGGGTTGGTGTCGGAGGACGCCTGGTTGAAGAACACCGTCGAGACGCGCGACAGGAGCTCACCGGACCGCTCGAGCGCTGCCACGGTGTTGTCGAAGGTCGGCGCCTCCTCGCCGGCCGCGATGACCTCGACCTCGGCGAGCTGCTCGGCCATGCCGCGTTCGAAGGCGGGCGCGTAGTGCTCCTCGCGGATCTCCGCGAACGGAGGCAGGCGGTAGGGCAGGGCACTGGGGGCGAAGAAGGGGTTCTCGGTCAACGCGCGGGCTCCTCACGTGGCGACGGCTCTCCTTGCAGCGTTACACAGCCTGGCCGTGCTCGGCACATCAAGCGGCGATCCTGTGGACGACCGCCCGCTTCAGGGGCCGACCAGGGGGAATCTCGTGGTTGGGCAATCGTTTTGGTCTTGGCCCCCAAGCTGGGCTATTCTTTCGGAAGTCGCGAGCGGGCCCGGCGACGAGCAGGGGCCGTGAGCAATGGGGTATGGGGTAATTGGCAGCCCGGCTGATTCTGGTTCAGCTAGTCTAGGTTCGAGTCCTGGTACCCCAGCAGGTTTCCTGCTGAGCGCCTATGTCCGTGAAGGACATAGGCGCTTCGTTTTTCCGGCGCCGCCTCCCCGCCTGCCGCTGCCGGCGCGCCCGCCACCGTTCGCTCGCTCACCGTTCACTCGCTCCCCGTTCGGCTGCCCTCCCGCTCCGTTCGGCCGCCGCCCGCCGTCCGCCGAGTGGCGCCCGCCGTCCGCCGGGTGGCGCGGGGCCGGTGGCGCGGGGCCTCCGCGCCGACCTGGTCGATCACACGGTCCCGCGGCGTGGAGCCTCACCTGGCCAGGCCTGGGCCGACCGGGCCGGGCCTGAGCCGGCGGCCGGTGGGCGGTAACGGTTTGGTCGTGCTCTGCGGGGTGCGGTAGAGTTACGGCCGTTGCCGGGGCGTCCGCAAGGGCGCCTCCGTCGATTAGGACAGCTGCAGGGTCCCGTCGTCTAGTGGCCTAGGACGCCGCCCTCTCAAGGCGGTAACGCCGGTTCGAATCCGGTCGGGACTACTCTGCAGTGACATGGCCGCAAGGCCTGTCGGCCTGGCTCCGTCGTCTAGTGGCCTAGGACGCCGCCCTCTCAAGGCGGTAGCGCCGGTTCGAATCCGGTCGGGGCTACACCGCAGCTCGGGAACCCTCGGAAGCTCGTCTTCCGGGGGTTTTTCGCATTCCCCCCCTCTTCCGCAGCGCGGGTCCCCGCGGACGGTCGGTCCGCGGGGACGGGCGCAGGAGCGGAGCGGGCGGCCTACTCGGCGGCGTCGGGCGCGGCCTTGGAGCGGGCCTTGAACAGGGCGCGCTTGGCGGCCTTGGCGACCTGCTTGTCGGGGTGGGCCTCGCTGATGGCCTCCAGCAGCTCCTCGACGTGCGGGTGCGGCATCTTCCAGATCACCTCCAGCAGACTGCTGAGCACGGGCGCGGGGCCGATGTCGTGCAGGCTGCTGACGAACTCGGGCCGGCCGAGGCCCGCCGAGATCGTCCACATGTCCAGGATGAGCCAGTGGGTGTCGCTCTGGCTCGGCTCAGGCGCGTCGTCGATGCCGAGCTGGGCCAGGTGGGTGGCGGCGTAGGGCCGCAGCGACGGCTCGTTCAGCGCCTCCCGCCAGGCGGGGACGGCGACCGGCCCCAGAGAGCCGACCAGGCTGGCCGCCTGGACGCGGATCAGCGCGTCGGCCTCGTCCTCCGCGGCGGCCTCCAGGAGCTCCTCAGCGGCCGTCGCGGGCTCGCGCAGGCGCATCCAGGCGGCGAACTCGGCGTCGGCCTCCTCCTCGGGCAGGTCGGCGCTGAGCGACAGCAGGTCGAGCGCGGTCATCGCGTCGATCGCGGGACGCGCGTCCACCTCGATGTCGTCGTCGTCCAGCAGGTGGACCACGCCCTCGGTGCCGAGGGCGGTGAGCCGCACGCGGTCGTCCTCGACGGTGACCATGCCGTAGCCGGACAGCCACTCGACGACGGAGGCGAGCGGGTCGCCGGCCTCTTCCCAGGCGGCACTGCCGAGGTCGTCGAACTCGGCGGCGGCCTCGGCGAGCTCTTCGCGCAGCTCGCCGAGCGGCCGTTCGCCCTCGGCGACCAGCAGCCTGACGAGCAGCGCGCGGGTCAGACCGGAGAGCGCGAGCGTCAGATCGTCGTCGTCCAGCTCGGGGTCGCCGTAGTCGACCGAGTGGAGCCCGAGCATCCAGGCGTCCAGGACGTCCTCGTCGTTCTCGAACGGCCACGCGGCGGTGTCGGCGTCGACGCTGACGGTGTCCTCACCGTCGGGGGTGAGGAACTCGAGGTCGACGGCGAGGTTCCACAGGTTCCACAGGGCCGGGACGGCGTGGGCGAACGGCTTCTCGTCCGGCTCGGGCAGCCCGAGAACGGCCAGGGCCTGGCTGATCTCGTCGTCGCTCAGCAGGCTGTCCTCGCCGACCTTGCGCGACCTGCCGACCCAGACGGCCAGGTCGCGGGCCTTGTGGATCAGCGGGACCTCCCGCGCCGCGTCGGCGAGCTCGGCGTCGGGGCGCAGGCGGATGGTGGGCAGATCGGCCAGCTCGTCGGTGAAGGGCTCGAAGTCGCCGAGACCCTCGACCTCTTCCTCGTCGAGCTCGTCGTCCTCCTCCTCCCAGTCACGCTCGCCCAGGACCTCCTCCATGGCCTCGACGAAGTCCTCCTCGACGGCGTCCAGCTCGTCGAGGAGATCGTCCAGGTCGTCGGAGCCCTCGGCCAGGCGGCCGGTCTCGGACAGGAAGGTCAGGTAGGAGCGCACGGCCGGGACCATGCCGTCGGCGGCCGCGTCGGGATCCTCGACGACCTGCGGGAGGCGTTCGACCAGCACCATGCGCAGGTCTTCGCGCTTCCACAGGTGGACGTCGTCGCGAGCGATCAGGCGGTGCCAGAGAGCGGCGGGTCCCACCAGGTCGGGATCACTGTCCGGTGCGTTGTCGGGTGCCCAGAGAATGAACTCTTGAAGGAGGGGACGCAGCTCCGTCGCGGCTGCCTCGATGCGATCTGTCACTCCGCCAGGCTAGTGCTTGGCGGCGGCCGTCTCTAATCAGTTCGCACGGGTCGGGGGCGGCACCGTCGGCCGGGCGCTCCCGGCCGGTCACCGATCAGTTGGCGCGGCGCATCGCTTCGGTGATGCGCTCGGCGGCGGCGACGACCGGAGCGGCGTGCATGCGGCCCGGCGTGCGGGTGAGGCGCTCGATCGGCCCCGAGACCGAGACGGCGGCGATGACCTTGCCGCCCGCGCCGCGGATGGGCGCCGAGACGCTGGCCACGCCCTGCTCGCGCTCGCCGACGCTGTGCGCCCAGCTGCGCCTGCGCACGCTGGCCAGCGTGGCGGCGGTGAACTTGGCCCCGCGCAGGCCGCGGTGCAGCCGGTCGGGCTCCTCCCAGGCCAGCAGCACCTGGGCGGCCGAGCCGGCGGTCATGGGCAGCGAGCTGCCGACCGGCACCGTGTCGCGCAGGCCGCTCGCCCGCTCGGCGGCGGCGACGCACACGCGCTCGTCGCCCTGCCGCCGGTAGAGCTGGGCGCTCTCGCCGGTCAGGTCGCGGAGCTGGGTGAGGACGGGGGAGGCGACGGCGAGCAGGCGGTCCTCGCCTGCTGCGGTGGACAGCTCGGACAGGCGGGGGCCGAGGATGAAGCGGCCCTGCGTGTCCCGGGAGACGATGCGGTGGTGTTCCAGCGCGACGGCCAGCCGGTGGGCGGTGGGACGGGCCAGGCCGGTGGCCTGGACGAGCTGTGCCAGGGACGCGGGGCCCGCTTCGAGGGCGTTGAGCACGAGGACGGCCTTGTCGAGTACGCCGACTCCGCTAGAGTTGTCCATACCCCGATACTGCCGTCTCGCTATCCGAGATGCAACTGGCATATGGGAGAGGGGCGGGTAGGCTGTCCATATCCCGAAATTTCTGTCTTGTCATATGAGACGTTTTCCGGGGGACCGAGACGCAAGGAGGCGTTCAGGACATGGGTCGCACACTGGCCGAGAAAGTATGGGAGCAGCACGTCGTCCGCCGTGCCGACGGCGAGCCCGACCTGCTCTACATCGACCTTCACCTCATCCACGAGGTGACCAGCCCGCAGGCCTTCGACGGCCTTCGCATGGCGGGGCGCAAGGTGCGCCGGCCCGACCTGACCATCGCCACCGAGGACCACAACGTCCCCACCGTGCTCGGCCCGATCGCCGACCCGGTCTCCAAGGCGCAGGTCGAGACCCTCCGCAAGAACGCCGCCGAGTTCGGCGTCCGCCTCCACCCGATGGGCGACGCCGGTCAGGGCGTGGTGCACATCATCGGCCCGCAGTTCGGCCTCACCCAGCCGGGCATGACCATCGTCTGCGGCGACTCCCACACCTCCACCCACGGCGCGTTCGGGGCGCTCGCCTTCGGCATCGGCACCTCCGAGGTGGAGCACGTGCTGGCCACCCAGACCCTCCCGGCCTACCGGCCCAAGACGATGGCCATCGAGGTCAGCGGCGCCCTGCCGTACGGCGTCACCGCCAAGGACCTCATCCTCGCCATCATCGCCAAGATCGGCACCGGCGGCGGCCAGGGCCACATCGTCGAGTACCGCGGGCAGGCCATCCGCGACCTTTCGATGGAAGGCCGCATGACCGTCTGCAACATGTCCATCGAGGCGGGCGCCCGCGCGGGCATGATCGCGCCGGACGAGACGACGTTCGCCTACCTCCAGGGCCGTCCGCACGCCCCCACGGACGAGGCGTGGGACGCCGCGGTGGAGTACTGGCGCTCGCTGCGCACCGACGACGACGCCGTCTTCGACACGGTCGTCGAGATCGACGCCTCGACGCTGTCGCCGTTCGTCACCTGGGGCACCAACCCGGGCCAGGGCGCGCCGCTGACCGGCGCGATCCCCGCCCCCGAGGACACCTCCGACCCGGCGGCCGCCCAGCGCGCCCTGGAATACATGGGCCTCACCGCGGGGACGCCGCTCGGCGAGATCGAGGTGGACACCGTCTTCGTCGGCTCGTGCACCAACGGCCGCCTGGAGGACCTGCGCGCCGCCGCCGACGTGCTGCGCGGACGCACGGTCAAGACGCGCACGCTGATCGTCCCCGGTTCGATGCAGGTCAGGGCCGAGGCGGAGGCCGAGGGCCTGCACGAGGTCTTCCAGGCCGCGGGCGCCGAGTGGCGGCAGGCCGGGTGCTCTATGTGCCTGGGCATGAACCCCGACACCCTCTCGCCGGGCGAGCGCAGCGCCTCCACCTCCAACCGCAACTTCGAGGGGCGCCAGGGCAAGGGCGGGCGCACCCACCTGGTGTCGCCGGCCGTCGCCGCCGCCACCGCCGTCACCGGCCGTCTCACCGCGCCCGCCGACCTGTAAGGAGCTCGCGACCATGGAAGCCTTCACCACCCACACCGGCCGGGCGGTGCCGCTGCGCCGCAGCAACGTGGACACCGACCAGATCATCCCGGCGGTCTGGCTCAAGCAGGTCAGCCGCACGGGGTTCGAGAAGGGCCTGTTCGCCGCCTGGCGCGAGGACCCGGCCTTCGTCCTGAACGACCCGGTCTACGCCGGCGCCACGGTGCTGGTCTCCGGGCCCGACTTCGGCACCGGCTCCTCGCGCGAGCACGCCGTGTGGGCGCTGCAGCAGTACGGCTTCCGCGCCGTCATCGCCGCCCGGTTCGGCGACATCTTCCGCAACAACGCCACCAAGATGGGCCTGCTGCCGGTCGTGCTGCCCGCCGCGACCGTCGAGGCGCTGCAGGCGGCCGTCGAGGCCGATCCGGCCACCGAGGTGACCGTCGACCTGGTCGGCCGCGAGGTGCGCTGGGACGGCGGCTCGGCCGGTTTCGAGATCGACGACTACACCCGCTGGCGCCTGCTGGAGGGGCTGGACGACATCGGGCTGACCCTGACGCACGCCGACGATGTGACGGCGTACGAGAATGGTCGGCAGCCATGGCTGCCGACGACCGTCTGAACGACACCGCGGGCTCCGAAGACGAGCTGGCGCGGCGGTTGCGCGACGTTTACCGTCGGGTGGCCGCCGCACGCATGTCCCCTGAGAACAAGGAACGCTTCGCACGCCGCTTTGTGGCCATATGTGACAGTGCGAAGCGTGATGTCGATCACGCCTGCGCCCGCTTGGACGCCTTTCTCGCCGACCTCGAAGCCGAATCCGACACGCCGGGTAGGCGAAACATCGCGGAATGTGATTGAGTCCTGGCCGTGTGTCCTTTAATTTCAAGCGGGTAAGGGGTTTCTGACCGTTGACTGGTGGGTGCGTGCCGAAACCCCGCACCTGGCACACCGGGTGAGAACGGGGTCGCGCACTGCCGGCCGCGATGTTCATCCTCAGACAGCGGTAACAGGGGGAGCAAGCTAGATGAACAAGCGAGAACTCGTCGACGCGATCACCGATCGGGTCGGCGACAGGAAGACGGCCACAGAGGCCGTGAACGCCATAATCGAGGCCATCCAGCACGCTGTCTCGAACGGGGACAAAGTCTCTATCACGGGCTTCGGAGCGTTCGAGATGGCGCACAAGCCGGCCCGCCAGGCAAGGAACCCTTCGACCGGTGAGCCCATCAAGGTCTCCGAGAGCTGGGCGCCCAAGTTCCGGCCCGGCGCCGACTTCAAGGACCAGGTGAACGCCGCGGGGAAGAAGCTCGCCAAGAAAAAGTGATCACCTGACCCATGAGCACCTGACCGGCGATAACGGCGCCCGGGATCCCCGCCAGGGATCCCGGGCGCCCCCGTCCGTGCCCGGCCCTCCGCCCGCGCTCCGCGGCGCTGGCGGTCCATACCCCGCGCGCCGCGCGCTCTGTCCGTGCTCCGCGCTGTATTGAGGGTCCGCGCCGGCGCTCCGCGCGCTCTGTCGGAGGGCCGGCCAGAGGGTCCTCAACCGGGCCCCGCGTGTTCGGGGCCGACCTCGCCCGGTGACGCTCCGCGAGGGGCGTTACGCGCCGCTCTCGGGCAGAGGGAAGGTCGACAGGGTGATCACGGTGACGGTGTCGTCGGTGAGGGCGAAGTTCACCCGCTGGCCCGGGCGCAGCAGCCGCAGCGGGCCCGCGTCGAAGGCCGCGGCGCCGAAGGGGATCTCGCTGCCGTCGTCGAGGAAGAGCGAGCCCGACCGGGTGTCCGGGTCGAAGCTCCGCACCGTGGCCTGCACGCCGGCCAGTCTACTCCGCCGATATTCGTTTGACCGGTCCCCGGAGAGCGGCCATGGTGCCGTCCATGGCCACGACCGACACCACCGACACGCCGGACACGCCCGACGGGCCGGATACGGCGGACGTGTCAGATGCGGCGGACGTGCCGAATGCGGCGAAGGTGCCGAATGCGGCGGACGTGCCGAATGCGGCGGATACGTCCGAGCCGCCGGACGCGCCCGACCGATCCCGTGGATCCCGTGGATCCCGTGGATCCCATGGTCTCTGGCGCGGCAGGTCGTACGTCCTGTTCGTCGGCGCCGACGCGGTCAGCCAGGTCGGCGCGCAGGTGAGTCTCGTCGCCCTGCCGCTCGTCGCGGTGCTGAGCCTGCACGCGGGGCCCTTGCAGGTCGGCCTGCTGACGGCCGCCCAGATGGCGGCCTTCCTGCTGATCGGACTGCCCGCAGGGGTGTGGGCCGACCGGCTCCCGCGCAGGCGCATCCTCGTCGCGGCCGACCTGCTGCGCGCGGTGGCGCTCGCGAGCATCCCCGTGGCGGTGGTGGCCGGCGGCCTGTCGCTGCCCCATTTGTACGCGGTGGCGTTCGTCACCGGGGTCGGCACGGTGTTCTTCGATGTCGCCCACATGAGCTTCCTGCCGTCCATCGTCGACCGGCGCCACCTCGCCCGGGGCAACGGGACCATCGAGACCATCCGCTCGACGGCGTCGCTGGCCGGGCCCGGCCTCGGCGGGTGGCTCGTCCAGGTGGTCACCGCGCCGCTGGCCCTGCTCGCGGACGCCGTCAGCTACGCGCTGTCGGCGGTGATGCTCAGCGCGATCCCCGCCGCCGGGACGCCGCCGCCCCGCGCCGACTCCGGCAGGCCGAGCCTGTTCACCGAGGTCGCCGAGGGGGTGCGCTACGTCGCGGGCCATCCGGTGCTGCGCGTCATCGCGCTCGTCGGCGCCCTCAACATGCTGGGGTACGGCGCGTGGACGTCGGCTCAGGCGCTGTTCGTGCTGCGCGAGCTCCGGCTCGGCCCCGGCCTGTACGGCGCGGTCATCTCCGCCTCGGCCTTGGGAGGCCTGCTGGGCGCCGTGGCCGCCCCGCGCGCCGTCGCCCGCTGGGGGACGGGCCGCACGCTTTACGGCGCGGCGGCGGTCGCGCTGCCCGCCACCCTCGTCGCGTGCCTGGCCGCGCCCGGCTGGCGCGTCGCGCTCTTCCCGTTCGGCCTGGCCGTGGCCGGGCTCGCGGGGACGGTGTTCAGCGTGACGCAGCTGAGCTACCGGCAGGCGATGTGCCCGCCGCGCCTGCTCGGCCGGATGAACGCCTCCATGCGGTTCCTGATGTGGAGCGCCATGCCGTTCGGCGGCATCCTGGGCGGGCTGGTGGGGGAGTGGCGCGGGGTCGGGGACACTCTGTGGGCGGCGGCGGGCGTCATCGCCCTCGCGCACGTGCCGGTGCTGGTGGCCTTCCGGCGGATCACCCGCCTGTAGCGCTACCGCTCTCCGGGGGCACCGGAGCCACCGCCGTCCCCGGGGGCACCCGAGCCACCGCGCTCCACCGGGGCGCCGGTGTCGCCGCCCTCCACCGGGGCGTCGGTGTCGCCGTTCTGGCCCGCCGGGCTTCCCGGCTCGATGTAGCTGGCCAGGCCGCGGATGATGATCTCCAACCCCAGCTCGAACCGGGCGTCGTAGGTGCCGCCGAACATCATGTCCGCCATGGCGAGCAGGTTCGGGAAGCGGTCGGGCGGCAGCGTGTCGAAGTACGCCTTGATGGTGGCCCGCATCTCCTCCCAGGTGCGCGCGTCGGTGTTGCGCTGGCGCTCCTGCCACATGCTCTGCTCGTAGGTGAACCCCTCGAGGAACGTGGAGATCATGTCGCCCGCCGTGGCGGCCACCCGGTCGGGCAGCCCGGCGGCGCGGAAGATGGCGAGCATGCGCTCGACGTGCGGGAGCAGTTCGGGGCTGAAGGGCACATGGGCCATGGAGATGCGGGCCATGTCGCGGTGGCTGAGCAGCCGTGCCCGGCCCTGGACGGCGTAGTCCCTGACCTGCTCGCGCCAGCGCGCGGGGTCGGGCTCGGGGAGCTCCTGGCCCTCGAACAGCCGGGCGTACATGCGCTCGAGGAGCTCGTCCTTGCTCGCGACGTGGGCGTACAGCGCCGAGACCGCGACGCCCAGCTCGGCGGCCACCTGGCGCATGCTCAGGCCGTCGTACCCCTCGCGGTCGAGGACGGTGAAGGCGGCATCGACGATGCGGCCGAGGGTGAGCGGCACGCGCGCGGGGGCGGCGCGCCTGCGTGACCGCTCCCATGGGGGCGCGGGGACCTCGTTCTCCTCACTCCGTGGCTCGCTCATGCCTCACCGCCTCGTTCCTGATCGCTACCCACGGAGTCTAGTTGGCCGGTCGAACGCCGCTCGCGGTGGTGAACGCCGCTCTTTTTCGCGATATATCTTGTGTCGCGGTCGAATGCGACATATCTTGAGAACGCCGAACAGGCTCGCGAACGCCGTTCAATTGTAGAACGGCGATCAGCTATGGTGAACAGTGTTCAGATCGACGATGCCGGCCGCCCGGCGCCGACCCCCCGCAGAAGGAGTTCTCATGACCACCACAGACGCGACCGCGCCGGCGGCGCCACCCGGGACGGCCCCCTACCGCTGGCGGTGGGCGGCCCTGTTCGTGATCCTCGCCGCCGAGGTGATGGACCTGCTGGACGCGATGGTCACCAACATCGCCTCGCCGACCATCCGCGCCGAACTGGGCGGCAGCGCCGCCGTCATCCAGTGGCTCGGCGCCGCCTACACCCTGGCCATGGCCGTCGGCCTCATCACCGGCGGACGGCTCGGCGACATCTTCGGCCGCAAGAAGATGTTCATCATCGGCGCCGCGGGATTCACCCTCGGTTCCCTGCTGTGCGCCGTGGCCCAAGGCCCCGAACTGCTGATCGCCGCGCGCGTCGTCCAGGGGCTGTTCGGCGCGGTCATGCTGCCGCAGGGCCTCGGCATGATCAAGGAGATGTTCCCGCCCAAGGAGATGCAGGCGGCGTTCGGCATGTTCGGCCCGGTCATGGGCCTGTCCTCGGTGGGCGGCCCGATCCTCGCCGGCTGGCTGGTCGACGCCGACTTCTGGGGCACCGGCTGGCGGATGATCTTCCTGATCAACCTGCCGCTGGGCCTGGCCGCCGTGCTGTTCGGGCTGCGCTTCCTGCCCGAGTCGCGCTCGCCCCACCCGCTCAAACTGGACGTCGCGGGCATGGTGCTCGCCTCGCTGGCCGGTCTGCTGATCATCTTCCCGCTGGTGCAGGGCCGTGAGCACGACTGGCCGCTCTGGTCGCTGCTGATGATCGCCGGGTCCGTCGTGGTGTTCGCGGTCTTCGGGTGGTACGAGTCGCGCAAGGCCAGGGCCGGCGGCGACCCGCTCGTCGTGCCGAGCCTGTTCCGCAAGCGCGCCTTCACCGGCGGCCTGGTCACCGGGCTGGTCTTCTTCTCCGGCATGATCGGCTTCACGCTGGTGTTCAACCTCTACACCCAGATCGGCCTCGGCTACTCCACCCTCAAGGCCGGCCTGTCGATGGTGCCATGGTCGCTCGGCATGGTCGTCGGCTTCGGCATCGCCCAGCCCCTGCAGAAGTACGGGCGCAAGCTGCTGCACGGCGGAACCCTGCTCATGGCCGTCGGCGTGCTCGCGATCCTGGTCACGCTCAACCTCGCGGGCGTCGGCGTCACCCCCTGGCAGCTCACCCCCGCGCTCGCGGTCACCGGCATCGGCATGGGCCTGCTCATGGCGCCGTTCTTCGACATCGTGCTCGCCGGCGTCGAGCAGCACGAGACCGGCTCGGCCTCGGGCACCCTCACCGCCGTCCAGCAGCTCGGCAGCGCCTTCGGCGTGGCGCTCCTCGGCACGGTGTTCTTCGGCCTGCTCGGCGGCAACGTCGGCGCCGCCGCGGACGACACCGCCCCGAAGCTGCGCGCCGAGCTGGCCGCCGTCCAGGTGACCGGCGCCCCGCAGGACCGCCTGGTCGAGGGCGTGCGCGCCTGCGTGCACGATCGCGCGGTCGCCAAGGACCCGGTGCTGGTGCCCGCCTCGTGCGAGCGGCTGCAGGCCGACGCGGCGTCGGCGGCCAAGGGGCCGGAGGCGGGCGCGGCCATCGGCAGGGCCGTCGCGTCGGCCGGTACCGAGGCGGCCAAGCAGGGCTTCAGCGTGGCGATGAAGACGATCCTGTGGGTCGTGGACGGCATGCTGCTGCTGACCTTCCTGGTCGCCTTCCTGCTCCCCAAGCACGCCCGCGAACAGGAAGAGGCGTAGTTTCCGGCCCCGCTTCGCTCGGCGGCTCGGGGCGCGGCTCCTTGTGGCCCATCCGTTGGAATCGCCTTGGAAGGAGAGTCAGGAAGGAGTCTCCCGGGTGGGGGACTCCTTCATCGTCTCCACCACCGCGCGGGTGCGGGGGCCGACGCCGAGGGCCAGGGCCGCCGCGAGGTCCGCGGGGGTGTCGACGTCCGTGCGGACCGACACGATGCCGTCGGGCGTCAGCTCCTTGGCCCCGCCGCCCAGGTGCCTGGCCCGCGACTCCCCGCCGAACCGCGGCCGGAAGGCCACGCCCGGACGCACTCCGTAGAAGGTGGTGCCGACCTCCGCGGCGTCCGGGACGAACGCCTGGTCGAACTCGGCCGCCGCCGCCAGCGCCACGCCGAGCTCCGCCGGACGCAGGGCCGGCAGGTCGGCCTGGAGCGCGCCGATCGGCCCGTCCGGCGCCAGGCCCAGGGCATGCGCCGCGCCGGCCCGCAGCGCGGCGTTCAACCCGGCCTGTGGGTCGGGCACCACGTGCGCCCCGAGCGCCGACAGCGCCTCGGCGGGCACCGGGTCGCCGGTGACGACCACGACGCGGGCCACCGCCGGGCAGGCCAGCGCGGCCGCGACCGTGTCGCAGGCGATCGCCACGGCCAGCGCGGCCCGGTGCGGACCCGCCGCCGCGGCCAGGCGTGTCTTGGCGGCGATGAGGGTCTTGACCGGCACCACCATGGTCCAGCCGGGCCGCGGGCCGGGCCCGCCAGGTTGCGTACGGCGCATGGCTTAAGCATCCCGCCTCGACATTCCGTGGAGGCACCCGGGAGACTGAGGGCGCACAGGCATGACTGGAGGAGTCGATGAGCCGCCCCGGACGTCCGCCCATTTTCTGGGAAGCCCTCGTGGTCGCGATCGTGAAGACGGTGTTGCTGCTCTTCACCAAGCGCGACTGGCGGGGCCGCTCCAACGTTCCCCGCAAGGGCGGTGTGATCATCGCGGCCAACCACCTGTCGTGGAGTGATCCGCTGCTGTTCGCCCACTTCGCCTACAACAACGGCCGCTGGCCGGTGTACCTGGCCAAGTCCGGGGTCTTCGACATCCCGGTCATCGGCACCATCGTCAGAAAGTGCAGGCAGATCCCGGTGCACCGCGGCAGCACCGACGCCGCGCGCTCGCTCAAGGACGCCGAGCAGGCCCTCAGGGAGGGCTCCTGCGTGATCTTCTACCCCGAGGGCACGATCACCCGCGACCCCGAGTTCTGGCCCATGGGCGCCAAGACCGGCGTCGCCCGGCTGGCGCTGGCGACCGGCGTCCCGGTCATCCCGGTGGCCCACTGGGGCGCCCAGGAGCTGCTCCCGTACGGCCAGAAGAAGCCCCGGCTGTTCCCCCGCAAGACCTTCCGGGTGATCGCCGGGCCGCCCGTCGACCTGTCCAAGTACGCGGGCCTGCCGATGCGCTCCCAGGTCCTGAAGGAGGCCACGGCCGACATCATGGCGGACATCACCTCCCAGCTCGCCGACCTGCGCGGCGAGAAGGCGCCCGACGCCCCCTTCGGCGAGCCCGAGACCCGCGCCGGGTGACGGCGCGCCGGCGGCCTCGTCCGCCGGCGTCGCGGTGGCCATGACAGTGAACGATCCGGCGGTGACCGTCAGAGACGGCCATGTGCCGCGGAGTGGGCGTACGGTGAGCAGATGACCAAGGCCGTCGTTTTCGGAACCGGTTCGTGGGGGACGACCTTCGCGATGATCCTGGCGGAGGCCGGCACGCCGACGACCCTGTGGGGACGGCGGGCCGAGGTGGTCGAGTCCATCGACCGCAGGCGCGAGAACCCCGAGTACCTCCCCGGCGTGCGGCTTCCCGCGACGGTGCGCGCGACCACCGACCCGGTCGAGGCCATGGAGGGGGCCGACTTCGTCGTGCTCGCGGTGCCCTCCCAGACGTTGCGCGGCAACCTGGCCCAGTGGAGCCCGCACATCCCCTCGCACGCGGTGCTCGTCAGCCTGATGAAGGGCATCGAGCTGCGCACCTCGCGGCGGATGAGCGAGGTCATCTGCGAGGTCGCGGGCGTCCCCGCCGAGCGGGTCGCGGTGGTCTCCGGGCCCAACCTGGTGGGCGAGCTGATCAGGCACGAGCCGGCCGCGACCGTGGTGGCCAGCGTCGACGACGAGGTGGCCGCGCGGTTGCAGGAGGCCTGCCACCTGCCGTGGTTCCGCGCCTACACCAACACCGACGTGGTCGGGGTCGAGCTCGGCGGCGCGGTCAAGAACGTCATCGCGCTCGCGGTGGGCGTGGCCGCCGGCATGGGGCTCGGCGACAACGTCCGGGCGATGCTGATGACCCGCGGCCTGGCGGAGATCTCCCGGCTCGGCGCGGCGCTCGGCGCCGACCCGCACACCTTCGCCGGCCTCGCCGGCATGGGAGACCTCGTCGCCACCTGCACCTCCCCGTTGTCGAGGAACCGCACCTTCGGCGAGAATCTCGGCCGGGGCATGACCATGGCCGAGACCATCGCGGCCACCAGGCAGACCGCCGAGGGGGTCAAGTCCTGCGAGTCGGTCCTCGACCTGGCGAGGAAGCACGACGTGGAGATGCCGATCACCGAGGTCGTGGTGGGCGTCGTCCATGACGGAATGACCCCGAGCGAGGCCGCGATGCTGCTGATGTCACGGACTCCCAAGCCCGAACGGTACGGCGTGTGACTTCCTCCCGACGCATGCGCAGGAGGCTCGGCGAGAACAGCCGGGCCGTCCACCTGCCACCGGTCCCGGCCTCCCGCCAGCTCCCCATCGGGCTGCCCGTCTGGCGCACCTCCGCGTGGAGCTTCGAGGGCTCCGCCGAGTACGCCGACGTGCTCGGCGACCGGGCGCCGGGGTTCGCCTACAGCCGCGTCGACAACCCCACCGTGGCGGCGTTCGCCTCGGGCATCGCCGCGCTGGAGGGCGCCGCGGCCCCCGAGGACGTCGCCGGGCAGGCGTTCGCCTCGGGCATGGCGGCCGTCAGCGGGGTGCTGATGACGTTCCTGCGGGCCGGCGCGCACGTCGTCGCGCCCGCCCACGTCTACGGCGGCACCTACTCGCTGCTGTCGAACGTGCTGTCGCGGTTCGGCGTGTCGGTCGACTTCGTGGACTACGCCGACCTGCGCCGCGTCCACGCCGCCGTGCGCCGCACCACGAAGATCATCTACGCCGAGACGCTGAGCAACCCGACGATGGCGGTCGCCGACATCCGCGGGCTCTACCGCATCGCCCGGGACGCCGGCGCGCTGCTGGTCGTCGACTCGACCTTCGCCACCCCCGTGGTCTGCCGGCCCCTGGAACACGGCGCCGACCTGGTCGTCCACTCGGCCACCAAGTACATCGGCGGGCACGACGACGCCACGGGCGGCGCGGTCGTGGGGCGTCCCGACCTGATCGCGCAGATCCGCGAGGTGCGCATCGACACCGGCGGAGCCCTGGCCCCCGACGAGGCGTTCCTGCTGCGGCGGGGCCTGGCGACGCTGACGCTGCGGGTGCGCCGCATGTGCGCCACCGCGATGGTCTTCGCCGCGGCCGTCGCCAAGCACCCGGCGGTGCGCCGCGTCGACTACCCCGGCCTGGCCGGCCACCCGGGCCACCAGCTCGCCCGCCAGCTCTTCGACGCCGGCCCCGAGGGCACCAGGTACGGGGCGTGCGTCACCGTCGTCCCGAACGGCGGTTACGAGGCCGGGGTCATGCTGGCCGACACCGTGCGGCTGCCGCGCATCGCCGCCTCGATCGGCGGCGCCGAGACCAAGGTCGCCCACGTGGCTTCCACGACCCACCGCCGCCTCGACGAGCCCGCCCGGGCCGGCTCGGGCGTCGACGCGGGGGCCGTGCGCTTCTCCATCGGCCTGGAGGACGCCGAGGACCTCATCGCCGACGTCACCGAGGCGCTCGACGCGCTGCGCTCGAACACCGCCACCCGCGCCTGACCATTCCGGTCCGTCGGCGGGCGTCATGGGACGACGCGCCCCGCACCTGACAAGCAGGGACGACAGTGACGCAAGGTAGATTCGGGCATCATGAACGAGCAGCAGGAATCCCGGCCGCGCGTACGGGTGGCGGTGGTCTTCGGGGGCCGTAACTCCGAGCACGCGGTGTCGCTCATGGGCGCGGGCAGTGTCCTTTCGGCCATCGACCGGTCGAAGTACGACGTCGTGCCCATCGGCATCTCGCCGGACGGGCGGTGGGTGCTGGCGACCGACGACCAGCGGTTCGAGATCGAGGGCGAGGAACTGCCCAGCGTGGACCCGGCCGGCGCGGCGCTCGCGCTGCCGTCCGGAGGCGGTCCCCTCGTGGCGCTGGACGCCGGGACGATCCCGGCCTCGCTGGGACAGGTGGACGTCGTCTTCCCGATGCTGCACGGCCCGTTCGGCGAGGACGGCACCATCCAGGGCCTGCTGGAGATGGCCGGCGTGCGCTACGTCGGCTCGGGGGTGCTGGCCAGTGCCGTGGGCATGGACAAGGCGTACATGAAGGCTTTGCTGGCCTCGGCCGGCCTGCCCGTCGGGCCGTACGTCGTCGTGCGCGACCGCGACTGGCGCCTGGACCGCGACCGGGTGCTCAAGGACGTCGAAGCCCTCGGCATGCCGGTCTTCGTCAAGCCCTCCCGGGCCGGGTCCAGCCAGGGCATCACCCGGGTGGACGACGTGCAGGGCCTGGAGCGGGCCGTGGAGCTGGCCCGTGAGCACGACCCGAAGGTCCTGGTCGAGGCGGCGATCGAGGGTCGCGAGATCGAGTGCGCGGTGCTGGAGTGGCCGGGCGACGAGCCGCCGCGGGCGAGCCTGCCCGGCGAGGTGCTGGTGGAAGAGTCGCACGAGTTCTTCGACTTCTCGGCCAAGTACATCGGCTCGGACATGGCGCTCAGCGTGCCGGCCGACATCCCCGAGGCGGTCGCGGAGGAGCTTCGGGCGATGGCCGTACGGGCGTTCGAGGCGCTCGGGTGCGAAGGGCTGTCGCGCGTGGACTTCTTCTACACGCCGACGGGGCATCTGATCCTCAACGAGATCAACACGATGCCGGGCTTCACGGCCATGTCGGTGGCGCCCCAGCTGTGGGCGGCCACGGGCCTCTCCTACGCCGAGCTGGTGGACCATCTGATCCAGCTCGCGCTGCACCGCCCCGTCGGCCTGCGCTGAGCCGCCGGAGGGGGTCGCCGCGGGTGGAACGGCCGGAGCGCGTCATCGCGGGCGGAAGGGCCGTCGGCCCGCCCGCGGCGGCCGCTCCGGTCAGGGACGTCGGGCGTCGGTATGCGAGTCGCGGCGGGCGTCGGCGCGCGGGTCGCGGTGGGCGTCGGGCCGGCCGCGGGGTTTCAGTGGCCGGAGAACGCCGTCTTGATCGGGGCGGCCAGGTCGACGAGCACGGCCGCGGCCTGGTGCCTGGAGGAGATCGTCAGCTCGACGTAGTCGCCGTGGACCAGGGCCGTGAACAGCGACGGCCTGGCCGGGTCGGCGTACCACGGCACGCCGTTGATCTCGGGAACCTGCTCGGTGGGATCGAGCGCGGCGGGGCGCGGCACGCCGCAGCGCAGCGCGATCTCGCCCGAGCCCCACACCGCCACGTACGGCGAAGGGGGTTCGGACGGGACGCGCTCCGCGCCGTCGAGCGTGCGGGGGAGCCGGCCGTCCAGGGACGCGCAGGCGGCCGCCGTCGCACCCTGGGGGGCCGGAGGCTGCACCCGGACCGCCGCGCCGCAGCCGGCGGTCAGGGACAGCGCCGCCAGGCACGACGCGGCCACGACGGCCCGCCCCATGGCTCCCCCCGAAGACCTCGACGCTCAGATGTGCACGATCGGACAAGTAAGGGTACGCGTGATCCCCTCGACGGCCTGAATCTGCGCGACGACCAGCTTGCCTAGTTCGTCCACGTTGTTGGCCTCGGCGCGGACGATCACGTCGTACGGGCCGGTGACGTCCTCGGCGCGTGTCACACCCTGGATGCCCGCGATCGCGCTTGCGACCGCGGCGGCCTTGCCGACTTCTGTCTGGATAAGGATGTAGGCCTGCACCATCACGTCCTCCCGCGGGGGCGAAGCTGGTTTGTTTCAGTGCCGTTACTCGATCAGTCCGAATCGCAACCGTACATGCAACAGACCTGGAGGTGTGCTATCACAGCCGCAGATCTTGGCGAATTTGGGATCATTGCCCGTATTGCCGGACGTTTGCCACAATTTCCGGCGGTATTGCTCGGTCCTGGGGACGACGCCGCGGTGGTCCGCGCCCCTGATGGACGGGTGGTTGTGACGACAGATCTCCTACTCGAGGGTAGGCACTTCCGTCGCGATTGGTCCAGTGCGTACGACATCGGGCGCAAGGCGGCGGCGCAGAACCTCGCCGACGTCGTGGCCATGGGCGCCGATCCCACCGCCCTGGTGGTGGGCCTCGGGATGCCCGGGGACACCGCGACCGACTGGGTGGACGGCCTCACCGACGGCTTCGGCGAGGAGTGCGCGCTGGTCGGCGCGAGCGTGGCGGGCGGCGACATCGCCAGGTCCGATCTTGTTGTGCTGGGGGTCACCGCACTCGGCGACCTCGGCGGACGTGCCCCGGTGACCCGCTCCGGAGCGCGTCCCGGCGACGTGGTGGCCGTGGCGGGGCGGCTCGGCCACGCCGCGGCCGGGCTCGCGCTGTTGCTGGCGGGCGGCGCCGACGACGCCTTCCCCGAGCTGGCCGACGCCCACCGGCGTCCCAGGCCGCCGTACGCGTGCGGGCCGCGGGCGGCCGTTCTCGGCGCCACCGCCATGGCCGACGTCAGCGACGGGCTGGTGCAGGACCTCGGGCACATCGCCTCTGCCAGCCGGGTGCGCATCGAGGTGGACCCCGCTTCCCTGCCCGTCCCCGCACTGCTCGTCGCCGCCGCGGCCGAGCTCGGCCAGGACCCGGTGGAGTGGGTGCTGACCGGGGGCGAGGACCACGCGCTGGTCGCCGCGTTCCCGCCGGACGTCTCGCTGCCCGCTGAGTGGAAGGTCATCGGGCGGGTGGCGGAGGGGGAAGGCGTGCAGGTCAGAGGGCGGGTGGGGCAGAGAAGTGGCTGGGATCACTTCCGTGATTAACGTGAAAATTGTGACAAAGACGTGTTGAAGGTGTTATGAAGTGACGCGCTGTGGTTTCTAGGAGGAAGGCGCTTCATGGGACGGGGACGCCACACGTCATCGCGAGGCCGAGGGTCCGACCCCGACGGGGCGGACGAGCGCGGAGCCTCGGGCCGGCGCGACGACGACCGGGGAACCGAGGAATGGCTGGCCCCCGCCGCCTGGCCCGACGACGACCCCAACGCCCCGGCCTGGCCCACACCGGCCTCCGGCGCCTCCCCTGGCCCTGGCTCTCCCGCCTGGCCCCCACCGGCCTCAGGCGTCTCCCCGGGCCCTGGCACCCCAACCTGGACCGAATCCCCGCCCACGGGCGCCCCGGCGTGGCCGGACTCGCCGTCCTCTGGCCCTTCGGCGTGGCCTGAGCCACCGTCTCCTGTTCCTTCGGCCTGGTCCGGGCCGCCGTCCACAGGGGCCACGGTGTGGCCGGAGCCCTCGTCCCCTAGCCCCTCCGCCTGGTCCGAGCCCTCCTCCGCGGGCCCCTCGGCGTGGCAGGAGTCGCCGTCCGCGGGTGCGGGCGTGGAGGCCGAGCCGCCGAGGTCCAGTGCGTGGGACGCCGTGCCCACCCCCGCCTGGCCGACCGCCTGGGGCGACGAGCCGGAATCGGCCGGTCCTGCCGAGGACGCGCCGCGAACGGCCCACGCGCCGCCGCCCGCCGGGGACATGCAGGGGGTGGTCCCTGGGCCGCTTCCCGGTGAGGACGTGCCGGCCGGGGGGCCTCGCTCTGGTTTCGGGGAGGACCTGGCGCGGATGTCGCCTTGGTCCGCCGCCGGCGGGGACACGCTGCGTGCCGGCTACCCGGCCGGTTCCGGCGACGGCCTGAGGGCCGGTCCCGGGGCCGGCTCCGAGGACGACTTTCCCCGCGTCGGCCCGTGGCCGAGGTCGGAGGACGACCTTTCGCGCGTCGGCCCGGGGCCGAGCTCGGAAGGCGCCTCTCCGCGCGTGGGACCGGGGCCGCGTTCGGAGGATGACGTCCTGCGGGTCGGGCTGGCGCCGGGCGGTGACGAGCGTCCCGGCGGTCCCGCCACCGAAGGTCCACACGACGGCGGAGGCCGCAGGCGCGGCCGGCGGCGCGGCCAGGACGGCGAGGACCGTCCGAAGGCCCGGAGGGGGCGCCTCGCGGCGCTGTCGGCCGTGGCCGTGGTCACCGCCATCACGACCGCCGTGATCGGCGTCAAGCTGTCCTCCGGCCAGGTGGACCTGGTCCGGCCGCCGGACTGCCCCAAGGGCCAGGTCTGCGCGGCCATCGCCCCCGGCAAGCCACAGCGGCAGGACACCCCGCCCAGCGACACCGAGACGCCCGACACCGGCGCCCCCTCCGACGAGGCGTCCGCTTCCCCCAGCGCCGGGTCGCCCAGTTCGTCGTCCCGCCGTTCCTCCGCGCCCACCTCCGGCGCGAGCCGTCCGCCCGCCCACCGGACGCCGCAGCCTTCGGCCCGGCCGACGCCGGAGCGCACCCGGACGACCCCCACCGGGCGGCCGAGCCCGCAGGAGGACACCGCGGACCCCACGCCGGACCCCGAGGAAACCGACATCACCACCTCGCCCGAAGCGACGCCTGAGGCCGATGACGCCGACCCGTTGGTCGCGCCGGGCCGGGTGGCCGTCGACTTCGGCGTGTCGGCGGTGACGCCCGCCGGGTACACCGGCCGGTTGACGATCACCAACACCGGGGCCGCGCTGGACGGCTGGAGTGTCCGTGTGCCGGTCGGCGGCGAGGTGACCGGCGCCGACGGGGCGGAATGGACGCAGAAGGGCGACCTCCTGGTGCTGTCCTCGGCCGCGACGCTGGGCGAGGGCGAGACGGTCGTGGTGTCGTTCACCGCCGACGGCGACTCCGCCTCCCCGGAGACCTGCCAGCTCACCGGAGGCAGCTGCCGCCTCCGCACCGACGACGCCTTCTCCTCCGAGGTCGCCCCCGAAATCTCCCTCCAGTAAGCCACCTCCTCTCCCCCCTCCAGCGGGCTCCCAGCGGCATAGCGGCCCCTCCTGGCCCCGGGACGGAGGGGGAGTTTGGTTTGATGGACGCGTGACTCCTCCCCGCGTGCTCACGGTCGCCGGCTCCGACTCGGGCGGAGGCGCCGGCATCCAGGCCGACCTGAAGACCATGCTGGCGCTGGGCGTCCACGGCATGAGCGTGATCGCGGCGGTGACCGCGCAGAACTCCCTCGGCGTGCAGGGCTACTGGGAACTGCCGCCCGAGGCGGTGCGCGCGCAGCTCGACTCGGTGCTCGGCGACATCGGCGCGCAGGCCGTCAAAACGGGCATGCTCGCCTCCCCTCGACTGGTCGAGGTGGTCGCCGAGGTGCTCGCCGGCGTGGAGGTCCCCGTGGTCGTGGACCCCGTCGGCGTGTCCAAGCACGGCGACCCGCTGCTCGCCCCCGAGGCGGTCCACACGGTGACCTCGCGCCTGCTGCCGGTGGCGACCGTGGTGACGCCGAACCTGTGGGAGGTCGAGCAGCTCACCTCGTTCAAGGTCGAGGACGAGGACGACCTGCGGCCGGCCGCCGAGGCGGTGCTGGCCCTCGGGCCCGCCTGGGCGCTGATCAAGGGCGGCCATCTGCCCGGCCGGCCGGTCGACCTGCTCACCGACGGCGTCACCGAGCACCGCTTCTCCGCCGAACGGCTCGACAACCGGCACACCCACGGCACCGGATGCACGCTGGCCTCCGCCATCGCCTCCCACCTGGCGCTGGGAGAGGACGTCCCCGGTGCGGTGGCCAAGGCGAAGGAGTACGTCACCGGCGCGATCGCTCACGGGTTCCCCCTGGGCGCGGGCATCGGCCCCGTCGACCACGCCTGGCGCTGGCGCGGGGGCACACGGGCCTGATCTGGCCGAGAACCCGCCCGCCGGGACACACGCGGCGTTTGGCCCGCTCCCTTGAGGCTCTCAACACGCGCCTGCCGACATAGACGGCCGCTGCTCACTGCCTTTGACCTTCTCAGGGCGCACCTGGGGCGTAGGGGCGCCTGCACGCCCGCCCAGAACCGCCTCGGGACACGCCGGCGGGCTCAGGAGCGTCTGCTCACTCGCCTGACCGTCTCAGGACGTGCCCGTAGTGCACCCCGCAGGACGCGCCCGCAGGCACAGGGCGGCGTCGAACAGCTGGCCTCGGGGTAGCGGGGACGCGCCCGTGCGCGCCGGCAGGCACAGGGGACGCCGCCCGGCTGGACCTTGTCAGGCGCGTCGCAGCCGCAGGGGCGCTGGTCGAGGGAGTGCGGGAACGGCGATGGCCCGCCACCCATGGTGGGTGGCGGGCCATCGAAGCCGGTGCTAGCGGGCGATCTTGCCCGCCTTGATGCAGGAGGTGCACACGTTCAGCCGCTTCGGCGTGCTACCGACCATGGCGCGCACACGCTGGATGTTGGGGTTCCAGCGGCGGCGGGTGCGGCGGTGCGAGTGCGAGATGTTGTTGCCGAAAGTCGGCCCCTTGCCGCAAACGTCGCAGACGGAAGCCACGGTCATCGCTCCTTAGATCAGTCAATAGGCCCGAAACCGAGGTAGAAGCGGCGGTCGGGCATGCCGGGACTACCGGCTGGCCACACGAGGGTATCCGATGTCGCCCGGTGCTCACCAAACGGAGGGGCGGGCGAACGGGGATAATCTCGTATCACCAACCGTAGCGCATCATCGGAGCCGGCGCGGTCCCGCGCGCGCGAACCACCGTGCGACGTGCCGCGCGGGGTCGATTCGCCGCGCGCAGGAGGGAGCCCCCCATGCCTTCGCAGCCCGCCGACGCCGGGGAGTCGCTGCGGATCCTCGACCCCGCCGCGGTGCGCCGCTGGGCCGGGTTGTGCGCCGAGGCGCTCGGCAGGGTCCGCGCCGAGATCGACGCGCTGAACGTCTTCCCCGTCCCCGACGGCGACACCGGGACGAACCTGCACCTGACGATGCTGTCGGCGGCCGAGGCGCTCGACGGGCTGCCCCACGACGCGGACGCCGAGACCACCTGGGGCACGCTGGCGCACGGCGCGCTCATCGGCGCGCGGGGGAACTCGGGGGTGATCGTCAGCCAGGCCCTGCGCGGCATGGCCGAGGTGCTCAAGCCCGCCAAGGGCGTCGGCCGCGACCTGCGCGAGGCGCTGGCCAGGGCGGCCGAGCTGGCCAGGAGCGCGGTGGCGCGCCCGGTGGAGGGCACCGTGCTGAGCGTGCTGAGCGCGGCGGCCCGCGCCGCGCAGGAGGCGGAGGAGGCGGCGGACGGCCTGGACGCCGCCGGCGAGCTGGCGGAGGTCGCCAGGAGCGCCGCGTCCGCCGCGCGCGCCGCCCTCGGCCGCACCACCGAGCAGCTCGACGTGCTGTCCCGCAACGGGGTGGTCGACGCGGGCGCCGCCGGGATGACCGTCGTCCTGGAGAGCCTGGCCGCCGTGATCACCGACTCCTATGTCGGCCGGTACGAGGTGCCCGCGCCGGCCGCGCGGTTCACCCCTGTAGGGCCGGGCGAGCACGGGCACGTCGAGGAGTTCGGCTACGAGGTGATGTTCCTCCTGGATGCGGACGAGGCCGCCGTCGCCGCGCTGCGCGAGGAGCTCGACCGCCTCGGCGACTCGCTGGTGGTCGTCGGCGGGGACGGCCTGTGGAACGTGCACGTCCACGTGGACGACGCCGGGGCGGCCGTCGAGGCGGGGATGCGGGCCGGGCGGCCGCACCGCGTCAAGATCGCCTACCTGGAGGCTGCGGCGCACGCTCCCCGGCGCGGCCAGGGGCGCGGCGTGGTGGCCGTCGCGGCGGGCGACGGCATCGCGCGCCTGTTCGAGCGGGCCGGGGCCGTGGTGGTGCGCCGCGAGCCCGGCTCGAGTCCCGCGCTCGGGGCCGTACTGGACGCGATCCGGCAGGCCGGCACCGAGGTCGCGGTGCTGCCGAACGACACCGGCGTGAACGCGGTGGCCATGGGCGCGGCGGCGATCGCCCGCGAGGAGGGCGTGGTCGTCAGCGTGCTGCCCACCAAGGCGACCGTCCAGGGGCTCGCGGCCCTGGCCGTCCACGACCCGCTGCGGCGCTTCGACGACGACGTGGTGGCGATGACCGACAGCGCCGGCCACGCCCGCCACGGGCACGTCTGGGTGGCCGACCGGGAGGCCATGACCAGCGCCGGCCTGTGCCGTCCGGGCGACGTGCTCGGCGTGATCGACGGCGACGTGGCCCTGATCGGCTCCGACGTCGAGGCCGTCGCCGTCACGACCGCCTCCCGCATGCTGTCGGCCGCCAGCGAGCTGGTGACGCTCATCCTGGGGGCGGACGGCGATCGGCCCGCGCGGGCCGTCCGTGAGCACCTGGCCTCGGCCCGGCCGGACCTGGAGACGGTCGTCCACGAGGGCGGCCAGGGCGGCTACCCGCTGCTCATCGGCGTCGAGTAGGCCGCCGGGCCGGCGTGCGCGGCGCCCCCGTGCCCGCCCGGCCCGGCCGCGGCGCCCCGGGCGGCCAGGCCGAGCCGACGGGCGCCGCGCCGCGCGTACGGCGTCGAGTGAAGCCTTCGCGGGGGTTCTTGTCGGCCGGGAGCGGTACAACTGGTTGACGTGACGCGTTTCGACGAGCCGCTCATCAAGGCGCTCGATCCAAAGACGGCCAAGCCGCTCGAGGGCTCGCTCAACATCACCACGGTCGGCGAGCTCCTGCGCCACTACCCCCGGCGCTACGCCGAGCGGGGCGAGCTCACCGCGCTCGACGCCCTGGAGGTCGACGAGCACGTCACGGTGGTCGGCGAGGTCTCCCGCCTCATGCGCAAGCCGATGCGCAACCGGTCGGGCACCTGGCTGGAGGTCGAGGTCGTCGACGGGCGGCGCAACAAGATCTATCTGTCCTTCTTCGGCAAGATGTCCCACGTGGTGGAGACCCGGCTCAAGCCCGGCACCCGCGCGATGTTCTCCGGCAAGGTGGGGCGGTTCGGGCACGGCGAGCGGGCCAAGTGGCAGCTCAGCAATCCCGAGTTCGAGCCGTTCGAGGAGGTCGAGTCCTCGTCGTCCTCGGCGGCCGAGTTCGCCGCCGCGCCGGTGCCGATCTACCCGGCGGCGGGCGGCATCACCTCGTGGGTGATCCGCAGGGCGATCGGCGTCGTGCTCGACACGCTGGGCCCGATCCCCGATCCGCTGCCCGACGACCTGCGCGCCCGCCACCGGCTGCCGGGCCTGGCCGAGGCGCTGGAGGCCGTCCACCGGCCGCGCGACCAGGGCGACGTGGCGAGGGCGCGCAAGAGGCTCAAGTTCGACGAGGCGTTCATGCTGCAGGCCGTGCTCGCCCAGCGCCGCCAGGCCGCCGCCGCGTGGCCCGCCATCCCCCGGCCCAGCCGGGACGACGGGCTGCTCGCCGACTTCGACGGCCGGCTGCCCTTCCAGCTCACCGAGGGCCAGGTCGCCGTCGGCGAAGAGATCGCGGCCGAGCTGGCGCTGGCGCACCCGATGCACCGTCTGCTCCAGGGCGAGGTGGGCGCGGGCAAGACCGTCGTGGCGCTGCGGGCGATGCTCCAGGTGGTCGACGCCGGCGGCCAGGCGGCGTTGCTCGCCCCCACCGAGGTGCTGGCGCAGCAGCACCACCGCTCCATCGTCCGCATGCTCGGCGACCTCGGCACCGGCGGCATGTTCGGCGGCACGGCGGTGACGCTGCTCACCGGCTCCATGGGCGCGGCGGGCCGCCGCGCCGCCCTGCTGGAGGCCGCGTCCGGCGCGGCGGGCGTCGTCGTGGGCACCCATGCCCTGCTCCAGGAGCACGTCCAGTTCGCCGACCTCGGCCTGGTCGTCGTGGACGAGCAGCACCGCTTCGGCGTCGAGCAGCGTGACGCGCTGCGCGAGAAGGCCGGCGGCGGACGGCCGCACGTCCTGGTGATGACCGCCACCCCGATCCCGCGCACGGTGGCCATGACGGTGTTCGGCGACCTGGAGGTCTCGACGCTCAGCCAGCTGCCCTCTGGTCGGGCCCCGATCACCACGCACGTCGTCCCCGCGGCCGACAAGCCGCACTTCCTCGAACGCACCTGGGAGCGCATCCGCGAGGAGGTCGGCCTGGGCCGCCAGGCCTACATCGTCTGCCCCCGCATCGGCGACCAGGAGGGCGACGAGGGCGATCTGAGCGACCTGGCCGAGCCCGGTGACCTCGCCGAGCTGAGCGAGGCCGCCGAGGCGGGGGAGGGGAACGGCGAGCGCCGCCCGCCGCTGGCCGTCATGGAGGTCGCCCCGCTGCTGGCCGGCGGGCCGCTGGCCGGCCTGCGCGTCGAGGTGCTCCACGGGCGGCTGCCTCCCGAGGACAAGGACGCCGTGATGCGCGCCTTCACGCGCGGCGAGGTCGACGTCCTGGTGGCCACCACGGTGATCGAGGTCGGCGTGGACGTCCCCAATGCCTCCGTCATGGTGATCATGGACGCCGACCGGTTCGGCGTGTCGCAGCTCCACCAGCTGCGCGGGCGCGTGGGCCGGGGCGGCCTGCCCGGCCTGTGCCTGCTGGTGACCGACTTCCCGGCGGGCACCCCGGCCCGCGAGCGGCTCGACGCGGTCGCCGCCACGCTCGACGGGTTCGAGCTGTCCCGGGTCGACCTGGAGCAGCGGCGCGAGGGCGATGTGCTGGGCGCGGCCCAGTCCGGGCGCAAATCATCGCTGAAGATGCTGCGGCTGCTGCGCGACGAGGACGTCATCAGGGACGCCCGCGAGGAGGCCGGGCTGCTGCTGTCCGCCGATCCCGACCTGACCGCCCACCCGGCGCTCCGCGCCGAGATCGACCGCCTCCTCGGCGACGACCGCGCCGAATACCTCGAAAAGGCATGATCGCTACCAGAGGTGGGTGAACGGCCCAAGTTGCTCGACGTAGTGTGGCGCCGGCTTCGCCGTACCACGACCCGCCGACCCGGCGCCGACAGGAAGAGTCGCATCGACGGGTGAAATCGGGCAGCCTGTGGCGGCGGGGCGGCGCTTTCGCGGGGGCGCGGGGCATTCGCCTGCCTCCGCAGGGGTGCGGGGCATTGGGCGTGGAGGTGGAGGCGGGGCTGCGGACCGTGCGAGGAGCCGGGGCGCGTGAGGTCGTCGGCCACGCCGCCACGGTGGCGTGGGTGAACTCTGGCAGGGGATCGGCGGCGCGGTCCTGGATTCAGTGCTGACGGGGGGATGCCCTGGGTCATAAAAATGACCCAGGGCCCAGCCTTGGGACGGCCTCCCCCCGAATGCCGTCCCCGGCTGGGCCCACCCTCGGGTCAGGTGCCGAGGGCACCGGCGCGCGGAAGGGCTCACGATCACGCCGGTCGGCCTTCCCCTGGGTCACCATGAAGGCCGCAGAACTCATCATGTGGGCTCAGGCCGCCGTGCGGAACGACCCTTGCGCATTCGTCGACGACACTTGGCCACTCTTGACCTTGGCTCTCGGGCCGGCAGAGGGCCCCATCTCGTGCCCCGGCGGGCGTGTGACGTCCCGTGACCCCGGCGGACGTGGGTACCTGTGACCCCGGCGGGCGTGGGCGTACCCGTGGCCCCGGCGGGCGCGGCCCCGCGGCTCTGGCGGGCGTGGGCGTGCGCGTGGCCGCGGTGGGCGTGGGGGCGTACCGCGTGTCCCGGCCGGTGCGGGAGCGGCTCGGGCTGCGGCGAGAATGGGCGGGTGACCCGAGTCATCGCAGGAACCGCCGGCGGGCGCCGCATCGCCGTGCCCCCCGGCCGTGGCACCCGCCCGACGAGCGACCGTGCCAGGGAGGGGCTGTTCTCCACCGTCGGCTCCCTGCTCGGCCCGCTGGACGGCGCCCGCGTGCTCGACCTGTACGCCGGGTCCGGGGCGGTGGGCCTGGAGGCGCTGTCGCGGGGAGCCTCACACGCGCTGCTGGTGGAGTCCGACGTCAAGGCCGTGCGCACGATCAGGGAGAACATCGCCGCGCTGGGCCTGCCGGGGGCGGTCGTGACCGGCGACCGGGTCGAGCGCGTCGTGGCGCTCCCGTGCGCCGAGCCGTACGACTTCGTGTTCGCCGACCCTCCGTACGCGGTGAAGGACGAGGCCGTCGCCGAGGTGCTTGAACGGCTGCGCGACAACCGCTGGCTGGCTTCGGACGCCCTGGTCGCGGTGGAGCGCGAGTCGCGGGGGAAGGACCTGGTCTGGCCCTCGGGATTCAGCGAGGAGAGGGTCCGTCGCTATGGCGAAGCGTCCGTTTGGTACGGTCGCGCCGCCGGGAACCAGTGAAACTGGGGGTACGCCTTGCGTCGCGTCGTCTGTCCGGGGTCGTTCGACCCCGTCACCAACGGCCATCTCGACATCATCGGCCGGACGTCCCGGTTGTATGACGAGGTCGTCGTCGCCGTGCTGATCAACGTCGAGAAGAAGAGCCTGTTCACCGTGGACGAGCGCATCGCGACGCTCGAGGAGGTGACCCGCGAGTACGGCAACGTGCGGGTCGAGAAGTTCTACGGGCTGCTGGTCGACTTCTGCAAGCAGCAGGGCATCCCGACGATCGTCAAGGGCCTGCGCGCGGTCAGCGACTTCGACTACGAACTGCAGATGGCCCAGCTCAACTACCGCATGTCGGGCGTGGAGACGCTGTTCATGTCGACCAACCCCGAGTACTCCTTCCTGTCGTCGAGCAGGCTGAAGGAGATCGCCCGGTACGGTGGGGACGTCTCGGGGCTCGTGCCCGATCTGGTGCACCGGATGCTGGTCGAACGGCTCCGCGGCTGAGTGCTGGTATTCTTTCTCATCGGCCTTGTACGACGGCGGTGATTCGCCATGCCTCAAGAGAGCAGGAAGACGCTGCATAGCCTCGACCCCCGGGCCCCCTGGGTGATTTCGACCCATGATCTGGGACGACGGCCGGGGTCCATGCGCGAGACCTCCCGTTCCCTCCCGGCTCCGGCGAATCTCACCGTCGGCATGATCGGCGTCCCCGTGGACGCCGAGATCGAGCTGGACATCCGGCTCGAGGCAGTGATGGAAGGCGTGCTCGTCACGGGCACGGCGCGAGCCCCGCTCACCGGCGAGTGCTCGCGGTGCCTGGATCCGTTGACCTCGCAGATCGAGGTCGGCTTCCAGGAGCTCTTCTTCTACTCGGCGGAAGACGCCGCCGAGGACGACTCACTCCTCGACGGTGAACTCCTCGATCTCGAGCCGACGTTCCGCGACGCGGTGGTGCTCGCACTGCCGTTGAGCCCGGTCTGTAGTGAAGACTGCCCCGGTCTCTGCGTGGAGTGTGGGGTCAAGCTGGCGGAAGCCGGCCCAGACCATCGGCACGATAAGACCGACGCCCGCTGGGCGGCGTTGCAGGGCCTGAACATCGAGAACAACAAGACCCAGGAGGGTTGACGTGGCCGTCCCCAAGCGGAAGATGTCGCGGAGCAACACCCGCTCCCGCCGCGCGCAGTGGAAGACCGCCGCGCCGGCGCTCGTGAGCTGCAACCAGTGCCGGTCGCCGAAGCTGCCGCACGTGGCATGCCCGACCTGCGGCACCTACAACCGCCGACAGGTCATCGAGCCGTCGGCCTGATCACGCCTGCGGTGGCCGGTGAGCCGGCCGGATGCCCCGCATCCGGCCGGGACGACCGTCCACCGTTCAAAGGCGTGCGGTGGCGGTTCGCCCGCGGCCGTGGTGGGCGCCGGGGCTGCCGCAATCTCCCGGCGTCCACCACGTTTTCGGGCACCCGCGTTCCATCCGCCATCGCGACCATGGTCGTGACGTGCTGCGTGACGGCCAGAGAGACACCGTCCGAGGAGGAGACGTGGCCGCAGGTGGGAAGCCCATACCGGTAGAGATCGCCAGGGACGAGCTCGAGCGCGTCCTGGACGTCAAGCTGGACGAGCAGCTTCTTGAGCGGGCGCTGACGCACCGCTCCTACGCGTACGAGAACGGTGGCCTGCCCACCAACGAGCGCCTTGAGTTCCTCGGCGACTCGGTGCTGGGCCTGGTGGTCACCGACACCCTGTTCCGGGGGCATCCCGATCTTCCTGAGGGCCAGCTCGCCAAGCTGCGGGCGGCCGTGGTCAACATGCGCGCCCTCGCCGACGTCGCGCGCGCCCTGGACCTCGGCCGGTTCACCCGGCTCGGCCGGGGTGAGGAGGGCACCGGCGGGCGCGACAAGTCCTCGATCCTCGCCGACACCCTCGAGGCGCTCATCGGCGCCGTCTACGTCGACAAGGGGCTGGACGAGGCGTTCCGTGTGGTCCACCTGCTGTTCGACCCGCTGATCAAGCGGTCGGCCTCGCTCGGCGCGGGCCTCGACTGGAAGACCTCCCTGCAGGAGCTCACCGCCGCCGAGATGCTGGGCGTGCCCGAGTACCACGTGGACGAGAGCGGGCCCGACCACGCCAAGTCGTTCACCGCGATCGTCAAGGTCGGCGGCCAGGAGTACGGGTCGGGCGCGGGGCGCAGCAAGAAGGAGGCCGAGCAGCAGGCCGCGGAGGCCGCCTGGAACGCCATACGCGCGGCCGCCGACGCCCGGGACAAGAAGGCCAGCTGACCCATGCCGGAGCTGCCGGAAGTCGAGGTCGTCCGGCGCGGGCTGGAACGCTGGGTCGCCGGGCGCACGATCGCCTTCGCCGAGGTCCTGCATCCTCGCGCGATCCGCAGGCACGCTCCCGGTTCTGCCGAGTTCGCCGGGCGGCTGGCGGGCCGCACGCTGGTCTCGGCAGAGCGGCGGGGCAAATACCTGTGGCTGCCCCTGGCCGAGGCGCTGAACGGCTCCGAGGCCCCGGTGGGCGGCTCTGCGGATCTCCCGCAGGACAGCGGAGACGCCGGAGCGGATCTTCCTCAAGCCGGTCCGGCGGGAGAGGCCCGGCATGGCGCGTCCGAGGCGCTGCTGGCGCACCTGGGCATGAGCGGCCAGCTGCTGGTGGTCGACCCGGGCTCGCCGCTGGAGAAGCACCTGCGGGTGCGCCTGGGGTTCTCCGACGGCGGCCCCGAGCTGAGGTTCGTCGACCAGCGCACCTTCGGCCACGTGCTGGTGGCTCCTCTGCTGCCGCTGGAGCGGCCGGTCCCCGAGCCGATCGCGCACATCGCGCCCGATCCGCTGGAGGAGGCGTTCGACGAGGAGATGTTCGCCATGCGGCTCGCCACCCGGCAGACCGAGGTCAAGCGGGCGCTGCTGGACCAGTCGCTGATCAGCGGGGTGGGCAACATCTACGCCGACGAGGCGCTGTGGCGGGCGGGGCTGCACGGCGGCGTGCCCACGCGGTCGCTGAGCCGGCGCAAGGTCGAAGAGCTGCTGGCGGCCGCGCGCGCGGTGATGACCGAGGCCCTCGGCCAGGGCGGCACGTCCTTCGATAGCCTGTACGTCAACGTCAACGGCGAGAGCGGCTACTTCGACCGGTCGCTCAACGTGTACGGCCGGGAGGGCGAGCCGTGCCCCCGCTGTGGCGCACCGGTCGTCCGGGAGGCTTTCATGAACAGGTCCTCCTACAGTTGCCCCCGTTGTCAACCCCGGGTGGCGACATGAGCGGGGACGCCGCGCCCGGCGCAAGTGACATCCGTCTCAACGCATGGGTGCGCGGTCGCGTGCAGGGGGTGGGTTTCCGCTGGTGGACGCGGTCCCGGGCTCTTGAGCTGGGGTTGGTCGGGTCGGCGTCGAACCTTGCCGACGGCAGGGTCGAGGTCGTCGCCGAGGGACCGCGCGAGGCCTGTGAGAAGCTTCTCGCCCTGCTCAGGGGTGGTGACACCCCGGGGCGGGTAGATACCGTGGTGGAGCGCTGGTCACCGGTTCGCGGGGGTTTTGGTGGATTCGTGGAGCGGTAGGCGCTTCCCTTAAACCCCCTAAATGCGGTATATTTACATGTCGGGAGTGCCCATTGGCGCATTCATGGAGAGCGTTCAACTTGACCGCCTCCATTGCCGGTGCGACTCTTGATAGGAAACACGCGCACCCCTCCCGCGGCAAGAAGTGCGCGAACCAGTTTGGTCACTCAGCGTGGAGGACCCTTAACCATGGCGAAGGCTCTACTCGGCCACGTCGGCGGTCTCGACCCTCGAATGGTCTCGGAAATGCGCCGTCTCCAGCAGCGAATCCGGGATCTGGAGGCAGAGCTCACAAGGCTCCAGGCCCAGAACGACGCTCTCGCGGCCCAGTCGCGAGATGAGGCGTTCTCTCGCCTGCAAGATCGCGAGCCGGCCCTCACCTGAGGTTCGGTACGGACGGCAACACACTGTCAGGGACGCCCCGCAAAGGCGTCCCTTGTCATTTTCCGGCCTTCGCGTGGCCGGCCTCGCCCGGCCGCACACCTCCGGCGGCGGCCGGCCCCGCCCGGTCCGGCATCCTCGCGTGCCCGGCACCGGCCCGGCCCGGCACTCGCCCGGCTCGGCGCTGCGCGCGCCCGTTCCGCGTGCTCCGTTGCAGGCCGCATACCCGGTGAGCACACCCGAGGGCGTCCCGAGCCGGTAGTGTGCCCCGAAGAGCGGAAGGGACCCGGGAGGCAGGCAGGCGGTCCCCGAGCGGAACGGGGAGGTCGGCGCGCGTGTATCTCAAGAACCTCACGCTGCGCGGCTTCAAGTCCTTCGCCTCCGCCACCGCCCTGAAGTTCGAACCCGGCATCACCGCCGTCGTCGGCCCCAACGGGTCGGGCAAGTCCAACGTCGTGGACGCCCTCGCCTGGGTCATGGGCGAGCACAGCGCCAAGTCCCTGCGCGGCGGCAAGATGGAGGACGTCATCTTCGCCGGCACCTCCTCGCGGCCTCCACTGGGGCGCGCCGAGGTGACGCTGACCATCGACAACACCGACGGCGCGCTCCCGATCGACTACACCGAGGTCACGATCAGCCGGCTGATGTTCCGCTCCGGCCAGAGCGAGTACGCCATCAACGGCGACACCTGCCGGCTGCTGGACATCCAGGAGCTGCTGTCGGACTCCGGCATCGGCCGCGAGATGCACGTCATCGTCGGCCAGGGCCAGCTCGACACCGTCCTGCACGCCGGCCCCGAGGAGCGCAGGGCGTTCATCGAGGAGGCCGCGGGCGTCCTGAAGCACCGCAAGCGCAAAGAGAAGGCGCTGCGCAAGCTGGACGCCATGCAGGCCAACCTCACCCGCGTGCAGGACCTCGCGGCCGAGCTGCGCCGCCAGCTCAAGCCGCTGGGCCGCCAGGCCGAGATCGCCCGCAAGGCCGCCGTCATCCAGGCCGACCTTCGCGACGCGCGGCTGCGCCTGCTGGCCGACGACGTCGTCCGCCTGCGCGACCACCTCCACCGTGAGGCCGCCGACGAGGCCGCCGTCCGCGCCAGGCGCGCCGAGGTGGAGGCCGGCCTCGAACAGGGGCAGGGCCGCGAGGCCGAGCTGGAGGCCGCCGAGAGCGCCGCCCAGCCGCGCCTCGCCGTCGCCCAGGAGACCTACTACCGCCTGGCCGCGCTCAAGGAGCGCTTCCACAGTGTGGAGACGCTGGCCGCCGAGCGGCACCGCCACGCCGTCGAGGCCGCCTCCATCGAGCGGCGCGGGCGTGACCCCGAGGAGTACGAGCGCGAGGCCGCCGAGGTGCGCGAGCGCGAGGAGGCGCTCAAGGCCGAGCTCGAGCAGGCCGAGGAGATCCTCGAACAGGCCGTCTGGCGGCGCGGTGAGGCCGAGAGCGCTCTGGCCGTCGAGGAGCGCCGCCTGGCCGCCGCCGCGCGCGAGGCCGCCGACCGCCGCGAGAGCCTGGCCAGGCTGCGCGGCGAGGTGGCCGCCGTGCGGGGCCGCGCCAGGGCCGCCGAGGAGGAGATCGGGCGCCTGGCCAAGGCCCTGGGGGAGGCCCGTCAGAGGAGCGAGCGGGCCCGCGAGGAGCACGACGCGCAGCAGGAGGCCGAGCCCGCCGCCGACCCCGCCCTCGCCGACGAGCTGGCGCGCGCACAGCAGGGCGTCGAGGAGGCCAAGGCCGCGGTGGAGGAGGCCCGGGCCGCCGTCGAGGAGGCCAAGGCCGCCGCCGAGACCCCGCGCAGGGCCCTGGCGGAGGCCCGCGCGGCCGTCGGGGCGGCGCGGGCCGCCGACCAGGAGGCCCAGCGGGCGATCGCCGCCCTGGAGGCCCGCGGGGAGGCCCTGCGCATGGGTCTCGCCGGGGGCGCCGACGGCGGCGCGGCGCTGATGGCCGCCGGCCTGTCCGGAGTGCTCGGGCCGCTCGCCGCGATGATGACCGTGCGGCCGGGAGCCGAGGTGGCCGTGGCCGCCGTGCTGGGCGCCGCCGCCGAGGCCGTCGCGGTGGAGTCGCTGTCCACCGTCGTGGACGCGGTGGAGCTGCTGCGGGCCGAGGACGCCGGCCGGGCGGCGCTGGTCGTCGCGTCCGATGCCGCCGTGGCGAGGCCCGCGCCCGTGGAGGACGCCGAGTGGGTCTGCGACCTGGTGAGCGTGTCCGACGCCTTCCGCCCCGCCGTCGAGAGCCTGCTGGCCGGCGTGGTCGTCGCCGAGGACGTGCCGGTGGCCAGGAAGCTCGTCGAGCAGCGCCCCGACGTCCGGGCCGTCACCTGGTCGGGCGACCTGGTGGGCGCGTTCTTCGCGCACGGCGGCTCGGGCGCCGGCGCGGGCTCGGCCCTCCAGGTGCGCGCCGCCCTCGACCAGGCCGTCGCCGATCTCGAGCAGGCCCGCGCCACCGCCGAGAGCGCCGCGGGCGAGCTCGAACGCGCCGCCGAGGCCGAGCGCGCCGCCCAGCAGGCCGTGGAGGCCGTCCAGGCGCGCGCCGCGCAGGCGCAGACCGGCGTCAACACCGCCCAGGCCGGCGTGAACGCCGCGCAGGGCGAGCTCGACCGCGTGCGGGCCAGGCAGCGCGAGGCCGACCAGCGGGTCGCCCTCGCGGCAAGGCGCCTGGCCCAGCTCGACGCCGCCGCCAGGGCCGCCGGCGACGAGTGCGACCGGCTGGCCCGCAGCGTCGCCGCCGCCGAGCAGGCGCGCGACCGCGACCTCGCCGGCGTCGTCGAGCTGGAGGAGCGCCTGGCCGAGGCCGAGTACGCCGACGAGCTGGCCGCGGAGCCGACCACCGAGACCCGCGACGAGCTGGCCGGGGTCCGCGACGTCACCCGGCAGGCCGAGATGGAGGCCCGCCTGACCGTCCGCACGGCCGAGGAGCGCGTCCGCGGCATCGCCGGCCGCGCCGACCAGCTCATGAGAGCGGCCGAGCGCGAGCGCCACGAGCGGGCCGGGGCCGCCGCGCTGCGCGAGCGCCGCCGCGCCCAGGCCCAGGTGGCCGAGGCCGTCGTCCGGGGCGCGGCCCGCGCGCTCGGGGTGCTGGAGACCTCCCTGACCCTGGCCGCCGACGAGCGCGAGGACGCCGAGCGGGCGCGCGGCGAGATCGACGCCGAGCTCAAGGCGGTGCGCGTCCGGGTGCGCGAGCTGGCGTCCGAGCTGGACAAGCTGGTCAACCGGGCTCACGGCAACGAGGTGGCCCGCACCGAGCAGCGGCTGCGCCTTGAGCAGATGGAGCAGCGCGCCATGGAGGAGTACGGCGTCGAGATGGACGCCCTGATCTCCGAGTACGGCCCCGAGCAGCCTGTGCCGGTCGGCGACGGCGAGCCGGTGCCCTACGTCCGCGAGGAGCAGGAGAAGCGCGCCCGCGTCGCCGACAGGCAGATGGCCCAGCTCGGCAAGGTCAACCCGCTGGCGCTGGAGGAGTTCGCGGCGCTGGAGGAGCGGCACGCCTTCCTCAACTCCCAGCTCGAAGACCTGCGCAAGACCCGGCGCGACCTGCTCACCGTGGTCAAGGAGGTCGACGAGCGGGTCGAGCAGGTCTTCACGGCCGCCTACGAGGACGTCGCCCGCGAGTTCGAGACCATCTTCACCCGGGTCTTCCCCGGCGGCGAGGGGCGCCTGCTGCTGACCGACCCCTCCGACATGCTGACCACCGGCGTCGACGTCGAGGCCAGGCCGCCGGGCAAGAAGGTCAAGCGACTGTCCCTGCTGTCGGGCGGCGAGCGCTCGCTGACCGCCGTGGCGTTCCTCATCTCGATCTTCAAGGCGCGGCCGTCGCCGTTCTACGTCATGGACGAGGTCGAGGCGGCGCTGGACGACACCAACACCCAGCGGCTGCTCACCCTGTTCGAGGAGCTGCGGCAGAGCTCCCAGCTCATCGTCATCACCCACCAGAAGCGCACCATGGAGATCGCCGACGCCCTCTACGGCGTCAGCATGCGCGGCGACGGCGTCACCCAGGTCGTCAGCCAGCGCCTCCGCGAACGCGAACCGGCTTGACCGTTGAACGAGGAAGCGGCCACGCCAACGCCAGACGAGGTGATGGCCAAGATCGCCGCAGATGAACCCGTGCCCTACGAACCCGACTTCGTCCGCGCGACAATGCGCGAGGGGCGCCGGTGAGCCTGGTCGTCGACGGTTCGATCGTCTTTCGCCTGCTGGCGGACGTGAAAGGCGACGATGCCTTCGGGGGTAGCCCCTGGTCGTCGGCTCGGGTACCAGGTCGAGGGGGCGCGCGGGCACAGGGATGGGGAAGCGCCGCGTGGAGGGGGTGGGGATGAGGGCCGTCGAAGGCTTCATATCGGTGCAACCGGCGCGGCGCGGGCAAGCCGGGGCGTGAGCATGGCCGCCCGTCTGGAAAACTGACTTCTTGTGGATGGGTACCTCGGCATCATTCTGATCGTCATCGTCGTCGCGTTGCTCGCGGCGGGCGGGATGTTCCTGTTGTTCCGCCCGAGCCAGAGGCACGCTCCGCCCGTCGCGCCGCCGGAGGCGCCGACGATCCCGGAGGAGAGGCGGCCTCCGGCCACCGGTGTCATCGAGGACGACACCCTTACGACCACCGTCCCGCCGCCGGTCAAGCCGGCCGAACCCGTCGCGCCGCCCGCGCCGGCCATCGAGATCCCGCCCCCGTCCGCCGGCCGCATGGTGCGGCTGCGGGCCAGGCTCGCCCGCTCGCAGAGCACGCTCGGCAAGGGCCTGCTCGAGCTGCTGTCGCGCGACCGCCTGGACGACGAGGTCTGGGACGAGATCGAGGACACGCTCATCACCGCCGACGTGGGCGTGAGCCCCACGCGCACGATGGTCGAAGAGCTGCGCACCAAGGTCAAGGTCCTCGGCTCGCGCAGCCACGACGAGGCGCGCAGCCTGCTGCGCGAGCAGCTCCTCGCCCTGATCAACCCCGACATGGACCGTACGCTGCACACCGCCCCGCACGGTGAGCGGCCGGCGGTCGTGCTCGTCGTCGGGGTCAACGGCACCGGCAAGACCACGACCACCGGCAAGCTCGCCCGCGCGCTGATCGGCGACGGCCGCAAGGTGCTGCTGGGCGCCGCCGACACCTTCCGGGCCGCCGCCGCCGACCAGCTCCAGACCTGGGGCGAGCGCGTCGGCGCCGAGGTCGTCCGCAAGGACGAGGGCGCCGACCCGGCCTCCGTCGCCTTCGACGCGGTGTCCAAGGGCATCGAGGACAAGGTCGACACGGTCATCGTCGACACGGCGGGCCGCCTGCACACCAAGACCGGCCTGATGGACGAGCTCGGCAAGGTCAAGCGCGTCATCGAGAAGAAGGCCACGGTCGACGAGGTCCTGCTGGTCCTCGACGCCACCACCGGCCAGAACGGCATGCGCCAGGCCCAGGTCTTCGCCGAGGCGGTCAACATCACCGGCATCGTGCTGACCAAGCTCGACGGCACGGCCAAGGGCGGCATCGTGATCTCCGTCCAGCGCGAGCTGGGCGTCCCGGTGAAGCTCGTCGGCCTCGGCGAGGGCCCCGACGACCTCGCTCCCTTCGACCCCGAGGTCTTCACCGACGCCCTCCTCGGCGACTGACCCGACACCCCCGGCGGCGCGGGGTGCGCCGCCCGGGGGATTCGTCGTTCGGTCTCAGGCGAGGACGGCGGGCTTGAGGGTGTCCTCGCACCATTGGCGGAAGGTGGTGGGGCTGGTGGACCGGGGGGTGCGGGGGTCGGTGTCGTAGAGGCCCTGGTCGACCGCGGCGGACATGTCGACGATGCCCTGGGCGCACGCCTCGGTCGCGCCGTACCGGATCAGGGTGGCCTTGTACTCCTCGCCGGTCACCTGCTGGTAGCGGATCGGCCGTCGCAGCACCTCGGACATGATCTGTGCCATGTCATCGTGGGACAGGTCCTCGGGGCCGTGGATCGGCACGCTCTCCTGCCCGGTCCAGGAGCCGTCGAGCAGCAGGTCCGCCGCGACTGCGGCGATGTCGCGGGTGGCGCAGATCGGGACCCTGCGATCGCCGGAGATCGCGAGGGAGAACACGCCCCGGTCCCTGATCGGCGCGACCTGCCTGAGCATGTTCTCCATGAACCCCGGCGGGCACAGTGAGCGGTAGCTCACCCCCATGCTCTCGACCAGATGGTCCATGGCGAAGATCGCGGATATCTGCCCGGCCTTCCTCGCCGTTCCTCGGCCCAGGCTGGAGACGCCGATCACCCGCTTGACGTCCTGACGGCCGATCGCGTCGCACAGCGGCCGGACGAAGTCCAGGACGTGGGCCGGGAGGCTCTCGGCGCGGGGGTTCGGGGGGAGAACCCAGAACACGGTGTCAGCGCCCGTGAGCGCCTTGTCGACGACGCCGGCGTCGTCCGCCGATCCCTGCACGATCTCGACGCGTTCGCGCACCTGGGGGGAGAGGCGGGACGGGTCGCGGGCGATGACCCGGATCGGCTCTGGGCCGTCCAGGACGTTCCGGAGGACCTCGCGGCCGATCTGGCCGGTGGGAGTGGTTATGACGATCATGAAATATCCGACCTCACTGTGGGCTTAACGGAACCGGAACTACTCTTCCTGTTAGCGCCACGCACGTTACGGAACTAAGATTCCGGTTGTCAAGCGGCGACCGAGACGTGTGAGCGATGACTGAGATCGAACGACCCCTGCGCGCCGACGCGCGCCGCAACCGTGAGCGGATCATGGCCGCCGCCGGCGAGCTGTTCGCCCGGCACGGGCGCGAGGCCCAGATGGAGGACATCGCGGCCCGCGCCGGCCTGGGCATGGGAACCCTCTACCGCCACTTCCCCAACAAGCAGGCGCTGCTCATCGCGATGGTCGGCGAGCGGTTCCACGGTATGGCGGACCTGGCGCGCGCCGCCGAGCAGATCACCGACCCCGGAGACGCCTTCGAGGCGATGCTGCGCGGCTACCTGGAGGCCGCCGACGGCGACGCGGCCTTCCAACTGGCGCTGATGGGCTCCGACGACCTCGAATGGGAGCGCATCGGACGGCAGAAGGCCGAGTTCGCCGCGGCCGTCACCCGCGTCATCGACCGCGCCGTGGCCTCCGGCCAGGTGCGCGCCGACCTCACCCTGGCCGACTTCACCGTCGTGGCCAGCGGCGTCATCTCGACGATGTACTTCAAACCGGGCGGCCACCGCGACTGGCGACGCCATCTCCAGCTCGTCCTCGACGGCATCCGCGGCCCCGGAGGGCGGGCGGCGACGCTCGAATGACGCCGGAGGCGTCCCCCGGAGTCCGGGGGACGCAGGTCGTCCTGCGCCTTCCGGGTCCGGGGAACGCCTCCGGATTGCTCAGGAAACCGAGCAGGTCGCGCCGTTGAGGGTGAAGGCGGTGGGAGCGCCGCTGTTACCGGTGTGGGTGGCCTGGAAGCCGATGGTGGTGGAGGCACCGGGTGCCAGCGAGCCGTTGTAGTCGACGTTCTTCGCCGTGACCTGGCCGCTGGTGGGGGTGTAGGTGGCGTTCCATCCGGAGGTGATCGTCTGCCCGCCCGGAAGGGTGAAGGCCAGCGACCAGCCGTTGACGGCGGAGGAGCCGGTGTTGGTGATGGTGATGCTCTCCGTCAGCCCGGTGTTCCACGCGCTGACCGTGTCGCTGACGCGGCAGGCCTCCGGTCCGCCGCTCGGCGTGGGCGTAGGAGTGGGCGTAGGAGTGGGCGTGGGCGTGGGGGTCGGGGTGGGCGTCGGGGTGGGCGTGGGGGTCGGTGTGGGGGTGGGGTTGGTGGAGGTTCCGTCGAGGCCGAGGAAGGTGATGGCGTAGGCGAGTTGGCCGGTCATGGGGAGTTGGTGGCCGACGCCGCTGATGCTGATTCCTTCGACGGGGGCCTGGTTGCCGGTGCCGCCGTATCGGGTGCGGGTCCAGGTGGACTGGGGGTGGTCGGTGTAGGCGGGGGTTTGGCTGAGTCCGTTGAGGTTGGTCCATTGTTTGATCTCCTCGCCGTAGTTGGGGTAGGCGAGGGTGGTGTCGGTGGTGCCGTGCCACAGTTGGATGCGGGGGTAGCGGCCGGTGTAGCCGGGGTACATGGCGCGGGCCTGGTCGCCCCATTGCTGGGCGGTCTTGATGAGCTGGCCGCCGGAGCACTGGCTGTTCCATAGTGAGCCGTTGGTGGTGGCGAAGCAGCCGGCGGGGACGCCGGAGTAGGCGGAGGCGGCGGTGAAGACGTCGGGGTACTGGGCGGCCAGGACGTTGGTCATCATGGCGCCGGAGGAGAATCCGCTGACCGCGATGCGGCCGGGGTCGATGTTGTAGCGCTGGCGGGCGTAGGCGACCATCGACATGATGCCGGTGGAGTCGCTGCCGCCGTTGCGCTTGAGCGCCGCCGGGGTGGAGACGTCGAAGCACGAGCCGCTGCGGGTGGCCTCGGGCAGGACGATGATGTAGCCGTAGCGGTCGGCCGCGGTGACGAAGTCGTGCCCGTTGCCGTTGAAGATGCCGCTGGCCGAGCCGCTGCAGTAGTGCACCAGCACCAGCAACGCCGGCCGTGCGGCGACATTGTTGGGCACGTAGATGTACATGTTCAGATTGGTCGGGTTGTTACCGAAACCGGTCACCCGGGTCAGCGACGCGGCCGAGGCGGGCCACATCGCCATGAGCATGCTCGCGAGCGCCAGAGGTAGGGCGGCGGCCAGCATGGCCAAGAGCTTTCGTTTCACGCTGTTCTCCTCCGTCGGAAGACGCCGATGGCTCCGTCGCGGCGTGGGTCAGTTCGCGGTGCAGGTCAGCACGGGCACGCTGTTGGTGCCGTTCCAGGTGCCGAGGAATCCGAACTGCGCGGTGGCGCCGGCGCCCAGCGAGCCGTTGTAGTCCACGTTGCGGGCGGTGACCTGCGATCCGCTGGCGCTGATCGTGGCGCTCCAGCTCTGGGTGACCGTCTGGCCGTTGCCGAACTGCCAGCCGACCGTCCACGACGAGATGGGCGCGCCGCCCGCCGTGACCGTCACCGCCGCCTGGAAGCCGCCGGTCCACTGCCCGGTGATGGAGTACGCGGCCGAACACGACTTCCCGCCCGGAGTCGGGGTGGGGGTCGGCGTGGGAGTGGGCGTCGGAGTCGGAGTCGGCGTCGGGGTCGGCGTGGGGGTCGGCGTGGGAGTGGGGGTCGGGGTCGGCGTCGGGGTGCCCTGGCTGATGCTGCCGGGGACCGACTGCAGAGCCGTGTACCAGGCGGCGGCCATCTTGTCGTAGCCGTTGGCGGTGGGGTGGATGCCGTCGATCAGGTCGCCGGTGGTGAGCTTGCTGTGCATGTCGACCAGGTGGACGTGCTTGCCGCTGCTGACCTTGCTCTGGACGATGCCGGGGATGGCCGCGTTGAAGGTGCGGACGGAGTTCTCCTGGCCGGAGTTCGACAGCGGGATGATGGTGGCGACGAACACGTCGGCGTTGGGCACGGCCGAGGTGATGTGGTCGATCAGGGTGGACAGCCGCTGGGGGGCGCTGGA
>NZ_JBEXGS010000017.1:0-202654 GCF_040607455.1 Sphaerisporangium sp. NPDC005289
CGTGCCTTTACAATGTAGATTCGCTGCAGATGCGCCGTATCCCCTGGCGCCGGAAACGCCGCACAGCCCGGCGTCGACCCCGGCGTCGGGCGTCAGCTCGACCGGCTGCCCGCCGAGCTCGCCGGGCTGCACCGCCGGTGGGACAACGACGCCCTGGCCATGGTGCGGCGCAACGTCTTCAACCTGGATCCGCCCGACCACACCCGGCTGCGCCGGCTGATGGCGCCGGGCTTCGGCGCCCGCCCCGTGGCCGCGCTCGTCCGGACCGTGCACCGGGTGGTCGGCGAGCTGGTGGACGCCATGGCCGGAACGGACACCACGAACGCCACGAACGGCATGGGCGCCACGAAGGCCAGGAACACTACGAAGGCCACGGACGGCACGGACGGCACGGACGGCACGGACGGCATGGGCGCCTCGGCCGCCGCAGGGGGCGAGGTCGACGTCGTCAGGGCGCTGGCGCTGCCGCTGCCGATCCTGGTCGTCGCCGACCTGCTGGGCTTCCCCGCGGAGGACCGGGCCCTGTTCCGCCGCTGGAGCGACGAGATGCTGGCCGGCCGGGACGGTGCCGAGACGCGCCGTTCAGGGATGAAGTTCGTCGCCCACATCACCGAGCGGATCCGCGAGCGGCGCTCCCGCGAGGGGGACGACCTGCTGTCGCACCTCCTGCGCGCGGAGGACGGCGGCCAGATCACCCGCCTGGAGCTGATCTCCAGCGTGTTCCAGCTGCTGTTCGCCGGGGACGAGACGACGGTCAACCTGATCGGCATCGGAGTGCTGGAACTGCTGCGCCACCCAGAGCAGCTCGCCCTGCTCCGTGCGCGGCCGGAGCTGATCGACTCCGCCGTCGAGGAGGTGCTGAGGTACAACGGCCCGGTCGGGCACTCCCGGCCGCTGTACGCGATGACCGACGTGGACTTCGGCGGGACGGTGATCGCGCGCGGGGACATCATCGTGCCGGTGCTGCTGGCCGCCAACCGCGACCCGGCGGTGTTCCCGCGTCCGGACGTCTTCGCCATCGACCGAAGCCCGAACCGGCACCTGGGCTTCGGCCACGGGATCCACTTCTGCCTCGGCGCCGCGCTGGCCCGGGTGCAGGCCCGCGCCGCCATCGGCACGCTGGTGCGGCGCTTCCCCCGCATGGCCCTGGCCGTTGACCCCGGCGAGCTGGAGTGGACGCGGGAGCTGTTCCTGCGCGGCGTGCGCCGCCTCCCACTGCGCCTGCACGGCTGAGCCGGCCGAGGCGCCCGGCCCGGTGGAAACGCGCGAGCCGGCCGGGGGGCGGGGAAGCGCGCCCGGTGGCCGGGGAAACGAAAGATCCCCAGGCCGCCGGCCTGGGGATCATCGTGTGGTGGGCGATACTGGGATTGAACCAGTGGCCTCTACCGTGTCAAGGTAGCGCTCTCCCACTGAGCTAATCGCCCTCGTGCGTCGATCGTCGCGCGGAGGTGGAGACGGGATTTGAACCCGTGTACGCGGCTTTGCAGGCCGCTGCCTCGCCTCTCGGCCACTCCACCGGGCAAGGCCTCTGCGCGGAGACCTCTCCGAGCGGACGACGGGATTCGAACCCGCGACCCTCACCTTGGCAAGGTGATGCTCTACCAGCTGAGCCACGTCCGCGTGCCGCCGCCACGAGATCGCCTCCCGCGGTGACGAGAAGGAACTCTAGCGGGTTTTCCGCGTCTGTGCCTAACCGGCGGCCGAACCGCGGAAGGTGCGCGCCACGCTGCGCTCGACGGCCGGCAGGGTCAGGAAGATCTCCAGGATGCGGGTGAGCCGGTGCACCTCGATGCGATGGAACGGCGGCCCGTCCGCTCTGGCCAGCAGGAACGTCATGGCGAGCGGCGGCAGCGGCGCCGCGATGATGTGCAGACCGGAGGGCAGCGTGTGCGCCTCGGGGCGCGGCGGCGTGATCGAGGGGAAGGGCACGTCCTCGGGGGCCCGCCAGCTCGCATGGACCAGCGTGCGAGGCACCTTCTCGGTGCCCGCGGCGGCCCAGTCGGCGCTGAACAGCACGGGCATGGAGTCGATCATCGTGGCCAGGGCGCGGTCGCCCGCCGTGGTGATGTACTTCAGGATCTCCAGCTCGGGATAGGTGCCCGGCGCCTCGCGCGTGGTCCACACCCCTTCGACCGTGACGTCGGCCATGCCCTCCAGACACTGGACCAGCGCCTCGCGCGGCGCCGAGTCGGGCCAGTACACCGTGAGGTCGTCCACCGCCCGGCCCTCGCCTCGTTCGAGCACCAGCAGCTGCGTGATGTCGGCGCCCGCGACCCCGAGGACGCGCGTGACCTGGCCGAGGGACCCCGGGCGGTCGGGCAGCGAGATACGCAGTCTCAGGAGCATCCAGCGCCTCCGATGTCACGTGGGGCGGAATCCCCTCCCAATCTAGCCGTCCCCGATCCTCGGGGTCCAAACGGCCCGGCCGGGCCGCCCGCGCCGCCCCGCCGGAAGGTGCGGTAGAAATGGGCAGGTGAAGATAGGTGCGTTCGAGGTCTGGCCTCCCGTGGTCCTCGCCCCGATGGCGGGCGTCACCAACGCGCCGTTCCGCACGCTCTGCCGCGAGCAGGGCGGCGGCCTGTACGTCTCCGAGATGATCACCACGCGGGCGCTGGTCGAGCGCAACGCCAAGACCCTGGCGATGATCCGTTTCGAGCCGGGTGAGCGGCCGAGGAGCGTCCAGCTGTACGGGGTCGACCCCACGGTTGTGGGCCGGGCGGTGGCGATGGTGGCGGAGGAGGGCCTGGCCGACCACGTCGACCTCAACTTCGGCTGCCCGGTGCCCAAGGTCACCAGGCGCGGCGGCGGCTCGGCGCTGCCCTACAAGCGCGACCTGCTGCGGCGCATCCTGCGCGCGGCGGTGGCCGCCTCCGGCACGCTCCCGGTCACGATCAAGATGCGCAAGGGCATCGACGACGACCACCTGACCTACCTCGACGCCGGCCGCATCGCCGTCGAGGAGGGTGTGAGCGCCGTCGCCCTGCACGCCCGCACCGCGGTGCAGCACTACGGCGGCACCGCCGACTGGGACGCCATCGCCCGGCTGAAGGACGCCGTCCCGCAGATCCCGGTGCTCGGCAACGGCGACATCTGGAGCGCCGACGACGCCGTGCGCATGATGCGGCGCACCGGCTGCGACGGGGTGGTGGTGGGCCGGGGCTGCCTGGGCCGCCCGTGGCTGTTCCGCGACCTGGACGACGCCTTCCACGGCCGGTCCGAACGCGCACGGCCGACGCTGGGGGAGGTCGCGGCGACCATGCGACGCCACGCCGAGCTGCTGGTCGAGTGCTTCGGCAGCGAGACCCACGGCGTGCTGGACTTCCGCAAGCACGTCGGCTGGTACCTCAAGGGCTTCACCGTCGGCGCCGACGCGCGCCGCGCCCTGGCCACCGCCCCCTCGCTCGACGTGCTGCGCGAGCACCTGGCCACGTTGCCCGCCGACCAGCCGTGGCCCGGCGAGGCGGCCGACGGTCCGCGCGGCAAGTCCACCCCCCGCGACCGCGTCCACCTGCCCGACGGCTGGCTCGACGACCCCTGCGACGGCACGGTCTCACCAGAAGCCGAACTGGAGACCTCGGGCGGCTGACGCGGTGACCGCAGACGTTCACCGGGCGCCAGCTCTCCACTCGGCCATGTGCCGGAGTTGATCGGCGCCGGGTCGGCGGGTCGTGGCACGGCGATGCCGGCGCCGGTTACGGCGCCCGAGCCGGTATCGGGGCGCCCGCCGTCAGAGGCGGTCGACGGTGGTGACGTGGACGACGGCGCGGCCCTCCTCGTCGGAGGCGGTCAGGTCCACCTGCGCGCTGATGCCCCAGTCGTGGTCGCCCGCAGGGTCGTGGAACACCTGGCGCACCCGCCACAGCTCCTTCTCCTCCTCGATGAGCAGCAGCGCCGGCCCGCGGGCGTCCGGCCCGGTGCCGATCTCGTCGTGCTCCTCGAAGTAGTCGTCGAGCGCGGACTCCCAGTCGACGTCGGCCAGCTCGTGCAGCTCCTCGTACCGTTCGAGCGCCGCGAGCTCCACCATGCGGAACATCGCGTTGCGCACCAGCACGCGGAACGCGCGCCGGTTGGAGGTGACCGGCCGGGTGTTCTCCTCCAGCCCCGGCCGCTCGACCTCCTCCGACGGGTTCTGCAGCTGCTCCCACTCGTCCAGCAGGCTGGAGTCGACCTGGCGGACCAGCTCGCCCAGCCACTCGATGAGATCCTGGAGGTCCTCGGTCTTCATGTGGTCGGGGACGGTGCGGCTGAGCGTGCGGTAGGCGTCGGCCAGGTAGCGCAGCACCGTGCCCTCGGAGCGGGCCAGCTCGTAGAACTGGACGTACTCGGTGAAGGTCATCGCCCGCTCGTACATGTCGCGCACGACCGACTTGGGGCTGACCGCGTAGTCGCCCACCCACGGGTGCCCGCGCCGGTAGGTCTCGTACGCGCCGAGCAGCAGATCTTGCAGGGGCATCGGGTAGGTGACCTCGGCGAGCAGCTCCATGCGCTCCTCGTACTCGACGCCGTCGGCCTTCATCTGCCCCACGGCCTCGCCCCGGGCCTTGTTGAGCTGGGCGTGCAGGATCTGCCGCGGGTCGTCCAGCGTGGACTCCACGATGGAGACGATGTCCAGCGGATAGACCGGCGACTCGGCGTCCAGCAGCTCGAAGGCGGCCAGAGCGAAGGTCGCCAGGGCCTGGTTGAGCGCGAAGTCCTCCTGGAGGTCCACGGTGAGGCGGGCCATGCGGCCCTGCTCGTCCGGCTCGCGCAGCTTCTCGACCACCCCGCCGGCCAGCAGGGACCGGTAGATCGCGATGGCGTGGCTGATGTGCCGGCGCTGCGCCTTGCGGTCCTCGTGGTTGTCGGTCAGCAGGTGCTTCATCGCCGCGAAGCAGTCGCCGGGACGGTTGATCACGGCGAGCAGCATGGCGTTGCTGACCTTGAACCGTGAGTTCAGCGGCTCGGGCTCGGCCTTCTGCAGGCGCTCGAAGGTCTCCTCGCTCCAGCTGACGAACCCCTCGGGAGCCTTCTTGCGGACGACCCGGCGCCGCTTCTTGGGGTCGTCCCCGGCCTTGGCCAGAGCCTTCTCGTTCTCCACGACGTGGTCGGGCGCCTGGCAGACGACGTAGCCGAGGGTGTCGAAGCCCGCGCGGCCTGCCCGGCCGGCGATCTGGTGGAACTCTCGGGCGCGCAGCAGCCGCACGCGGTTGCCGTCGTACTTGCTGAGCGCCGTGAACAGGACCGTGCGGATCGGGACGTTGACCCCGACGCCCAGCGTGTCGGTGCCACAGATGACCTTGAGCAGGCCGGCCTGCGCCAGGCGCTCGACCAGACGGCGGTACTTGGGCAGCATGCCGGCGTGGTGGACGCCGATGCCGTGGCGCACCAGCCGCGACAGCGCCCGGCCGAACTTGGTCGTGAACCGGAAGCGGCCGATGAGCGCGGCGATGGCGTCCTTCTCGGCCTTGGTCGACATGTTGACGCTCATCAGCGCCTGCGCCCGCTCCATCGCCGCCGCCTGCGTGAAGTGCACGACGTAGACCGGGGCCGACTGCGTGGACAGCAGCTCCTCCAGCGTCTCGTGCAGCGGCGTGGTGCGGTAGCTGTAGTACAGGGGCACCGGGCGGGTCGCCGAGCGCACCAGCGACGTCTCGCGGCCCGTGCGCCGGGTCAGGTCGGTCTCGAACCGGGTGACGTCCCCCAGCGTCGCCGACATCAGGACGAACTGCACCTGCGGCAGCTCAAGCAGCGGCACCTGCCACGCCCAGCCCCGGTCGGGCTCGGCGTAGAAGTGGAACTCGTCCATCACGACCTGGCCGATGTCGGCCCGCGCGCCGTCGCGCAGCGCGATGTTGGCCAGGATCTCGGCGGTGCAGCAGATGATCGGCGCCGAGGCGTTCACGGCGGCGTCGCCGGTCATCATGCCGACGTTCTCGGTGCCGAACACCGCGCACAGGTCGAAGAACTTCTCCGACACCAGGGCCTTGATCGGCGCGGTGTAGAAGGTGCGCTCGCCCGCGGCCAGGGCGGCGAAGTGCGCCCCCGCCGCCACCAGGCTCTTGCCCGAGCCGGTCGGCGTGGCCAGGATCACGTTGTTGCCGTAGAGGATCTCGATCAGCGCCTCCTCCTGCGCCGGATACAGCGTCAGCCCGCGCTGGGTGTTCCACTCGACGAACGCTTCGAAGAGGGCGTCCGGGCCGGTGTCCTGGGGAAGGTGCTCGAGGAGGCTCACACCGTCAATACTGCCGAAGCCCACGCCATGGTCGATCCACCACAAGGTGAGAACTCCACCCCGCCCGACGCCCACACCCGCCCATGCCCGCCCCGGCGCCCGCACGGCCCGCCCTGACCCGGCGTCCGTACCCGCCCCGCTCCGGTCCGGTTCGGTGTCCGTACCCGCCCCGGTCCGGTCCTGCGTCCGGGTCCGCGCCCGCCCGGCCGATGGTCGCCGGTTCGGTGAGGCTCCGGTGAACCCGTGCGGCCGGTGCCGCGTCTTCTGCGGGGGGCCGGCAGGCCCCGGGGGAGAGGGAGTGGCGATGCGTGGATCCACGACGGCCGTGATCATGGCGGCGATGACGGCGGCGGTGTTGGCGTTCAGCGCCGGCACGGCGGAGGCGGGAACGGCCCGCGCGAGCGCCCCGGCGTACGCGGGCACCGTGGTGCCGGCCGGGGTGACGGCGGCCACGGCGAGTGGGGCGCCGACGGCGGCCGGGGTGGCCGCAGTGTCGGCGGCAACCGGGGTGGCCGCGGCCCCGGCGGGTGCGGTCGGCGCAGTGGGCGCGGCTCCGGCGCCGGGGAAGGTCGCGAACAGGCTGTTCCGCGCCTGGCTGCGCGGCGACAGGAAGGCGGCCGGCGCCGTGGCGACCCCGGCGGCGGTCAAGACGCTGTTCGCCTACGTCTACCGCGCGCCGGACGAGTTCGCCGGCTGCGTGGGCGGAGCGTGCAGGTTCGTCCACACCAGCGTCCGCGTGCCCGGCGCCCTCAACGGCATTCTGATGATCGTCTCGGGGGGCACCGTCACGAAGGTGTACGAGTCACGCCACCTCACCACGGCGGGCAAGGCCGCCAAGCACCTGTTCGGCGCCTGGAAGGCGGGCGATCGGAACCGGGGCCTGGAGGTCGCCTCGGCGGGCGCGGTGAAGAAGCTGTTCCGCGCCCGGTTCGGCGGCGTGGGCTACATCTACCAAGGGTGCAGCCGGGAGACCGGCGGCACGAGCTGCGCCTACTCCTACGAGGGCGGCGCCATGCTGATGCACGCCCGCGGCAGCGCGACCAGAGGCTACGAGATCCGCTCGATCACCTACATCGCCGACTGAACCCCGGCGCACCGCTTGGCCCGCCCACCGGCGGGCCAAGCGGGCCAAGCGGACCAAGGCCATGCCGTCCCATCCGTCCCACCAAGCCGACCCGACCCGTGCCGTGCCGTCAGGCTGAGCCCTGCCCTGCCGGTCCGTCTGTGGGACCTGCCCATGCCGGACGACTGGGTCGAGCCCCGCTGTGGGGGACCGCCGGACGGCCGGGTCGAGCCCGCCGTGGGGGACCGCCGGACGACTGGGTCGAGCCCTGCCGTGGCGGACCGCCGGACGGCCCGGCACGATAGGGGCATGACCGATCGCGCGACGGCCGGGACGAACGGCCGGGGTGGGGAACGGGGCGAGCCCCGAGGCGCCGGCGATCTCGCGGCGGCTCGCGCGTCGGCAGGGGTGGACGGCCGGGATGGGGAGCCGGCGGGGGGGCTCGGAGGAGCCGGCGATCTCGTGGTGGCGTGGGCGGCCGTCGCCGGAGACTCGGCGGCGGCCCGCGCCGTCGTGGCCGAGCTGATCGCGCGCTGGTCGGAGCCGCACCGGCGCTACCACACGCCCGCCCACCTGCGTGCCGTGCTCGCCGCGATCGAGCCCCTCGCCGGGTTCGCCGCCGACCCGGTGGCGGTCCGGCTGGCCGCCTGGTTCCACGACGCGGTGTACGACGGGCGGCCGGGGTGGGACGAGGAGCGCAGTGCTCAGCTCGCCACGGCGCGGCTCACCAGGCTCGCCCCTCCGCCCGTCCCGTCACCTTCCCCGGCCGGACGTCCCGGCGCGACCGGAGGCTTCGACGGCCCGCTCGACGGCGGTTTCGACGGTGGGCCGGACGGTGGACTCAACGGTTGGCCGCACGGTGGTCTCGACGGTGGGCCGGACGGTGGTCTCGGCGACGGGCTGAACGGTGGTTTCGGCGGTGGGCTCGACGCCCGGCGGATCGCCGAGGTGGCGCGGCTGGTCCGGGTGACCGCCGGGCACGACCCCGCGCCGGGCGACCGCGACGGCGAGGTCCTGTGCGACGCGGACCTCGCCGTGCTCGCCGCACCAGGGTACGGGGCGTACGCCCGCGCGGTGCGGGAGGAGTACCGCCACGTGCCGGACGAGGCGTTCAGGGCGGGCCGGGCGCGCGTGCTCCGAGACCTGCTGGCCGCGCCCACGCTGTACCGGACCCCGCTCGCCCGCGAGCTGTGGGAGGCCGGGGCGCGGAGCAACATGCGAGCCGAACTCGCCCGGCTGCTCGGCCCCTGAGACGCCGCCGCCGCCGTCCGCCGCCCGCCGTCGGCCGTGCGCTCAGGGGCCGGGACAAGTGGGGTGGAGGCATGCCGGTCGTGAGGCCGGGACGTGTGGGGCGGCGGGCGGGCTGGTCGTGAGGCCGGGACGTGGGGGCGTGGCGGTCAGGAGACCAGGCGGCGGCGCCGGCGGAGTCCGGCGGCGATGAGGCGTTTCACCAGCGTCTGGGAGGAGACCGGCTCGGCGCCGAGGGCGACCGCGCGGTCGTACACCGTCTCCGGCACGTCGTAGTGGTCGCGGTCGAACGCCCTGGGCGGGACGCCCAGCTCGGCGGCGAAGGCGTGCAGCTCGTCCAGCGAGATGTCGCTGACCAGGTGGGACCACAGCAGGTCGCGCGGCCCCGGCCAGTTCGGCGGATCGATGAGCACGGTCACGAAGGCGACGATATCGGCGTTTCCCGCTCCGTTGGCACGTCGGTCTCGCCGGGGAGGAGGGCGGCGCGCGGGTCCAAGCTCGCGTAGGCCTTGCGCAGCAGGCGGTGCAGCGTCTCCCGCTCCTGCGCGTCGAGGGCGCGCAGGATGTCGTCGTGCACCTCCGCCGCGCGCCGCAGCGCCTCGTCCAGAGCCGCGCGTCCTTCGGCGGTTATCGACACCGAGTAGCGGCGGCGGTCGGCGGGGTCGCGCCCGCGGTCGACCAGACGCCGGGGGAGCAGGGCGTCCATCACGGCGACCAGGTCGCTGGCGTCGATGCCGAGCCGCCTGCCGAGATCGCGCTGGGATGCGGGGCCGAAGTCGGCGAGCGCGGCGAGCACCGCCATGTGCCACAGCCCGAGCCCCATCGACTCCAGTCGCTCGCCCATGCCGCGCCTGCCCGCGAGGCCGGTCTTGGACAGGACGAAGGCGGTCACGCCGAGCAGGGAGGGCGGCAGTTGCGGAACGTCGGTCACCTCGGCAGGATAGGGCACCACCAATCATTGGTGTAGACCAACGATTAACGGAAGGCAATGATGGACGCCCTGTACCCGCGCCTGCTCGTGTCGCGTTTTCCCGAGTGCTTCCGCTTCTACGACGGCGTGCTGACGGAGGCGCTCGGCGGCACGCGCGCCAAGGGGGAGCCGTCCGGACCGTACGCCAACTGGGGTCTGGGAGATCAGTCCCTGCTCTCCCTGCTGGACCGCGCCATGATGGCCGGCGTCGTGGGCGACCTGCGACCCCCGGCGCCGTCGGACGCCGCGATGCTGGTGCTCACCGTCGGCGACGTCGACGCCGCGGCGGCCTGCGGGGAGCGGCACGGGGGCCGGGTCGTCGCCGCGCCGGCCGCCCGGCCCGAGTGGGGGCCCACCGTGCGCACCGCCCACCTGCGCGACCCCGACGGCAACCTGCTGGAGTTCCAGTCCTACTGAAGCCCCTCGCGGCTCGCGGACGCGGTCACCGTCAAGAAGGCCATCGGGGGGGACGGCGAACGCGCGTGGTAGACCCTCGGAGAACCCGGCGGTCACAGTCCCAGGTCGTCGAGTTCCTTCATCAGGGCGGCGCGGGAGGGGTCGGTGCTCGTGGGGGCCGGCCGGCTCGCCCCCGGCATGCCGGGAACGGGCCGCCCCAGGCCGGGCGCGGTGGCGCTCCCCAGCGGCCGTGCGGCGGCGGCGCCGGCGCCGGGAAGCGCGGAAGCGGCGCGCGGGCGGCGGTCGCGGAACAGCCAGCCGCCGAGGATGCCGCCGGCGAAGCCGAACAGGTGGCCCTGCCAGCTGAACTCGTCGGTCGGCAGCAGGCCGGTGAACTGGTAGGCGAAGCAGAGTCCCATGACCAGGCCGACGACGATGTCGATGCGGTGCCGGTCGAACAGGCCCCGGACCAGGATGTAGCCGAAGTACCCGAACACGACGCCGCTCGCGCCCGCCGTGACGCTGTTCGGCCCGGCGACGAACCAGACGCCGAGCCCGCTGGCGACCGCGATCAGCGCGGTCACCCCGAGGAACTTCACCACTCCTCGGTAGGCGGCGAGGAAGCCGAAGACGAACAGCGGGCCGGAGTTGCCCTCGATGTGGGCCCAGCTCCAGTGCAGGAACGGCGCGGTGACGATGTCGGGCAGCCGGGCGGGGTCGCGGGCGACGATGCCGAACGACTGGCTCAGGGAGTAGGCGGTGATCGCGTTCAGGATCTGCAGGACCCAGATCAGCGCCAGGAACCCGACCATGACCCAGAACGCCTTCCGCGCCTCGGCGATCATGATTTCGGCCGTCTGATTCTCGCTGCCCACCGCGTGCCTCCCTGGTCCTGCGTCCGCGCGGGACCCTCACGACCGGCAGGCCGCCATGGCCGGACCTCGTCCGGGCCTCCCCCTGTGGTTCCGCCCCGACATCTTCGCAAATCCCGTGCCGTCAGGGCCACCGGGGAGCGGCCGACGTCCTCCAAGAAGGACACCGGCCGCCGCCGTCCTCGGCCGCAGGCCACCGACCGCGGGCCATCACGCCGTCGCCCGCCGCCCGCCGCCCGCCGCCCGCCGCCCGCCGCCCGTGACCCGTCGCCTGCCGCCCGCGGGCCGCGGACGGCGGTGGGAAGGGGGCGGGCGAGATCACAGGTCGCCGGTGCGCTCCAGGACCACGACGGGGATCTCGCGGTTGGTCTTGGTCTGGTACTCGTCGTACTGCGGCCAGGTCGCCGTCATCAGCCGCCACAGCTCCGGCTTCTCCTGCGGCGTCGCCGTGCGGGCCCTCGCACGGAAACGGTCGCCCATGACCTGCACCTCCACCTCGGGGTGGGCCTGCAGGTTCAGGTACCAGTCCGGCGACTTGGGGTCGCCGCCCTTGGAGGCGACGATGACGTAGTCGTCGCCGTGCCGCTGGTAGATCAGCGGGTTGACGCGATCCTTGCCGCTCGTGCGGCCCTTGGTGGTGAGGAGCAGCGTGGTCGTGCCGTTCCAGTCGTGGCCTTCCTTGCCATCTGTGGCGCGATACCGCTCAACGTGCTCTTTGCCGTAAAGCATGTCGATTGCCCTCTTTCATAGGTGGATGTCCCGGGGTCTACCCGGTATCCCGGAGATGATCCGCCTCCACGACGAGACCGTCCTCTCGGGCCCGCCGGGCGCGTGGCGCAACCGGCCCGGGCCGGGGGCACGAATCAGCTAGGGGAGTCGAGGGGGTGGCGAGATGGCGCGATGCCTGGTGACGGGCGCGACCGGCTACATCGGCGGCCGGCTGGTGCCCGAGTTGCTGGAGGCCGGTCACGCCGTGCGCTGCATGGCCCGCTCGTCGGCGCGCCTGCGCGGCCAGGTGTGGCGCGACCGGGTGGAGGTCGCCGAGGCGGACGCCACCGACCTGGCGGCGACCAGAGCGGCCCTGGAAGAGGTGGACGTCGCCTTCTACCTGATCCACACCATGGCCGCCGGCCGCGACTTCGCCGAGCGCGACCGCGCCGCGGCGCGGACCTTCGCGGTGGCGGCCAGGGAGGCGGGGGTGCGCCGCATCGTGTACCTCGGCGGCCTCACCCCCGCCGAGCGGCCCTCCCCGCACATGCGCTCGCGCGCCGAGGTGGAGGCCATCCTGCGCTGCTCGGGAGTGCCCACGGTCGCGTACCGGGCGTCGGTGATCATCGGCTCGGGGTCGGTGTCCTTCGAGATGCTGCGGTATCTGACCGAGCGGCTGCCGGTCATGACCACGCCCCGCTGGGTGCGCACCCGGACGCAGCCCATCGCGATCAGGGACGTGCTGCGCTACCTGGTCCGCGCGCTCGACATCCCGCCGGGCGCCGAGCGGGCCTACGACATCGGCGGCCCCGACGTGCTGACCTACGCGCAGATGATGCGGGGCTACGCCGAGGCCGCCGGGCTCCCGCCACGGCTGATCATCCCGGTGCCGCTGCTCACGCCCAGCCTTTCCAGTCACTGGGTCGGGCTGGTCACCCCCGTCCCGGCGGGCGTGGCGCGGCCGCTGGTCGAGTCGCTGCGCAACGAGGCGGTCTGCCGTGAGCACGACATCGCCCGGTACATCCCCGACCCGCCGGACGGCCTTACCTCCTTCGGGCAGGCGGTGCGGCTCGCCCTGCTGCGCATCAAGGAGGCCGACGTGGCGACGCGCTGGTCCTCGGCCTCGACGCCCGGCGCGCCCAGCGACCCGCTGCCGACCGACCCGGACTGGGCGGGCGGCAGCCTGTACATCGACGAGCGGTCCAGGGCGGTGCGGGCCTCCCCGGAGGCGCTGTGGCGGGTCATCGAGGGCATCGGGGGCGGCAACGGCTGGTACTCCCTGCCGGTCGCCTGGTGGGTGCGCGGCCTCGCCGACCGGGCCGTCGGCGGGGTGGGACTGCGCCGGGGCCGGCGCGACCCGGCCCGGCTGCGCGTCGGCGACGCCCTGGACTTCTGGCGGGTGGAGGAGATCGAGCCGGGCCGCCTGCTGCGGCTGCGCGCGGAGATGCGCCTGCCCGGGCTCGCCTGGCTGGAACTGTGCTGCCGCCGCGAGGACGGCGCGACCGTCTACGGCCAGCGGGCGATCTTCCACCCGCGCGGGCTGCTGGGGCACCTGTACTGGTGGGCGGCCTACCCCTTCCACGGGCTGATCTTCGGGCGGATGCCCGGCAACGTGGCGCGCGCGGCCGAGGGCGGCGGGGCCGGCGGGGCCCGCACTGAAACTTTCAGCGAACAATCGGGTGTCGTGCCTGCTCAACCGGGCGAACGCGGCCGCCCGCGCTAACGGGTCCTGTTCGGTGGCGGTGAGCCAACCTAGGGTCGCGACAGATTGGGAGCGCTCCCACATCCCACCCCCCCGGAGGCAAGATGAAACGCCGAGCACTGAGAGCCCTGACGGCCGTCCTCGCCGCCGTGGGCTCGATCCTCATGATGTCGGTGGTCGCCGGCCCCGCCCGCGCGGACGTCCAGATCTGCGAGAAGTACGGCGCCACCACCATCGCCGGCGGCAAGTACGTCGTGATCAACAACAACTGGGGCGACGACACCCAGCAGTGCATCAATGTCACCTCGAGCGGGTTCACCGTCACTCAGGGCAACCACAACAAGCCGCAGAACGGCGCGCCGGGCTCCTACCCCGCCGTCTACGCCGGCTGCCACTACGCCAACTGCAGCACGGGCAGCAGCCTGCCGATGCGCGTCACCGACAGCCGGTTCGCCGGCATCCAGACCAGCGTCAGCATGACCTATCCCGGAAACGGCGTGTACGACGCCTCCTACGACATCTGGTTCGACCCGACGTCCCGCACCGACGGCCAGAACACCGGGGCCGAGCTGATGGTCTGGCTCAACCACACCGGGTCGGTGCAGCCGGTGGGCTCCCGGGTGGCCACCGTCAACCTGGCCGGCGGCACCTGGGACGTCTGGTACGGCAACAGCGGCTGGAACGTCATCTCCTACGTGCGCACCTCGCCGACCAGCTCGATCAGCTTCAACGTCAGCACGTTCTACAACGACATGCTCAGCCGCGGCTACGTGCAGAACTCCTGGTACATGACCAGCGTGCAGGCCGGCTTCGAGCCCTGGGTCGGCGGCACCGGCCTGGCCGTCAACAACTTCTCCTATACCGTCGGCGGCGGCAACAACGGCGGCGACACCCAGGCGCCCTCCGCGCCGTCCAACCTGCGGGCCTCGAACGTCACCTCCAGCGGCGTGAGCCTGGCCTGGAACGGCTCCAGCGACAACGTCGGCGTGACCGGGTACGACGTCTACCGCGGCTCCACCCTCGTCGGCACCACGAGCGGCACCTCCTACAACGTCAGCGGGCTGTCCGCCTCGACGGCGTACTCCTTCTCGGTGCGGGCGCGTGACGCCGCGGGCAACACCTCCCAGGCCTCCAACACCGTCTCGGTGACCACCACCTCCGGCGGCGGCAACCCCGGCGGCTCCTGCCGGGTCACCTACACCAAGAGCGAGTGGGCCGGCGGATTCACCGCCAACATCACCGTCGGCAGCGCGAGCGCCGTCAACGGCTGGACGCTCGCCTTCACCTTCCCGGGCGACCAGAGGGTCACCAACGCCTGGAACGCCACCGTCTCGCAGAGCGGCTCGTCGGTGACCGCCAGGAACGTGGACCACAACGGGTCGATCCCGGCGAACGGCACCGCGTCCTTCGGGTTCCAGGGCACCTGGTCCTCCAGCGACGCCTCGCCGACCTCCTTCACCCTGAACGGCACCGCCTGCACGACCGGCTGATCAGCGGTCCGCGGCGGGGTGACCCCACCTCCCCGCGGTGGTGATCCCGCATCCCGCGGTGGCGATCCGCCCGCCCGCGGTGGCGGGAGAAGGGCCGGGTACGCGCGCCCGTACCCGGCCCTTTCCATGCCCGCGTCCGAGCCGGCCCCGGCGACCGGCGGCCGGCGGCGATGCGTACCTGCTGTCGCACTGGCGGCAGTACGACCCGTCCGGGTGGTCTCCCGAACGCGGCGAGGACACCTCCGTCTCGCTCTCGGAGCTCAACCCGCACGTGCTGTCCCTCATGCAGGAGGCGGAGAGCGGGTGGGCCGATGAATCCGATGCTCCCCTGAGCATCGAGCTGAACGGCGTTGCCTTCGGCGGGCCATCTGACCCAGGCCGGTGCGGAGGTCGTGTCACACCTCACCCGCCATCCCAAGGACGCGCCTTCCACGGAGGAGGTCGGCAAGGCCGCCGCCACGCCAGGTCGTGCGAGCGGATGCGTCATCACGTAGACGGAAATCGAGGCGATGCGTCATTACGTAGACGGATATATCGCTCCTGCGGGAGACTGTCGTGATTGATCATTGGCCGAGCGGGAGCGGTCGGCGTGGCCGCGACGGTCCGCTCCTGACGTGTTCAGCCGGGGGGCATCCCATGAGCCCGAGCCTCATGACCGGGACGGACCCGGGGCCGTTCAGGCTGCGGCGCGACACCCGCGAGCTGCCGCAGGCGGTCGCGGCGCTGGCCGGGGCGCTGCCGGTACGGAGCCTCGCGGCCGTGCTCGCCGCCGCCAACCGCACCGCCGTCCGCAAGGGGGCCACGACGGCGTTCGGGTCGATGTCGCCCAAGCCCGCCGACTGGTACTGCTTCGAGCAGGGCGACAACGACACCCTCGACTGGTACCCGCAGGGGATCACCGGCAGTTCGGAGGCGGGCCGCAAGGACGCCCAGGTGTTCGCGGTGAGCTGGTACTGGAAGCCCGACGGCAAGGCGGCCGAGCGCGGGGTGCGCATCTCCTTCCTCAGCACCGCCACCCGCAAGTACCGGCACGTCCTGCTCGTGGAGCCCGTCAAGGGGGCCGACTACAAGGCGATCAACATCCACGCGGGCGGCCTGGCCTGGTACGGCGACCTGCTCTACGTCGCCGACACCGGCCGCGGGATCCGGGTCTTCGACACCCGGAACATCTACGAGGTGCAGGGCGACGACGACAAGATCGGCAAGCGTGGCGGCGCGTACCACGCCTTCGGCTACCGGTACGTGATGCCGCAGGTGGACGCCTGGAGCGGCACCGGCTCCGCCCGGTTCTCCTTCGCCGCCGTCGACCGGAGCGCGAGCCCGCACCTGCTCGTCTCCGGCGAGTACGTGGACCCCGCGCAGGAGCCCGGCACGACCGGACGGGTGGCGCGCTGGGAGCTGGGCGCCGGCGCCGGTCTGGAGGCCGGGCCGGACGGGCTCGTGCCCGCCGCGCACGCCTTCACCCTCCCGGCGGCCAAGATCCAGGGGGCGCTGTCCCGCCAGGGCCGCTGGTACCTCAGCCAGGCGGCCTCCTCGGTCAAGAACGGCTCGCTGCTGGTGGTCGCGGACGGGCAACCGGCGCAGGTCCGCAAGTTCCCGATCGGCCCGGAGGACCTCACCTGCTGGAACGAGAAGGACCAGCTCTGGAGCCTCACCGAGTTCCGCGGCCGCCGCGTGCTGTTCGGCGTCCCCTTCTGACGGTGCCGGTGGAGGACGGCGCCTCCCGGCGGGCTCTGGGTCCGACGTCCGGCTGACCTGGAGTCCTCGGCCGGATCCGTCGGCTGAGACTGGGATGCGCTCGTCCGCACCCAGCGGACGTGGCCTCGCCGGCGCTTGCGACGCTTTCAACCCGCTTGCCGGGCCGGCGTCAAGCGGTGGTCAATGGGACTGCAGGTGACCGGCCGTATCTCTTGAGTGCGAAAGACGCCCCGGGCGAGCCGGCCGGGGCGGCGGGACCCTCACACTCAGGGAGACAACGATGAAGCGCACCCTCCTCGGACTCGCCGTCGCCGCCGTCGCGGGCCTGTCGGTCACCGTCCCCGCGACCTCGGCCTCCGCCGCCACCGGCGACTTCGGCCCCGACACCTGCCGCGAGGGCTTCGTCTGGCGCGAGGCCCGCCCCGCGGACCATGTCTGCGTCACCGGAGGCATCCGCACCCAGACCCGCTCGGACAACGCCGCCGCCGCCGGGCGCTGGACCTCCGGCGCCTTCGGCGCGCACACCTGCGTCGACGGGTACGTCTGGCGGGAGGCGTTCAGCGGCGACGACGTGTGCGTCACCCCGGCGGTGCGCCGTCAGGCCGCCCTGGACAACGGGCAGGCCGCCGACCGCAAGGTCTCGGCCCGCCTGTGGATCAACCGGTACACCGTGCCGCCGCGCGACAACGGCGACGGCACCTCGACCTCCACCTCGGTCGACGACATCCCGCGCATCAAGATCAGTGGCGACCACTACAACTTCGGCCAGGTGCGCCTCTACCTGCGCTACAACACGGGACGCACCTTCTGGAGCGGCACCGTGACCGCGAGCTCCCACGGCGGCTTCGCGGGCGGCAGCTTCGGCAAGAAGACCGGCGCCTTCGACTGCTCGCGCGCCGGCAAGGCCGCCAACGGCTACGCCCAGGCCTACGACGTCCTGTCCGGCCGCTGGTCCCCCCGCGTCCCCGTCACGATCGGCTGCGCCGTCCTGTGACCCCGCCTCCGATGCGCAGTCTGATCGTGCGAGCCCCGAAGCGAAGCGCGAACCCCGGCCGCCCCCTGCGGTCGGGGCGTAGCGCGACCCCGGCGGCGCCCTGGGGTATGGGGCGTAGCGCAAACCCTGGCCGCACGCTGGGGCCGGGGCGTAGCGCGAACCCCGGCCGCACCCTGAGGGGCGACCCTGACTCGTCCCTGAACCACCCGCCGCGGGGTCCCGCGGCGGTGCGCGGAGATCTAGCCTGGGGTCATGGCTCGAATCCTTCTCCTCATCGCCGCCGTCATCATCGGCTTCATGCTGCTCGGCACCGTGATCAGCCTGGTCGCGGGCATCCTCAAGTGGGCGCTCATCATCGGCGTGGTCGTCCTCGCCTACATGGCCGTCTCCCGCCTCCTCCACTCCCGCCACTCGGCCTGACCCCGCACGGACGTCCCGGCCTCACGCACCCGGCCCGCGCGCGGACGCACGGCGCGGGCGGTGCGTCGTCCGCAGGGCGGGCCAGGGACGAGGGCGCCCGGCCGGCGCTCACTCTTCCGCAGGCGGTCGCAGGTCGGCGTACCTCGTGATCTGGACGGCCGGCACGATGACGGCCGCCATCTCGAGTAACGAGAAATGACGAGCGTGGCGGACGTCGCTCCCATGAACCATGGCCCGCGTCGCCGATCGCCCGGTGGTCATACCTGCCTGGCGACCTCCCGGGCATCGCCGCCGCCGCGGACACGTGCGCCAGTGAGCGGTCAGGACGGGCGGCGGGGGCGGGAGCGGGAATCTGTGAGGAAGGTGTCCACGGCGTCGCGGGTGGTGCGGAGGGCCTCGTTGGAGACCTCGGAGGTGCGCTGGGCGACGCCCACGAACACGTAGTCGACGACCAGGAGCTGGCTGATCCTGCTGGCGAGCGCGCCGGGGCGGAAGGCCGTCTCGCGGCCGGCCGAGATCAGCACGTGGTCGCACCCCTCGGCCAGCGACGAGCGCGGGTTGTTGGTGATGGCCACCGTGGTCGCCCCCGCCTTGCGTGCCAGGCGCATCGGCTCCAGGACGTCGGGGGTCTCGCCGGTGCAGCTCACCCCGACCGCGACGTCGCCGGCCCTGAGCAGGACCGCGCTGGTCAGCGCCAGGTGGGCGTCGGTGAAGGCGTGGGAGGACAGGCCGATGCGCAGTAGTTTCTGCGCCATGTCGGTCGCGACCAGCCCCGAGGCGGCCACCCCGTAGATGTCGACGCGGCGCGCGCCGATGATGGCGTCGACCACCTCGCCGAGCCGTTCGGGGGACAGCTGGGCCGCGGTGTCCTCGATGGCCTCGCGTTCTGCCCGGGCGACCTTGGCGATCACGTCGGAAAGCGGGTCGTCGGGGGCGAGGTCGCCGGGAACGAGCCGGTCGGGGCCCTGACGGGTGGCGGCGGCCGCGGCCAGCGCCAGCCTGAGCTGGGCGTACCCCGAGAAGCCCAGCACCCGGGCGGTGCGCACGATGGTCGCCTCGCTGGTCGAGGAGGCCGCGCTGAGCTCGGTGATCGTGCTGCGGGCGACCGTCGCCGGATCGTCCAGGATGAGCCGCGCGATGATCTGCGCGGAGGGGGTCAGCGAGGGGAGCACGGCCCGCACCCGGGCGACCAGGTTCTCCGGGGTCGAGCGCTGCGGGTCGATCATGCGGTTCCTTTTCTGTTACCGACACATTACTCAATCCTGGTCGTGGCGAACCCCCTCGTTGGCGCCGTTTTGTGTCGTTCCACGCTTCGTCGGCCGCGGCGAACCGTACAACGGCGTGGTTCTGTGTCGTTTCGGGCTTCAGTGGCCGGTGAGCCATTCCGCGGCGGCCAGCGACGAGACGCGGGAGTTGCCGTTGGTGGCCAGGTAGACCGCTCCCGCCGGGCGGCCGGGCAGGCCCATCTCGACCACGACGGCGTCCGGGCGGCGCCGCAGGATCTCCGCCAGGCGGTCGCGCATCCACGCGTGCCGGTGGGCGTCGTGCGTGACGACCACCACAGGGGCCTGCTCGGGCTCGCGCAGCGGGGGAACCGCGTCCCGGCCGGGCGTCAGGACGGCGCGCTCGGTGCCGGGCAGCAGCGCGGCCAGCGCCTCGCCCGGCCCGTACGGCAGGGCGCCGCCGATCGCCTGGTGGGGGCGGGCGGTCATCTCGACCACCTGCGGCGGCCGGGTGAGGACGGGCCGGTCCGGCGAGGCGTCCCCGGCGGGGATCGTGACGCGCAGCGCCCGCCGGGCGGCGTCCAGGCCGAGCACGGACACCCCGTAGTGAGGGTCGCGCCCGATCATCCCCGGCTGGTCCGGTGCGCCGTGGGAGGCGTGCCAGGCGGCGAGGGCGCGCACGCGGCCGGCCGCCTCCGCCAGCCGTGACTCGGGCAGGGCGCCCTCGTGGACCGCGCGGACGATGCCCTCGCGCAGGGCGGTGACGTTCTCGCCGCCGGGGGTGGAGGCGCCCACGCAAATCGCGTCGGCGCCCGCGGCGAGCGCGCGCACGGCGATCTCCGGCGGGGGAAGGAGGGCGGCGACGGCCTTCATCTCGATCGCGTCGGTCACCGTCACCCCCGTGAACCCCAGTTCCAGGCGCAGCAGACCGGTCAGGACGCGGCGGCTCAGCGTGGCGGGCAGGGCGGGGTCCAGGGCGGGGACCATGAGATGGCCGCACATCACGGCGCGCACCCCGGCGGCGATGGCGGCGCGGAAGGGCGGCAGGTCGCGGCGCTCCAGCAGGTCGCGGGAGGCGTGCACGGTGGGCAGCGCGAGATGGGAGTCGGTCACCGTGTCGCCGTGCCCGGGGAAGTGCTTGGCGCAGGCCGCGACGCCCGTGCTCTGCAGCCCGGTGACCCAGGCGGCCGAGTGCCGGGCGACCAGGCCGGCGTCGGCGCCGAAGGATCGGATGCCGATGACGGGGTTGGCGGGATCGGCGTTGACGTCCACGTCGGGGGCGTAGTCCAGGGTGATCCCGGCCTCGGCGAGCAGCAGGCCGATCTCCCGCCCGGTCGCCTCGGTGGTGGCGGGGTCGTCCAGGACGCCGAGGGCGGCGTTGCCGGGCCAGGAGCTGCCGGTGGCGGCCTCGAGGCGGGTCACCGTGCCGCCTTCCTCGTCCACGGCCACGATGACCTGCGGATTCTCCTCGCGCAGCCGCCGGACTAGCCTGGGGGTGTCCTCGGAGATGTTGCGGGCGAACAGCACCACGCCGCCGAGCCCGCCGGCGAGGTGGCCGAGCAGCCAGCCGGGCGGGGTCGTGCCGTCGAACCCGGGCTGGAGCACCGTGGCGGCGAGGCGGTCGAGATCGGGACTGTGCGGCATGCGGGCTTCCGGTGGTCGGGGACCTGCTCCGCCACGGTTGTGGCGATGGACGGCTTTGCGCGTATCTTCTAGGAAGATTTCCTTCATTGGCTCCTGGTTAGGTCACGGCCTGATGACAACTTTCTTCAGATCCATTGATCCTCGGGAAGTTATCTGTCATCTTCGCGCCCGAGGCCGCGGTGGGCGGGCATGTCATGGTCGTCCGCGCGGCCTCGCCATCGGAGCACGCCAGAGAGCACCTCAGGGAGCACCTCAGGGAGCGAGGTCCGCCCCTCCGTCGTCCGGGAGGGCGGCGTCGCCACGCCGACAGGAGGCCGCATGAACAGCCGTCCGCTGACCCGCAGGGCCGTACTCGGCGGCCTCGCCGCGGCCGCGTTGAGCCCCGTCGCCCTCGGCCAGGCCCAGGCGCGGGCCGCCGGCGCCGTCCCGCTCACCGGACCGCGCGGCGCCGGCGCCGCGCACGCCTCGCCCGGCGGCGCGGTGGACGGTCCCTCCGCGCGCCGGATGCGCGGCATGTGGATCGCCTCGGTCGTCAACATCAACTGGCCCTCCCGCACCGGGCTGACCGTGGAGCAGCAGAAGAGCGAGTTCGTCTCCTGGCTGGACTTCGCGCGCTCGCGGCGGCTCAATGCCGTGTTCGTGCAGGTGCGGCCGACCGCCGACGCGTTCTGGCCCTCCCGGTACGAGCCGTGGTCGCAGTACCTCACCGGCGTCCAGGGGCAGGACCCGGGCTACGACCCGCTCGGCTTCATGGTCCAGGCCGCCCACGAGCGCGGGCTCGCCTTCCACGCGTGGTTCAACCCCTACCGCGTCTCGATGCAGGCCGACCTCGAACAGCTCGTCCCTGACCACCCGGCGCGGCAGAACCCCGCCTGGCCCGTCGCCTACGGCGGCAAGCTGTACTACAACCCCGGGCTGCCGGAGGTCCGCGCGTTCGTGCAGGACGCCATCATGGACGCGGTCGAGCGGTACGACATCGACGGGGTCCACTTCGACGACTACTTCTACCCCTACCCCGTCGCCGGCCAGGAGTTCGACGACGCCGAGGCCTACGCCGACCACGGGACCGGCTTCCCCGACAAGGCGGCCTGGCGGCGGCACAACGTCAACCTGCTGATCGAGGAGATGAGCGAGCGCGTCCGGGAGGCCAAGCCGGAGGTGCAGTGGGGGGTGAGCCCCTTCGGCATCTGGCGCAACGCCACGACCGACCCGCTCGGCTCGGCGACCTCCGGGTCCCAGTCCTACGACAGCCAGCACGCCGACACCCGCCTGTGGGTGAAGCGGGGCTGGCTGGACTACGTCGCCCCGCAGATCTACTGGAACATCGGCCTGCCGGTGGCCGACTACGCGGTGCTGGCCCCGTGGTGGTCGCAGGTGGTCGCCGGCACCGGGACACAGCTGTGGGTCGGGCAGGCCGCTTACAAGGTGGGCGTCGCCGGGCAGCCCGCCGCCTGGCAGGACCCGGCGGAGCTGTCGCGCCACCTGACCCTGAACCTGGACCACCCCGAGATCGGCGGCGACATCTACTACAGCGCGGGCGACCTGCGCGCCGACCGGCTCGGGTCCACCACGCGGCTGGTGGCCGACCACTACGCGCGCCCGGCGCTGCTTCCGGTGCTCCCGCGGCTCGCCTCCGGCCCCCGGCCCAGGACGCCCGTCCTCACCCAGGCCCGCACCGCCGCCGGCGGCGGTGTCGCCCTTTCCTTCGAGGCCGCAGGCCGGCCCGAACCCTGGCTGTACGCGGTCTACCGCTTCGACGAGGAGGACCCGGCCCCGGCGCCCACGGCCACGGGCGGCCCGGAGCCCACCGCCGCCGGGAGCCCGCCCGCGCCCGCGACGCGCGGCGCCGCCCATGCCGGTGTTGGCGGTGATGGCGGTCATGGCGGCCGTGACGGCTGCGACCCGGAGGAACTGGCGGCGCATCTCGTCGCGGTGGTGCCCGGCGGGCGCCGCGCCCAGTACACCGACCCCGCCGGCGGGCGCGGGTCGCTCTACCGCGTCACCGCTCTCGACCGCGCCAACCGCCAGAGCCCGCCCAGCCCCGCCCGCCGCGCCCTCTGACCGGCGCCGCGACGGGCCAGGCCGCCACGAGGCGGCGGCTACGGCCTTGGCTCCGCGCGGTGGTGGTGGAGGCCACCGGGAGGCGGCGGTGCTCGGCTCGGCCCTGCGCGGTGGTGGTTCAGGCCGCGAGGAGGCGGCGGCGTACGGCCTCGGCCCCGCGCGGTGGTGGTTCAGGCCGCGAGGAGGCGGCGGTGCGCGGCCTCGGCCTGCGCGGTGGCGCCGGCGGGCAGGGCCGCGCGCAGCGCGAGCGCGGCCGCCCCGGCGGCGCCGTCGCGGGCCAAAACGACCGGACGGCCGAGCAGGGACCGCCGGACGCGTTCGGCGACCAGCGTGGGATGGGTCAGCAACGAGCCGGCCAGCACCACGGGCAGGCCGGGATCGCCCTCGCCGACCGCCGCCAAGGTGGCGACCAGGCGGCGGGCGGCGTCGTCCACGATGGCCAGCGCCACATGGTCGCCCTCCCGGGCCGCCGCCTCCACGACCGGGCTCAGCCTGCCCAGCCGGGCCGGCTCCCCGTCGTAGACCACCGCGATGATCGCCTGCGTGAGGGCCTCCCTCCGCAGGGCGTCCGCTTGTATGGCGTCCGCGCGTAGGTCGTCCGCTTGGATGGCGTCCGTGTGGAGGCCGTCCGTGTGGAGGCCGTCCGCTTGGAGGGCGTCGGCTTGGGGAGCGTCCGCGCCCAGAGCCGGGGATGATCCGCCGGTTTGAGCCGGAGCCGGGGATGATCCGCCGATTGGAGCCGGAGCCGGGGATGCCTCGCTGGTAGGAGTCGTGGCCGGGGAAGCTTCGCCGGTGGAAGCCGGCGCTCCAGGGACGGCCGGGCGGGCCGTGGCGGCGTCCGCGTGCGCGGTCACCCCGGAGGCCGGGAGCGGTTCCCGGAGGGTCGGGACGATCAGCGAGGTGAGCAGCGTGGGGCGGCCGCGGCCGTCGATGGCGGCCAGGGCGGCCTGCACGGCGCGGCGGCCGATCCAGACCCCCGACCCCTCGTCGCCGAGCAGCCATCCGTAGCCGTCGCACCGGCGGACCATCCGGCGGTCCTCGACGTGGGCCGCCACCGCCCCCGTGCCCGCGATGATCACGTTGCCGCTGGGCGCCGGGGTCGCGCCGGCGAAGGCCACCAGGATGTCCGGGACGATGACCGGCCGGCCGGGCAGCCCGGCCCCGTGCCAGGCGTCCTGGCTGATGGCGTCCGCCTGCCTGCGGCCCGCCTCGCTCGCCCCGGCGAGCCCGAACACCCCGCCGGCGACGTCGCCCGGGCCGAACCGCGGGCCGATCTGGGACAGGGCCTCGGTGAGGGCGCGCGCGAGGTTGCCGCCCGGGTCGCGGGCAGAGCGCGGATTGGCCCCGCCGGCGCGGCCCCGGCCCACGATCTCGCCGCTGAACGTGGCGACCAGGCAGCGCGTGCTCGTCCCGCCGCCGTCGACGCCGACCACCAGCGGCTCCGCCGATCGCATACGCCTCCCCGATGACGATCTCCCCGGCAGTATAGGCGCCCCACCTCGGCCGATCCGGCCCGCGGGTGCGGCCCGCCTCAGGCACCGTTGTGGCGGGCCTTGGCGGCGGCCCTGATGTGGCAGGCTGCGTAGCCCAGGGAGCGTCTTCGGGGGAGCGGGATGGGGCGGCGCGTGGTCGGGACCGAGGAAGAGGCGGGCAGGACGGCCGGGGTCTCCGGGCGCGCCGCGCGGTGGGTCACCGAGATCTTCGCCCCGCAGGTGCTGGTGATCGCGCTGCCGCCGGTGGTCGGGCTGGTGTCCGACGGGCGCCCCGGGTTCTGGTGGGGCCTGGTCGCCTCGCTGCTGTGCGGAGGCGTCCCCGCGTCGGTGATCGCGCTCGGCGTCCGCGCCGGGCGGCTGGACTCCCGGCACATCGTGGACCGCTCGCGCCGGACGGTGCCGTTGCTGGTCGCCGTCGGCGCGGTGCTGGCGACGCTGGTGCTGCTGGCCGTCCTGGGCGCTCCGCGCCTGCTGGTGGCCACGGTGGGCGCGATGCTGGCCGGCCTCGCGGTGACGGTGCCGGTGACGTTGCGCTGGAAGATCTCCTTCCACGCCGCCGTCTCGGCGGGCACCGTGCTCGTGCTCGCCCGCGTCCTGCCGGCGGCGCCCACGCTCGCGGCCGGCGCGGCGGTCGTCGCGGTGGTGTGCTGGGCCCGCGTGCGACTGGCCCACCACACCGTCCCCCAGGTGGCCGCGGGCGCCCTGGCCGGAGCCGCCTCATCGGCGGCCGTCCTCGCCCTGTTCGGCGTCTGAGACGGCGGCGGACCGCCGATCTCAGGGGGTGCGCCGGCAGCGGTTGTGACCTCAGGGGTGTGCGCGGGCAGCGGTTGTGAGGTCAGCCGCCGCAGGAGCACGCGGGGTCGGGGGGATCGGCCCAGTGCAGGGCGATGTACGGCTCGGCCCGGCCGCGGTAGCGGACCCGTTCGCGGGTGACGCGGTAGCGCGCGCACGTCTCGGGCTCTTCGGGCGAGCGGCGCGGCATGGGAACGAACAGCACGCCGATGTCCTGGTCGATGTGGGTGAGCAGGCCGTGGCACGGACCGCCGAGGCAGATGGCGTTGCAGTCGTGGTCGCGGTCCCTCCGCTCGGCGCTCATGCCGGGTACGCGTGGGTCTCGGTGGCCTTCACCGACGCCCAGACCCGCTGCCCCGGGGCCAGGTCGAGCTCGGCGAGGGCGGCGGGCGTGATGTCGGCGAAGGCGGCGACCGGCCCCTGGAGGTGGACGCGGACGTTGTCGCCGTGCCGTTCGATGCCTTCGATGCGTCCCTCCCACAGGTTGCGCGGGCTGCCGTCGGGCCGGGAGCGGTAGAGCGCGACGGCCGCCGGCGGGAAGGCCACGAACACGGGCCCCTCCAGCCGTTCCGAGGTGCTGAACGGCAACGCGCCGACCATGACCCGGGCGCCGTCGGCCACACCGCGATGCAGGTTGAGCCCGACCAGCCGGGCGACGTAACCGGTGCGCGGGCGGCGGGCGACCTCGGCCGGGGTTCCCTGCTGGACGACCGCGCCGTCCTCGATGACGATCAGCCGGTCGGCCAGCACCATCGCCTCAAGCGGGTCGTGGGTGACAAGGACGGTGGCGCCGTCGAAGTCGGCCAGGTGGCGGCGGAGCCGGGAGCGGATCTCCAGCCGGGTGTGGGCGTCGAGCGCGGCCAAGGGCTCGTCCAGCAGGAGCAGCCGCGGCCGGACGGCGAGCGCGCGGGCCAGCGCCACCCGCTGGGCCTGGCCGCCGGACAACTGGCGGGGCCGGGCGGCGGCCCGGTCGGCGAGACCGACGCGTTCCAGCAGCTCCGCGGCCACCCGGCGGGACTCGGCCTTGGAGGCGCCCTGGCAGCGCGGCCCGAAGGCGACGTTGTCCAGGGCCGACAGGTGCGGGAAGAGCAGGTAGTCCTGGAAGACCATGCCGATCGGCCGCTGGTCGGGGGGCAGCGCCTGCACCGGGGCGCCGTCCAGCAGGATGCGGCCGCCGGTCAGGGCGATCAGCCCCGCCAGGGCGCGCAGGGCGGTGGTCTTGCCCGCGCCGTTCGGGCCGAGCAGCGCGACGACCTCTCCCGGCGCGACCTTCACCTCGATGTCCAGCGTGAACGCGGTCCTTTCGACCACGAGACGGGCTTCCAGCGTCATGGCGCGCTCACCCACCGGTCGCGCAGGCTCGCCAGGATGACGACCGAGACGGCCAGCAGGACCAGGCTGAGCACGATCGCCGCCTGCGGCTCGGTCTCCAGCGCCAGGTAGACGGCCAGCGGCATCGTCCGCGTCGTCCCGGGGAAGTTGCCCGCGAAGGTGATCGTCGCCCCGAACTCGCCCAGCGCCCGCGCCCAGCACAGCACCGCCCCCGCCACCACGCCGGGCATGATGAGCGGCAGTGTGACCCGGCGGAACACCGTCCACCGCGAGGCGCCCAGCGTGGCGGCGGCCTCCTCGAACCGCAGGTCGGCGGCGCGCAGCGCGCCCTCGACGCTGATGACCAGGAAGGGCATCGCGACGAACGCCTCGGCCACGACCACTCCCGCGGTGGTGAACGGCAGCGTGATCCCGAAGCTCGCCTCCAGCCACTGCCCGACCAGCCCGCGCCGCCCCAGCACCAGCAGCAGCGCCACGCCGCCGACGACCGGCGGCAGCACCAGCGGCACGGTGACCAGGGCACGGACCACGCGCCGGCCGGGGAAGTCCACGCGGGCCAGCAGCCAGGCCAGCGGCACGCCGAGCAGCAGGCACCCCGCGGTCGCGATCGTGGCGGTCACCAGCGACAGCCGCAGCGCCTCCAGCACGTTCGGCTCGCCCAGCCGTCGCGGCAGCGTGGCCCACGGAGCCCGCACCAGCAGCCCGGCGAGCGGCAGCACCAGGAACGCCAGCCCGGCCAGCGCGGGCGCCACCAGCACCCACGGCAGGCGCCCGGCGATGCCCTGACGGCTTCCGCCGCTCCGGCGGCTTCGGCGGCTCAGGCGGCTTCGAGGGGAGGTGCTCATGCGGGTCAGGGCGCCTCGAAGCCGGCCTTGGTCAGCACGTCCTTGCCGTGCGGCGACAGCACCAGGTCCACGAACTGCCCGGCCAGGTCACCGGCCGGAGCCTTGGCGAGGGTGGCGATCGGATAGTCGTTGATCGCCTTGTCCGCCTCCGGGAACTCGATGCCGTTCACCTTGCCCGCCGAGGCGATCACGTCGGTGCGGTAGACCAGCGCCGCGTCCACCTCGCCCAGTTCGACCTTGGTGAGCGTGGCCTTGACGTCCTGCTCCAGCGTGACGGGTTTGACCGTGAGCCCGGCGGCCTCCAGCGCCTTGGCCGCCGCGGCGCCGCACGGCACCTGCTCGGCGCACAGCGCGACCTTCACCTTGGGGTCGGTGAGGTCCTTCAGCCCTTCCACCTTGGCCGGGTCGGCGGCGGGCACGGCGATCTGCAGCTTGTTGCGCGCGAACGTCGTCGGGGAGCTCGCGAGCGAGGCGTCGGTGACGGTCTTCATCGTGGCCGGGCTCGCCGCGGCGAACACGTCGGCCGGGGCGCCCTGGGTGATCTGCTGGGCCAGGGTCGCGCTGGAGCCGAAGTTGAACCTCACGCTCGTGCCGGGGTGGGCGGCCTCGAAGGCCTTGCCCAGCTCGGTGAACGTGCCGGTCAGCGACGCCGCCGCGAACACCGTCACCTCGGTGGCCGCACCGGCCGCGGAGGCCGGCCCGGCGGCCGGCGTCGTGGAGGCGGCCGGTTCGCCGGCACCGCACCCCGACAGCCCGAGTGCGAGCGCGACCGGCAGGGCCACGGCCCACGGGGCAAGCCGACTGAACACCAAAGGGGGGCTCCTCACAGGCTGCCGGCGACACGCTCGTGGCCGGGGATCTCCACGACGACGTTGGTGGACTTGATCACGGCGACCGCCACCACCCCCACCGCCAGGCCGAGCTCGTCGGCGGCCTGGCGGCTCATCAGCGACACCACCCGGAACGGCCCCGCGGCGATCTCGACCTGCGCCATCACCGCGTCCTTGATCACCTCGGTCACGATGCCGCGGAAGCGATTACGCGCCGAGGAACGGCCGCCGTCGACCGTCTCGACCTGGGTGCGGGCGAACTCGGCCAGGTCGGCGCCGTTCAGCCGCCGGTGGCCGTTCTCGTCCCGCTCGGCCCTCAGCCGGCCCGCGTCCACCCATCGGCGGACGGTGTCGGAGCTGACCCCGAGCAACGCGGCGGCCTCGCTGATCCGGAACGTCGTCACAGACCCTCACCTTACTCCTCGCAGATTCCACCGCCAATGCCCATCTATCGCCGCATTCGCGGTCTGATCCACGGCTTTGTCATGGCATACACGAAAGGGAGCGGAGTCGTGCCCGGCTCCACGCGCCGGCCCGGCCGGATCGGGTCCGGCCGGGCCGGCGATCGCCTCCGCCTGGATCACCCGGGCTCCGCGGGATCATCCGGGCTGCTCCGGGATCACCTGGGCTGCTCCGGGATCACCCGGCCTCCGCCGGGTGGTCCGTCGGAGGGGTGGCGTGGATCGCGGCGAAGGCCAGGAGGAGGGTGGCGGTCCGCGGCGGGTCCTCCAGGTTCGGGGAGTGCCCAAGGCCGGGCAGCAACACGACCTCCGCCCCCGGAACGGCGTGGTAGCCGGCCGCGGAGGACGATCGCCATCGGCGGTCGTCCGCACCGAAGATCACCAGCAGTGGCCTGCCGAGGGGCGCCAGCCGGTCGGGGAGCGCCCGCTGCTCCAGGTAGTCGCGAGTGCCTTGCATCGTCGCGGTGAGCGTGTGGTAGGTCATGAAGCGCACCTCGTCCAGCAGTTCCTGGGGGATCCGGTAGCCCGGGCGGCTGAAGCCGGTGCTCGCGAACCGGCGGATCAGCTCGTCGGTGGGCGGCCACTGCGAGGGGCTGATCGCGGCGGACTCCGACGCGATGAAGGCGTCCAGGCTCGGTCCGGTGTTGATGAGCGCGAGCGCGTCCACCAGGCCGGGTCGCTGTTCGGCGAGGGCGGTGGCCACCGCGCCGCCGCTGGAGTGGCCGATGACCACGACGCGCCCGGCGCCGAGCCGGTCCATCGCCTCGCCCACCCGGTGGGCCTGGTCCGGGAGCGCGTAGCCGGGGCCGGCCGGCTTGGCCGACCGGCCGTGCCCGAGCAGGTCGATCCGGATGACGCGGTGGGATGCGGCCAGCAGCGGGACCAGCGGGTCCCATGAGCGGGTCGAGGACGCCGATCCGTGGATGAGCAGGAGTGCGGGGGCGTCGCGGGGGCCGTCCTGGCACACGTGGATGTCGCCGTCGTCCAGGGACAGGATTGAACTCTCGGTGGTCTCGGCGCCGCCGTTCGCGTGCGGTCCGCCGTCAGAGATGGTCATGAGGCGATCGTCGCGCCGGTGCGCGCCGGTGGATTGGACGAATGTTCCCCTCGGCCGTCCGGCCGTAGCATGGGGCGGTGCGGACGTTCATGCACGGTGCGGCTGTGTGGGGCGTCGCGTGCCCGCGGGGTCCCAGCCGGGTGGCCGGTGTCACCATGGCCGGGTTCCGCGTCGGTGACCTGGACGCGCTCCGGATGGTCCCGCACCCGGCCGTGACACTGCTCGTGGAGTTCGGCGCCGGTTCGCCCGTCGTGGACTACGCCGCCGGGCGGCGGGAGCGGGGAAGCATCGCCGCCGGGCCCGGGCTCGGGTCCGGGGGCGCTGTCTGGGCGCGGGGCGTGAACCTCGAGTGCGTGCAGGTGCGACTGTCCCCGGTGATCGCGCGCGCGGTTCTGGGCCTCCCTCCCGCCGACCTCGACGGCGCCGTGGTGGCCCTGGGCGACCTGTGGGGCCGGGAGGCCGCACGGCTGCGTGAGCGGCTGGCCGAGGCCTCCTCCTGGGAGGATCGCTTCGCGCTGACCGAGGCGCTGCTCGCCCGGCGGCGTGCGGCGGGGCGGGCCGTGGACCCGGAGGTGGCCTGGGCCTGGCGCCGCATCGTCGCCGGCCGCGGCCTGGTCCGGGTCGACGGGCTGGCGGCCGAGCTCGGCTGGAGCCGCAAGCGCCTGTGGTCCCGGTTCCGCTCGCAGATCGGCCTGCCGCCCAAGCGCGCCGCGAAGCTGGTCCGCTTCGACCACGCCGCCCACCGCCTGGCCGCGGGACAGGACGCGGCCGGCGTCGCGGCCGACGGCGGCTACACCGACCAGTCGCACCTGCATCGCGACGTCGTGGCGTTCACCGGAGTGTCGCCCGCGGCCGTGGCCGGCGAGCGGTTCCTCGCGGTCGACGACCTCGCCTGGCCCGGCCGCGCGACGCCCGCGCCAGACCCACGCCGCTGAGCCGCCCGGCACCAGCCCGCCCGGCACGTCCGGCACCGGCCCGTGCGGCACCCGGCCGCCCGACAGGGCCGACAGGGCCGGTCAGGGCTTGCGGGCCACGGCGCAGAACTGGGAGACCTCCTGCTGGGCGTCGAAGTCGTCGGGCTCGGGGCGCCACCGGGAGCAGGAGACCACGCCGGGCGAAAGCACCTCCAGCCCTTCGAGGAACCCGGCCAGCTCCTCCGGGTCCCGCAACGTCATCGGCGCAGAGCCGCCCTCGTTCCAGCGCCGCACCGCCTCGATCATCGCCTCGCCGTGCACCCGCGCCGTCGGATGGGCGATGACCAGGTGGCTGCCGGACGCCAGGCCGGCCATCAGCCGGTCCACGACCGACCTGGCCTGCCCGGTGTCGACGATGAAGTTGAGGCTGCCCAGCAGCATCAGCGCGACCGGACGGGCGAGGTCGAGGGTGGCGGCGGCCCGCTCCAGGATCGTCTCCGGCTCGTTGAGGTCGGCCTCGAGGTAGTCGGTGGCCCCCTCAGGGGCGCCCACGAGCAGCGCCCGGGCGTGGGTCAGCACGATCGGGTCGTTGTCGACGTACACGACGCGGCAGCGGGGGTCGATCGCCTGGGCGACCTCGTGGGTGTTGTCGGCCGTCGGCAGCCCGGTGCCGATGTCGAGGAACTGGCGGATGCCGGCCTCGCCGACCAGGTGGCGCACGGCCCTGCCGAGGAAGGCGCGGTCGGCGCGCGCGGAGTCCACCAGGGCGGGCATCACCGCGAGGATCTGCTCGCCCATCAGGCGGTCGGCGGCGAAGTTGTCCTTGCCGCCCAGCCAGTAGTTCCAGACGCGCGCGGAGTGCGCCACCGTGGGGTCGATCTTGGCGTGCGGCACCGGCGCCTCGTCGAGGGAGGACGCCTCGTCAGGGGAGGACGCTTCGTCGCTCATGGGGAACGTACCTGCTCCACCTGGCGTGGACCGATCTTCACCTCGCCAGCGTAGCGTCCGTATTGCCGGCCAAGTGAGAATTCGGACACTGTTCACATCGCCGATACCGGGCCGAAACCAGGCCGGGAGCGGACCGCGAAGAGCCGGTCAGGGGGAGGCGGGGGAGACGCGCTGCCACTGCGGGTCCCGGTACAGCACCACGGACGGCCCGCGCAGCATCTCGTCCGGCGCGGACAGCATGACCAGCTCGCCCGCGGCCTCCATCTCGCGCAGCAGGTCGCGCACGCGCGGGCCGACGGGCAGGCGGCCGAGGGGCAGGCCGAGCGTGAGACGCGTGGCGTCCGCCACCTCCGAGAGCCGGAACGGGCCGGGGAAGCCGTCGACCAGCCCGCGGACCAGGTCCAGCGTGATCACCTGCTCGGCCTCGCCGTGCGCGACCTCCCACACGAGCTGGACGTTGCGGCGGCCGGTGGCGGCGCAGGCGGCGCAGCGCCGCACGAAACCGGGCACGATCTCCTCGTCGGCCGAGCCCAGGCACACCGTGCACTGGCCGGTCTCCGAGGCGTGCAGTTCGGCGGCCGCCCGGTTGGGCAGGGGAGTGCGGCACGAGCACCGGAACGTGCGGAAGGCGCGCCCCTCGACCAGGGCGCGATCGTCGGCGTTCTCGGGGATCTCGTCCCACTGTGCGGTGATCGTATGCGTGGTCATCTCCCGTGACTCTACCGAGCCGTTCCGGCGCGTGGTCCCGGACGGCCGGGTTCGGCGTGACGGCGTGCCAGGAGGCGGGCGTGGCCCCTGGTGGGGGTGCGTTTCACGCGGCGCGCGGCGCGAACCCCGGGTGGAGGCGCCGCCTCCGGGGACATGCTTTTATTGATTCATGTCAAACCCGGCGATTCTGACCGTCGATGACGATCCGGGCGTCTCCCGGTCGGTGGCCCGAGACGTCCGCCGACGCTACGGCGACCGCTACCGCGTCGTGCGCGCCGACTCCGGCCAGGCGGCCCTGGAGGCGCTCCGCGAGATCAAGCTGCGCGGCGAACAGGTCGCCGTCATGCTCGCGGACTACCGGATGCCGCAGATGAACGGCATCCAGTTCCTCGAGGCCGCGATGGACATCTTCCCGCGCGCCCGGCGTGTCCTGCTCACCGCCTACGCCGACACCGACGCGGCGATCGATGCGATCAACATCGTCGACCTGGACCACTACCTGCTCAAGCCGTGGAACCCACCGGAGGAGAAGCTCTACCCGGTGGTGGACGCGCTCCTGGACGCCTGGCTCGCCGCGCCGGACGAGACGATCACCGAGACCCGCGTCGTCGGGCACCGGTGGTCGGCGCCGTCCTTCGCGGTCCGCGACTTCCTCGCCCGCAACCTGGTGCCCTACCGCTGGCTGCAGTCCGACGAGCCCGAGGGCTGCCGGCTGCTGTCGGCGGCCGGGCTGACCGGCGACGACGTGCCGCTGGTGGTCACCCCGGACGGCACCTCGCTGGTCAAGCCCAGCGAGGCCGACCTGGCCGCCCACGTCGGGCTCACCACCACGCCCACCGAGGACTTCTACGACCTGGTCGTCGTCGGCGCCGGCCCCGCCGGGCTCGGCGCGGCGGTGTACGGCGCCTCCGAGGGGCTGCGCACCCTCCTGCTGGAGCAGCGCGCCACCGGCGGGCAGGCGGGGCAGAGCAGCCGCATCGAGAACTACCTGGGCTTCCCCGACGGGGTGTCGGGCGCCCAGCTCACCGACCGCGCCAGGCGGCAGGCGCAGCGCTTCGGCGCCGAGATCCTGACCACCCGCGAGGTCGTCGGCCTGGAGGCCGGCGGCACGACCAAGCTGCTGCGCTTCGGCGACGGCAGCCTCATCGCCGCCCACACGGTCGTCCTGGCCACCGGGGTGTCCTACCGCCTGCTGGACGCGCCCGGCCTGGCCGAGCTGACCGGCCGGGGCGTCTTCTACGGCTCGGCCGCCACCGAGGCCCCGAGCTGCTCCGGCCAGGAAATCTACATCGTCGGCGGCGCCAACTCCGCCGGCCAGGCCGCCGTGCACTTCTCCCGGTACGCCAAGCGCGTGCACATGCTGATCAGGTCCGGCGACCTGCGGCGGTCGATGTCGCAGTACCTGATCGACCAGATCGCCGAGATCGACAACATCGAGGTGCACCCGCACTGCCAGGTGATCGGCGGCGAGGGCCGCGAGCACCTGGAGCGGCTGATCGTCTGCGACCCGCGCTCGGGGCAGGACCGGACGTTCGACACCTCGTGGCTGTTCGTCTTCATCGGCGCCGAGCCGCGCACCGACTGGCTGGACAAGTCGGTCGTCCGTGACGAGCGGGGCTTCGTGGTCACCGGCACCGACCTGCTCGCCGACGGCCACAGGCCGCCAGGCTGGACGCTGCCCCGCGACCCCTACCACCTGGAGACCAGCATGCCGGGCGTCTTCGCCGCGGGAGACGTGCGCGCCGACTCGGTCAAGCGCGTCGCCTCCGCCGTGGGCGAGGGCGCCATGGCGGTGTCACTGATCCACCGCTACCTGGAGACCCAATGAGCGAGCCGGCCACGGAGACCGGATGCGGCGTCAGGGGCGACGAGCGCCTGACCCCCGGCGAACTACGCACCCTGTTCCTGTTCGAATCGCTGGACGAGGCCCAGCTCGCCCGGTTCGCCGAGCACGGCCGGGTGGAGCGCTACCCGGCCGCCGCCCGGGTCTACGAGGAGGGCAGCCCGGCGACCTGCTTCTACGTCCTGCTCAGCGGCACGATCGCGCTGTCGCGCCGCGTCCAGGGCGACGAGGTCGAGCTCAACCGCACCGAGCAGCGGGGCGTCTACGCGGGCGCCACCCAGGCCTACCTGGCCGAGCGCGAGGGGCAGGTGTACCCCCACAGCATGCTCGCCATCAGCGACGTCGAGATGTTCTCGCTGCCCGCCGACGTGCTGGCCACCGCGTTGCGCGAGTGGTTCCCGATGGCGACGCACCTGCTGGAGGGCATGTTCCTCGGCCTGCGCGCCAGCCAGACCATCGTCGGTGAGCGCGAGCGGCTGCTGGCGCTGGGCTCGCTGTCGGCCGGGCTGACCCACGAGCTGAACAACCCGGCCGCCGCGGCGGTGCGGGCCACCGCGGTGCTGCGCGAGCGGGTCGCCCACATGCGCCACAAGCTCGCCATGATCGCCGACGGCCGGCTGGACGGCAGCCGCCTGCACGAGCTCGTCGAGCTGCAGGAGGAGGCCGTCAAGCGCGCCGCGGGCGCGGCGCCGCTGTCGGCGATGGCCACCGCCGACGCCGAGGACGAGCTGAGCGACTGGCTCGACGACCACGACATCGCCGGAGGCTGGGAGCTGGCCTCGACGCTGGTGGCCGGCGGCATCGACGCGGAGTGGCTCGAGCGCATCAGCGACGCCGTCGGCGGGGAGAACCTCGAGGCCGCCGTCCGGTGGCTGACCTACACGGTCGAGACCGAGCAGCTGATGTGCGAGATCGCCGAGGCGGTGACCCGCATGTCCACGCTGGTCGCCGCCGCCAAGCAGTACTCCCAGCTCGACCGGGCCCCCTACCAGACGGTCGACGTGCACGACCTGCTCGGCGCGACGCTGACCATGATGCAGGCGAAGATCCCCGAAGGCGTCCGCGTCGTCAAGGAGTACGACCGCACCGTCCCGCTCATCCCCGCCTACGCCGCCGAGCTCAACCAGGTGTGGACCAACCTCATCGACAACGCGTTCTCGGCGATGAGGGAGGAGGGCGGCACCCTCACGGTGCGAACCGGACACGACACGGAGCGGGTCTTCGTCGAGATCGGCGACAGCGGGCCGGGCATCCCCGCCGAGATCCGGCCGCGCATCTTCGAGCCGTTCTTCACCACCAAGCCGGTCGGCGAGGGCACCGGTCTCGGCCTGGACATCTCCTACCGCATCATCGTCAACAAGCACCACGGGGACATCAAGGTGGAGTCCCACCCCGGCGACACGCGCTTTCGCGTGCTGCTCCCCATCACCCCCGCCTGAGCCATCACCCCTGCCCGAGCCGCGCCAACGCGAGGACACCTCCAGGAACCGGTCACCATGGTGACCGGTTCCTGACATTCTGTCATCGCTCCCGTCGTGGCGAGCGGTCCGGCGACGCCCGATACTGCGAGCACCACTCGAGAAGAAGGCCGGGCCACACGCCGTGAACCGCTCCGACCCATCGACGGTGTCCACCCCCGCGACCCCCGCGACCGAACCGTCTCCGAGCCGGCTGAGCCGGCTCGTCCGCAGCCCGCTGACCTGGAGCGCCGGTGTGCTCGGCGCCGTCGCCGGAGCGCTGCTCATCGCCTGGCTCCCCGGAGGCGGGCACGACCTGGTCGACCGCGTCACCGCATCGGACCCGCTGCGCCTGCCCTACGTCGAGGAGGACCAGCAAGGCGACATCGCGCTCGAACGGCCGGTCGAGGATTCCGAGGACCGCGCCACGCTGCTCACCGAACCCGAGAAGCTGCCCGCCCTGGTCCGCGAGTACGGTGGCGGGCCGGTCGGGCGGCTGGACGTCGTCCTGGTCGCCGAGGGCGGCCGGGGGCTGGTGCGCGTGGTCGACATCAGGCCCCGCGTCGCGCGGACCCTCCCCGTGCTCACCGGCTCCTACCTGCGGCCGGACAGCGCCGGCGAGCCGGAGGTCATCCACGTCGTCTCCGACCTCGACGCCGCCGACCGGCGGCCGCGCGTCCCCGGTAAGGCCGGGACCCTCTACTTCACCGGCAAGCAGATCGAGCTGAAACGCGGCGAGCAGGAGACGCTCCGTCTGAGCTTCACCGCGCGGGACGCCGCCTACGAGTTCGACCTGCTGGCCACCGTCGTCGCCGACGGCCGCACCTACCAGCAGGTCATCCGGCGGCCGGACGGCGGGATGTTCCGCGTCACCGGCGCGGCCGCCGACCACCGCGCCTACCGGCGGATCTACACCGGCGGCACGTCCACCTGGCACCTCGCCGGTCGCGCGGCGAAGTGCGAAATCTTCCCCCGCTCCAAGGGATGCTGACCCGCGCGGCCCCCGCCCGCCACCCCGCCGCTCGTGCGAAGGAACGCCGGACGGTGCGCGCCGTGCTCACCGGGTTCGCCGTCTCGGCGCTGCTGGCCCTGGCCACGGGCGGCGCCGGGCCCGCCGGCCCGCTCCGTCCCGGCCGGGAGGCGGGGACGGAGCTGCCCGCCCGGCTCGCCGCCGTGTGGTCGGCCCCCGCCGACGTGCATCCCGAGGTGTACCAGACCGGACCGTACGCCTTCACCGGCGACACCGCGGTCCTGCCCGGCGCCGGGGGAAGCGGCGTGGAACTGCACGACCCGCGGACCGGGGCGGTCAGGGGCGCCGTCCCCGCACTCCCCGGGTACGTGATCACCGACGTCGGCTTCTCGGCGGGCCTGCTGATCCTCGGCCACCAGGCCGCCGACCGGCGGGGCGACCGCTTCATCGCCGGATACGACCCGCGCACCGGCGCACCACGGTGGCGGACCGCGATCCCCGCCTCGCTGGCGGGCGCTCCCCACGCCAGTGTGTCCGGCGCCACGACGATGATCACGCCGGGCGCGGTGGTCGTGCTGTCCACCGACCGCCGTGACCTCACGGGGTTCGCCTCCTCGACCGGCCGGAGCCTGTGGCGGCGTCCGCTGGAGCCCGGCTGCTCGGCCCAGATCGACTCCGGCGCCGTCGTGGCGATCATGCGCGGCTGCGACGGGAAGCCCGCCGAGGTGGCCGCCCTGGACCCGGCCACCGGACTGACCCTCTGGCGGCGCGAGGTCCCCCGGGGCGGCGGCTCGGAGGGGAGTTCGCTGGTCACGGCCGCCGACGGGACGATGTTCGTGGCCGCGAACGGCTCCTCCTTCTTCGCCGCGCCCGACGGGCGCTGGTCGGGCGAGTTGCACGCCGAGACGACCAGCACGTTCGGCGCGTACGGGGACGTGGTCGCCGTGGGCTCCACCGAGGGCCGCGGGGAGCGGGCGGTGGCCGTGCTGCGGGGCATCGGCCGCGCGAGCGGGAAGGTCCTGTGGACCAGACGAGACACTCCCGCCTTCAACCTCGGCTACCGTGACGTCATGCTGGCCGGAGAGGGTCTGTTCGCCGGCCAGACGAACTGGCCCCGTGTCCCCGGCGGCTGGCCCCTGCCGTACTTCGTCACGGTGGTCGATCCACGCGACGGGACCACCCGCAGCCTGCCCGTGCCCGCCGGCGACAACGGCACGGAGCTGATCGGCCTGTACGGCGACGTCCTGTTCGTCCGCCACGAAACTCCCACCGGCCCCCGGGTCACCGCCTACCGTCCCGCCCCGGCCTCGTCACCCCCAGGTCCGGCGGAGGTCCCCGCGTCCGCGCCGGGACCGGCCGAACTGGGCGGGGTCTCCCCGTCGTCCTGGCCGGACGCGTGCTCGCTGGTCTCACCGGGCGACCTCACGGCGCTGGGCCGGGGATACCGGGCCTACCCGCGCGAACGCCGCCTGGGCGGGGTCGTCTTCCCCCACCCGGTGGTCTGCGACCTGGTCGCGCCCACCGACCGGCGGCCCCCGGTGTCGCTGAGCGTCCAGTGGGTGGCCGCGTCCGTGCGGGAGGCGATGACGCTGTTCGACGACGCGCTGGCCGGGCAGCGCGCGGACCAGTGGCCGGTGAAGCGGCTCGCGCCGGGCCTCTACCAGGTCGCCGGGCCGTCCATCCGGCTGACCCCGGACACCGCGCTCATCCGGTGGGGTCCGGTCATCGCCCGGCTGACCGTCCACGGTGACGTGCCCGGGATGAAGAAGATCGCCCCCATCGTCCTGGCGAACATGCGGGCACGCCTGCCCCCGTGAGCGGACGGCCCGTCGCGCCGGCGGGCCGCCCGGCCACGGTGCCGTGGCCGAGACGACCTGCGGACGATCGTGCTCGCAGCCGCTGACGTGCCGGACGCGGAGCATCGCCCGGGGGACCTTGGTCTTCGCGCGGTCATGTCTGTTCGTCTCGTCGTCTACATGCCCATGCAGCCGGGCACCCCGTAGGCGGCGCCGCGGTCGAAGGCGGCGATGCGCTGTGAGGCGCTGCCGTGGTCGCCGGGCCTGGTCCACCGGGTCTTGTCGGCCATGGCCCGCAGGGCGGCGGCGATCTCTCGCACGTCCCCCTTCTCGAAGCGCAGCGTGCCGTCCGCGGCGGCCCCGTACAGCGCCGCGCCCGCCAGGCAGTCGGCCTGCAACTCGGCGGCCGGCGACCTCTGCGGAAAGCCCGGGTGCGCCTGCACGGCGTGCCCCCATTCGTGGGCGATGACGTCGTACACCCAGGCGTCCCCGGAGCGGTATCCCTGCTTCATGAGGTCGGTGTCCCAGGCGATGTAGTGGCCGTTCGGGCAGTAGTGGGCATTGTCGTAGGTCAGGCGCCTGCCACCGCAGAGCGGCGCCGGTCTGCCGCCCCGCGAGTATCCGCCGAAAATGTTCGGCCGATAATAACGACCGGCGAAGTACCGCGACCAGTGGCTCGCCCAGAAACGGTCCACGACGTACAGCGCCGTGGTGATATCGGACTTCATGCCGTCCATTCCGCGGGCCTGCGCCACGGCCGCCCCCGACTGCGACCTCCCCGCCGTGGACGCGTACGCCGTGCCGCCGCCGGCGAGCATCGTGGCGACGAGCAGAACGGCGAGCGCCGTCCGCCCCGGCATTCGTCGATGCATTTCCGCGATTCCCTCCCCTTGGATTCCGGGCCCCACGAGGAGGGTAAATGCGTTCCGCGTCCGGGGGAACGCTTACAGTTATGTCAAATCGCGGGGCCGGGCGCCGTCAGGGAAATGCGATCGGCGTCGTCGGGGAAAGGAAAAGGCCGCGGTGCCCGCAATGGGGCCGTCAGGTGGTCAGGCCGGAACGGCGCCGGCGACCAGCTCGGCGAAGCGGGCGGCGTCGATGTTGCCGCCGGAGACGATCACGCCGACACGCCCCGGGACGTGTTCGAGCCGCCCGGCCAGCAGGGCGGCCAGCCCGCAGGCGCCGCTCGGCTCCATGACGATCTTCATCCGTTCGAAGGCCAGCCGCATCGCCGCGCGGATGTCGTCGTCGGTGACCAGCGCGATCTCGTCGACCAGCCGCCTGTTGACCGAGAAGGTCAGCTCGCCGGGGACGTCGGCGGCCAGGCCGTCGGCGATGGTGCGCGGGACGGGGATGGACACCCGCTCGCCGGCGCCCAGCGACCGCCTGGTGTCGTCGCCCGCTTCGGGCTCCACACCCACCACGCGGAGGCGGCGGTGCAGCCCCTTGGCCGCCGTGGCGCTGCCGGCGATCAGCCCGCCGCCGCCGACCGGGACCACCAGCGCGTCCAGCTCGCCGACCTCCTCCATGAGTTCGAGCGCGGCCGTGCCCTGGCCGGCGATCACGTGCGGGTGCTCGTACGGCGGGATCAGCGCCAGTCCGCGATCGGCCGCGAGCGCCTCGCCGATCGCCACCCGGTCGCCGGTGTAGCGGTCGTAGGTGACGATCTCCGCCCCGTACCCGGCGGCGGCGTCCATCTTGGACCTGGGCGTGTCCTCCGGCATGAGGATCACCGCCGTGCCGCCCAGCTCTCGGGCGGCCAGGGCGACGGCCTGGGCGTGGTTGCCCGAGGAGTACGCGGCGATGCCCCTGGCCCGCTGCGCCGGCGACAGCCGCGAGACGGCGTTGTACGCGCCGCGGAACTTGAACGCGCCGACGCGCTGGAAGTTCTCGCACTTGAGGAAGACCTCGGCCCCGGCCAGGGCGTCCAGGGTGCGCGAGCGCAGGACGGGGGTGCGGTGCGCGACCCCCTTCAGCCGGGCCGCCGCGTCGTGGACGTCGTCCAACGTGACCGGAAGGGGGATGGTCATGCTCGATCCTCCAGAAAAACGGCGTCCCAGGCCGGGCCTGGGACGCCGTGTAGCGTGGTGGGCGATACTGGGATTGAACCAGTGGCCTCTACCGTGTCAAGGTAGCGCTCTCCCACTGAGCTAATCGCCCTCGTGCGTCGATCGTCGCGCGGAGGTGGAGACGGGATTTGAACCCGTGTACGCGGCTTTGCAGGCCGCTGCCTCGCCTCTCGGCCACTCCACCGGGCGAGGCCTCGTCGCGGCAAGGCCTCTCCGAGCGGACGACGGGATTCGAACCCGCGACCCTCACCTTGGCAAGGTGATGCTCTACCAGCTGAGCCACGTCCGCGTGGTCGGCCGGTGAACACCCGGCCTCACGCAGAGAACTCTAGCGAATCCCGGCCGACTCCCCAAACTCAGAGCGCGCCGACCTGCTCCGCGTACCAGGTGATTCCGGCCACGTGCTCGGCGATCCGGCGCAGCGTCCAGTTCGGGTCCCGGGGAAGATCCCACTCCGCCGCGCCGGCGGTCGCGTAACGGTGCAGGTAGCAGGCCCCGAGTCGCGTCCACCGCGAACGGGCCTCGGCCAGGTCCAGCTCGGTGAGGCGCGCCCAGTCCGCCTCCAGTGTCACCGCGCGCCCGTGCCAGCCATCGGGCTGGGACGGTCTCCCGGCGAGCAGCGCCTCCACCTCGGCGAGGTGGTCGACCAGGTGGTCCTGGATCCGCCTGGCCGCCTTGGCCGGAGTCCAGACGTTCTCCCCGTCGGTCACGATGGGACGGCCGTCCCAGGCATGCCAGGTCGCGGCCAGGGCCAGGCAGCGCTCGACGGCCGCCACGACGAGCGCCCCCGGGTTCCCGTCCGCCTCCGCCACGGGGGCGGGGATGACGTCGCCGGTGCTGCGAGAGACGTCCTCAACGGGAGGGGAGATGGCGACGTCCATGGTGGGGGAGGGGATCGTGATGCGGGCGGCGGCGGGCGCGTGCGGTGCGGTCATGCTTCGATGCTGGTGGAAGCATGGTTGGGCTACGGTCGAAACATGGTTGCCGAGTACGTGGCGTACGACGCCGACATCGCGGCGGTCGCCTCGCTGATCGCCGACCCCACCCGGGCCGCCGTGCTGACCGCCCTGCTGGACGGCCGGGCGCTGGCCGCCGGCGAGCTGGCCCGGCTGGCCGGGGTGAGCGCGGCCACGGCCAGCGCGCACCTCGCGCGGCTGCTGGCGGGCGGGCTGGTCACCGTGGTCAGCCAGGGCCGCCACCGCTACTACCGGCTGTCCGGCCCCGAGGTGGCCGAGGTGCTGGAGGTGCTGGCCCGGGTGAGCCCCCGCCCGCAGGTGCGGTCCCTGCGCCAGTCGCGGCAGGCCCGCATGCTGCGCGAGGCGCGCACCTGCTACGACCACCTGGCCGGACGGGCCGGGGTGAAGCTGCTGGAGGCCATGCTGGCGGCCGGGCACCTGGCCGGCCGCGACTCCTACGAGCTCACCGCGCACGGCGGGCGGGCCCTGGCGGAGCTGGGCGTCGACGTCGACGCCGTGCGGGCCGTCCGCCGCCGCTTCGCGCCCGCCTGCATGGACTGGACCGAGCGCCGTCCCCACCTGGCGGGCGCGCTCGGCGCGGCGATCACCCGGTCGCTGCTGGAGCGCGGGTGGTACCGCCCGGGGCCCGCGCCGCGCCTGCTGGAGCTGACCGACCTGGGCGGCGAGGGGCTGGCCGCGATGTTCTCCTGTAAGGGGCTAACATCCAATACGCCAGTTACCTAAGCGAGAGAGTGACACCATGCGCGACAACGAGGTCGTGGAGATCGGTCCCGAGCCGCTGAGCTTCGCCGACGTCATCGAGGTCGCCCGCGGCGGCGCCGCCGTCCGCCTCACCGACGAGGCGGTCGCGGCCGTCGCCGCCTCCCGGGCGCGCGTCGAGGAGCTCGCCGAGAGCCCCGTCCCCGCCTATGGTGTCTCCACCGGGTTCGGCGCCCTGGCCACCCGGCACATCGACCCCGCGCTGCGCGCCCAGCTGCAGCGGTCCCTGATCCGCTCGCACGCCGCGGGGTCGGGCCCCGAGGTCGAGACCGAGGTCGTCCGGGCCATGATGCTGCTGCGTCTGCACACCCTGGCCACCGGGCACACCGGGGTGCGGCCTGCCACCGCCCTGACCCTGGCCGGGATGCTGAGCGCCGGAATCACCCCCGTGGTCCACGAGTACGGCAGCCTCGGCTGCTCGGGTGACCTTGCCCCGCTCTCCCACGTCGCCCTCGCCCTGATGGGGGAGGGGCCCGTACGCGATCGCGACGGCGAGCACACCACCGCCGCCGAGGCGCTGAAGCGGGCCGGCCTCGAGCCGGTCGAGCTGGCGGCCAAGGAGGGCCTCGCCCTGGTCAACGGCACCGACGGCATGCTCGGCATGCTCGTGCTCGCCCTGCACGACCTCACCCGGCTGCTCAAGACCGCCGATGTGAGCGCCGCCATGAGCGTGGAGGCCCTGCTCGGCACCGACCGGGTCTTCGCCCCCGAACTGCAGGCGCTGCGCCCCCACCCCGGCCAGGCCGCCTCGGCCGCCAACCTGCGCGCCCTGCTGCGCGACTCCGGGATCATGGCCTCCCATCGCGACGACTCCTGCACCCGCGTCCAGGACGCCTACTCGCTGCGCTGCGCCCCGCAGGTCGCCGGCGCCGCCCGCGACACCCTCGACCACGCCGCCACCGTCGCCGGCCGCGAACTGGCCTCGGCCGTCGACAACCCCGTGGTGCTCGCCGACGGCAGGGTGGAGTCCAACGGCAACTTCCACGGCGCCCCGGTCGGCTACGTCCTGGACTTCCTGGCGATCGCCGTCGCCGACGTCGCCTCGATGGCCGAGCGGCGCACCGACCGCATGCTGGACGTCGCCCGCAGCCACGGCCTGCCCGCCTTCCTGGCCGACGACCCGGGCGTCGACTCGGGGCACATGATCGCCCAGTACACGCAGGCGGCCATCGTCTCGGAGCTCAAGCGGCTGGCCGTGCCCGCCAGCGTCGACTCCATCCCCAGCTCGGCGATGCAGGAGGACCACGTCTCCATGGGCTGGTCGGCGGCCCGCAAGCTGCGCCGCGCCGTCGACGGGCTCACCCGGGTGCTCGCCATCGAGGTGCTCACCGCCGCCCGCGCCATCGACCTGCGCCGGCCGCTGGAGCCCGCTCCCGCCACCGGCGCCGTGGTCGCCGCCCTGCGCCAGGAGGTGGCCGGCCCCGGGCCCGACCGGTTCCTCGCCCCGGAGATCGAGTCGGTGACCCGCCTGGTGGCCGGCGGCGGCGTCGTCGCGGCGGCCGAGTCGGTCACCGGCCCGCTCGCCTGACGCCCCGTGGTCCGGGGCCCGGCCCGCGCGAGAGAATGAAACCGTGTATTTCGCCCACGTCGGCGGTCGACTGGCCACCGGGCTGCGCGAGGTGACCACCGATCTCGGCGTCCTGGACGGGACCGGCTGGTGGGCCGTCGTGGTCACCTACGAAGGCAAGGTCACCTGCGCGCGTTTCGACCGGGTCGAGCGGGCGCCGCTGCCCCCGCCGTCCGGGCCGTGGCCGGCGTCCCTCGCGTGGACCACCTCGCTGGACCGGCAGGGGTACGAGGACGGCGTGCGGCGCATCCGCGCCTACATCGAGCAGGGCGAGGTCTACCAGGCCAACCTCTGCCGCGTGCTGACCGCCGGGCTGCCGCCGGAATCCGACCCGCTGGTGCTGGCCGCCCGGCTGGCGCGCGGCAACCCCGCCCCGTACGCGGCCGTCGTCCGCGTGCCGGGGATGGCCGTCGTGTCGGCCTCACCCGAGCTGTACCTGTCCCGCGACGGCGACGTGGTGGAGTCCCGGCCGATCAAGGGGACAGGGGTCACCGCCGGCGACCTGCTGGAGAAGGACCGCGCCGAGAACGTCATGATCGTCGACCTGGTGCGCAACGACCTCGGCCGGGTCGCCCGAGTGGGGTCGGTCACAGTCCCCGCCCTCTGCGAGATCGAGCAGCACCCCGGGCTGGTCCACCTGGTCTCCACCGTCCGGGCCGAACTCGCCGACGGCCAGGGGTGGCCGGAGCTGTTCGCCGCCACCTTCCCGCCCGGCTCGGTGAGCGGCGCGCCGAAGTCCTCCGCGGTTCGTATCATCAATGAACTCGAACCTGAGCCACGGGGGCCGTACTGTGGGGCGGTGGGCTGGGTCGACGCCGACCGGCGGCGGGCCGCGCTGGCCGTGGGCATCCGCACCTTCTGGGTCGAGCACGACCTCATCCGATTCGGCACCGGAGCCGGCATCACCTGGGGCTCCGATCCGCGACGCGAGTGGCGGGAGACCGAGCTCAAGGCTTCCCGTCTCGTCGCGCTCGCCTCCGGGAGGGGCTGACGAAGCAAGAATGGAGATTGGACAGATGAACGTTCCGGTCTGGGTCAACGGCGAGCTGCTCGACCCCGCGCAGGCCAGCGTCTCGGTCTTCGACCACGGGCTGATGGTCGGCGACGGCGTGTTCGAGACGATCAAGTGCATGAACGGCGGGTCGTTCGCGCTCACGCGGCACCTGGACCGCCTGAAGCTCTCGGCCGAGCGCCTGGGCCTGCCCGAGCCCGACCTGGACGCGATCGCGGACGGCGTGCGCGCCTGCCTGGCCGCGGCCCCGCCGTGGCCGCTCGGCCGCATCCGCATCACCTACACCAGCGGCAACGGCCCTCTCGGCTCCGACCGCGGCAACCAGGGCACCACCGCCGTGGTGATCGTGGGCGCCCAGGCCCCGTTCCCCGAGAGCGCCGCCGTCACCGTGGTGCCGTGGCCGCGCAACGAGCGCGGCGCGCTCGCCGGGATCAAGAGCACCTCCTACGGCGACAACGCCAAGGCGCTGGCCTACGCCAAGGAGCGCGGCGGCCAGGAGGCCATCTTCGCCAACCTCGCGGGCGACCTGTGCGAGGGCACCGGCAGCAACATCTTCATCGTCCGCGACGGCACCCTGGTCACCCCGACCATCGCCTCCGGCTGCCTGGCCGGCGTGACCCGCGCGCTGGTGCTGGAGTGGCACGGCGGCGAGGAGACCGATGTGCCGATCTCGGCCCTGTACGAGGCGGAGGAGGCGTTCCTGACCTCCACCACCCGCGACGTCCAGCCCATCCGCCTGGTGGACGACACCGTGCTCCCCGCCGCGCCCGGCCCGATCACCGCCAAGGCGATGCGGGTGTTCGCCGAGCGCAGCGCGGCCGACATCGACCCCTGAGCATCCCGAGTCGTCATCGTCTCCTGATCACCGGGGCCGGCGGCGGCCCCGGTGATCAGAAGACCGGCATGGCCCCGCGCGCGCCGGGGGTCACTCGGGGTAGGCCACCTGGGTCTGGGCGTTCAGCTCGGCCGTCGTCACCTTCTTGGCCGGGTCGGTGAGCGGATCGTCGACCGCGATCACGTCCAGGCCCTTGGTGATGTCGCTGGAGTAGATGTAGCCGTTGTAGTAGTACGCCGACCACGACCCGCCGAGCTGCGGCTCGTCGCCGGAGGCGCTGAGCGGCGCCGGGTCGACGTAGGCGATCTCCTTGGGGTGGTCGGGGTCGGTGAAGTCGACCACCGACACGCCGCCCTGGTACCAGGCCTGCACCATGATGGTCTTGCCGGGGACGGGGAGCAGCGAGCCGTTGTGCGCCACGCAGTTCTCCGTCGCGGTCTGGTAGCGGGGAAGCTTGTAGTACGCCCTGCGCTCCAGCTTGCGGTCGCCGGTGATGTCGTAGACCGCGTCGGCGCCCTTGTCCGGCCCGGTCTTGGCGTCGCACGCCGGGGCGACGCCGCCGCCCAGCTCGTCGGAGAAGATCACCCGCTTGCCGTCGTTGCTGAAGGTCGCCGAGTGCCAGATGGAGAAGTTCTCGGTGTCGGTGATCTGCTGGAGCACCTTCGGCCGCACCCGGTCGGAGATGTCCATCAGGATGCCGTTGCCGATGCACGCGCCCGCGGCCAGGTCCTTCTCGGGGTAGACCGTGATGTCGTGGCAGCCGCTGGTCGCGCCCGGCCGGGTGTCGTCGTCGGCGCCCCCGTCGGTGAACAGCAGCGGCTGGGCGACGATCTTCGCCTGCGCGGGCGCGGCCACCGGCACCTCGACGATGGCGATCGAGTCGTGCGGCGGCTTGCAGGTCGAGGAGTTCTCGTCCGGCCCGAACGAGGACACGTACAGGTAGACCTTGCCGGGGTCGTCCTTGGCGGGCACCAGCGTGTGGGTGTGCGAGCCGCACGCCGTGGCCAGGGACTTGACGTAGCGCGGATGGGCCTTGTCGGAGATGTCGAAGATCCGCACGCCCTCCCAGCCGCCGAGCGGGTCGCCGGGGGAGCTGTCGCACGTGTCGCCGTCCCGCGGGTCGTCCACCGACAGGAACAGCAGGTTCCCGGTGACCGAGATGTCGTTCTGCCCGCCGGGGCACACCACCCGCGTCACCACCTTGGGCTTGGTGGGGTCGCTGATGTCGTGGACCGTGAAGCCCTCGTAGTTGCCGACGTAGGCGTAGTCACCCTGGAAGGCCAGGTCGGTGCCCCACGCCTCATGGCCGTCGAACGGCGCCGACAGCGGGACCCGGGCCACGACCCTGGCGTTGGCGCTGCGCCGCTCGGCCTCGGGGGCGGCGGAGGAACCCGGCGAGGCCGCCGCGGCGGCGCCGGTGGACGGCGCCGGGGCGGACGGGGACGCTTGCCCCGGATCGGCGGCGCATGCCCCGAGCAGCAGGACCGCGCCCACCGCGGACGCGAACACGCCGATCCGCCGCCTGCCCACAATGCCCCCCGTGCCTCGTACCCCATATGGGAATCTGTCGCAGTATGGAAGCTATGTCGATCCGGAGCCGCGTGTGCGGGGTTTGTGTAACGGTTGTGCTGGCATCCGGGCTGGCTTCCACCATCACCGCCTGCACGAGCCGCAGCCCGCGGACGGGCGAGCCCGTCGTCGCCGGGACCGGCGCCCCGGTGATCGTCCCGGGCGCCCCGGGGGACCGGGGACGCACCGCCGCGCCGGGCGAGCGGGTCGGCACCGCGGGCCGGGGGCCGTCCGCCGCCGACGTCCGCTTCGCCGAGCGCATGGTCCCGCACCATCGCCAGGCCCTGGAGATGGCCGACCTGGCCCCCTCACGGGCCGCCGGGCCGGGGGTACGACGCCTGGCCGGGCGCATCTCGGCCGGTCAGCGGCCCGAGATCGACGTGATGACGCGCTGGCTGCGGGCGCTCGGCCGCCAGGCCGCCGAGGGTCACGACGGTCACGGGGCCTCACCGGGCCCCGACGCGTACGGCATGGCGAGCCTTGGGGAGATGAACCGGCTGCGCGCCTCGCGAGGGGCGGCCTTCGACGCGCTGTTCCTGCGCCTGATGATCAGGCACCACGAGGGGGCGCTCAAGATGGCGGGGGAGGAACTGGCGGGCGGCGCCGACCAGATCATGCGGAAGATGGCCCAGGACATGGCGTCCGGGCAGCGCGTGGAGATCGGCAGGATGCGCGCGCTGATGCGCTAGGCGGGGCGGTGCGGCCGAGGGAGCGGGCCGGCTGGGCGGGTCAGGAGCTCCACAGCATGTTGGTCAGCTCCTCGTCCAGGTCCATGAAGTCGGTCTCGCGACCGGCGGACACCAGCTCGTAGGTGCGGTGCAGGAACTCGGTCAGCGGCGGCAGCGGCACCTCGAACAGGGCCTGGCCGAAGGGGGAGGTGAGGCTGATGTTCAGCGTCCGCTCGCCGTCGGCCCTGGCCGGCCACACCTGCACGTCTCCGTCGCCCACCCGCCTGACGATGCCGACGGTGAGCAGCTCGCGGGCGAAGATCCACTCGACCGGTTCGTCGTTCCCCACGTGGAAGGCCATCCTGATGGCGTACGGGTCGTCGGCGGTGTAGCTCAGTCCGGCGAGCAGGGGGACGGTCGTACGGTCGGGGACCACAAGTCGAAGGCCCAGCTCGGCAGAGACGGTGGCGTTCATCGTCAGCCAAACCTTTCGTCGGTGGGTCCCCTGCGCGGGGCCTGGGTTGCGGTGCTCTGAAGGACTTCGCTCGGAGCTGTGTCTGCGAAACGAAGAGACCTGGAGGAGAGATTCCGCTCCTGGGCCCTTCTGTAACGCATATCACAGCCCGACATTTGCGCCTCTACCTGGTCAAACATCGCTTAGAGGTGCGTGTTTGCAAGGGTTTTAGCTGTCGTCCTACCGTCCTACAGGGCATCTGCGGGTGTGTCGGAGTAAAGATCATAAGTGGTGCGATTCGGATGAGTATGGGGCATGACGATGCTATGACAACAGGGCGCCACGCCGCCGGACTCCCGGGAACCTTCCCCACTGGATCTTCGCCTCGCTTCGCCAGGACCCTCCTGAGTGAGGTATGGTTTTCCCCGTCGGCAGGCACTCCGAGCGGGGCGCAGGCCACGGCGAAGGGCGATTAGCTCAGCGGGAGAGCGCTTCGTTCACACCGAAGAGGTCACTGGTTCGATCCCAGTATCGCCCACCACGTCACAGGCCGCTTCCCTTTCGGGGAAGCGGCCTTCGTCGTCTTCCGGGCGACCGTGGCCGGCCTCCGCGTGCCGCCCGGTCGCCCGCGGCCTGTCCGCGGCCAGGGGCGCGAACTCCCGACTTCGCCGAGCGGATGCCGGTTCGCGGTGCCGCGGCGGGGCGGCCGGGAAAGGTGACGCAGGGAAGGGTTCCGTCACTCGCGTTGACATTACTTCATGGTTTACCTACCTTTTTTGTAGGTATATTGGAGGTGGACCGTGAACGCGGTGACGGTGGCCGACCGGCTGATGCCCGATCTCACGGCGGGGGGTCCGCCCGCGGGCCTCCCCGTGCTCGTCCGCGGAATGGGGCCCGGGCTCGCCGGGGTCCTCGCGCCGTTCACGGAGGGGCGCGGCGGCCGGTTCTCCCGCGACCGCCGCGGGGAGGTGGTCTACCTGCCGTCGGGCGGCGAGCCCGTGCTCTATCTGGGCTCGGCCAGGGGAGTGCCCTGCCACCCCGCGATCGCCTACCGGCCGAGCGGAGCTCCGGCCCCCGAGCCCCGGTTCGCCGCGCCGGAGGCGCTGCCGCGCGGCCCGGCGCACTTCCGGCGCGAGGTGTGGCCGCTGGTGGCCAAGGACCTCGGTTACGCCTACTACCACGAACTGATCACCGCCCACCCCGGGCGGGTCCGGACGACCTGGGAGGACTTCGCCCCCGCCTACGCCGCCGAGGAGTGGGGGAGCAGGGCGGTGCGCGCGCTGATCAGGCGCGCCGTGCCGCGCTTCGCCGACCGGCTGGACCTGGACCGGCTCGATCGCCCGCTGGCCGGCATCCGATTCGGCGACCGCGCCGGGCTGCAGCGCTGGACGCGCGGCTACCTGCACGCCGACCTGGCCAGGCGCGCCGACCCCTCCTTCAGCGCCGACCTCGCCCTGGCGCGCGCGCTCCGCCGGGCCCGGGACGGGCTGGCCGGAACGCGGCACGCCGACCCCTGGCTCGACGGCCTCACCCGCTTCCTCGCCGAGGGGCCGCCGGCCGCCGAGCTGGTGGAGCTCGGCGCGCTCGCCGCCGCCGGCATCGTCGTGTTCCTCGGCGGCGACCTGCAGGTCCGGCCGCACGGGCGCGAGGAGGTGTGGCGGGTGTCCGGCTCGGCCTGGCCGGGCGCGGTCGAGGTCCACGCCGTCCTGGACACGCGCGACATCGTGGACAAGCAGGAGGAGTATCGCTGAGGGGCTCGGGCCGGGCCGCCGGCGCCCCGCGCCGGCGGCCGGCGTTCAGCACTGGCCGTCGGCCAGCACCCAGTAGTTCGGGCCGGTCTGCCTCAGCGCGTGGACGGTGAAGGTGTTCCACAGGCCCATGGCGTCGTTGGAGCCGTTGGCGTAGGTGTAGCCGCCCGACTGGTGCGCCCGCCCCGCGGAGGTGTGGGCGTAGTTGCTCGCCCGCACGCACGTCCCCGGCACGGTCGGAGTGGGCGTCGGGGTCGGGGTGACCGTCGGCGTCGGAGTCGGGGTCGGCTGGGCCCCGCCGTCCAGGCGGAAGAACAGCGCGTCGTGGTAGGCCGAGCAGATCGTGTCCAGGAAGTAGGCCGCCGTGGCGCCGCACTGGTCGGCCGCGCTTCCGGGGTCGACCGGCAGGCCGTGGCCCATCCCGGCGATCTCGTAGAGCCGCACGTCGTCGGCTCCGTACACCCGCAGCGTCGCGCCGCCGGTGAGCGACCGCGTCGAGGTCGCGGTCTGGGACACCCCGCGGACGTTGGTCCACTGGTCGCGCAGCTGCGTGCCGTTCGCCGGGGTGACGGTGTAGTCCGACTGGCCCTGCCAGATCGCGACGCGCGGGTACGGCCCGGAGTAGCCGGGGTAGGCGCCGCGCACCAGGTCGCCCCACTGCTGCGGGGTCTTGGACGTCGCGCCGTACTGGCAGCCGGACGCCTCGGTCAGGCTGGTCGCGCAGCGGTAGGCCAGCCCGGCCCCGATCGACCCCGCGGCGAAGACGTCGGGATAGGTGGCCAGCATGACCGCCGACATGGCGCCGCCGGCCGACAGGCCGCTGACGTACACCCGGGCCGGGTCGGAGCCGTAGGTGGCGACCGCGTAGGCCACCATGGCGCGGATCGAGGCCGCCTCGCCCTGTCCGCGGGCGGTGTCGCCGGTCTGGAACCAGTTGAAGCAACTGGAGGAGTTGTTGGCGCTGCCGGTCTGCGGCAGCACGAGCGTGAAGCCCCACTGGTCGGCGTACTTGCGCCAGCCGGAGTTGGCGAAGTAGCCGCTCGCGTTCTGGGTGCAGCCGTGCAGGAGCACCACCAGCGGGCGGCCGTTCGCCAGCCCGTCGGGCCGGTAGGCGTACATGGCGAGGGCGCCGGGGTTGGCGCCGAACGAGCCCACCTGGACCAGCGAGGCGGCGCCCGCCGGCGGGGCGGTCAGCATGGCGCCGAACAGGCCGGCGAGCGCGAGGAGGACGGCCGTCAGGAAGGAGGCGGCCCGTGCGGGCCCGGCTCGGCGAGTGGGGGGAGAGGGGGGTGATGGGACCATGGAGGGCTCCTAATGTGACCTGGCTCACGGCCTTTCAGCGCACGGTAGATCTCCGGTGCGCGTTCCGACATGTCCGCGAAACACACTTTCCGTGGTGCTGTCATGGACCCTTGTACGGCCGGGCGCGCGGCCGGCGCTGAAAATTTCACCTCGCGCGCGGGGCTTCCCCGCAGGACGCATGGCCGCCGTCCGCGCCCCCGCCCTGGGGGTTGACCCCTCCGGGCCCGGGTGCGTTGATGCGACCGCCGGCGGTCCCTCGCACCGGTCCGCCGACCCGCGAACCTCCGACCGAGAAAGGTGACCCATGCGCTCGAGCAAACGCTGGGCGGTCGCCGTGGCGGCGGCGCTGATCACCGCGCTGGCCACCCCCGCCCACGCGGCGGCGCCCGTACCGCCGCCCTCGCCCTCGCCGAGGCCCACGCCGACTCTCACCGACACCGAGCCGCCGTCCCAGCCGACCGGGCTGTGGGAGTGCGTGGCCGACTACACCGGCGCGGTGCCGTTCTGCTGGCGGCCCTCCACCGACAACGTCGGGGTCGTCGCCTACGACATCTCCATGCTGCAGGGCGACGTCTTCTCCCGCATCGGTACGGTGACGGTGACCTCCGCCAACGCCGACCGGCCCTACTTCGCCGCGACGAACCTGGTGCCGGGCCGGCTCTACAGCTTCCGGGTGATCGCCAGGGACGCCGCGGGCAACCAGAGCGTCCCGTCCGCGCTCTACACCGCCCGCGCGCAGCAGGGCCTGCCGCCGCCCAGCCCGAGCCCCTCGCCGACGCCCACCCCCACGCCCACCCCGTCCACGCCGGTCCCCGTCCCCGGCTGCCGGGTGGCCTACTCGGCCGTCGACTGGGGCACCGGCCTGTCGGCGAACGTGCGCGTCACCAACCTCGGCCCCATCCCGATCAAGAACTGGACCCTGCGGCTGGCCTTCTCGGGGAACCAGACGGTCACCGTCGTCTGGAACGCGACCGCCACCCAGTCGCCGCCCTGGGTGACCTTCGCCGCCCCGGCCTGGCAGCAGGCGATCGACGCCGGCCAGACCTACTCCTTCGGCTTCAACGCCTCCTACAGCGGCGTCAACGACCGGCCGACCGGCTTCCTGCTCAACGGCGTGCCCTGCACGGTGACCTTCCCGGCCTGACCGGCGCCGGGAGAACGGCCTCTCCGCCCGTGACGGAGAGGCCATTTACCGCGCGCGCGGAATATCCCTACGGAAACTTTCATTCGTGCGTGTGCATGGGACGCGCGCCGTCCCGGCCGGGTGGCCGAAGACCCGCAGCTCAGGGCCGGTGACCTCGAAGCGGCCTTGAGGCGGCCTGGAGCGGGCGTCCACCCGAGCCCGCGGGGCGTTGACTAGGGGTGGCCCGCACTTGATTCTGGGGTGGGCGCTCACCGGTCCGGCCACATGTGGACGGCGCCGGGCGAGACGACCTCGAGGTCCATGGACGGGATGACGAGGACCAGCGGAAAGGCAGGCGCCGACGCCTGCGCCCTGAACTTCCCGTATCTCGCGGGCGGGCGGAACCCGGTGCGCGTACGCGCGCGGCGGGAGCCGTCCCGAGGCAGACCGCGAGGACGGTTCCCACCCCCGGCCGTCCGGCCGCGGTCCCGCATGGCCTCATGCCGTGCCGGGGCCATGCGCGGCGGCCACACAGACCAAGAGGTGACTCATGAACGTCGACAGGTTCTCCGGACCGGTGCTCTCGCTGTTCCGCTTCGTGACAGGCCTGCTGTTCCTGTGCCATGGGCTGTCGTCCGTCTTCGGCGTCCTCGGCGGCAACCGCGGCTCGGGCCATGCCATCCCCTTCGGCACCTGGCCCGGCTGGTGGGCCGCGGCGATCCAACTGGTCTTCGGCGCGCTCGTCCTCGTCGGACTGTTCACCCGCGTCAGCGCCGTGCTGGCGTCGGGTTCCATGGCCTACGCCTACTTCACGGTGCACCAGCCGCAGGCCCTGCTGCCGCTGAACAACGGCGGTGAGGCGGCGGCGATGTTCTGCTGGGCCTTCCTGCTCATCGCGGTGCTGGGCCCGGGCGTGTGGGCGCTGGACACCGTCCTGCAGCGCTCCCGCGCCACCGAGCCGGGTGGCGTCTCCGCCAGGTGGGGCTTCGCCCGCGGGGCCGCCGCGGCGGTCCAGCCCCGGACGAGGTGACCGCTCCGCACATGAGCCACCGGCGGTACGCGATCGCGTACCGCCGGTGGAACCGGGGGATCCGGCCGGCCCGTTCTCGGCCGGCGCGGCCTCATGGACGACGGCCGGCGGACTGCTTCACCTTCCCGGCGCCGGCGCCGCAGGGCGTCCTGGCCCCTGGCGAGCCGCGCAGGGCCTCGCGGTGGTGGCGGTACTCGTCGTCGTCGATCTCGCCGTCGGCGAACCTGCGGAACAGCATGTCCTCCTCGCAGGAGCGCCCGCGGGGGAGCAGGTCGTCGAGCGGGTCGTGCAGTATGACCTTGACCCCGCCGATCACCGCTCCGCAGAGCAGGACGAAGCTGAAGGTGGCGAGCAGCATCTCGGAGTTGCTCAGTGCGAAACCGTACAGGTACATCTGCATGATCTTCTCTTCTCTCGGCGCGCGTTGTGATGCGATGGGCCGTGGCGCGAGCCGGTGGCGAGGGACGCACGGCCCATGGGGACAAGGTCAGGCCACGGGCGCCTCGGCGCTCGTCCGTCGCTTCGGTGCGAAGCGATCAGGGGACGCCGTGGTTCTGTGTTCCGTGACGGTGAGAGGCATGCGTTCATCGTGCTTCACTCTGGCTTGACCTGCCAGGACGCGTTCTACCCGGGAGAATTTAAGCTGGGTGTAACACTCCCACCCTAAAGCCGCAGATGTGTCGTAACGTGACGAAATGGACAGTGAGCGTCTCCTTGGTGACTTCCTCCGGGCCCGGCGCGAAGCCAAGGCCGTCGAGGAGGTCGGGATCAGGCGAGTAGGCCGCCGACGGACTCCGGGACTGCGCCGCGAGGAGGTGGCGATGCTGGCCGGGGTCAGCACCGACTACTACATCCGGCTGGAGCAGGGACGCGAGCGCCGCCCGTCCGAGCACGTGCTCGAGGCCCTCGCCCGCGTCCTGGACCTGGACGCCGACGCCACCGAGCACCTGTTCGAGCTCGCGCGCCCCAGGGTGCGGCGCCGCCAGGCCGCCGCCGCCCGCCACGAGGAGGCCAGCCCGCACCTGGTGCGCCTCCTGCACAGCTGGCAGGCCACCCCGGCGTTCGTCCACGGACGCTACATGGACATCCTCGCCGCCAACCCGATGGCCGACGCGCTCTACGCGGGGCTCGGCCACCGCGACAACCTCATGCGGATGACCTTCCTGGACCCCGCGGCGCGCGAGTTCTTCTTCGACTGGGAGCAGACCGCCTACAACAAGGCCGCGATGCTGCGCGCCGCCGCGGGCACCGATCCCGACGACCCGTTCCTGCCCAAGCTGGTGGAGGAGCTGTCCGCCCACAGCGACGAGTTCCGCCGCCTGTGGGCGCGCCACGACGTGCGCAGCACCGGCCAGGAGTGGAAGCACTTCCACCACCGCGAGGTCGGCGAGCTCCAGCTGGCCTACGAGTCGTTCTCCGTCAACAGCGCGCCCGGGCAGCAGCTGGTCATCCTGCAGGCCGAACCGGGCAGCCTTTCCGAGCACGCCCTCAGCCTGCTCGCCGGCCTGGTCGCCCGCGACATCGCCCGTAGCGGCGCTTCCGGGGACCCGCGCACGGCCCCCGAACCCGAGGCCGCCCTGGCCCTGCCCCGCGGGCCGGCCACGGGAGGCCACATCGGCGTGCCCTCCGCGACCTGGCGGACCCGCTGGTGAGGACCCGTATGGCCAGTGTCGGCCGGCGGCCGAGCGGGTGGTCGCGCACGCGCTGGGTCGGTCCGCGCTGATCAGCGCAAGGACGGGGCGTCCCGCAGGGAGTCCACCGGCACGCCGAACCAGCGCGACAGCGCCGCTCTGAGCGCCCGCCGGTCCTGGTCGCCCGCACGGGCGGCCCCCGTGGCCCAGGCCACGTAGCAGTCCGGCCGCAGCAGCAGCGCGGTGACCGGCGCGGTCGCGCCCGCGTCCCCCTCGGGTGGGGCGGCCGGGCGGCCGGCGACGGCGTCCACCCGGTCACGCCAGCCGGACGCCTCCGCCGCCAGTGAGCCGTCCTCGGTCAGGTCCAGCAGCAGCGGCCGGGCGCTCGCGGTGAGCTCGGCGAGCCGGACCGGGCCCGCCCCGGTGTCCAGCGTCAGGTCCGGAGCCCATCCTCCGACCAGCGGATGGGCCTCACCCTCCCCGCCCATGTCGTACCGGACGTCCGCACCCGCCATCGTGGCGGCGATGTGCCGGACGGCGCCCGGGTCGCGCAGCAGCTCGCCGAACAGCTCGCGAAGCGAGGTGACATCGCCGCCCGGGGCGATCAGCGCGGACTGCGCCCGGGTGTGCATGATCACCCGCTCGGCCGCCGGTCGCCGCTCGGCCTCGTAGCTGTCCAGCAGCCCAGGCGGTGCCCAGCCGTGGATCTCGGCGGCGAGTTTCCATCCCAGGTTGATCGTGTCCTGCAGGCCGAGGTTGAGGCCGGGGCCGCCGATCGCGCTGTGCACGTGGGCGGCGTCCCCGGCCAGCAGCACGCGGCGGTCGCGGAAGCGGTCGGCCAGGCGGGTGTTCCCGCCGGTCAGCCGGCGCAGCATGTGCGGTCCCTCGCCTCGCGGCGGGCCGAACGGCACATCCACGCCGAGCACGCGCCGCAGGCTCGCGCGCAGCTCCTCCAGGGTGAGCGGGGCGGTGGCGTCCTCCCGCGCCTCCGGCTCCCACTCGGCGGTCGTCATTATCGTCCCGGTCGGGAACGGGGCGTACGCGAACATCCCGCGCTCGGTGCGGTGGTGCATGAACGGCGGGATGACGGCCCCGTAGCCGGGAAGGTCCAGCCCGCCCGTGGCCCGGTCGATGATGGTCTCCGGGACGCTGACGTGCGCGGTGCGGGAGGTGGTGTCGTCCTTGGTGACACCGGGGAAGCCGATGCCCGACAGCTTGCGCACCGCGCTGCGCCCGCCGTCCGCCCCCACCAGGTACCGCGCGGTGAGGCGGTAGGCGCCGTCCGGTCCGGAGATCTCGACGGCGACCCCGTCGTCGTCCTGCGACACCCCGGTCAGCTCGTGGCCCCGGCGGATCTCGACGCCGAGTTCGGTGGCGCGCTCCTCCAGGACGCGCTCGGCCTCGCGTTGCGGCACCTGCAGGATGTACAGCGGGTTGTCGCGCTCGGCCAGCAGGTGCAGGTGCAGTGGCATCGCGCCGAACACGAAGCCCGGCAGCGGCTTCGGCGGGGGAGATCCGCCGAGCCGCTCGTACAGGCCGCGGCGGTCGAGCATGCGCACCACCTGGCCGACCAGGCCGTTGGCCTTGCCCTCCTGTGCGCGTTCGGCCAGCCGCTCCAGCACCAGCGGCCGCACCCCGGCGAGGCTCAGCTCGCAGGCCAGCATGAGCCCGTTGGGCCCGGCCCCGGCGATGACGACGTCGGCGGACACGGCCGCGGACCGGGACTCGGATTCGGACATGGGGGTTCTCCTCGCGTTCGGATGGCATGGCGAACAGGGCCGGCGGCGCCGGCCTGTCGATGGGCGTGCGGGCAGCGGTCGCGGCCCAAGGGGGCGTCGGCGACAGCCGTTGGACGGCCGGCCCGGGGGCGGCCGGCGGTGTGAGGCCGGTGAACCGGCCGGATCACCGGACAGCGGTGTGGAGCTCAGGCGGGTGTGGAGTTCTCGGATCAGGCGGGTGGAGCTCTTGGATCAGGCGAGTGGAGTTCTCGGATCAGGCGAGTGGAGTTCTCGGATCAGGCGAGTGGAGTTCTCGGATCAGGCGGGTGAAGCTGTTGGATCAGGCGGGTGGAGTTCTCGGATCGGGCAGGCCCGCGGAGATCCTGCCCAGAGCGTCGTGCAGCAGCGACATCAGCGGGGCCGAGCCGTTGGTGCGCACCCAGTGGTCCATGACCACGCCGAGCGCGGCACCGACCGCCGCCGCCACCAGGCGCGGGTAGAGATCGCGGACGACGTCGGTGCCGGTGCGCTCGGCGACCGCCGCGGCCAACTCGGCCTCGGCGATCGCGCCGGCCTTGAGGAACTCGCCGTGCATCGCCGGTTCGGCGAGCATGACGCGAAGCCCGGCGGCCCACTGGTCGTGGGACACGTCCGGTAGGGCGCCGGTGTCGTCCTTCGCCCTGTCGCCGTCCTCCCGCATGTCGAAGCGGGCGGTCACCGCGTTGACGACGGCCTCCCAGATGGGCTCGGACGCCGGCCGGGCGCGGAGCTCCTCCGCGATCAGCCGGGCGCGGTCGAGGTGCCGTGAGGCGATCGCCTCGGCCTTGCTGGAGAAGTAGTTGTTGAACGTGCGCGGAGAGACCCCGACTTCGGCGGCGATGTCCTCCACCCGGACGTTGTCCCAGCCGCGCTCGACGGTGAGCCGGATGGCCGCCCAGCTCAGGGCGATGCGGGTCTGCAGTTTCTTGCGTTCTCTCAGCCCCGCGCCGTCCTGTCCGATGTCCACGCCACCGACTCTAGCAATAACTGCGCGATCAGAAAAGATGCGGGATCAGCAATTTTTGCCCGCGTGCCGGGTCGTCGAGCGGCAGGTCGGCCGTCCCGCAATCGCGCGTCCCGGCGCCGGTCGGACGCCGCCACGGCGCCGGCGGAGAACCGTGCGCCGAAGCCGGGGTGGCTCCGGGTTGAGTTCTTAGGTTAGGCAAAGCTAAGTTAAAGCGGGAGTCACGACCTGAAGGAGGCAGCCCATGGCCGTCGGCACCGAGGAGACCGCGGGTCCGGAGGCCGGGGAGGTCTCCGCGTACCGGGTGTTCCGCGTGCGGGTGACCCGCGTGACCGGGCTCGGGCCGAGCTTCACGCGCGTCACCTTCACCGGCGACGACCTGGACCTGTTCGCCGGCCACGGGCTCGACCAGCGGATCAACCTGCTGTTCCCGATCCCGGGTCGCGGCTACCCGCACCTGCCGGAGGGCGGCGACTGGTACCGGCGGTGGCGGATGCTGCCGCCGGAGCACCGCAACCCCATCCGCACCTACACCGCGGGCGCCGTGCGCCCCGGCACCCGCGAGCTCGACATCGACTTCGTGCTGCACGGAGCCGCCGGCCCGGCCTCCCGGTGGGCCTGTTCGGCCCGGCCCGGCGACCCGCTGGTGGTGGTCGGCCCGGACGCGCGCCATCGCGGCCCGGCCACCGGCCGCGAATGGGCTCCGCCGCCGGACGCGACACGCCTGCTGATCGCGGGCGACGAGACCGCCGTCCCGGCCATCGCCGCCATCGCCGAGTCCCTGCCCGGCCACGTGCACGCCGAGGTCATCCTCGAGGTTCCCGACCCGGCGGACACCCGGGTCCTGCTCGTGCCGCCCGGCGTCCGCGTCACCTGGCTGCCCCGCTGCGGCGCGGAGGCGGGCGGGCACGGCCACGCCCACGGCGAGCGGCTGTCCGCCGCCGTCCGCGCGGCCGCGGCCCGCCTCGCGCCCGCCGCACCGCCCCCGGCCGGGGCCGTCGCCGGCGCGGCCGGCGGCCGGGAACAGGGATCCGCGCCGGCGGCGGCGCCGGAGCCGCAAGAGTCCGCGGCGGCGCCGGAGCCCCAAGAGTCCGCGGTGGCGCTGGAACGGCGGGCATCCGCGGCGGCGCCGCAGGAGCAGGAGGAGGACGACGACCTCTGGGAGGTCCCCGACCCCGGAGCCACCGTCCAGGGCGGCTTCTACGCCTGGCTGGCCGGCGAGGCCGGGGTGGTCACGGGACTGCGCCGCCACCTGGTCGGAGAGCTGGGCGTCGACCGCCGGACCGTCGCCTTCATGGGCTACTGGCGCCACGGCCGCCCCGGCGGCGAGTGAACCGCCCGCCCGGACGGCCGCCTCCCCTTGCCGGTGGGGACGGCCGATTCACCAGATCGCTGAGGAGAGGATCGTTCATGCGGGTCGTCATGTTCGGCTACCAGACGTGGGGCCATCGCACCCTGCAAGCCTTGCTGGACGCGGGTCACGAGGTCGCGCTGGTGGTCACCCACCCCAAGAGCGACCACGCCTACGAGAAGATCTGGGACGACTCGGTGGCGGAGCTGGCCGCCAAGCACGACGTCCCCGCGCTTTTGCGCAACCGCCCCGACGATCCCGCTCTGCTCCAGGCGCTGCGCCACGCGGCACCCGACATCATCGTCGCCAACAACTGGCGCACGTGGCTGCCGCCGGAGGTGTTCGACCTTCCCCCGCACGGCACGCTGAACGTCCACGACTCGTTGCTGCCGTCGTACGCGGGCTTCTCCCCGCTGATCTGGGCCCTCATCAACGGCGAGGAGCAGGTCGGCGTCACCGCCCACCGCATGAACGCCGAACTCGACGCGGGCGACATCGTGCTGCAACGGGCCGTGCCGGTGGGACCGCGCGACACCGCCACCGACCTGTTCCACAAGACGGTCGACCTGATCGGCCCCATCGTGCGCGACGCCCTCGAGCTCATCGCCTCGGGCCGGGCCACGTGGGTGCCCCAGGACCGCACCAAGGCCAGCTTCTTCCACAAGCGGTCCATCGAGGACGGCCGCATCGACTGGACCTGGCCGGCGCAGGACCTGGAGCGGCTGGTGCGAGCGCAGTCGGACCCCTATCCCAACGCCTTCACCTACTACCGCGGCGAGCGCGTCCGCGTCGTGTCGGCGGCCGTGTCGCAGGCGCGCTACGGCGGCACCCCCGGCCGCGTCTTCATCCGCGAGGGGGACGGGGTGGTCGTCGTCAGCGGCGCCGACGCGCGCGGTGGGCGGCGGCACGGCCTGGTCCTGCGGCGGGTGCGCACCGAGGACGGCGCCGAACACGCGGCCACCGACTATTTCCGCACCATGGGCGGCTATCTCACCGCCCGGCCCTGACCCGGCGCGCTAGTGGGCCGCCCCCGCGCGCCCGGTGTCGTGGTGGCGGCTCATCGGGATGATCAACGGGGTGCCGCTGACCGGGTCCGTCGTGACCTGGCAGCGCAGGTCGAAGATGTCCCGCACGGTCCGCGCGGTGATGACCTCGGCGGGCGCGCCCTCGGCGACGACACGGCCCGACTTCATGGCGATGACGTGGTCGGCGTACCGGCACGCCTGGTTGAGGTCGTGCAGGACCATCACGATCGTGCGGTTCTCGCGCCGGTTGAGGTCGGTGATCAGGTCGAGGACGTCGATCTGGTGCGCCAGGTCCAGGTAGGTCGTCGGCTCGTCGAGCAGGAGCACCTGGGTGCCCTGCGCGACGGCCATCGCGATCCACGCGCGCTGGCGCTGGCCGCCGGACAGCTCGTCGACCGCGCGCCCGGCCAGGTCGGTCATGCCGGTGGCGGCCAGCGCGCCGTGGACGGCCTGCTCGTCGGCCGCCGACCACTGCCGCCACCAGGTCTGGTGCGGCGAGCGGCCCCGCGTGACCAGGTCGATGACGGTCAGCCCCTCCGGCGCGACCGGTGACTGCGGCAGGATGCCCAGGCGCTGCGCCAGCTCCCTGGTCGGAATCGAGTGCAGCGCGCGGCCGTCCAGCTGGACGGCTCCCCGGCGCGGCGCCAGCAGCCGCGCCAGCGCCCGCAGCAGCGTGGACTTGCCGCAGGCGTTGGCGCCGACGATGGCGGTGACGCGCCCCGGCGGGACGACCAGGTCGAGGCCCTCGACGACCGGCCGGTCGTCGTAGGCCAGGTGCAGGTCGCTCGCCCGCAGGTCCGGGTGGATGGTCGACATGCGTTCAGCCTCCTGAGCCCGCGCGGTTGGCGCGGATGAGCAGCCAGAGCAGGATCGGCGCGCCCAGCACACCGGTGACGATTCCGACCGGCAGCTCCGTGGCGGGGAGCAGCTCGCGCGCGGCGAGGTCGGAGGAGAGCACGACCAGGGCCCCGGCCAGCCCCGAGGCCACCGGCGGCGGCCAGGCGGTGCCGGCGAGCCGCTGCGCGATCTGCGGCGCGGCCAGGGCCACGAAGGCGATCGGCCCGGCCGCCGCGGTGCCGAAGGCGACCAGCCCGACCCCCGTGAGCAGCAGCGTGAACCTGACCCGCTGCACCGGGGTGCCGAGGCCCGCGGCGACGTCGTCCCCGAGCTGGAGCGTCCGGTTCAGGCGGCCCAGCGTCAGCGCGAGCGGCACCAGCACCGCCATGGCCAGGGCGAGCGGGGTCACCTGGTCCCAGCCGCGGCCGTTGAGGTTGCCCACCAGCCAGCCGAGCGCGGCCTGCGCCTGGAACCGGCCGCCCTTGGCCACCAAGTAGTCGGTGGCGCTGGTGAAGATCCACGACAGCCCGATGCCGACCAGGATGATCCGGTAGCCGGTGGTGCCGCGGCTCCACGCCAGCAGGTAGACGAGCAGGCCGGTGACCAGCGCGCCGAGCAGCCCGAGCGCCTGCGGCCCGAGCCCGCCGTCCCACCCCAGCACGATGCCCGCGACGACGGCGGCGCCGGCGCCCTGGGTGAGCCCGATCATGTCCGGGCTGGCCAGCGGGTTGCGGGTCATGGTCTGGAAGATCGAGCCGGAGACGCCGAAGGCGATGCCGGTCAGCAGCCCGACCAGGGCGCGCGGCAGCCGCAGCTCGCGCACGACCAGCAGCGTCCCTGCGTCCCCCTGCCCGGCCAGCGCCCTGACGACCGAGGTGAGGCCGATCGGGTAGTCGCCGACCGAGACGCCCCAGCACAGGACCAGGAAGGTGGCGACGGCGAGCGCCACGCACACGGCGACCAGGCGAGGGCGCAGGAACCCGGAGACGGGCGGCACGGCCAGCCGGAACGGGCGGCGCGAGGTGACCGCGGCGGTGCCGGCCGGGGGAGCGGGGGTAGGGAAGGCCATGCTCAGACCTCCGCGAGCCGGCGCCGGCGGACCAGGGCGATGAAGAACGGGCCGCCGATGAAGGCGATGAGGACGCCGGCCTGGATCTCGGTGGGCCGCGCGGCGACCCGTCCGACGATGTCGGCCGCCAGCACCAGGCAGGACGCGAGCACCGCCGACAGCGGCAGCAGCAGGCGGTGGTCGGGGCCGAACCCCGTGTGCTGGGCGAGGATCCGGGCGGCGTGCGGCACCACGAGCCCGACGAAGACCACCGGGCCGATGACCGCCACCGCCGCGCCCGTGAGCAGCGTGACGGCGACCGCCCCCTGAAGCCGGACCAGCCCGAGCCGCCTGCCCAGTGAGGCCGCCACGTCGTCGCCGAGTGCCAGGCTGTTGAGCGCGGGCGCGCAGGCCAGCGCCAGCGCCGTGCCGAGGGCGATGAACGGCAGGATGCGCAGCACGGTGTCACCGTCCTGGTCGGCGAGCGAGCCGGCCGACCAGAAGCGGTAGCGGTTCAGCGCGTCCGGGTCGGTCAGGACGACGGCGTTGGTGAGCGAGAACAGCAGCGAGCTCACGGCGACTCCGGACAGGGCGAGCTTGACCGGGGTCAGGCCCGAGCGTCCCAGCCCGCCGAGCAGGTACACCACGACGCTCGCGGCGAGCGCGCCCGCGAAGGCGAACCAGATGTATCCGTACAGCGACCCGACGCCGAGCACCGCGACCGACACCACGATCGCGAACGCGGCGCCGGCGCTGACGCCGAGCAGGCCGGGGTCGGCGAGCGGGTTGCGCGTCAGGGCCTGCATGAGTGCGCCGGACAGCCCGAGGGCCGCGCCCGCCGCCAGGCCCAGCGCGGTGCGGGGGACGCGCACCGACCAGACGACGTTGCCGGCCGTCTGGTCGGGCGCGTGCCCGAGCAGCGTCCGGACGACCTGGTCGAGGGGGAGGGCGCGGGCGCCCAGCGCGATCGAGAGCAGGCAGAGCGCGACCAGGACCGCGCCGAGCAGCGCCACAAGGACGGTGGGACGCCACCGGCGCGTCACCGGGCCGCTCTCACGTTCCGTCTTCCCCAACTTAGGTAAGGCATGCCTTAACTGTAGCCCCAGAGTTGGGCGGTTTCCTCTGGCGCTGATCTATCAACTTAGGTAATGCTTACCTTAGTATGACGCTCGCTTGAGGTCGCTTTGGCAGTTTTCGTCCGGTTTTGGAGGCTCGGTCACCTGTGTCGGCTACTGACGAAGTGATGGCGTACTGGCACCGGCGGCTCGCCCTGCTTCCGCAGGAGACGGTCCTCCCGATCGACTTCCCGCACCCGCCGGCACCCGCCGCGGGCCGCGAGACGCGCGTCCGCACGCTGGCCGGTCCCGCCGTCGCGTTGGCGGGCGATCCGCGCGAAGACGCCGGTCCCGAGGACCGCCTGCTCGCCGCCTACGTCGCACTGCTGTACCGCTACGGCGGCACGGGCGATGTCTGCGTCGGGTACGACGGGTTGCCGCTGCGGGTCGGGGTCGACGGCGGCACGGGCTTCGGCGAGCTGGTCCGGCGGGTGGCCGCCGCCCGCGAGGAGGCCCGCGCGCACCGCGTCCCGCTCTCCCGCCTCGTGTCGGACCTGCGGCCCGAGCCGACGCGCGGCGGCGGCCTGTTCTTCACCACGGCCGTGGCGATCGGCGGCGTCCGGGCGGCGCCCGCCGCCGGGCCGCTGGACGCGTCACCGGAGGCCGCGGGACCGCTGGACATGTCACTTGAGGCGGCAGGACCGCTGGATGTGTCACTGGAGATCGTGACGGTGGCGAGCGCGGAACCGCGCGAAGCCGCCGCAACCTACGAGGCGCGCCTGACCTACCGCCCCGACCTGTTCCACGGCGCGACCGCCGACCGGATGCTCGGCCACTACGAGACGCTGCTCGCCGACGGGCTCGCCCGGCCGCAGGTCCCGGTCGCCGAGCTGGAACTGCTCACCGCCGAGGAGCGCCGCCGCGTCCTTGCCGAGTGGAACGACACCGCCCACGAGGTCCCGTCGCTCACCTGGCCCGAGATGTTCGCCGAGCAGGTTCGCCGCCGGCCGGACGCCGTCGCCCTCGTCTTCGAGGACCTCGCCCTCACCTACGCCGAACTGGACGAGCGCGCGAACCGGCTCGCCCACGCGCTGATCGCGCGCGGAGCCGGACCCGAGCGCGTCGTCGGCCTCGCCCTGCCCCGGTCGGCCGAGCTGATCGTCGCCGAGGTGGCCGTCCTGAAGGCCGGCGCCGCCTACCTGCCCCTGGACACCGACTACCCGGCCGGCCGCATCGCCTACATGCTGGCCGACGCCGTGCCCGTCTGCCTGGTCACCACCGCCGACTGCCTGGTCACCACCGGCGGCGCCCTGGACGGGATCCCGCCGTCCGACGGCGTCGGCGTGCTCCTCCTCGACGCGCCGGAGACCGCGCGCGAGCTGGCGGCCCGCCCGGTCCACGACCCCTCCGAGGCCGACAGGGGACGGCTGTCGGTGCTCAACGCGGCCTACGTCATCTACACCTCCGGCTCCACAGGACGTCCCAAAGGCGTGGTGCTGTCGCACGCGGGCGTTGCCAAGCTGGTCGCCACCCAGAGCGAGCGGTTCGGCGTCGGGCCGGACAGCCGGGTCCTGCAGTTCTCCTCGCCCAGCTTCGACGTGGCCTTCTGGGACCTGTGCCTCGGCCTGCTCTCCGGAGGCCGTCTGGTCGTCGTACCGTCCGAGCTGCGGGTGCCCGGCGCGCCGCTCGCCGACTACGCCGACGCCAACGGCATCACGTTCATGATCCTCCCCCCGGCCCTGCTCGCCGCCATGCCACAGGACGTACGGCTGCCGCCCGCCGCCACATTGCTGGCAGGCACCGAGCGGGTGTCGCCCGAGCTGGTCGGCCGCTACGCGCGCGGCCGGATGATGTTCAACGCCTACGGTCCCACCGAGGCGACCACCAACTCCACCCTCGGTCTGTGCGACCCCGACATCCCCTCCGGCGCCATCGTGCCCATCGGCGTCCCCGACCCCGGCGCCCGGGCCTACGTGCTGGACGCCCGCCTGCGCCCGGTGCCCGCCGGGGTCGCCGGCGAGCTGTACCTCGGCGGGGCCGGCCTGGCCCGCGGCTACCTCGGACGCGCGGACCTGACCGCCGAACGGTTCGTCGCCGACCCCTTCGGCCCGCCGGGCGAGCGGCTGTACCGCACGGGCGACCTGGTGCGGTGGAGGTCCGACGGACGGCTTGAGTTCCTCGGCCGTGCCGACTCGCAGGTGAAGATCCGCGGTTTCCGCGTCGAACCCGGTGAGATCGAGTCCGTGCTGCGGGGGCACCCGGCCGTGGACCAGGTCGCGGTGGTGGCCCGCGAGGACCGGCCGGGCGACCGGCGGCTGGCCGCCTACGTCGTCCCCTCCCTCACCGCCGGGCCGGGCCGCGAGGAGACCGAACAGGTCGAGAAGTGGAAGGACCTGCACGAACTGCTCTACTCGGCCGCGGGCTCGGAGGGCTTCGGGGAGAACTTCGCCGGCTGGAACAGCATGTACGACGGCCTGCCCATCCCGCTCGCCGAGATGCGGGAATGGCGGGACACCACGGTCGCCCGCATCAGGAAGCTGCGGCCCCGCCGGGTGCTGGAGATCGGCGTCGGCAGCGGGCTCATCCTCGCGAGCCTCGCCCCCGGCTGCGAGGTCTACTGGGGCACGGACCTCTCGCAGGAGGCCGTGCGGACGCTGCGCGCCCGGGTCGCCGCCGAGCCGGAGCTCACCGGCCGCGTCGAACTGCGCACCCAGCCCGCGCACGACGTCACCGGGCTGCCCGAGGGCCTGTTCGACACCGTGGTCGTCAACTCCGTCGCCCAGTACTTCCCGAGCGCGGAGTACCTGTCCGACGTGCTGCGCCAGGCCGGGACGCTTCTGGCCCCGGGCGGCAGCGTCTTCGTCGGCGACGTGCGCAACCTGCGGCTGCTGCGCTGCCTGCGAGCCGCGGTCGAGACCCGTCGCGGCGCGTACCCGCAGGACAAGAAGGCCCTGCTCTCCGTCGTCGACCGCTCGGCGAACTGGGAGGGTGAACTGCTGCTCGACCCGGACTTCTTCGCGGCCCTCCCCGGCTTCACCGCCGACATCCGCCTCAAGCGCGGCGCCGTTCACAACGAACTGACCCGCTACCGCTACGACGTCGTCCTGCGCAAGCACGAGCCCCAGCCGGCCGCCGCAAGGCCCGAGCAGGCCGAATCCGGATCCGGGACCGGAGAAACCCGGCCCGGCGCGGAGAAGTCCGACCGGGCCGAGCTTCACAAGGGGGAACCTGGGCGGGCCGAGCTTCGCGAGGAGAAGTCCGGACGGACCGAGCTTCGCAAAGGGGAGTCCCAGCGGGCCGAGCTTCGCGAGGAGGAGATCGGGTGGGCCGAGCTCGGAGGGATGCACGGGCTGGAGGCGCGCCTGGCCGCGGGCCCCGCCCGGCTCCGGGTCGGCGCGGTGCCCAATGCGCGGCTCGCCGAGGACCTCGCCGCACTGTCCGCCATCGAGGACGGCGGCCGTCCCGCCCCGCCGGTGGAGGCCGCCGACCCCGAGACCCTGCACGCGCTCGGGGCCCGCCACGGCTACCAGGTGGCCGTGACCTGGAACGGCCACGCCGACGACGGTGGCCTCGACGTGGTCTTCGCCGCCGGGGACGCGCCCCTCGGCGCCCTTTACCGTCCGGCCGCCGCCTTTCCGCACGCCAACCGTCCCGCGCCGTTCCGCGATGTCGCCGCCCTGATGAAGACCCTGCGCTGGTACGCGGCCGAACTGCTGCCCGAGTACATGATCCCGTCGGCCTTCGTCCCCCTGGACCGGCTCCCGGTCACTCCGAGCGGCAAGCTCGACGGCTCCGCGCTCCCTGCGCCCGAATACACCGCGCTCAGCTCCGGACGCGCCCCGCGCGGCGCCCGCGAGGAGCTGCTGTGCGCCCTGTACGCCGACGTGCTGGGCCTGGCGTCCGTCTCCGCCGACGACGACTTCTTCGCCTTCGGCGGCGACAGCATCGTCGCCATCCGGCTGCTCGTCCGCGCGCGCGAGGCGGGGCTGCGGCTCACCTCCCGCGACGTGTTCCGCCACCGCACCGCCGCCGCTCTCGCCGAGGTAGCGGTGGACCGCACGGCCGGCGGACCCACCGGACCGGGCGGCTCGGGCACATGCACGGGCACGGGCACGGGCACCGGCACGGGCTCGGGTTCGGGTTCGGGTTCGGGCACCAGTTCGGGTTCGGGCTCGGGCACGGGCACGGGCTCGGGCACAGCTACGGGCACCGGTACCGGTATGGGAACCGGTACAAGCGCCGGGACCGGGGCAGGCGCGGTAACCGGCACCGGTACGGGCGCCGCCATGGGTCAAGGCGCCGGCACGGGACCTGACATCGGTACGAGCGCCCTCATCCATATGGATGGCGGTGACGGCGGGACCGCCCTTGACGGGGCGGGCGCGGCCGGAGCGGTGCCGGGCGCGGCGGACGGGCCGCTTCTGCGGCTCGCGGAGGGCGAGCTCGCCGAGGTGCAGGGTGACCACCCGGTCGCCGTCGAGGAGGTGCTGCCGCTCAGCCCGCTCCAGGAGGGGTTCTACTTCCACTCCCTGCTGGACGGTACGGACGGCGACGCCTATGTGGTCCAGCAGATCATCGAACTGGCCGGTCCGGTCGACGGCGAGTCCCTGCGCCGAGCCGCCCAGGGGCTGTTGGACCGGCACGCTCCGCTGCGGGCCTGCTTCCGCCGGCGTCCGGACGGACGGCCGGTACAGATCATCGCCGACCGGCTGGAGCTGCCCTGGCGCGAGGTAGGCCCGTCCGGGGACGACGAGCAGCGCCGTGCCGTCGCGGACTCCGTCGCGGCCGAGGAACGCGAGCGCCGCTTCGACCTGGCCCGCCCGCCCCTGGTGCGGTGCGCGCTGGTCCGGCTCGGGCACGACCGGAGCGTCCTGGTACTGACCTTCCACCACATCGTGGCCGACGGGTGGTCGCTGCCGATCCTCCACCGCGAACTGATGGCCCTGTACTCCGCCGTCTCCGAAGAGGCTTCGTCGCAGGTACCGGACGCGGGGGCCGAGGTGGCCGGGTTGCCGCCGGTGGCTCCGTACCGCGAGTACCTGCGCCGCCTGGCCTCTGCGGACCGGGACGCCGCACTCGCCGCCTGGCGGGTCGCGCTCGCGGGGCTCGATGAGCCGACCCGCCTGGTGGCCGCCTCGGCGGGCGACGGGCGGCTGAGGCCAGGGCAGGTGCGCGTCGAGCTGCCCGAAAACGTCACCGCGCGGCTCGCGGCACGGGCGAGAGGGCACGGGGTGACCCTGGGCGCGGTCGTCCAGAGCGCGTGGGGTCTTCTCCTCGGACGCCTGACCGGCAGCCAGGACGTCGTCTTCGGCACCACCGTCTCCGGCCGGGACGCCGAGGTGGACGGCATCGAGTCCATGGTCGGCCTGTTCATCAACACCCTGCCGACCCGTTTCCGGTGGCGGCCCGCCGACAGCCTGGCCGAGCTGGCAGGGCGGCTCCAGGCCGAGCAGACCAGCCTGCTGGACCATCAGCACCTCGGGCTCGCGGAACTCCAGCGCGCCGCCGGGCTCGCCGGCCGTGGCGAGCTGTTCGACACCCTCGTGGTCTTCGAGAACTACCCCGCGGAGACCGGTGCGGCCGACCCCTCGGGAACGCTGAGGATCACCGGCCACGAGTTCCGCGACGCCGTCCACTACCCGCTCGCCCTGATCGTCAAGCCGGGGCGCCGGCTGGACCTGCGGCTGAAGTACCACGCCCAGCGCCTCGACGACGAGGCCGTTCTGCGGATCGTCGACCGGCTCACCCGCATCCTGCGCGCCGTGGCCGACGATCCCGCGCAGAACGCCGCCCGCGTCGGCCTGCTGTCGGACGGCGAGGCGGCGCGGGCCCGGCTCGCGGGCGAGGAACGGCAGGTCGCCGAGACGACTCTGGCCGCCGCCTTCGAGGCCCAGGTCGCCCGGACGCCGCAGGCCACGGCCGTGATCTGCGAGAGCGAGTCCCTCACCTACGCGGAGCTGGACGCGCGCGCCGAGATGCTCGCCCGCCGCCTGCGGGCGCGGGGCGCGGGCTCCGGACGGGTCGTCGCGGTCGCCGTCCCGCGCTCGGCGGAGCTGATGGTGGCCCTGCTCGGCGTGCTGAAGTCGGGCGCGGCCTACCTGCCGCTGGACACCGACTACCCGGCCGACCGCATCGCCCACATGCTGGCCGACTCGGGGACGGACACGGTGGTGACCACCGCCGCCGCCTCCCGCCGGCTCCCCGGAGCGAGTGCCGTCACCCATCTCCTCCTCGACCCCCCGGCAACCCCGGCCGACCCCCCGGCAACCCCGGCCGACCCCCCGGCAACCCCGGCCGACCCCCCGGCAACCCCGGCCGAGCCGCCGCGCTCGGCCGTGGCGCGGCCGGCCGGCGCGACGACCGGGGCGGCTGCGGGCCGGCCGGCCGGTGACGTCCACGGGGTGGGCTCTGTGGTGGGTGACATCCATGGGGTGGGCTCTGTGGTGGGAGAGGTCCATGGGGTGGGCTCTGTGGTGGGCGAGGTTCACGGGGTCGGCTCTGTGATGGGGGACGTTCACGGGGTTGGCTCGCTGGCCGGTGATGTCCAGGGGGCGGATTCCCGGCTCGGGAGCGCCGGGCCGGACGACCCGGCGTATCTGATCTACACGTCGGGATCGACCGGCCGCCCCAAGGGCGTCGCCGTGACCCACAGGGCGATCGTCAACCGGCTCGCCTGGATGCAGGGCGAGTACGGGCTGCACGCCGACGACCGTGTGCTGCAGAAGACGCCGTCCAGCTTCGACGTGAGCGTCTGGGAGTTCTTCTGGGCGCTGTGCGAGGGCGCCGCCGTGGTGCTCGCCAAGCCCGACGGGCACCGCGACCCCGTCTACCTGGCCGCGCTGATCGGCGAGCAGCGGGTCACGACGATGCACTTCGTGCCGTCGATGCTCGAAGCCTTCCTGAGCGCCGGCGAGGTCACCGCCGACCTGTCATGGGCGGCGAGCCTGCGACGGGTGTTCAGCAGCGGCGAGGCCCTGCCGGGCGCCGCCGCCGCGCGCTGGCACGCACTCACCGGAGTGCCGCTGCACAACCTGTACGGCCCGACCGAGGCGGCCGTCGACGTGACCTACCACGCCTACGACGGGTCGGACGGCACCACCGTCCCCATCGGCCGCCCGGTGTGGAACACCAGGCTGCGGGTGCTGGACTCCTGCCTGCGCGCGGTACCGGCCGGCGTGCCCGGCGAGCTGTACCTGACCGGCGTCCAGCTCGCCCGGGGATACCACGCCCGCCCAGGCCAGACCGCCGAGCGGTTCGTGGCCGACCCCTACGGCGCGGTCGGCGGCCGCATGTACCGCACCGGAGATCTGGTGCGCCGCCGCGAGGACGGCGTCGTCGAGTACCTGGGCCGCACCGACCGGCAGGTGAAGCTCCGGGGCAACCGCATCGAACTGGGCGAGGTCGAGGCCGCTCTCACCGCCCTGCCCGCCGTTGCCCGGGCGGCGGTGACCGTTCGCGGATCCACCCTGGTCGCCTACATCGTCCCGGCGAAGCCCCCCGGCCCTGCCGGAGACGGCACCGTTCCGGCAGGGAACGGAAAGCACGGGTCGGAGGCGGTCAGGGGCGGCGCCGCTGTGGAGGCAGGCGGGGAGCGTGGTCGGGATACGGCCGGAGATGGCGCCGCTGTGGTGCTAAGGGGAGAGGGCGGGGTCGACGTGGCCGCGCTGGGCGCCGCCCTGGCCGGGACGTTGCCCGCGTCCATGCTGCCCGGGGCGTACGTCGAGCTGGACGCCCTGCCGCTGACCCCCAGCGGCAAGCTCGACCGCGACGCCCTGCCCGCCCCGCGGGCGGTACGCGCGACGGCGCGTACCCCGCGCGACGAGCGCGAGCGCGTTCTTGCCGAGATCTTCGCGGCCGTGCTGAAGCTCGGCGAGGCCGGCGTCGACGACGACTTCTTCATGCTCGGCGGCGACAGCATCAGCTCGATCGGCGTCTCCAGCCGCGCCCGCCGGGCGGGCTTGACCCTGAGTCCGCGCGACGTCTTCGAACACCGCACCCCCGCCGCCCTGGCCGCCGCCCTCGGCGGCGCGGCCTCCGACGCTGCCGCCTCCGACGGCGCGGCCTCCGACGCTGCCGCCTACGCCATCGCCGTCACTCCTACCCGCGACGCCGCCGCTGATTACGTTGCCGCCGCCTTTGCTGCTGCCAGTGCCGGTGACGCTGCGGATACCGGCACCGGTGCGGGTGACGGTGACGGTAAGGGTGAGCGGGGCGCCGGGTTCGAGCTCACCGCTGACGAGTACGCGCGGGTGCGGCGGCTCGGCGGTGGTGACGTGACCGACGTCTGGCCGCTGGCGCCGCTCCAGGAAGGACTGTTCTTCCACTCGACCTACGACGACGGCGCCCTCGACGTCTACACCGTTCACGAGTCGTTCGACTTCGCCACCCGCCTGGACGCCGGCCGCCTGCGCCAGGCGACCAGGGTGCTGCTGGCCCGCAACCCCGGACTGCGCGCCGGCTTCACCAGCGCCGAGCTGCGCCGGCCTGTGCAGTTCATCGTCGCCGACCCCGGGATACCGCTCGAAGAGGCCGACCTGTCGGACCTGCCCGCCGCCGAGCAGGACGCGCGGCTGCGCGAGCTGATGGACGCCGAGCGCACCCGCCGGTTCGACCTGGCCCGGCCGCCGCTGTTCCGGATGCTGCTGATCCGGCTCGGCGAGGCCCGGGGTGACCGGCTGGTCATCGGCCGGCACCTGCTGCTGTGGGACGGCTGGTCGGCCTGGATCTTCCTCGCCCAGCTGTTCGCCCTCTACGAGACCGGCGGCGACGAGCGCGGGCTGCCGCGCCCTGGCTCCTACCGCGACTACCTGACCTGGCTGGAGTCACAGGACCCGGCGACCGCCGCCCGCGCCTGGCGGGCCGCGCTGGCGGGCCTGGACGAGCCCACGCTGCTCGCGCCCACCGCGGGCGGCGACATGGGGGCGGTCATCCCCGAGAGCCAGGAGATGCTCCTGCCCAAGGATCTCGGCGACCGGATGCGCGACGCCGTCCGCCGCCGGGGACTGACGCTCAACACGCTGCTCACCACCGCCTGGGGCCTGGTGCTGGCCGCCGCGACCGGCCGCTTCGACGTCGTCTTCGGCACGACGGTCGCCGGCCGTCCGAGCGAGGTGCCGGACGTCGAGAACGTCATCGGCATGTTCCTCAACACCGTTCCCGCCCGCATCGCCTTCGACCCGGCCGAGCCCGTGCTGGACCTGCTGCGGCGCGTCCAGGGCGAGCGCCTGGCCCTCATGCCGCACGAGTATCTGGGCCTCGGCGTCCTGCAGGCCGAGACCGGCCATCGGCGGCTGTTCGACACGCTCTTCGTGATGCGTGACAACGACACCGAGGAGCGGCTCGCGGAGCTCGCCGACCGGTACGGCGCCACCGCCGTGGCCAACGTGGACGCCACCCACTATCCCGTCAACCTCGTCGTGACGCCGGGGGAGCGCATCCGGGTCACCCTCGCGCACCGGCCCGACGTCATCGGCCCTCCGCGAGCCCAGGAACTGCTGGACCGCTTCGCCCTGCTGCTGGAGCGGCTGGTGGACGACCTGGACGCGCCCGTCGGCCGCCTGGGCCACACGCTGCCCGCCGAACGCGCCGAACTGGAACGGGAACGGGCCGCCGGCCGGGTGCCCGTCCCGGAGGAGACCATCGCCGACCTGCTCGCAGCCCAGGCCGCCCGCACTCCTGAGGCCACGGCCCTGGTCTTCGGCGGTCTGAGCGTCACCTACGCCGCCCTTGACGCCCGCGTCAACCGCATGGCGCGGCTGCTGCTGGCGCGGGGCGCGGCGCCCGAGAAGATCGTGGCGCTGGCCCTGCCCCGCTCCGTCGACATGGTGGCCGCGCTGTTCGCCGTGCTGCGCACGGGCGCGGCCTACCTGCCGCTCGAGCTGGACCACCCCGACGACCGGCTCACGATGACGCTGGAGGACGCCCGTCCGGCCCTGCTGCTGACCACCGGCGCCGTCGCGCCGCGGCTGGAGGGTGGCGTGCCCGGCGTCCCGCGCGTGCGGCTCGACGACCCGGTGGTGGCCGGGGAGCTGGCGGGGCTGTCCGGCGGCCCGGTCACCGAGGCCGACCGTCCCCGCTTCAGCCTGGAGCACCCGGCGTACGTCATCTACACCTCGGGCTCCACCGGCCGTCCCAAGGGCGTCGTCACCCCGTACCGCGGGCTGACGAACATGCACCTCAACCACCAGAAGGAGATCTTCGACCCGGCCGTCGCCTCCGCCGGAGGCCGACGGCTGCGCGTCGCCCACACGGTGTCCTTCGCCTTCGACATGTCGTGGGAGGAGCTCCTGTGGCTGGTCGAGGGGCACGAGGTGCACGTGTGCGACGAGGAGCTGAGGCGCGACGCCGAGGCCCTGGTCGCCTACTGCGAGCACCACCGCGTGGACGTCGTCAACCTCACCCCGACCTACGCGCACCTGCTGATCGAGCAGGGGCTGCTCGACGGGCACCGCCCGCCGCTGGTGCTGCTCGGCGGGGAGGCGGTGTCCGAGACGGTCTGGAACCGGCTTCGGGACACCGAGGGCACCTACGGTTACAACCTCTACGGGCCCACCGAGTACACGATCAACACCCTCGGCGGCGGCACGGGCGACAGCTCCACCCCCACCGTCGGGCGTCCCATCCGCGGCACCCGCGCCCACATCCTGGACGCCTGGCTGCGCCCGGTTCCCCCCGGCGTCCCCGGCGAGCTGTACATCGCGGGCATCGGCCTGGCCCGCGGCTACCTCGGCCGTCCCGGGCTGAGCGCCGAGCGGTTCGTCGCCGACCCTCACGGCGAGCCGGGGGAGCGCATGTACCGCACGGGCGACCTGGTGCGGCGCCGCGCCGACGGGAACATCGACTTCCTGGGCCGCACCGACGACCAGGTGAAGATCCGCGGTCACCGGGTCGAGCTGGGAGAGATCGAGACCGCCCTCGCCCGGCACCCGGAGGTGGCCCAGGCCGCCGTGGTCGCCGCCGACGACCCCTCCACCCCCGGCGCCAGGCGCCTGGTGGGGTACGTCGTGCCCGCCGAGCCCACCGGCGAACGGCGGGAGTCGGCGGAACGGGAGTGGATCGGCGAATGGCGGGAGATCTACTCCGAGGAGTACGAGCGCATCGGCACCGCCGTGTTCACCGAGGACTTCGCGGGCTGGGACGGCAGCTATGACGGGGAGCCCATCGCGCTGGAGCACATGCGCGAGTGGCGCGAGGAGACCGTCGCCCGCATCCGCGAGCTGCGCCCGCGCCGCGTCCTGGAGATCGGCGTCGGCTCGGGGCTGCTGCTGTCGCGCCTGGCGCCCGAGGCGGAGGCGTACTGGGCGACGGACTTCGCCGCGCCCGTGATCCGCAAGATCGGCGAGGACCTGCGCCGGGACTCCGCGCTGGCGGCCAAGGTCGAGCTGCGCTGCCAGGCCGCGCATGACACCGAAGGGCTACCCGCCGGCTACTTCGACACGATCATCATCAACTCCGTCATCCAGTACCTTCCGGACATCGACCACCTGACGGGGGTCATCCGCGGCGCCATGGGGCTGCTGGCGCCGGGCGGCGCCCTGTTCGTCGGCGACGTGCGCAACCTCCGGCTCGCCCGCGCCTTTCACACCGGCGTCCAGCTGGCCCGCTCGGCCGGCGACACCGGCGACACCGGCGACACCGGCGACACCGGCGGCCCGGACGGCCCGGACGGCCCGGACGGGCGCGAGGCCGCCGAGCGCCTCCACGCGGCCGTCGAACGGGGGATCGCGCTGGAGAAGGAACTGCTCGTCGATCCCGACTACTTCTCCACCCTGGGCTTCGGCGTCGACCTGCGCACCAAACGCGGGCACCACCACAACGAGCTGACCCGCTACCGCTACGACGCCGTCCTCTACAACGGCGAGCCCGACGTCCGCCTCGGCGACGAACCGGTGCTGCCCTGGACCGACGCGCTCACCGGCCGGCAGGACGACGCGCCCGCGACCGCCGGACCCGCCTCCGGCGAGGATCCGCCGAGAGAGGCAGGGGGGCTGGCCCGCCGCCTGCGGGAGACGCGGACCGGGCGGCTGCGGGTGACGGGCGTCCCCGACGCCCGCGCGGGCAGCGAGCACGGCGCCACGGTGGACGGGGGAGTCGAGCCCGAGGACCTGCACGCGCTCGGGGCACGGGAGGGCTACCGCGTCCTCACCACCTGGTCGCGCGAGCCGGGCGCCTACGACGCGGTCTTCGTGCGGGGGGACTTCCGCCTCACCGCGGGCCTCTACCTGCCGGGAGGCGGCACGCCCCCGTACGGCAACACCCCGGCCTCGGCGGCCGGCGCGAGCGGCCTGCCGCGCCGCCTCCGGGAGGATCTGCGGCGCCGGCTTCCCGACTACATGGTCCCGGCCGCGTTCGTCACCCTCGACCGGCTGCCCATGAACGACAACGGCAAGCTCGACGTGCGCGCGCTGCCCGCGGCCGAACCGGCGGCGCCGCTCGCCGGCGGGCGGGGGCCGGCGACACCGGAGGAAGAGGTGCTCTGCCGCCTGTTCGCCGAGGTGCTGGGCCTGCCGGCCGTGGGCGCCGAAGACGACTTCTTCGAACTCGGCGGCCACTCGCTGCTCGCCACCCGGCTCATCAGCCGGGCTCGCGCGGAGCTGGGCGCCGAACTGGCCATCCGCGACCTGTTCGAGGCCCCGGCGCCCGCCCTGCTGGCCGGTCGCGCGAGCGCCGGCCGCCCGGCCCGCCCAGCCGTCGAGCCCGTGGCCGACCGTCCCCGGCGCGTCCCGGTGTCGCCCGCTCAGCGGAGGCTGTGGCTGGCCGAACGGCTCAGCGGCGGCGACGCCTACCACTTCCCGCTGGTCTTCCGCGTGCGCGGCGCGCTGGACACCGGCGCGCTCCACCACGCCCTGCGCGACGTGGTCGCCCGCCACGAGGCCCTGCGCACCGTCTTCCCCGAGGCCGGCCCCCCGCCCACCACGCCCGCGCCCGACCAGGCCGGCCCGTACGGGGCGCCCTCGTCCGAGGAGGAGGCCGCGCAGTACAGGGTGCGCCCGTCCCTAGAGGAGTCCCGGCCAGGAGTACGCCTTCCTGCGGAGGAGGCCGGGCCGCACGGGGTGCGCCCGTTCATGGACGAGGCGGGGCCGTACCAGTTCATTCTGGATATCGATGAGATCGGGTCGTTCTTCCATGCCGAGGACTGCCCGCCGGAGCGGCTGGAGGACAGGATCGCGGCGGCGGTGGCCCGGCCGTTCGACCTCGCCGTCCAGATCCCGCTGCGGGCCGAGGTGCTCAGGGCCGGGCCGCTGGACCACGTGGTGGCGATCGTGCTGCACCACATCGCGACCGACGAGTGGTCCGACCGGCCATTCCTCACCGACCTCGACGCCGCCTACCGGGCCCGCCGCGAGGGCCGGGCGCCCGAATGGGCGCCGCTGCCGGTGCAGTACGCCGACTACACGCTCTGGCAGCGGCGGCTGCTCGGCGACCCGCCGGACCCGGCCCACCCGGCCCACCCGGCCCGCCAGGCCGACCCGTCCCACCCGGCCCGCCGGGCCGACTCGACGCAACCGGCCGACTCGACGGACTCGTCGGATCCGGCCGACTCGGGTGGCGAGGGCGCGCGGCAGCTCGCGTTCTGGACCGGGACGCTGGCCGGGCTGCCGGAGGAGATCCCCCTGCCGCTCGACCGGCCCCGCCCGGCAGAGCCGACCGGCCGCGGCGGCCAGGTGCGCGCGGAGCTGCCCGCGGCCACCGCCCGCGCCCTGCGCGCCCTGTGCGCCGAGACGGGCACCAGCATGTTCATGCTGCTCCAGGCCGCGATCGCCACCCTGCTGCACCGGATGGGCGCGGGCACCGACATCCCGCTGGGCGCCCCCATCGCCGGGCGCACGGACAGCGCCCTGGACGACCTCGTCGGCTTCTTCGTCAACACCTTGGTGCTGCGCGCCGACCTGTCCGGCGACCCGACGTTCAGGCACCTGCTGGCCCGGGTCAAGGACGCCGACCTGGCCGCCTTCGAGCACCAGGACCTGCCGTTCGAGCAGGTCGTCGAGGCGCTCAACCCGCCGCGCGTGCCGGGACGCAACCCGCTGTTCCAGGTGATGCTCGGCTACCACCACCGTCCCGGCGGCGATCCGCGGGTGCTGGACCTGCCCACCGAGTGGTGGCCGGCCCGCGTGCACACCGCTAAGTTCGACCTGGACTTCACCTTCGTCGACCACGCCGGCGAGGACGGCCTGACCCTGCTGCTGGAGTACGCCGAGGACCTGGCCGACCACGGTACGGCCCGTGCCATGGCCGGCCGCGCCGTCGCGCTGCTGGGCCTGCTCGCCGCCGGACCGGACGTGCCGGTCGGCCGGCTGTCCGTGCTGACCGAGGAGGAGCGCCACGCGTCGCTGGGCGCCTGGAACGACACCGCGCGGCCGGTGGAGCGGCGCGCGGTCCCTGAACTGTTCGCCGAGGCCGCCCGCGCGCACCGCGACCGCGTCGCCCTGGTCGCCGGCGGCCGGACGCTGACCTTCGGTGAGCTGGCCGCCGAGGCCGACCGCGTCGCCGGGCTGTTGCTGCGGCACGGGGTGAGGATGGGGGATGTGGTGGGGCTGGCCCTGCCCCGGGCCGAGATGGTGCCGGCCATTCTGGGCGTGCTCGGCGCGGGCGCCGTCTACCTTCCGCTCGACCCTGCCTACCCGGCCGAACGCCTCGCCTACATGCTGGACGACGCCGCGCCGGCCCGCGTGCTCACCACGGCGGCCATCGCGCCCGGCCTGCCCGCCGCGCGAGGCGGCGTCCTGCTGCTGGACGACGCCCGGCACGGCGCCGCCCGGCCGCACGGCCGTCCCCTCGGCGCGATGCCGGTGCCGGAGCCGCTGCCGGGGGGCGAGGTGCCGGGGTCGAGGGTCACGGTGCCGGGGGGCGAGGTGCCGGGGTCGAGGGTCACGGTGCCGGGGGGCGAGGTGCCGGGGTCGAGGGTCACGGTGCCGGGGGGCGAGGTCCCGGGGCCGAGGGTCACCGTGCCGCCGGGCGCGGTGGCGTATGTGATCTACACCTCCGGGTCCACCGGCCGGCCCAAGGGCGTGCTCGGCACCCACCGCGGTCTCGGCAACCTGTTCGGCTCGCACCGCGCGGACCTCATCGACCCGGCCGTGCGCGCCGCCGGAGGCCGCAGGCTGCGCGCGGCGCACGCCGCGTCGTTCAGCTTCGACGGCTCCTGGGAGCCGATGCTCTGGCTGCTCGCCGGGCACGAGCTGCACGTCGTCGGCGAGGACACCATGACCGATCCGGCCGCGCTGCTGGCCTACCTCGCCGACCAGCGCGTCGACTTCGCCGACCTCACCCCGACCTACCTGCGGGAGCTGATCCACCACGGCTTCCTGGACCCCGGCCGTCCCCGCCCGGGTGTCATCGCGGTCGGCGGCGAGGCCACACCGCCCCCGCTGTGGGACCGGCTGCGCGCGCTGCCGGGGACGGTGGTCCACGATCTGTACGGGCCGACCGAGTGCGCCGTCGACGCCTACGGGTGGCACGGACCGAGCCCGGAACGCCCTGAGCCGTGGGCCGCGCCGCTGGCCAACACCCGCGCCCACGTGCTGGACGCGATGCTGCGGCCGGTGCCCGCCGGGGTGCCGGGCGAGCTGTACCTGGCGGGTGAGGGACTGGCCCTGGGATACCTCGGCCGGCCCGGGCTGACCGCCGGGCGGTTCGTCGCCGACCCCTTCGGCGGGCCGGGCGAGCGCATGTACCGTACCGGCGACCTGGTGCGGCGCCGCGCCGACGGCACGCTCTCGTTCCTCGGCCGGGCCGACGACCAGGTGAAGCTGCGCGGGTTCCGCATCGAGCTCGGCGAGATCGAGGCCGTGCTCCGCGCCCATCCCGACGTGGCGCAGGCCGCGGTGACGGTCCGCGAGGACGTCCCCGGCGAGCGGCGGCTGGTCGCCTACGCGGTCCCCTCCTCCGGACGGGGCGCCGACCCCGTCGCGCTGCGGGCGCACCTCGCCGCGGCGCTGCCCGGCCACATGGTCCCCGCCGCTTTCATGGAACTGCCCGCCCTGCCCAGGTCGATCAGCGGCAAGCTGGACCGGCTCGCCCTGCCCGTCCCCGACGCGGCGGCGGCCCCCGCCTCCGGGCGGCGTCCTCGCGACGCCCGCGAGGAGATCCTGTGCGAGCTGTTCGCCGCCGTGCTGGGGGTCGGACGGGTCGGCGTGGACGACGACTTCTTCGCGCTCGGCGGCCACTCACTGCTGGCGATGCGGCTGGTCAGCCGGGTTCGCGCGTCGCTCGGCGCCGAGGTGAGCCTGCGCGCGGTCTTCGAGGCGCCCACCGTCGCCCGGCTCGCGGGACGGCTGCGCGAGGCGCCGGGAGGCGGGCCCGCTCTGGCCCACGCGCCCCGCCCCGAGTTCCTGCCGCTGTCCTTCGCACAGCAGCGCCTGTGGGTGCTGCACCGGCTGGAGGGCCCGAGCGCCACCTACACCCTCCCGGCGGCCTGGCGCCTGTCGGGCGAAATGGACCTCGGCGCCCTCCGCGACGCCGTGCGCGACCTGATGACCCGGCACGAGAGCCTTCGCACGGTGTTCCCCGAGCGGGACGGGCGCGCCCACCAGCGTGTCCTGCGCCCCGAAGAGGTCCCCGCCGTCGTCCGCTTCGAGCGGGTCGCGCCGGACGCGCTCGCCGGGCGGCTGGCCGGGGCCGCCGGGCACGGCTTCGACCTGGACCGCGAACCGCCGCTGCGTGCCTGGGTGTTCGAGGTGGCGCCGCGGGAGCACGTGCTGCTCCTGGTGGTCCACCACATCGCCGGCGACGAGTGGTCGGACCGGCCGCTGTGGCGCGACCTGTCCACCGCCTACCGTGCCCGCCGCGAGGGCACGGCGCCGCGGTGGGCGGCGCTGCCCGTCCAGTACGCCGACTACACCCTCTGGCACCGCGACGTGCTCGGGGACGGCGGCGACCCCGGCAGCCTGGAGGCACGCCAGCTCGGCTTCTGGCGCCGGGCGCTGGCCGGGCTGCCGGAGGAGCTGGCGCTCCCCGCGGACCGGCCGCGTCCCCTGGAGAGCGGCCACCGCGGCGGGGCGGTCGGCCTGTCCATCCCAGCCGAGCTGGAGCGCGGCCTTCGCGGGCTCGCCCGTGGCCACGGCGTCAGCATGTTCATGGTGGCCCAGGCGGCCGTCGCCGCGCTGCTGCACCGGCTCGGCGCCGGTGAGGACATCCCCCTCGGCGCGCCGATCTCAGGACGCACCGACGAGCGCCTGGAGGACCTGGTCGGCTTCTTCGTCAACACGCTCGTGCTGCGCACCGACCTGTCCGGCGCGCCGACCTTCGGCGAGCTGCTGAGGCGGGTGCGCGAGAGCGATCTGGCCGCCTACGAACACCAGGACCTGCCGTTCGAGCGGCTGGTCGAGGCGATCAACCCCGCCCGCTCCCTGGCCAGGCACCCACTGTTCCAGGTGATGGTCGTCTACCTGGCCGACCAGGGCGGCGCCCCCGATCTGGCGGGGCTCGACGCCGAGCCCGAGCCGCTCGGCCAGGAGACCGCGAAGTTCGACCTGAGCTTCGACTTCGCCGAACAGGGCGACGGCCAGGGCATCCAGGGCTGGATCGAGTACAGCGCCGACCTGTTCGACCACGAGACGGTCGAGCGCATCGCCCGGCGGCTGGTCCGGCTGCTGGAACAGGTCGTCGCCGACCCCGGCGTCCAGGTGCGGCACCTGGAGATCATGGACGAGGAGGAGCGCAGGCTCGTCGCCGGCGCGTGGAACGCCACCGCGCGAGAAGTGCCCGCCACCACCCTGCCCGAACTGTTCCGCGCACAGGTGGCGCGCACCCCCGGCGCGCTCGCCCTGGTCTGCGGCGAGGATCGCCTGACCTACGCCGAGCTGGACGCCCGGGTCGAGCGGACGGCGCGGACGCTGGCCGCGATGGGCGCCGGCCCCGAGCGCACGGTGGCGGTCGCGCTGCCGCGCTCGGCCGACCTGGTCGTCGCCCTGCTCGCGGTACACCGGGCGGGCGCGGCGTACCTGCCACTGGACGCGGACCACCCGCGCGAGCGCGTCGAGCTCATGATCGAGGAGGCTCGCCCGGTGTGCGTGCTCCGCGAAGGGCTGCCCGATGGTCCTCAGGGAGAGCTGCCCGCGTCCTACGACCCCCGGCACCCGGCGTACGTCATCTACACCTCCGGGTCCACCGGACGGCCGAAGGGCGTGGTGGTGCCGCACGAGGGCATCGTCAACCGGCTGCTGTGGATGCAGGACGAGTACGCGCTGACGGCGTCGGACCGCGTGCTGCAGAAGACGCCGTCCGGCTTCGACGTGTCGGTGTGGGAGTTCTTCTGGCCGCTGATCACCGGGGCGGTGCTGGTGGTGGCGCGGCCCGAGGGCCACAGGGACCCCGCCTACCTCGCCGGGCTGATCCAGGACGAGCACGTCACCACCGTGCATTTCGTGCCGTCGATGCTGCGGGCGTTCCTGGCAGACCCGGGCGCCGCGCGGTGCTCGGGACTGCGCCGGGTGATGTGCAGCGGCGAGGCGCTGCCCGCGGACCTCGCCGCCCGATGCAGGGCTGTGCTGCCCGCCGAGCTGCACAACCTGTACGGGCCCACCGAGGCGTCCGTCGACGTGACGGCCACCCGGGTTCCGCCCGGCGCCGACCCGGTGCCGATCGGCCGGCCGGTGTGGAACACGCGGGCTCACGTCCTCGACGCCGCGCTGCGCCCGGTGCCGCCGGGGGTGCCCGGCGAGCTGTACCTGGCGGGCGTCCAGCTCGCCCGGGGGTACCTCGGCCGTCCCGGCCTGACCGGCGAGCGCTTCGTGGCCGACCCCTGCGGGCCACCCGGAACGCGCATGTACCGGACGGGCGACCTGGCGCGCTGGAACCGTGCGGGGGAGCTGGAGTTCCTGGGCAGGGCAGACGACCAGGTCAAGATCCGCGGCCTCCGCGTCGAGCCGGGCGAGGTCGAGGCGGTGCTGGCCCGCCACCAGGGGGTGGCCCATGCCGTGGTGGCCGTCCAGGACCAGCGCCTCATCGCCTATGTGGTGCCGGCCCCCGGAGCGACGGTGCTGAGCGCTGCCGCGCTGCGGGACCACGCCGGGGCCGCCTTGCCCGACTACATGGTCCCGGCGGGGTTCGTCACGCTGGACGCCCTGCCGCTCACCCCGAACGGCAAGCTCGACCGAAGGGCGCTGCCCGCCTTCGACTTCGCGGCCGGGGTGACCGGCGCCCTGCCGCGCACCCCGCGCGAGGAACTGCTGTGCGAGCTGTTCGCCGGCGTGCTCGGCCTGCCGCGCGTCGGAGCCGGGGACGACTTCTTCACCCTCGGCGGCGACAGCATCGTCGCCATCCAGCTGGTCGGCCGGGCACGTGCCGCCGGGTTGGTGATCAGTCCCCGGGACGTCTTCCTGCACAGAACCGCGACGGCCCTGGCCGCCATCGCCGGCGTCCAGGACGACGCGACTCACCCGGACGGCACGGGCTGGTCGGCCGCCGTGGGCGGTCTGGACGGCGCGGAAGGCCTGACCGGGGCGGCCGACGTGAACGGGGCGGCCGACGTGAACGGGGCGAACGCCGTGAACGGGGCGAACGCCGTGAACAGCGCGGCCGACTTGACCAGGGCGTACGACTTGACCGAGGCGTACGGCAGGACCGGGGCGCACGGCATGGACGGCGCCGGGGCGTCCGCCGGGCTGGTCGCCCTCAGCGAGGCCGAGCGCGCCGAGCTGCCGGTCACCGGCGTCGCCGGCGTCCTGCCGCTCACCCCGCTCCAGGCGGGCCTGCTGTTCCACGCGTCCTTCGACTCCGGCGAGGACGGGCCGGACGTCTACACCGTCCAGGTGACCTACGAGGTGGACGGCCCGCTGGACGCCGCCCGGCTGCGCGCGGCCGGGCAGGCGCTGCTGGACCGGCACGACAACCTCCGCGTCGGCTTCCGGTACCTGTCCTCCGGCCGCCCGGTGGCCGTCGTGCCGCGCGCGGTCGCCCTGCCCTGGCGCGAGGTGGATCTTTCCGGGCCGGGCGAGCTCGGTGAGCCCGACCGGGAGGCCCGGTGGACCCGTCTGCTCGCGCAGGAGCGGCGCCGGTTCACCCCGGCGGACCCGCCGCTGCTGCGGATGGCACTGGTGCGCATCGGCCCGGGCCGCCACCGCTTGGTTCTGTCCCACCAGCACCTCCTGCTGGACGGATGGTCGATCCCCCGGCTCATGCGCGAACTCGCCGACCTGTACGCGCACGGGGTCGACGGGGTCGACCATCACGGCTCGCCGGCGGCCCCGCCGTACCGGGAGTACCTCCGGTGGCTGGCGCGCCAGGACGCCGCCGTCTCCGCCGGCGCCTGGGCGGAGGCGCTGGACGGTCTGGCCGAGCCCACCCGTCTCGCGCCCGCCGACCCGAACCGGGCGCCGATCGTGCCCGAGACGCACACCACGCGTCTCACCCGGGAGGCGACCGAGGCCCTGTCGGCCTTCGCCCGCTCACGCGGCCTGACGGTCAACACCCTGGTGCAGGGCGCCTGGGGCATCCTGCTCTCCCGGCTGACCGGCCGCGACGACGTGGTCTTCGGCGCGACCGTCTCCGGGCGGCCCCCGGAGCTCGACGGCGTCGAGTCGATGATCGGCCTGTTCATCAACACGATCCCCGTCCGCGTACGGGTCCGCGAGGGCGAGAGCCTGGCGGCGTTCCTCGGCCGCCTCCAGGACGAGCAGTCTCGGCTCATCGCCCACCAGCACGTCGGCCTGGCCGACATCCAGCGACGAGCCGGCCTCGGCGACCTGTTCGACACGCTGGTCGTCTTCGAGTCCTACCCCGACGCCGAGGAGCCCGCGTCCGGGACCGCGGACGGCCTGCGTCCCGCCGTGCTCGACCACCAGGACTCGACGCACTACCCCTTCACCTGGGCGGTCGAGCCGGGTGAACGCCTGGCCCTCACCGCCGAGTACCGGCCCGACCTGTTCGACCGTGCGACGGCCGCGCGGATGGCGGCCTCGATGGCGCACATCCTCCAGACCATGCCGGCCGGCGCCGACCGGCTCGTCGGCCGCGTCGACGTCCTCACCCCCGCCGACCGCCACACCATGCTCATGACCTGGAACGGCATCCCGGACGCCCTCCCCACCGCCGCACGAGATCCGCGGTCCCTGGCGGTCCCAGGACTGTTCGAGGCGCAGGCGGCCGCCACTCCCGAGGCCGTGGCCGTGGTCGCCGGGCCGGTCCGCTGGACCTTCCGCGAGCTCAACGAGCGCGCCAACCGGCTCGCGCGGCTGCTCGCCGAGCACGGCGCGGGACCCGAGCGCATCGTCGCCCTCGCGCTACCGCGCTCAGCGGACTTCATCCTGGCCGTCCTCGCTGTGCTGAAGTCCGGCGCGGCCTACCTGCCGGTGGACGCGGACCTGCCCGCCGAGCGGGTGCTCGGCATGCTCGACGACGCCCGGCCCGTCCTGCTGGTGACCGGCGAGGACCTCGCGGGCGTCCTGCCGGACGGAGGCGTCCCGCTCCTCCGGCTCGACGCTCCCGAGACCGCTCGCCGCCTCTCCGCGCGGCGCGGAGACGACCTCGCCACCACCCCCGACCCGCGCCACCCGGCCTATGTGATCTACACCTCCGGGTCCACCGGCCGGCCCAAGGGAGTGGTGGTCTGCCACGGCGGCCTCGTCGCCCTCTTCCACAGCCACCGCCGGACGCTGCACGAGCCGGCCAGGCGTGCCACCGGCCGCCGTCATCTGCGCGTCGGCCACGCCTGGTCGTTCTCCTTCGACGCCTCCTGGCAGCCGCAGCTGTGGCTGCTGGACGGGCACGCGCTGTACATCCTTTCCGACGAGACGCGCCGCGACCCCGAGCTGACCGCCGAGGCCATCCGCGAGCACGGCCTGGACTTCATCGAGGTCACGCCCTCTTTCCTCGCGCAGATGGCCGCGGCCGGTCTGATCAGGGACGGGGAGTGCCCGCTCGCCGTGGTCGGGGTCGGCGGCGAGGCGGTGCCGGACGCGCTCTGGGCCGACCTGGCCGCCCTGCGCTCCACGGAGGCGTTCAACCTCTACGGCCCCACCGAGTCCACCGTGGACGCCCTGGTCGCCCGCGTCGGGGACAGCGCGTCCCCGCTGGTCGGCCGCCCGGTGGACGGCACCCGTGCCTACGTGCTCGACGCCGCGCTGCGGCCCGTCCCGCCCGGCGTCACCGGCGAGCTGTACCTCGCGGGCGCGGGCCTGGCCCGGGGGTACCTCGGCCGCCCGGGCCTGTCGTCCGAGCGGTTCGTCGCCGACCCGTTCGCCGGGCTGTTCGACCAGGCCGGCGCCCGCATGTACCGCACCGGCGACCTGGCCCGCTGGACCGCCGACGGCCGGTTCGACTACGGCGGCAGGGCCGACGACCAGGTGAAGATCCGCGGCTTCCGCGTCGAGCCGGCCGAGATCGAGGCCGTGCTGGACCGGCACGAGTCCGTCGCCCAGGTCGTGGTCGTCGCCCGCGAGGACCGCCCCCGAGTCAGACAACTGGTCGCCTACGTGGTCCCGTCCACGCCCGCCGACCCGGCCAACCCTTCCGGGCCCGCCGATCTTGCCGACCGTTCCGTGCCTGCCGACCCTGTCGGCCCTTCCGTGCCCGCCGACCCTGTCGGCCCTTCCGTGCCCGCCGACCTTGCCGACCTTGCCGACCTTGCCGACCGTTCCGTGCCCACCGACTCCGCCGATCATTCCGGGCCGGTCAACCCAGCCGACTGCGCGGCCCCGGCCGACTCCGCCGGCTCGGCCGCCCCATCCGGGCCCGCCGAGCCGGCCGCGCTGCGTGCCTACGCCGCGGCCCGTCTGCCGGAGTACATGGTGCCGGCCGCGGTGGTCGTCGTTCCGGAGCTGCCGCTGCTGCCCAACGGCAAGCTCGACCGCAAGGCGCTCCCCGCGCCGGACTTCACCACGCGCACCGGGCGCGAGCCGGTAGGCGAACCGGAGCGCACCCTCGCGGCCGTCGTCGCCGAGGTGCTCGGAGTGCCGCGTGCCGGCGCCGACGACGACTTCTTCGCCCTCGGCGGCGACAGCATCGTCGCGATGCAACTGGTCGGCCGGGCGCGGGCGGCGGGCTTGAGGATCACCCCGCGCCAGGTGTTCCAGCACCGTACGGTCGCGGCGCTGGCCACCGTCGCCGTCACGCTCGGCCCGGATGCCGGCGGCGGCGCGCACGACGAAGGTGCCGGCATGGTGCCGCTCACTCCGATCATGCACGCCATGCGGGAGCGCGGCGGCCCGATCAAGGGATACCACCAGGCGGCGCTGCTGCGGACCCCGCCGGACCTGGACGAGCCCACGCTCGCGTCGGTGCTCCAAGCCGTCGTGGACCGGCACGGCATGCTCAAGGCCCGCCTGGTGCGGACCCGGCCCGCCGCCGGCCACGCGGGGGAGCAGGCGCCGGCCTCCGGTGCGGTGGACCCGTCGGGGACCGGGCAGTGGTCCTTGCACGTCCCCACCCCCGGCACGACCGAAGCCCCGGGCACAACCGGAGCCCTCGGTACGACCGGAGCCCTAGGTACGAATGGCATCCACGGTGTGGCGGGCGCGGACGGCGCGGCCGGTGTGGCGGCTTGGCTTGTTCGGGTCGACACGGCGGGGGCCGACGAGACGGCGCTCCGCGCGGCGATCGCCGAGCACGCCCACGCCGCACGCTCCCGCCTCGACCCGGACGCGGGCGCCATGGTGCAGGCGGTCTGGTTCGACGCCGGCCGGGGCACGCCCGGGCGGTTGCTGCTGCTGGTCCATCACCTGGTGGTGGACGGCGTGTCCTGGCGGATCCTGCTGCCCGACCTGGCCGCCGCTTGGCGGGAGGTCACCGCCGGGCGCCCCCCGGCGCTCGCGCCCGTCGACGTGTCGTTCCGCCGCTGGTCGCGAATGCTGGGCGCCCGCGCCGTCGACCCCGCCCGCGAGGACGAGCTCCCGCTGTGGACCTCGATTCTGTCGGGCGGCGGCACCATCGCCGTGGCCGCGCCGCTCGACCCCGGGCGTGATGTGGTCGCCACCACGCGTCACCTGTCACTCACCCTGCCCCCCGACCGGACCGCTCCGCTGCTCGGCCGGGTGCCCGCCGCCTTCAGCGCGACCGTCAACGACGTGCTGCTGACCGCCCTGGCGCTGGCCGTCGCCGACCGGCACCGCCGGACGGGCGGGCGCAGCCCCGGCAACGCGGTCCTGGTGGACCTGGAAGGCCACGGCCGCGATGAGCAACTGGCCCGCGGCGCGGACCTGTCGCGCACGGTCGGCTGGTTCACCAGCGTCGTCCCGGTCCGCCTTGATCCAGGACCTGTGGACCTGGACGAGGCGCTCGCCGGTGGGCCGGCGCTCGACGAGGCGGTGGGCCGGATCAGGGAGCACCTGTCCTCGCTCCCCGCCGCCGGCATCGGACACGGCCTGCTGCGGCACCTGAACCCGGCGACGCGGCCGGAACTCTCCCGTCTCGGCGAGCCGGGTATCGAGTTCAACTACATGGGCCGTTTCGGCCGGCCCGACGCCGCCGACTGGTCCTACGCGCCCGAGGACGACGCCGCCGACCTCGACGCCGACCCCGGTATGCCGATGTCGCACGCGCTCACGGTCAACGCCCTGACCGAGGACCACCCCGGCGGGCCGGAGCTGACCGCCCACTGGTCCTACGCCTCGCGGCTGCTGCCGGAGGAGGCGGTGCGGGACCTCGCCGAGACGTGGTTCCGCGTGCTGCGAGCCCTGGTCGACCGCGCTGAGGCGCTGGGCGGCGACCGCTGACCACCACGACGACCCCCGACAACCGTTCCGCCGATCCTGAGGAGAGAGAACCCGAGATGAGCAACCCCTTCGACAACCCCGACGGCGTCTACTCGGTGCTGGTCAACGCCGAGGGGCAGCACAGCCTGTGGCCGGACTTCGCCGAGGTCCCCGCCGGGTGGACCACCGTCCACGGGCCCGCCGCCCGTCAGGAGTGCCTCGCCTACATCGAGGCCAACTGGACCGACATGCGCCCGAAGAGCCTGGTGGACCAGGACGGCTGACCCCCCGGGGGGCGCACGGCGCATGCGAGAAGCTCGCGCCCCCCGCGAAAGGGCGGTCCTTGTACGGGAGGGCATGGCCTGAGGAAGGGACAAAGCGTCCTTGCGGGCGAGCGTGCCCCCGCGAGGGCGGCCCCTGCCGGAGGGCGTGCCCCCCCTTGGGAGGCCGAGTTCCCGCGTGGAAGGCGTGTCCCCGCAGGGGGAGGTAGGAGGGCGTGCCCCCCGCGAAAGAAGGGGTCTCCGGAGAGGGCGGGCCCCCGCGAAAGAAGGGGTCCCCGGAGAGGGCGGGCACGTACAGGAGAGGGGGGCCGCGTACGCAAGAAGGGCCGGGCCGCGATGGGAGTCGCGGGCCGGCCCTTCTCCGCGGGCAGTGCCCCGTGTGCCGGGGCGGGTCAGGAGGCCGGTTCGGTGACCTCGGTGGCGGGGGAGCCGTCGACGGCGGCCGCGAGCTGCGGCGCCAGCCGGTCGAGCGTGTACGGCAGGCTCAGCACCGAGACGAACGAGAAGGCGTTGCCGTAGTCGCCGGTCTCCTTGACGAAGACCTCGCGGCCCTGCCGGACGACCTTCAGGTCGCCGTACAGCTTGTCCTTGTGGAGCTTGGCCGCGTCCGCCGCGGGGTCGGCCACGATCCACACGATCGCGCCGGTGTCCAGCAGGTCGGTGCGCTCCTTGCTGATGTTGGCGCCGAACTGGTCGCCCACGGCCTGCTGCAGGCCGGAGGGCAGCGTGAAGCCCAGCGAGCTCAGGATGCGCGAGCGGTTGTCCTGCGGTCCGTACGCGAAGATCCCCTGGTACGGGGTGGCGATCACCGCGGTGGCGCCGTCGAACTCCGGGTGCGCCTGCTTGGCGGCGGTGAACTCGGCCTCGACGCCCGCGACGAGCCTCTTGGCCTCCGCCTCCTTGCCCAGCGCCCTGCCGATGATCTCGGTCTGCCGCTGCCACGGGACGCCGTAGTCGGCGTAGTCTTTGGGCTGGGCCACCACGGGGGCGATCTTCGACAGGGTCGCGTACTGCTCCTTGGTCAGCCCCGAGTACAGAGCGAAGATCAGGTCGGGGGCCAGTGAGGCGATCTTCTCCACCTGCGGTCCCGTGCCGGTGTCCTTGAGCACGACGGGCGCGGCGGCGGCGCCCAGCCGGTCGGTGGCCCAGGGGCCGATGGCGCCCTTGTAGCCGCCCAGCCATTCGGTGGTGCCGACCGGCACCGATCCGAGAGCCAGCACGGAGTCCTGGTCGGTCAGCCCGACCGTGACGATCCGCTTGGGCGCGGCGGCGATGGTGGTGCTGCCGTATTTGTGCTCGATGGTCACCGGGAAGGCGCCGCCGCCCGGGGCGCCGGAGGGCTCGGCGGCGCTGGGGGCGGAGCCGCCGCCGGATCCGGTGCCGGAGCCGCAGGCGGCGACGGTGCCGCAGAGCAGCAGGACGGAGGCGAGCACTGCGGCGAGCCGGGTGCCTCTGGTGGAACGGGACATCGAGATTTCCTTCGGCTTTCGTCAGATGATCGGTGCGTTGTGCGTGGGGGGAGCTTGGTGTTCGCCGGAACGGGCGTCCGACCAGGACTCCCAGAGCGCGGCGTAGGGTCCGCCGGCGGCGAGCAGTTCGTCGTGGAGGCCGCTCTCCACGACCCGGCCGCCGTCCATGACGACGACGCGGTCGGCGGTCGCGGCCTGGGTGAGGCGGTGCGCCACCACCAGGGCTGCACGGCCCTCGATCGCCCGCAGGGCGGCCTGCTCCAGGGCGCGGGCCCCGGTGCTGCCCGCCTCGGCCGTGGCCTCGTCGAGCACCGCCACCGGCGGGTCGGCCAGGACGAGCCGGGCGAGGGCCAGTTGCTGTGTCCGCATGGCGGTGAGGCGGTGACCGCCGTCGCCGACGACCGTCCAAAGGCCCTCCGGCAGCGCTTCCACCCAGGTCAGGGCCTCCACGCGGGCCAGGGCCTCGCGCAGGTCGCCTTCGGTCGCCTCCGGGCGGGCCAGCCGCAGGTCCTCGGCGAGCGGCCCGGCGAAGACGTGCGTCTCCTGGGTGATCAGTGCCACCGCGGGGCCCGGCCGGTCCCGCTCGGGGACGGCCAGCCGTACCGAGCCCTGCGTCGGGCGGTGGACGCCGGCGATGAGCTTGACGAGCGTCGTCTTGCCCGCCCCGCTGGCGCCGACCAGCGCGACACGCTCGCCGCGGCGGATGACGAGATCGACATCGTGCAGGACGAACCGCCCGGCCTCGTACGCGTGCCCGACCCCGCTGACCGTCACCACGGGGTCCCCCGCAAGCAGCGAGCCTCCGGCATCCTCCGCACGCTCCGCCCCCTCCGACGACGGCTCCTCGGACGACGGCTCCTCGGACGACGGCTCCTCGGACGACGGCTCCTCCGACGCCCCCTCGGATGACTGCCCATCCAATGCCGGCCGCTCGGGTGACGGCCGCTCGGGTGCCGGCAGGCCGGGCGCCGGTCGTTCGGACGGAGCCTGTTCGGGTGCGGGTAGCTCGGGTGCCCGGCCGGGTGCGGGGTCCTCGGGTGCCGGCTGGTCGGCGACGCCGACCAGCCGGGCGAGGCTCGCGGCGGCCGACTGAGCGTCGTCGGCCAGGACCAGCGCGGAGTTGATCGGCGCGAACAGGCTGTGGAAGTACAGCGCCGCGGCCGTCGCGGTGCCGATGGACACCGCGCCGCCGCGCACGAGGAGGAAACCGGCGACAAGGACCGCCGCCAGGCCGATGTACTCCGCCACGTGCAGGCGGCTGTAGAACCGCAGCACCAGCCGTACCCCGCGCATGGTCAGCTCCACCGCCGACCACGACCGCTGGGTCACCCGCTCTTCGTGCTCGGCCTCCAGCCGGAACGCCCGGACGGTGGAGGCGCCGCTGATGCTGTCCAGGAGTTGCTGCCGCTGCGCCCCGTCGGCGACGCGCTGCCGCGCGTACAACGGCACGGCGTTGCGCACGTACCAGCGCGCGGTGTGCGCCTGGATCGGCACCACCAGTAGCGCTGCGAGCAGGAACCGCCAGTCGAGCACGGCCAGCGCTCCAAAAGTGAGCACGATGGCCAGCAGTGAGCGGGCCAGTTCGGGAAGGGCGGTCCGCACGGCCTCGGCCACGCGCGAGACGTCACCGGTGACCCGGGCGGTCAGGTCGCCGGACCCGGCCTGCTCCACCTGCGCGAGGGGAAGCCGCAGGGCGCGTTCGACGAACCGCTCGCGCAGCCGGGCGAGCGCGGTCTCCCCGAGCCGCGATATCAGGGACAGCCCGAGCCCGGTGCCGGCCCCCTGGACGACGGCGACCAGCACCAGCAGCGCGGCGGGCGCGGTGAGGGCCTGCGCGGGCCGCCGTCCGGCGACCAGGTCGACGATGTGCCCCAGCAGTGGCTGGATGAGCAGGCCGGCGGCCGTGGCGGCGACCATCACCGCGAACCCTCCGAACGCCAGGCCCCGGTGCGGTCGCAGCAGTTCCCGCGCGGCGGCCCAGGTCCGTGCCGGGTTCGCCGTGGGCAGCAGCGCCCGTCCCCCCTCAGCGGAGACGGGCGCGGACGTGGCCGGCGTCAGCCGATCCCCGGCGACGCCCGTCCCCGCCGCACCTTCGCCCATGCCGGCACCGCCGCTCATGCCGGTATCGCGGCCCAAATCGGTAACGCCGCCCATGTCGGTACTGCCAGGCATGTCGGGGCGGTCGGGCGTGTCGGTGTCGCCTGTCATGCCGGTGTCGCCTGTCATGCCGGTGCCGTGGGGCGTGCCGGTGTCGCGTGTCATGCCAGTACCGCCGTGCGGTAGGCGGCGTGACGTCGCACCAGTTCGGCGTGCGGGGCGGTGTCGGTGACCTGGCCGTCGTCGAGCAGGATCACCCGGTCGGTGACCGCGAGCAGCGCGGGGCTGGTGGTGACCAGGATCGTCGTGCGGCCGCGGCGGAACTCGCGGACGCCCGCGGCGATGCGTGCCTCGGTGACCGCGTCCACCGCGGTGGTCGGGTCGTGGAGCACCAGCACGGGCCGCTCGGCGGCCAGCGCCCGAGCCAGGGCCACGCGCTGGCGCTGCCCGCCGGACAGCGAGCTTCCGCGCTCGCCCACCGCCGTGTCGCCGCCGAGCGGCAGGGCCCGGACGATCTCGTCGGCCCCGGCCGCCGCCAGCGCGCGGGCGATGCGGCCGGAGCCGGCGTCGCCGGGCGCCGCGGCCCCGACGTTGTCGTGCAAGGTGCCCTCGAACAGCTCCGCGTCATGGTCGGCGACCAGCACCGCCATGCGCAGGCCGGCAGGGTCCAACTCGTTCAGCGGTACGCCGTCCAGCTCGACCACCCCGGAGTCGGGGTCGGACCGGCGGCCGAGACAGCGCAGCAGCGCCGCGGCGTCCGCCGGATCGGTGGCGGCCACGCCGAGCACCTCGCCGGGGGCGACGTCGAGGTCCACCTGGCGGAGCCCGCCGTGGCTGACGCCGCGCAGCCGGACCGCGCCCCGCACGGGCCGCGCCGGCCGCGCGCCGCCGGAGGTCACGCGCGGCGGCGCGGACAGTACGTCGGCGATGCGCGCCGCGGAGGCCCGGCCCTGGGCGAGGTCGGCGTTGACGTAGGAGAACACCTCCAGCGGTCCCAGCAGGAACAGGGCGAGACCGACCGCCGAGACGAGCTGGCCCAGGCTGATGTCACCCTGGAGGGCGAGCCGGCCGCCGGTGAGCGCGACGACGGCGATGAGGCATCCCGTGAGGGTCAGCACCATGCCGTTCTGCAGTGCCTCCGCCCGGGCCGCCCGCAGCGTGGCCGCCAGCGAGTCGCGGCTGGTGCGCCGGTAGCGGGCGACGGCCGCCGACTCGGCGCCGATGCCCTTGAGCACGCGAAGCCCGGTCACCAGGTCGGTGGCGACACCGGAGGCGTGCGCGGCACGCTCCTGCTCGGCTTCGCTGCGGCGCTCCAGGGGCTTGCCGAGCAGATGCCCGAGCCAGAGCAGCACGGGTGTCCCGGCCAGCACCGTCAGGCCGAGCGGCACGGAGATCCGCAGCAGCACCACGGCGCCGACCAGGAGCCCCGTCAGCGCCGAGATGCCGATCATCACGGCCATGGCGACGGCGCCGACGCGCTTGGCGTCCTCGGTCGCGATGGTGGCCAGGGTGCCAGGCAGCCTGCCGTTCTCCGCCCCGCCGCGGGGATCCAGCACGCGGCGTACGAGTTCGACGCGCAGCGCGTGGGCGCTCCGTTCGGCGGCTCGCTCCCCGGCGCGAGCGCCGAAGCGGAAACCGAACGACAGCCCCACGTACACGACGGCGAGCACCGCGAGCCACCCCAGCAGCGCCCCGGCGTCGCCGCCGGCGACGGCCTGGTCGATCACGACGCCGATCAGGACGGGGACCAGGGCCTCGCCGGCCTGGTGACCGGCTCCGAGCACCGACCCGAGCGCGAGGTCGCGCCGCTGCCCCCGGACGGCGCGCAGCAGTACCGCCCGCCCCGGCGCACCCGTCCGCACCCGCGAGGAGCCACCGGTCACCCTGTGGCCCTGGGGGAGGAGGCGGAGGGCACGTGCGGGCGTCCGGCCGGGCCCAGGATGGAGCCGAGGATCTCTCCGGCCCGCACGGCGGTGGTCGACAGCAGCGTGGAGGCGATGCCGTGGGTGTGCTCGGTCGCGCCCTGCAGGTAGATGCCGCAGTCCATGCCGCCGGTGGTCTCCAGGCGGTGGTCGCGGCCCACCCGCAGGCCGCCGCGCTCGTCGCGCAGGCAGTACGCGCCGGCCGCGCCGAGCAGGTCCAGCGGGTCGACCGGCCGGTACCCGGTGGCGTAGACCACGGCGTCCGCCCGCAGCCTCTCCACCTCGCCGTCGGCCAGCGACCGCACGGTCACCTCCACATGCGTGCCCTCGTCGCTCAGCCCGGTCACCCGGGACATGTTCATGACGCGAAGGCGCTCGGTCCCGGCCGCCCGCTCCTCGTACACCCGCCGGTAGAGCTCCCGCAGCAGGTCGAGGTCGACGACGGCGTAGTTGGTGTTGGCGTGGTAGTCCAGCAGCATGCGCTTCACCGGTTCGGGGGAGGCGTAGAAGTCGTCCACGGCGGCCGGGTCGAAGATCCGGTTGGCGAAGGGGCTGTCGTCGGCGGGGCTGTACCCGTAGCGGGCGAACACGGCGCAGATCTCGGCGCCGGGAAACCTGCGGTGCAGGTGTTCGGTGACCTCGGCGCCGCTCTGCCCGGCGCCCACGACGACGAACCGGCGCGGCGGGGAGGTCAGACCGTCCAGTCGGGTGAGCAGCTCCTGGCTGTGCCACACCCGGCCGTCGGTCACCATCCCGTCCGGCAGCGTGGGCCGCAGGCCGGCCGCGACCACCAGATTGCGGGCGCGGTAGGTCGCGAGCTCGCCGTCCGGCCCGCCGCGCTGGACGACGACGTCGAGCAGCTCCACCCGCCCGTCCGCGTCCTCGACCGGCCGCACGGTGACGACCTCGGCGCCGTACCGCACCCGGTCGTCGAAGTCGGCGGCCACCCAGGACAGGTAGTCGTGGAACTCCAGCCGGGTCGGGTACATCGTCTTGAGGTTGATGAAGTCGGCCAGTCTGCCCTTGGCATGCAGGTAATTGACGAAGCTGTGGCGGCTGACCGGGTTGCGCATGGTGACCAGGTCCTTCAGGAAGGACACCTGCATCGTCGCGCCGTCGAGGAGCATGTCGCGGTGCCAGCCGAACGCCTCCTGCTTCTCCAGGAACACGGCGTCCAGAGGGGTGTCCCCGCGCTCGGCGAGGGCGACGGCGAGGGCGAGGTTGGACGGGCCGAAGCCGATGCCGACGAGATCATAGACGCGGGTCATGGCGTCCGCTCCTTCATACGGTCTGGTCCTTCATGCGATGGGGGCGATGCCGGGAAGGGCTGGACGAGGTAATGATTAGGTATGCCTAACCTAAATAAGGTAAGGCAGCCCTAAGTAACCATCCCGTGCGCAGGGCTGTCAAGCTCGGTGCGGGCCGAGCGGGGGCGAGGTGGGCCAGGTGGGGTCGGACGGGGCCGGTAGGGGTTTCGTCCGGGATCGTCCAGCCCCGGCGCCGGACGAACCGCGCGTACGCCGGGGTGTCTGGGACGCGCGCGGTCCGCGGCCGAAATGACATTCCATGGTGTTCAATCTCATGATCAGTCATGACGATTGGAATTATTTGCCCAGGTCACCGTGATCCCGGCCTCCATCTCGGGTATGGCGAAATTGATCCGTACCGAGAAGCAAAACGGGAGGCGGTGAGGTCATGACTAGACCGACCGGCCTGGAGGCGCACCCCGACATCGTGGCCATGAGAGCCAAGTACGAGCGGGCGAGTTCCAGCATGGCGGCGCAGGTGATAGACGGGCTGACGCTCCTGGCGGGGCTCTATCTCGCGATATCCCCGTGGGTGGTGGGGTTCAACGGCCTGTCGCGGCTGTCGGTGAGCAACATGGTCACCGGACTGGCCCTGGCCGCCCTCGCCCTGGGGTTCGCGTCGGCGTTCGGCCGGACGTACGGGCTGACGTGGATCGCGCCGATCCTCGGGGTCTGGACGATCCTGTCCCCGTGGATCATCCGGTCCCACACGACCGGGTCGATCTGGAACAACGTCATCACCGGCATCGTCATCCTGCTGCTCGGCCTCGGCGCCATGGCGGTGGGAAACCGCAAGATGCCGATGCGGCAGTAACGGAGTGCCCGGCCGGGTGTGGCGGGCGCGCCTCGCCACACCCGCTGCGCGCTCCCGCCGGCGGCCGGGCGGCATCCTGGACGGCCCGGCCGTTTGCCGCGCTCAGCACGGGTATGGGGTCCTCGTGGAGCTGCGACAGAGCAATCCCGCCGAACCGGGCATCCGCCGCAGGCGCCGGGGACGCGGGTTCAGCTATCACTGGCCGGACGGCCGGCCGGTGAAGAACCGGCGGACGCTGGAGAGGCTCAAAGCCCTCGCCATCCCGCCGGCGTGGCGCGAGGTATGGATCTGCCGGGACGCCGACGGCCATATCCAGGCCGTGGGAACCGACACCGCCGGCCGGCGGCAGTACCGCTACCACGACGTGTGGCGGGAGGAGCAAGATCGCGTCAAGTTCGACCGCGTATGCGAGATGGCGCGCAGGCTCCCCGCCTTCCGTGAACGCGTCGGCAAGGACCTGGAGCGGCGCGGCCTCAGCCGTGACCGCGTGCTGGCCGCCGCGGCCCGCATGCTCGACATCGGCTTCTTCCGCGTCGGCGGCGAGTCGTACGAGTCCTACGGGCTCGCCACCCTGCGAACCGAGCATGTGACCTGCGGAAATGGCGTGGTCGCCTGCTCCTACCCGGCCAAGGGCGGCAAGCCCAGGGAGGTCCGGCTCATCGACGCCGAGGTCTGCAAGGTCGTCACCGCGCTGCACCGCGACGGCCGCGACGGAGAGCTGCTGCGCTACCAGGAGGGCTCGGTCTGGGTGGACGTGCGCAGCGAGGACATCAACGCCTACCTGCGCGAGACCATGGACTTCGAGGTGACGGCCAAGGACTTCCGCACCTGGCACGCCACCGTGCTGGCGGCGGTCGGCCTGGCCGTCTCCGCCCGGGCCCGCAACAGGACCGGCAGGAAGCGCGCCGTCAGCCGCGTGATGAACGAGGTGGCCGACTACCTCGGCAACACCCCGGCCGTGGCGCGGGCCTCCTACGTCGACCCCCGGGTGATCGACGCCTTCGACAAGGGCCGCACGATCGAGCGGGCGCTGGTCGAGCTCGGCGCCGACGCCGGGTTCGGCCAGCTCGCGACGCACGGCGGCGTCGAACGGGCGGTGATCAGCCTGCTCCGCCGTTCATAGCCGCTCCCGGCCGGCGCCGCGCTGCCGGAGCCGGGGAAAGGAAGGGGAACAGCCATGACCGACCTGAAGGACGGCCGCGCGGCCGCCACGGACCTGGGAGACGGCCGGCCCGCCGCTAACCCGTACGCCTCCCTGTCGACCGCCGAGCTGGTCCGGCACCTGTCGGAGGACGTATCCCGGCTGGTCAAGGACGAGATCCGGCTGGCCGCCATCGAGCTCACCGGCAAGGGCCGCAAGGCCGGCCTCGGCGCCGGCCTGTTCGGCGGCGCCGGAGTGGTCGCCCTGTACGGCGGCGGGGCGCTGGTCGCCGCGCTGATCCTGCTGGTGGCCCAGGCGCTCGCGCCCTGGATCTCCGCCCTGATCGTGGGCGTGGTGCTGCTGATCGTCGCCGCCGTGCTCGCGCTCGTGGGCAAGCGGCAGGTCGCCAGGGCCACGCCGCCCCTGCCGCAGGAGGCCATCCGCAGCATCAAGGCCGATGTCGACGCCGTGAAGGAGAGTGCACACCGATGACCGAGAACGACCCGATCGGCGCGGACCACCGCCCCACCGCGGGCGAAGTGGGCCTGCGCAGACAGGAGCCGGGCACCGCGACGCCTGAGTCCGCCGGCCCCTCGCTCAACGTGCCCGAGGTCCACGCGCCGCCCAAGCCGTACGTGAAGCCCGTGGTCAGCCACGGCAGGGGCGACCCGCTCGCCGGGCTGTCCGAGACGCCCGTCCGCGCCGCAGAATCCACGCCGGCCGCCGAGCCCGGCCACGGTTCGCCCGACGGCCATGGTTCGCCCGACGGCGGGCACGGCGGCACGCGCGTCTCGGAGGCCGACCGGCTGCGCGACGACATCGTGCGCACCCGCGAGGAGCTCGGCCGCACGGTCGAGGCGCTCGCGCACAAGGTCGACGTGAAGTCCCGCGCCCAGCGCAAGGTGGCCGAGACCAAGGCCGCCGCCAAGGAGAAGGTGACCGAGACCACGGCCGCGGCCAGGGACAAGGTGACCGGCACCACCGCCGCCGCGAAGGAGAAGGCCGCTGAGATGGCCGACCGCCTGCGCGGCGTCACCCACACCCGGACCGGCGAGGGGGCCACCGGCATGGACACCGAGATGGACACCGGCCTGGGCCTCGGCCCGGTCACGGGGGAGACGGCCCGTGAGCCTGTTCCCGAGCGGCTCAGAAGTGTGGCGGAGCAGGTTTCCACCCAGGCGCGCCGCCGTCCTGGTGTGATCATCGCGGCGGGCGCCGCCACCGTGGCCGGGGCGGGGCTGCTCGCCTGGGCGCAGCGGCGCGCCCGTCCCAGCACCGCCCACGAGGCGTGGCACGCGGCCCGTCAAGCCCGCGACCGCATGCTGTCCCGCCGCACCTGACCATCCCGCCGCGCTCGACCCCGCCCCGCCGGCACCATGGGGGCGCCACGGCGAAGCGGCGCCCGGCGCCGGCACGGCGTGCGGCCCGTACGCGGCGCCCGGCGCCGTGTACGGCCCGCGGGGAACGGGCGCGCCGGAGGCGTGGGGTACGGCAGGGCGGAGGCGTGGCGTACGGTCCGCGGGGAATGGGCGCGGCCTGCTGCGGAGGCGCGGTGTGCGGGCGGGTGGTCTCTCGTCAGGTCGATCGGCTGGGAAACAGTGGGTCATGGGAGGCATGTCGCGGTTGTCGGCGCCGAAGCGGCGGCGGATGCTCATCAGGCGTCATCAGGCGCCGTCCGCGTAGCACCGTTGTCCGCTTCGCCGCCGACCGCCCGTTCGACGGCCCGTCCGCCATCCCCCCGTCGGCTCCGCCGCGCAGGGCGCGGCGCACTTCGCACGAGGGGAACCGCATGCCGCCGCATCCCAACATGGACCCCGAGCTGGCCGCAGGGCTGGAGCACGCCTTCATCCCGCCGATCGACTTCGCCCGGATGTCCCCCGAGGACCTGCCGGCCCTGCGACGGCGGATGGCCGGCGCGTTCGCGGCCATGCCGCCGATGACCGGTCCGGGCGTCACGGTCGAGGACCAGCGTGTGCCCGGCCCGGACGGCGCGCCCGACATCAGGCTCCGCGTCTACCGGCCCGCCGAGCGCCGCGGCCCGGCGCCGCTGCCGTGCCTGTACTGGATCCACGGCGGCGGGATGATCCTCGGCCTGGTGGAGATGGACGACGCCCGGGTGGCGACCTTCGTGCGCGACGTGGGGTGCGTGGCGGTCTCGGTGGAGTACCGCCTGGCCCCCGAGCACCCGTACCCCGCCCCGGTCGAGGACTGCTACGCCGGCCTGGTGTGGACGGCGAAGAACGCCGGCGACCTCGGCGTCGACCCCGCGCGCATCGCCGTCGGCGGAGGGAGCGCCGGCGGAGGGCTCGCCGCGGGCACCGTCCTGCTGGCCCGCGACCGCGGCACCCCCGCCGTCGCCTTCCAGTTGCTGCTGGCGCCCATGCTCGACGACCGGGGAACCACCCCCTCGTCCCTGCGGTCGGAGGATGCGGTGGCGTGGAACAGCGCCGCCAACGCCTTCGGCTGGCGGGCGCTGCTGGGCGAGGCGGCCGGGTCCGCCGGCGTGCCGCCGTACGCGGCGCCGGCCAGGGCCGGGGACCTGTCCGGGCTGCCGCCCGCCTACATCGACGTCGGCGAGCTGGAGGTCTTCCGCGACGAGTGCGCCGACTACGCCCGCCGGCTCGTCCAGGCGGAGGTGTCCACCGAGTTCCACATGTACCCGGGGGCCTTCCACGGGTTCGACGCGCTGGTGCCGGGCGCCGAGCTGAGCCGCAGAGCCGTCGCCGGACGCTCCGCCGCCCTGCGCCGCGCCCTCGCCCGTTGAGACGCGTGCCCGCCGCGCTCGCGGCGGGCGGGCGGCGCGGCGGTCAGCCGGCGATGAGGCGGGCCAGCAGCGCGCCGCAGCCGGCGGCGGCCAGCCCGGCCGCCACACTCAGGGCGACGTTCAGCGCCGACAGCAGCCGTGCGCCGTTCTGGACCAGGCGGAGCGTCTCGTAGCCGAAGGTCGAGTACGTGGTCAGCGCGCCGCAGAACCCGGTGCCCAGCAACGCCATCACCCCGTCGCCCGCGGGCAGCGCCACGAGGAAGCCGAGCAGCGCCGAGCCGGAGACGTTCACGGTGAAGGTGCCCCAGGGGAAGGCCGCGTCGTGCCGTGCCTGCACGAAGCGGTCGGTCAGGTAGCGCAGCGGGGCGCCCAGCGCCGCGCCGAGGATCACCAGCAGCACGCTCACGGCGCGGTCCCGCCGGGCCGGGCGGTGTAACGGATCACCTCGACCTGGTCCAGGACGACCAGCCCCTCGGTCACCAGCTCGTCCAGGCGGGGCAGGAAGGCGCGGACGCGCTCCTCGGCGTCCACGATGATGACCACGATGGGCAGGTCCTCCGACAGCGACAGGATGCGGGAGGTGTGGATGCGCGAGGTCGCGCCGAAGCCCTCGATGCCGCGCACGACGCTCGCCCCGGCGAGCCCCGCCTCGTGGGCGCGGCGGACGATCTCGTGGTACAGCGGCCGGTGGTGCCACTGGTCGGACTCGCCGACGAAGACCGACAGCCGGAGGGCGGGGCCCTGGAGCTTCGCCGTCTTCACCATGTCCGCCATGCCGGCCCCGTCTCTGGTCATGACCGCCCCGTGCGGAGCAGCCGCAGCGCCGCGCGGGTGAGCACGGCGCCCGCGTACACGGCGGGCACGGCGCACAGCACCGTCCCCGCCAGGTAGGCGAGCGCGACGCCGGGCGCTCCGGCGGCGGTCGCGCGGCCGATGTCCACGATGTACCCCGAGAAGGTGGTGAACCCGCCGAGGACGCCGACCCCGAGGAAGGGGCGCAGCAGGCGGTGCACCTGGCCCGCCTCGGCGATCGTGGTCATCAGCACGCCGATCAGCAGGCATCCGGCCACATTGATGGCGAAGATCGTCCACGGGAACCCGCCGGGCGGTCGCGGGAAGGCGGCGCCGAGCCCGAACCGGGCGAGCGCGCCGATCACCCCGCCCGCGGAGATCACGCCGAGGGTGTCCCAGGGAACCGGCGAGCCGTCCATGGCACCGACCCTATCGGCGGGAGCCGGACGGCCGGATCGCCAGGCCAGGTGAGCGGACCGGATGTGAACCACATCACAGGGGCCCTTGCGGACGGCGGCGGCGCGGAGTGAAGATCGCAGTCACCATCTCCGCTCCTGAGGAGGATCAGGTGCCCCTGGACAGCGATCTCCGCGCCGAGGACATGCGGTCACAGCGGCGCAAGGCCGCCTTCGCCGGCGTCGTCGGCACCGCCATCGAGTGGTACGACTTCTTCCTGTACGGGACGGCCGCCGCGGTGGTCTTCCCGCAGGTCTTCTTCCCACAGTCCAGCGAGTACGCCGGGACGCTCTCCTCCTTCGCGACCTACGCGGTGGGCTTCGCCGCCCGGCCCGTCGGAGCGGCGATCTTCGGGCACTGGGGCGACCGCATCGGCCGCAAGGCGACGCTCATCGTCACCCTCGTCCTGATGGGGGTGTCCAGCGCCCTGATCGGCGTGCTCCCCGGCACCGCGTCCATCGGCGTCGCGGCGCCGGTGCTGCTGGTGGTGCTGCGCGTCCTGCAGGGCATCGCGGTCGGCGGCGAGTGGAGCGGCTCGGTGCTGCTGTCCATGGAATGGGGCGACCAGAGGCGCCGCGGGCTGATGGCGAGCTGGCCGCAGACCGGCGTCCCGATCGGCCTCATCCTCGGAACGGGCATGATGTCCCTGCTGGCGACCACCGCCGGCGACGCCTTCGTCGAGTGGGGCTGGCGGGTGCCCTTCCTGGCCAGCGTCCTGTTGGTCGCCGTCGGCCTGTGGGTGCGGCTGCGCGTCATGGAGACGCCGCTGTTCGCCCAGGTGATCGAGCGGCGCCAGGTGGCGCGGCTGCCGATCGCCGAGGTGCTGACCCGGCACCCCAAGGAGGTCGTGCTGAGCGCGCTCGCCCGGGCCTCCGAGCAGTTGCCGTTCTACATCTTCACCACCTTCGCGCTCACCTACGTCGTCAAGGAGGTCGGCCTGTCCAGCGGGTTCGCGCTGGCGGCGGTGACCTGCGCGGCGGCGCTGGAGCTGGCGGCCATCCCCGCCTTCGGCCACCTGAGCGACCGGGTCGGCCGGCGCAAGGTGTACGCGACGGGAGCGGTGGTGCTGGCGGTCGTGGCGTTCCCGTACTTCATGGCGCTCAACACGGCCATCCCGGTCGTGGTGTTCCTGACCATCATGATCGTGCAGATCCAGCACTCCATGGAGTACGGCCCGCAGGCGGCGATGATCGCCGAGAGCTTCCCGACCGGCCTGCGGTACGGCGGCGCCGGGCTGGGGTACCAGCTCTCCTCGCTCATCGCGGGAGGCCCGGCGCCGCTGGTGGCGACCTGGCTGCTGCACGACTTCGGCTGGCAGGCGATCGCGCTGTTCATGATCGCGGGGGCGGTCGTCGGATTCACCGCGACTCTGCTGCTGCCCGACCGCTCGAAGGTCGACATCGCCGACCAGGCCGCCTACTGACGGCCCGCCGGTGCGTCAGTCGACCTCGGCGCTGCCGCTGACCCGCAGCTTGCGGCGGGCCCGCTCGTAGAAGGTGGTGGTGCCGAGGCGGACCACGCGGCCCGCGCAGCGCACCGCCGTCACGGTGAGGCGGTCGCCGGGCGACAGCCGCGCGCCGACCGAGCCGTCCACCTCGACGGCGAGCTGCCCGCTGGAGGGCAGCAGCTCCAGGGTGACCTCCTCGTCGGCCGACAGCACCAGGGCCCGGTTGAAGGAGGAGTGGGCCGCGGCCGGGACCACGAGGAACCCCTCGACCAGCGGCGAGACCAGCGGGCCGCCGGCGGAGAAGTTGTAGGCCGTCGAACCGGTCGAGGTGGCCACGATGACGGCGTCGGAGGCGTACCGGACGAAGGGCTGGCCCCCCACCGAGATCGACACCGCCGACAGTCCTTCGCCGGGGATGCGCACCAGGGCGATGTCGTTGAACGCGGTGACCGTCTCGCCGTCGGGCATGGACGCCCGGACGGCCATGCGCGGCTCGACGGTGAAGCGGTGGTTGTCGATGGCCGACAGCGCCGGCGGCAGCTCCTCGACGTCGATCTCGGCGAGGAAGCCCAGCTTGCCCAGGTTGACGCCGAGGACCGGGGTGATGCGCTCGGAGGCCAGCCGCATGGTGCGCAGCATCGTGCCGTCGCCGCCCAGGCTCACCAGCAGGTCGGCGCGCTCGACGAGCGTGGCGGCGTCGACCCGCACGGCACTGCAGTCGATGCGGCCCACCTCGTCGGGCAGGCCGAGCACGGTGACGCTCCTGGTGCGGGCCCACTCGATGATGGTGTCGATGGCCTCTTTGGAGTCCCGCTGCGGGTGCAGCACCAGCCCTACGGTCTTGACCATGCCCATGCAGGCAACTGTACGGCCGCCCGCCTCCTGCGGACGCCGGTGTCCCCGCCACGGTGGCCCCCACGGTGGCCCGCCGGCCGCGGCCTTCGCGGCCGCGTGGCGACCGGGACGACGCACGACGACGCACGACGACGCACGACGACGCACGACGACGCGGGACGACGCGAGATGGCACCGCGCCGGGCGCGGGAGATTGTGTAGTCGACACTATCCACCATCGCCTAATTAAGTGGTGCTGACACCAGTTTGGTGGCCGATGTGGCGTCGTTCCGGGCCGATGACGCGCTGATCGACGTGGTAAACCGAGGGCGAGCCGGAAACCGCGCTAACTTAGCCCCAAGAGCCGGCCAATGCGCCGCCCTGTTCCACACGTGGGAGGCGGCGGAAATCGGGTATATTCTTGAGGGGTCAAACTATGCCCTGTGAAAGGAGTGGAAGATGGCGACACAGATCCAGACGCTTCTCATCGACGACCTGGAAGGTGGCGAAGCAAAAGAGACGGTGTCCTTCGCGATTGACGGCACCAGCTACGAGATCGATCTGAACGACAAAAACGCCAGGAATCTCCGCGAGGCTCTTTCGCCTTTCGTGTCCAGCGCGCGCCGGGCTGAGAGCGCTCCCGCCCGGGGGCGCAAGCGTGGCGGCTCTCAGCGTCCCTCTCGCGACAAAAGCTCCGAGATCCGCGCTTGGGCCAAGGCGCATGGCCTGAACGTCAGCGAGCGTGGCCGCATCGCCTCGCACATCGTGGCACAGTACGAACAGGCTCAGTGATTGATTAAGCCGTCCCGCCCGGTTTAGTCGCCCGGCGAGCATGTGATCCGCCGCGCGGGTCGCCGCACGCGGACCGCGTTTGCGGCCGCCGTGCTCGCAGCGGGCAGAGGCCGTCCCAGTGGGGAGGACGGCCCCGCCCGGCCTCCGCCGTCCTCGTGGACGACGGGGTTGACCTGCGGATCCGCGGCGCTGGTCGGTGCGCGTCCAGGGGCGGCCCCGCCGAGCGTGCTCGGGTCGCCATTCGCGGAAGGGTAGTGCTGACTTCAGTCACTTTGTCACAATGAGCACTATTCCTTACCGTCGTTACGTGTTAGCCGTGCCGCCGCCCGGCTCTGGAGGAGTCCCCGGAAATCATGGGCAGGCAGCACGCCGCCGGCAAGGCGGCTTTCCACCCGTAACCGATGCTTAACAGGTGCGAGAGGTCGCGGGATCGCCGCGCGACAACCGCCGTGTGCGCCTTGCCGCGCCCGGGCGCCGGGTATGCCGGCCCTCGGCCATGTCAATCCGAACCGATCCGGCCGGGACATGACGACTTGACGCATCCGCCTTACCGACGTCACCATCTTGCGATAGCGTCTGCCGTCACGACGCTCTCACCCGCCTACTCCGCGGCCGGCCCGAACCCGCCGGGAGGGTCCTGTCCGACCGCATGCCGTCTCACCGGCCGTAATGGGAATGCCCGCCGCGGCCGGGGCGATTGCCCGGGCATTTTCCGGCGCGGAGCCTATCGCGGCGGCCCGGCGGGCGTCCGCTGTCCGCTTCCGGACATTCGCCGCCGTCCCGCGCCCAATCCGCCGCGTTACATGCGATCGCGATATGCAATGCCCTCCGGCGAGCCTATTGACCGGTCGTCGTGCCGGTGAATGCCCGTGGATGCTTAGCGGCTCCGCGTACCCGCGTATGGCGGTTTGTCGTACCTTTCCGCTCCTATAAGTCATAGGAGCATGGCCTCCGCGCCCCTGGACCGCCCGCCGGACGCGCTGAACAGGGCATGGTGACCGAGGGCCGCCCGCACGCGGGGCCACGACGCGATCAGCGGGTCGTCAACTCCTCCTCAAGTGCCGCCGGCGCCGAGATAGCGCCCGGTGCGAGCGGGTAGCCATGGGAGCAGTTGTCCATCAAGGGGGAGAGGGCAATGAAACGTGCGGTTCTGGGGGCGGTGTCGCTCGGCGGCATCGGTCTGGGCGTGATGCGATGGCGCTCCTCGCGCCGGAGCAGGGCCAGGACGCGGCGGGAGGCCGCCCGCTGGCTGATGGTCACCATCAACCGCCGGCCGGAGGAGGTGCTGGCGGAGGGCCGGCTCCCCGAGCCGCTGGCGAGGCTGGGCGACACCGTGGAGGTGCGGGTGCGCGAGGCGCCCGGAGGCCGCGGCACCGAACTCGGCGCCCGCCCGCTCGCGGGGGTGCCCACCGGCGCCACGCAGGTGCTCGCCCGGCTCGGCGGCGAGGATCCGCGCCAGGCGGTGCGAAAGGCGCTGCGGGAGTCCAAGTGCCTGATGGAGACGGGGGAGGTGCTGCTGCCGGACGCGCCGCCGAGCACGCGGCCCACTCCCGCAGGGAAGATTCTGGATCTCGCCGTGCAGCGCGCGGGCGGGGAGGGGCGGCTGTGAAGGCACTGTGCTGGCAGGGCGTGAACGAGCTGTCGGTGGAGCGCGTCCCCGACCCCAGGATCCTCAACGCCCAGGACGCCATCGTCAAGGTCGGCCTCACCACGACCTGCGGTTCCGACCTGCACCTGCTGGGCGGCTACATCCCGGCCATGCGCGCGGGCGACGTGATCGGGCACGAGTTCCTCGGCGAGGTCGTCGAGGTCGGCACCGAAGTGCGCCGGCACAAGGCCGGCGACCGGGTCGTGGTGTGTTCGATCATCGGCTGTGGCCGCTGCTGGAACTGCGAGAACGGCCTGTGGTCGGCCTGCGACAACTCCAACCCCGATCCCGGCCTGACCGACATGCTGTGGGGGCAGCCGTCCGCGGGCATCTACGGCTACTCCCACGCCACCGGCGGGTTCAAGGGCAGCCACGCCCAGTACGTCCGCGTCCCCTTCGCCGACCACGGCGCCTTCGCCGTGCCCGACGGCGTGAGCGACATGGACGCCCTGTTCTGCTCGGACGCGGCGCCCACGGGCTGGATGGGCGCCGACCTCGGCGGGGTCAAGCCCGGCGACGTGGTCGCGGTGTGGGGCTGCGGCGCCGTCGGCCAGATGGCGGCCCGCGCGGCGATGCTCCTGGGCGCCGAGCGGGTGATCGCCATCGACCGCCACCCCGAGCGCATGACCATGACCGAGCGCCACGTGGGCGCCGAGACCCTGGACTACACCCGCACCGACGTGATCGCCGAGCTGAAGGAGCGCTCCGGTGGCAGGGGCCCGGACGTCTGCATCGAGGCCGTCGGGCTGGAGGCCGACAGCGCCGGGCCGAAACGCCTGTACGACCGGGTGAAGCAGCGGGCGGGCCTCACGCTGGACCGTCCGGCCGCGGTGCGCGAGGCCATCTACGCCTGCCGCAAGGGCGGCTCGGTGTTCGTGCTCGGCGTCTTCGCGGGCCTGGTCGACAAGTTCCCGCTCGGCGCGATGATGAACAAGGGCCTGACCGTCAGGGGCGCTCAGCAGCACGGGCAGCGCTACATCCCGAGACTGCTCGACATGGTGAGCAACGGCGAGCTGCGCACGGCCCACATGGCGACCCACACCATGCCGCTGGAGCACGGGCCGCACGGCTACGACCTGTTCAAGAACAAGAAGGACGGGTGCGTGCGCGCGGTCTTCCGCCCCTGGGCCTAGTGCGGTGACCGCATGCCTTCACGGCCGCCGCCCGGGTGTCCGGACCGCCCCCCGCCGGAGGGGGACGTCTCTGGGGGCCCGCTGAGGCCGTGCTCGACGGGTGCCCTGCCTGCGGCGTGCGCGGGCGAGCCGAAGGTCCCGTTGAGCTGGGGACCTTCGCCGCTGACAGCTCTTCCCGGCCGGCGGGACGATCGATATCAGGGCGCTGGACAGGGGAGGCAGCCATGGTCGTGAATGTCGGCGACGTCATGGGCAGGGTCGCCATCGCGGTGAGGCCGGACACCTGCTTCGCCGACCTGGTGGAGACGATGCGTCGCTTCAAGGTCGGCGCCGTGGCCGTCGTCGACTCCGGCCGCCGGCCGGTCGGAGTTGTGTCGGCGGACGACCTGCTGCTGCGGGAGATCGGCGCCGAGCGCGTCGAAGCGGTCATCGAGGGCCGCGGGCCGGTCCGCGGGAACACGAAGGTCGCGGGGGACAAGGGGGGCACGGCCGCCCAGGTGATGAGCAGTCCCGCGATCACCGTGACCGAGGTGACGCCGGTCCGGGAGGCGGCCCGCCTCATGCACGAGCACCGGATCAGGCAGCTTCCCGTCGTGGACCGCGTCACCGGCAAGATCGTCGGCACCGTGCACCAGGCCGACCTGCTCAAGATCTTCGTCCGGCCGCCCGCGGAGGTGCTCGACGACGTCGAGGAGGCCGTGCGCGGGGCCGGCGTCGAGCCGCGGACCCTGTCGATCCTCGTCGAGCACGGGCTGGTCGCGCTCACCGGGACGGTCCCGAGGCGCTCGCAGATCCCGCTGGTGGTGGAGTCCGTGCACGCGGTGGACGGCGTGATCGAGGTCGACGACCGGCTCGGCTTCGCCACCGACGACCTGATCACCGTGCCGCCGCTGTACCTGTGAGCCCACTCCGCCGCCCCGGGGAGGGCGCGCGCCGGTCCGGTGGCGCCTCGTGTGAGGGTGGTAGGCGAGGGGGAGGTGCGCCATGGCGGGACAGATCGTGGTCGGCGTCGACGGTTCCCACTCCGCGGCGGCCGCGGTGGAATGGGCGGCGGACGACGCGGTGCGCAGAGGAGCCCGGCTGCGCGTCGTGCACGTGCGCGAGCCCTGGTCGATGGACTACCCCTACCGGTCCGCGCCGTGGCTGCCCGACGCGCTGACGGCGTACTGGCGGGCCGTGCTGGCGGCCACCGTCGACTGGGTGCGCGGCTACGCGCCCGGCCTGCAGGTGAGCGCGACCCTGCTCACCGGCGCCGCCGCCGAGCGGCTGTGCACCGAGGCCGAGGACGCCGACGAGCTGATCCTGGGCGGCGGCGGGCCCGGCGGCTTCGTGGGGGCGGTGCTCGGCTCGGTGGGCCGCGATGTCGCCTGGCACGCCATGGCGCCGGTGGTCGTGGTCAACCGCTCGCCCGGGCGGCGTCATGGCGAGATCGTCGTCGGCTACGACGGGTCCCCGGTGTCGGAGGCCGCCATGGAGTACGCGCTCGGCGAGGCGGCCCGGCGGTGCGCGCGCGTGTGCGTGCTCTACGCCTGGAGCGCGCCGCCGTTCTCCCCGTACGCGACCGCCTGCGCCGGCGGCCTGGCCGAGGCGATGGGCGAGGTGACGCGGGAGGTGCGGCTGCGCCTGGCGATGTGGCGGGAGCGGTGCCCGGGGGTCACCGCCCGGTTGCGCCCCATGCGCGGGCATCCGGTCACGGCACTCTCGGACGCCTCCCGGCGGGCCGATCTGGTGGTCGTGGGCTCCGGCGCGCACGGTGACGCGACGGGCGCGGGCTTCGGCGGCTCGGCCGGCTACTCGGTCGGCTACGAGGTGCTGCGGCACGCCCGCTGCCCGGTCGCCGTGGTCCATCCCCGGGAGACGGCCGGATCACGGCCGGGCGGAGGCGGCCATTAATAGGTAAATATGTCGAATATCCCTTTTATCCGGATTCGCGGAGCGGTCGCGATGGGGACACTCCTGGTATGGCGGACGTCCCACCGCGCTCCCTCATGCCGCACACGCGGCTGGACGAGGTGCTGTCGGAGCTGCGGGCCCGGCTGGAGACCGTGCTCGCCACCCGTGACCGGGTCCACGCGCTGCTGGACGCGGTCGTCTCCGTGGGCGGCGACCTGGACCTGCAGACCGTCCTGCGTCGCATCGTCGAGACGGCCACGACCCTGGTGGACGCCACCTACGGCGCCCTCGGCGTGATCGGCGAGGAGAACACCCTGGTGCAGTTCATCCCGGTCGGGCTGAGCGAGGAGGAGATCGCCCGCGTCGAGCACTGGCCGCACGGGCTGGGCCTGCTCGGCCTGCTGATCAAGGAGCCGCGCACGCTCCGGCTGCACCGCATCGCCGAGCACCCGGAGTCCTCCGGCTTCCCGCCCGGCCACCCGCCCATGGGCGGTTTCCTCGGCGTGCCGATCAGGGTGCGCGAGAAGGTCTTCGGCAACCTCTACCTGACCGAGAAGCGCGGGGGAGGCGACTTCGGGGAGGACGACGAGACGGTCGTGGTCGCCCTCGCCGCCGCGGCGGGCGTCGCCATCGAGAACGCCCGCCTGTACGAGGAGACCCGCGGCCGCGAGATCTGGCTCCAGGCGTCCTCGGAGGTCACCACCCGCCTGCTGTCGGGGGCCGGCTCGGCCGAGGTGCTCGCGCTGGTGGCCCGGCGGGCGCGCGAGATGTCCGGCGCCGACGTCGCGGTGGTGCTGCTGCCCTGCGCCGGCGGGGAACGGCTGCGCGTCACCGTCGCCGACGGCGTGCCGGCCGGGCGGGTCAGCCCCGCGGAGGTCGCGGTCGCAGACTCGCTGCCGGGCCGCGCCTACACCTCCGGCGAGCCGGTCGTCGTCGCCGACCTGGCGGAGACGGCGATCCCCGCCCTGGTGTGCGAGCGCTCGCGCGCGGGGCCGGCCGTCGCCGTGCCGCTGGGCGCCGCCGGCGCGGTGCGCGGGGTGCTGTCGCTCGGCAGGCGCCCCGGCCGGCCGCCCTTCGGTGGGCCCCACGTGCGCATGCTGCACTCCTTCGCCGGGCAGGCGTCGCTCGCCCTGGAACTGGCCGAGGCCCGCGCGGACGCCGAGCGGCTGCTGCTGCTGGAGGACCGCGACCGCATCGCCAAGGACCTGCACGACGTCGTCATCCAGCGGCTGTTCGGGGTGGCCATGACGCTGATGGGCGCGATGCGCCTGCTCGACCGGCCCGAGGCCCGCACGAGGGTGCGGCACGCCATCGACGAGTTGGACGGCACCATCCGGCGCATCCGCTCGGCCATCTTCGCCCTCCAGAGCCCTCCCGCCCCCGGCGCCTCCCCGCCGGGCGCGCGCATGGCCTGGCGCCACGCCACCCCGTCAAAGGCGGCCCCGGCCGCCCGTGATCTGCCGGACGGCGGGGGCGGGGTCAGTCGCGGCGGCCTGCCTTGAGCTGCGCCGCGAGCGCCGCGGCCTGCGTGCGCCGCTGCATGTCCAGCTTGGCCAGCAGGTTGGAGACGTAGTTCTTGACCGTCTTCTCGGCCAGGAACAGCCGCTCGCCGATCTGCCGGTTGGTCAGCCCCTCCCCGATGAGCTCCAGGATGTGACGCTCCTGGCCGGTGAGCGCCGCCAGCGGGCTCTTCCTGGCGGCCTGCTCGCGCAGGCGGCGCAGCATCGACGCGGTGCTCTCCGGATCCAGCAGCGACTGGCCGGCCGCGACCGTCCGCACCGCGCCGACCAGGTCGGACCCGTGGATCTGCTTGAGCACGTAACCGGCCGCGCCCGCCATGACGGCGTCGAACAGGGCGTCGTCGTCGGCGAAGGAGGTCAGCATCAGGCAGGCCAGCCCGGGCGTCCTCGCGCGCACCTCGCGGCAGACCTCCACGCCGTTGCCGTCGGGCAGCCGCACATCCAGCACCGCCACGTCCGGCCTGAGCGCCGGGATGCGCGCCACGGCCTGCTCGGCCGTGCCGGCCTCTCCGACGATCTCCATGTCGCCCTCGGCCGACAGCAGGGCGGCGACCCCCCGGCGGACCACTTCATGATCGTCCAGCAGGAACACGCGAATCATAAGGCGACCCCAGTGACCTCTCCCGCGCGCGGCCCGGAGTACCGCTCCGGGCCCGGCCCGTGTCCCCGCGGGCCGGGTCCGGAGCGTCCGGCGCTAGTCGGCCTTCTCCACCGGCACGCGCTTGCTCTGCTGCCTCTCCTCCGCCAGCGGGATGTCCACCTCCAGGATGCCGTCGTGGTAGACGGCCTTGACGTCCTGCTCCCCGGCGTTGGCCGGCAGCGGGACCGACCGGCTGAACTCCCCGTACCGGAACTCCGTGCGGTGCGGCTCGGACCGCTCCTCCTTGCGCTCGCCGTGGATGGTCAGCATCCCGTTGGACACCACCACCTCGACGTCCTGCTCGGGGTCGATGCCGGGCAGCTCGGCGCGCACGATGTAGTGGCCGTCCCGCACGGTGTCCTCGAACCGGACCATCTGGCCCGCGGTGTAGGGGCGGCCGCCTCCGGTGAAGGGCGCCTCCAGCCAGTCCAGCAGGTCGGGTACCAGGCCTCTGGACGTGCTTCGCGTCTGTATGGACATGAGAACCTCCCTGGATAGTTCGCGGGACCGTCAGTTCCATCCGACTCCCCGAAGCGCGCCGGGGTCACGGTCGTAGGTCCCGAATGCGCGTGACGTTCGCCTCGCGCGGGGCGGACGGCCGACGCGCCGCCCCTTCGCCCCGCGTCACGGACCGTCACGCTCCACCCGTGGTGGCGCTCACACGCGCCGGGACTGCCCCGCCATCTGGGCGACGTCCTCGGCGGCGTCCTCGGTCAGCTTGGCCGACAGGTCCGCCAGAGCGCGCCCCACGGCCAGCTCGTCGCCGATCTCCGGGACGGGCCGGTCGACCGGGTTGCGCCGGGCGTACCCGACTCCCTCGCGCCGCATACCGGCGCGGTTCATCAGGACGGCCCGCGCGACGGTGCGGTCGTCGTTGTCGTCCTCGGTTATGTAGATCTCCACTGCCCACTGCTTGACCTGCATGGGGGCCTCCTTCCAGTGTCCTACCTCCACCATCTCTCACCCGCCCGCGCGCCGGGACGCCGCCCCGGGCGTGTCCGGCCGCCTCCGCGGGGGTGTCCTCACTACAATCCCCCGGGGGCGAGTTCGGGGGATGTGGGAAGGCTTCATGCTGCACGGCATCGATGTGTCCAACTGGCAGGGCGCCGTCAACTGGGCGGGGCACGCCGGCGACGGCGTCGACTTCGGATTCGCCAAGGCGACCGAGGGCACCGGCTTCACCGACAAGTGGTTCGCCCGCAACTGGGCGGCCATGCGGGAGAACTGGCTGGTCTGCGGCGCCTACCACTTCGCCCACCCGAAGGGCGACGCCGAGGACCAGGTGCGCCACTTCCTGGACGTGGTCGACGCGGCGGGCGGCCTGCGGCGCGGCGACCTGATCGCCCTGGACCTGGAGCACTCCGGGCACCTGCCGCCCCAGCGGGTGGCCGCCTTCGCCCGGCGCTGGTGCCACGTGGTGAACATCGTCACCGGGGTGCGGCCGCTCATCTACACCTTCCTGTCCTTCGCCAAGAAGGGCTACTGCGCGGGTCTTGAGGACTACCCGCTGTGGATCGCCGCGCCCAGTCATCCCAAGGGCCACCCCGTCGTGCCGCCGCCGTGGGACCGCTGGGCGATCCACCAGTACGCGCACGGCCCGATCGACCGCAACGTCTTCCGCGGCACCCGCGCGCAGCTCACCGCGCTCGGCCTGCAACCGGCCGAGGACCGCCGCAGCAAGGCGTAGGGAGCGCGATAACGCCGACCGGTTTCCCGGTAGCATCGGGCACGACAAGCGGAGTGCCCGCGCCCACCCATCTCCTTGGAGCAACCGTGTCTGCCGCCCTCGAAATACGCATCACCCTCGCCGGAGCCGAGCGTGTGGTGGCGGGCGGCACGACGGCCGGAGAGGCGCTCGCGGCCGACGGCCGGTCGGTCGTCGCCGCCAAGATCAACGGCGAGCCGCGCGACCTCGCCGCCGAGGTCGCCGACGGCGACGTCGTCGAGCCCATCGCCATCGACAGCGAGGAGGGCCGGGCGATCGTGCGCCACTCCACCGCGCACGTCATGGCCCAGGCCGTCCAGGAGATCTTCCCCGGCGCCCGGCTCGGCATCGGCCCGCCCGTCGAGAACGGCTTCTACTACGACTTCGACGTCGAGCAGCCCTTCACCCCCGACGACCTCAAGCGCGTCGAGAAGCGCATGCGCGAGATCGTCAAGCAGGGCCAGACCTTCGCCAGGCGCGCCGTCAGCGACGAGGCCGCGCGCGAGGAGCTCGCCGCCGAGCCCTACAAGCTCGAGCTCATCGGCCTCAAGGGCGGCGCCGGCGAGGAGGAGAGCGTCGAGGTGGGCGGCGGCCAGCTCACCATCTACGACAACCTCGACCCCAAGTCCGGCGAGCTCTGCTGGAAGGACCTGTGCCGCGGGCCGCACGTGCCCTCCACCCGATCCATCCCGGCGTTCAAGCTGATGCGCTCCGGCGGCGCCTACTGGCGGGGCAGCGAGAAGAACCCGCAGCTCCAGCGCATCTACGGCACCGCCTGGGAGTCGCGTGACCGGCAGGACGAGTACCTCCGCCTGCTGGAGGAGGCCGAGAAGCGCGACCACCGCAAGCTCGGCGCCGAGCTCGACCTGTTCTCCTTCCCGCCCGAGCTCGGCTCGGGCCTGCCGGTGTTCCACCCCAAGGGCGGGGTGATCCGCAAGCTCATGGAGGACTACTCCCGCAAGCGGCACGAGGAGGCCGGGTACTCCTTCGTCAACACCCCGCACATCACCAAGGAGCACCTCTACCAGGTCTCCGGCCACCTCGACTGGTACGCCGACGGCATGTTCCCTCCCATGGAGCTGGAGGGCGCGCGCTACTACCTCAAGCCCATGAACTGCCCGATGCACAACCTGATCTTCAGGGCGCGCGGGCGGTCCTACCGCGAGCTGCCGCTGCGGCTGTTCGAGTTCGGCACGGTCTACCGCTACGAGAAGTCCGGCGTGGTGCACGGCCTCACCCGCGTGCGCGGCCTGACCCAGGACGACGCGCACATCTACTGCACCCGCGAGCAGATGCGCGACGAGCTGACCTCGCTGCTGCGTTTCGTGCTCGAGCTGCTGCGCGACTACGGCCTGGAGGACTTCTACCTCGAGCTGTCCACCAAGGACCCGGTCAAGTTCGTCGGCACCGACGAAGACTGGGAAGAGGCCACCCAGACGCTGCGCGAGGTCGCCGAGTCCGAGAAGCTCGAGCTGGTGCTCGACCCCGGGGGCGCCGCCTTCTACGGCCCCAAGATCTCGGTGCAGGTGCGGGACGCCATCGGCCGCTCCTGGCAGATGTCCACCATCCAGCTCGACTTCAACCTGCCCGAGCGGTTCGAGCTGGAGTACCAGGGGGCGGACGGGGCGCGCCAGCGCCCGGTCATGATCCACAGGGCGCTGTTCGGGTCGATCGAACGGTTCTTCGGCGTGCTGGTCGAGCACTACGCCGGGGCGTTCCCTCCCTGGCTCGCGCCGGTGCAGGTGATCGGCATCCCGATCTCCGACGCCCACGTCGACTACCTCTCGCAGATCGCGGCCCGGCTGCGCGAGCGGGGCATCAGGGTCGAGGTCGACGCCTCGGCCGACCGCATGCAGAAGAAGATCCGCAACGCGCAGAAGGCCAAGGCGCCGTTCATGCTGCTGGCCGGCGACGACGACGTCGCGGCCGGCGCGGTCTCCTTCCGCTACCGCAGCGGCGAGCAGAACAACGGCGTCCCCGTGGACGACGCGATCGCCGAGATCGTCGACGCCGTCGAGCGCCGCGTCCAGGTCTGAGGCTCGAAGGAGGCGGGGCGGCGGCGGTGCCCGGCGGGCGCGGCCGGCGCCCCGCGTCCTATGCTGCAAGGCATGCAGGAGCCGATTGAGCAGCCCGGTGCGGGAGATCCCGACAACTTCCAGCGTCTGTGGACCCCGCACCGCATGGCCTACATCAAGGGAGAGAACAAGCCGAGCGGCTCGGGCCCCGGCGACGGCTGCCCGTTCTGCGAGATCCCCAAGATGAGCGACCAGGACGGGCTCATCGTGGCCCGCGGCTCCTCGGTCTTCGCGGTGCTCAACCTCTACCCCTACAACTCCGGGCACCTGATGGTGGTGCCCTACCGCCACGTCGCCGACTACGTCGACCTGGACGAGGCGGAGACCGCCGAGCTGGCCGACTTCACCAAGCGCGCGGTGCTGTCGCTGAGGAAGGCCAGCGGCGCGCAGGGGTTCAACGTCGGCATGAACCTCGGCCACGTCGCCGGCGCCGGCATCGCCGCCCACCTGCACCAGCACGTCGTGCCCCGCTGGGGCGGCGACACCAACTTCATGCCGGTGGTCGGCCACACCAAGGTGCTGCCCCAGCTCCTGCAGGACACCCGCGACCTGCTCGCCGGCGCCTGGCCCGCCTGACACGCCCGGCTCAGGTGGGCAGTGGGCTGAGCGCGGGGGCCGGGCGGGCCTGCGCCTGCGGGGCCAGGGCGCGGATGCCGGCCGACAGCACCAGCGGCACGGCCAGCGCCAGGGCCATCGACAGCACGGCCGCGCCCGAGTCGTTGACCAGCATGCCCACCACGCCGCTCACCAGCGCGCCGATCAGCCCGGCGCGCAGCATCGGCGCCCGCTCGAAGGCCACCGGCAGCACCCCGGCGCTGGCGGTGCCCGGCCGCAGCAGCGCGAAGACCAGGAACGCGAACGCCGCGATGACGATCGGCATGAGGTTGGGCGACAGCAGCGTGCTCAGCATGGCCCCGAGCTTGCGCCCGATCACCGGCAGGAACGTGCCGTCGATCACCTGACCGGCGAACCGACCGAGATGGGTCTGCGAGGCGGGCGGCCGCAGGTGGTCCAGGTAGGCGATGCCCATCACCAGGACCCCGCCGGCCACGCAGAACGCCCCGAGCCTGACCACCGAGACCCGCTTGCCGGCCACCAGCAGGGCGGTGACCGCGATGCCCGGCACGAAGGCGATGACGCCGCCGAAGTCGCTGCCCACCCCCGGCCAGCCGTCCAGGATCATCGCGAAACCGCCCAGCCCGGCCACCAGGAGGACGGCCGCCCGTCGGCGCCCGGCCCGCACCAGCCCGTCGGCGACCGCGGTGGTCAGCAGCAGCACGGCGGTGGCCATCAGCGCGAATGGGATGTTGCCCAGGCCGTAGTAGCGGGCGCCCACCACGCCGGTGTACCCCATGATGCTGTCGAGCTGCAGGGGCGTGCCGCTGAGCAGGTCGCCCACCAGCACCGCGGCCGTGACCCCGGCGATCACCGACGGCGGCCCGAGCACCCCGCCCGCGCCGGGACGGCCGCGCAGCCGCGCCCACGCGACCGGCGCGCCGAGAGCCAGCACGGTGAGCGCGGCGGCGCAGGCGAGCACCCCGGCCACCAGCGTGACCGCCGGCGCCGTGGCGCGCTCCCACGGGGCGAGGTTCACCAGGTAGGTCGAGACCGGCAGTGAGGCCAGGGCGAGCGCGGCGACGCGCACTCCGCCGAGGGCCCGGCGGCGGCGCAGCAGCAGGAAGGCGACCAGGTAGAACAGCACCTGCAGCACGGCGAGGCCGGTGAAGAAGCCGCCGCCGACGGCGCGGATGGTCTGCCCGGCGACGTCGGCGTGCCGCAGGGCGGCGACGCCCTCCTCGGTGCCGGTCGCGCCGGTGGGCGCCCACGGCACCCCGATGACGGTGCCGGGGACGGCCGCCCCGGCCGCCCGCAGAACCGTCGCGGTCACGTCGGGCAGGATCACCATGTCGTCGCGGTGGGTGGAGGTCGCGCCCAGGAAGTGGTCCTGAGCGCCGGGCGCCCGCCACATCGCCACCCGCAGGTGCGGCTCGGAGCCGTGGTCGGAGAGCCCGGTCAGCACGACCCGCGTGTCGGCGGGCAGGTGCCCGACGACCGTGCCGACGCCGGCGTCCGCGGCGGCGAGCGCCGCCCGGCGGGCGGCGGGGGTGAGCTTGTCGGGGGCGTCCGCCAGCAGCTCGCCGTCGTAGTAGGGGCGCACCAGGTCGTCGATGTCGGCGGCCAGCACGGGGCAGGCGGACCAGTCGCGGACGCCGTCGGGCGCCGGGGCGTACAGGTCGACGGCGCCGGAGCGGTCGGCGAGCGCGAGCGCCGCCCCCGGGCCGACGGCCGAGGTGCAGCCACCGGCCGCGTGGACGGCCGCGCCGAGCGAGCCGGCGTAGTCGGCGTCGCGCACCGTCCACAGCCAGTCGAAGCCGGGGATGACGGCCTTACCGCCCTGCTGCTCGACGGCGGGCGGCGGCCCGCAGCGGGCGCCGACCGAGGAGCGAACGCCCGAGGAGATCGTCAGCCACCCGTCGTAGGGGCAGGTGACGCGGCCGACGGTGCGCACCGACAGCGAACCGATGGCGCTCTGCGCCGCGAGCCGCCACAGGTTCGGGGTGGTCTCGGCGCTCACGTCGTCCCAGTGGAGCCCCGGCACGCCGATCAGCGCCACCCGCCCTGGGGCGTCGGCCCGTCCTGCGGCCTCCGCCCGCCCGGGGGCATGCGCCCACGCGGCGCCGGTCGTGACCATGCACAGCGTGATCACCGCCAATGCGCCCAGCGCCCGCCTCACCACTGACTGACCTCCCATGACGTCCACCCGCGAATCCATGGAACCGTACGGGAAAGCGCGCCGCCCGGTCCAGGAAATCGCGGTGAACATCGCCCGCGGCCCGGCGTGGCCCGGGATCAGGGCAGGACGACGGTGGCGGGCGCGCTCTCGTTGCCGAGGCGGTCGAGGGCGGTCACCAGGTAGGAGCCGCCGGCCGTGACCGTGAAGGACTGGACGGCGGCCGGGGCGGCCGGTGCCACGGCCACCAGGTTGCGGCCGTCGGCCGTCGCGCACGCGTCCGGCTTGGCGCCCGTGACCCGGTACACGGCGTAGGACCGGGCCTCGGGGGAGGACTTCCAGCTGAGCGCGCCGCCCGCCAGGGTCAGCCCGGTGGGGGCGGCCGGGGCCCTGCCGCCGCGGTCCTGGACCAGCGGAAGCAGCGCGGGGCGGGGGTAGTGGTCCTTGACCAGCGCGTCGAGCACGCCCAGCGGGTTCTTGGCGAGCTGGGCGGCGCTGAAGTAGACGTCCCCCCGCACCTCGGGGTACTTGCGGTTGAGGGTCAGGTGGGCGGGCAGCTCGCCGGCCCTGGTCCAGGCCGCGGTGTCCTTGGTGCCCACGCGGTAGAGCGCCTGGCCGATGTAGAGGTGCACTCCGGTGCCCTTGACCTGGTCGGCCCACCACGGCACGAGCTTGGCGTAGTCGGCGGCGGCGAAGCCGCGCGGCCAGTAGATCTGCGGCATGACGTAGTCGATCGACCCGGACTTGATCCACGCCTTCGCGTCGGCGTAGATGGCGTCGTAGGCGGACAGGCCCTTGGTGTCGGAGCCCGTGGGGTCGTCGGACTTGTTGCGCCAGATGCCGAACGGGCTGATGCCGAACTTGACGTACGGCTTGGCCTGGTGGACGGCCGCGCCGACCTGGGAGACCAGCGTGTTGACGTTCTCCCGCCGCCACTCGGCGAGCGACATGCCCTTGCCGTACTTTGTAAAGGCGGCGGCGTCGCCGAACTTCGTGCCCCGGCCGGGATAGGGGTAGAAGTAGTCGTCGAAGTGCACCCCGTCGATGTCGTACCGCTGCACCACGTCCTTGATCACCTTGACGGTGTAGGCGCGCACCTCCGGCAGGCCGGGGTTGTAGTACAGCTTCCCCTCGTGCTTGACCACCCACTTCGGGTGAAGGCGCGCCGGGTGGTTCGCGGGCAGCTTGGACACGTCATCCTTGTCGGCCGCGCGGTAGGGGTTGAACCAGGCGTGGAACTCAAGGCCGCGCTTGTGCGCCTCGTCGATGAGGAAGGGCAGCGGCTCCCACCCGGGGTCGCGGCCCGCGATGCCGGTCAGCCACTGGGACCACGGCTCATAGGGGGACTTGTAGATCGCGTCGGAGGCCGGGCGGACCTGGACGAACACCGCGTTGAGGTGGCGCTTGACCGCGTTGTCCAAAATGCGGACGTACTCGGCCTGCTGCCGCGCCGCGTCCAGGCCGGTCTTGGACGGCCAGTCGACGTTGTGCACGGTCGCGATCCACACGCCCCGCAGTTGCCTCTTGGGGTATTTGGGGCTCGCCTCGCACGCTTGCTCCTGCTTCGCCGCAGCGGGGTGGGCGGCCGCGGACCTGGCTTGGCCGGTCGCGGGCTTGGCCTCGGCGGCCGACCGCTTGGCCTCAGCGGCAGGGCGCTTGGCCTCGCTGTCGGCGGGAGCGGCGCCAGGCCCGAAGAGATAGGCGACGCCGGTGGTGACCACCGCCATGGTGGTGGCGGCGAGCAGAGGCCGATGTCCGTTTCGCATGGGACATCAGTCTGGCATCGGCCAAACACTGGTAAGGCCCGATAAAAGAAATCGCACCGTGATGCCACGGTGACACACGAGGTATATGAGGCCGCTGTGGCGAGGAGCGCCGGCCCATGACGGCGGCCGCCGTCCGGTGCGGACACGACGGTTTCCCGGCCGGCACCTGCGCGTCGGCGCCCCGGCCCGCCCGGCGATTCTCCGAAGCGGTCGCCGGATCGGCTCCGGCCTCCGGCGCGGGTGACAACTGCCTTACCTTCGATCGACGCGCGGTGCGAGCGGGCCGGCCGGTGTCGTACGGCCCGCTCGCTCGCACCGCGTCCGGCGGCCATCCCCGTGAAGCCCGGGGCCGCAGGGAAGGGTCTAGTCGGCGGCCGATCTGAGCTTGTCGGCCAGGTGGGAGGGCAGCGGCTCGTACCGCAGGAACGAGCGGTGGAAGGTGCCCGTGCCGTGCGACATGGACCGCAGATCGATGGCGTACCGGGTGATCTCCAGCTCGGGGACCTCCGCCTTGACCAGCGTGCGCCCGGTGCCGACCGGCTCGGTGCCGAGGACGCGGCCACGGCGCGAGGACAGGTCGGACATCACCGCGCCGACGTGCTCGTCCTCGACCAGCACCGACAGCTCGTCCACCGGCTCCAGCAGCAGGGCGGGCACCTTGGCCGCCGCCTCCTTAAGGGCGAGCTGCCCGGCGATCTGGAAGGCCATGTCGGAGGAGTCGACCGAGTGGGCCTTGCCGTCGAACAGCGTCACCCGGATGTCCACCACCGGGTAGCCGGCCAGCACGCCGCGCTCCATCTGGGCCCGCACGCCCTTCTCCACCGAGGGGATGAACTGCCTCGGCACCACGCCGCCGACGATCTTGTCGACGAACTCGAAGCCGCCGCCGGAGGGCAGGGGTTCGATCTCGACGTGGCAGATGGCGTACTGCCCGTGCCCGCCGGTCTGCTTGACGTTGCGGCCGGTGCCCTGGGCCTTGCCGCCGAAGGTCTCGCGCAGCGGCACCCGCAGCTCGACGCGCTCGACCTCGACGCCGTGGCGCTTGGCCAGGTGGTCCAGCAGCACGTCCGCGTGGGCCTCGCCCATGCACCACAGGACGAGCTGGCGCGTCTCGGGGTTGTTCTCCAGTCGCAGGGTCGGGTCCTCGGCCACCAGACGCCCGAGGGCCTGCGAGAGCTTGTCCTCGTCGGCCTTGGACCTGGCGCGGATGGCGACGGGCAGCAGCGGGTCGGGCATGGTCCAGGAGGTCACCAGCAGCGGTTGGTCCTTGTCGGACAGCGTGTCGCCCGTCTCGGCCCGGCTGAGCTTGGCCACCGCGCAGAGGTCGCCGGCGACGCACTTGGTGGTGGTGCGCTGGTGCTTGCCCAGCGGGGAGGACAGCGCGCCGATGCGCTCGTCCAGATCGTGGTCCTCGTGGCCCCGCTCGGTCAGGCCGTGCCCGGAGACGTGGACCACCATGTCGGGGCGCAGCGTGCCGGAGAAGACCCGGACCAGGCTGATGCGGCCGACGTAGGGGTCGCTGGTGGTCTTGACCACCTCGGCGACCAGCGGCCCGTCGGGGTCGCAGGCGAGGCTCGGCACCGGCTTGCCGCCGATCGTGGTGATCTCGGGCAGCGGGTGCTCCATGGGGGAGGGGAAACCCTGGGTGATGATCTCCAGCAGCTCCTGCATGCCGACGATCGCGCACGACCCCTGCACGGCGCACGTCGCCAGCACGGGGTAGAAGCCGCCCCTGGCCACGGCCTTCTCCAGGTCGTCGATCAGGACCTTGGTGTCGATCTCCTCGCCGGAGAGGTAGCGGTCCATGAGGGACTCGTCCTCGCTCTCCTGGATGATGCCCTCGATCAGCGTGCCCCGGTAGGCGTCGATCTGCTCCTGGTAGGCCGCGCCCGCCTGGTTCTCGGTGCGCGTGCCGGTCGCGTAGTTGTAGAACTTCTGCGACAGCAGCCCGATGAGGCCGTTCACGTGGCCGTTGGTGACCACCGGGAGGTAGAGGGGCGCCACACCGTCGCCGAAGGCGCCCTGGCAGGCGGTGACCACGTCGTCGAAGTCGGCCCGCTGATGGTCGATCTTGGTGATGACGACGGCGCGCGGCATGCCGACCGAGGCGCACTCCTCCCACAGCATGCGCGTCAGCCCGTCGATGCCCTCGGCCGCGGAGACCACGAACAGCGCCGCGTCCGCGGCGCGCAGGCCCGCCCGCAGATCGCCCACGAAGTCGGCGTAACCGGGGGTGTCCAGCAGGTTTATCTTGATGCCGTTGAAGGTGAGCGGCGCCACCGACAGGTTGACCGAACGCTGCTGGCGCACCTCCACCTCGTCGAAGTCGCTGACGGTCGTGCCGTCCTCGACCCGGCCGGTGCGCTGGATGGTGCCCGTCGCGGCCAGCAGGGCCTCCACGAGCGTCGTCTTCCCGGACCCCGAGTGGCCGACCAGCACGACGTTGCGCACGGCATCCGGCCGGTCGGCCGAGGGTGCCCTGCCCGCGGCTCCCGCTGGTCCTCCCGCTGTTCTCTCTGGCATAACGCCTCCCGCGTCTCGCCGTGAGATGCGGCCGCGCGCGGTCGCATCGTCCGCCGCCGCGCCCGCCGCCCGAAAAAGAGCGCGGTGCATTCACCCTTCACCCGTCCGGCGCGGATCACAAGGGTCTAAAGGCAAAAGTGCTCGCGAGAAGACATGTGGACTTCCTGACCCGTTCTCCGGGTCGTTCCCCGCCGTTCTCCGGCCCGCGCCGCGCCGTTCCCCGTGCGGGGAAGCGGCCCAGGTGAGGGGACGGCGCTCGGTTCGGACCCCGTGGCCGGAGTGGCTACGATCGGACGGCGATGTTGAAGCTCCTGCGCCCCGCCGTCACCCGTGTCCTGTCCCCGCTCGGCCGGGCGCTCGCCCGCCGGGGGATCAGCCCGAACGTCATCACCGTCCTCGGCACGCTCGGGGTCGCCGCCGGAGCCCTCGGCTTCTATCCGCGCGGCCAGCTGTTCCTCGGGTCGGTCGTCATCACCTTCTTCGTCCTGGCGGACCTGCTGGACGGCGTCCTGGCCCGCATGCTCGGCAACGGCAGCGTGTTCGGGGCCTTCCTGGACTCCACCCTCGACCGCGTCGGCGACGCCGCCGTCTTCTCCGGGCTGATCTTGTGGTTCATGTCCACCGGGCAGGCCGTGCTGGCCTGCGTCGCGCTGTTCTGCCTGGTCGCGGGGGCCGTGGTCTCCTACGCCAAGGCGCGGGCCGAAGGGCTCGGCCTCACCTGTGATGTCGGCCTGGCCGAACGGTCCGAGCGCCTGGTGGTCGTCCTGGTCGCCGCCGGCCTCGGCGGGCTCGGCGTGCCCTACATCCTGGCCGTGGGCCTGTGGCTGCTCGCCGCCGCCAGCGCTTTCACCGCCGTGCAGCGCATCGTGCACGTTTACCGCCAGACGGTGCCAACATGAACCTACGGGCCGCGCATCGGCGATGATGCCCTGAAGTCCCGACCGGCGCCCCGCCGGAGCCTGTGACCTACCCATGGGGGTGAACCTCGCGTTGACTGATCGGCTCGTCGTATGGGCTTTCCACCTCGGCTGGGTGCTGGTGCCCAAGCTGCCCGAGCCGGTGGCCGCGTGGGCCTTCCGCCTCATCGCCGACCTCATCTGGCGCAGGCGCGGCAAGCTCGTGCGCCGCCTTGAGTCCAACCTGGCGCGGGTCACCGGCAAGGACGTCGCCGACCCCTCGGTCCGCGACCTGAGCAGGGCCGGCATGCGCTCCTACTTCCGTTACTGGATGGAGGCGCTGCGCCTGCCGGTGATCGGCAAGGAGCGCATCCTCACCGGCACGCGCGCCATCCACGGCGAGCGCATCTTCGACACCCTCGACAGCGGCCGGGGCATCGTGCTCGCCCTGCCCCACATGGGCAACTGGGACCTGTCCGGCGCCTGGCTGGTCCACAGCGGCCACACCTTCACCACGGTCATGGAACGTCTCAAGCCCGAGTCGCTGTACGAGCGGTTCGTGGCCTTCCGCGAGAGCCTGGGCATGGAGGTGCTGCCGCTGACGGCCCAGGGCGGCGGCACCGCGCACGCCTTCGGCACCCTGGCCCAGCGGCTGCGCGCCGGCCGCGCGGTCTGCCTGCCCGCCGAGCGCGACCTGACCGAGAAGGGCATCGAGGTCGACTTCTTCGACGGCAGGACCCGCATGGTCGCGGGCCCGGCGCTGCTGGCCGTCCAGACCGGCGCCGCGCTGCACCCGGCGACCATCTGGTTCGAGGACGCCGGCTGGGCGATCCACATCCACGAGGAGATCCCCGTCCCGGCCGAGGGGACGCGGCAGGAGAAGGTCGCCGTCATGACCCAGAGCATGGCCCGCGTCTTCCAGGAGGGCATCTCCCAGCACCCGGAGGACTGGCACATGCTCCAGCGGCTCTGGCTGGACGACCTGGAGCCCCGGTGACCGCGCCCGCGGCCCGGCCTGCCCGGGGCGGGGTGAGCGCGCCGTGAGGGTGGGCATGGTCTGCCCCTATACCTGGGACGTCCCCGGCGGGGTGATGGCCCACGTCCGCGACCTGGCCGAGGCGCTCATCGCCGACGGGCACCACGTGTCGGTGCTCGCGCCCGCCTCCGACGACGCGCCGCTGCCCTACTACGTGACCTCCGCCGGCCGGGCCGTCCCCGTGCCCTACAACGGCTCGGTGGCGCGGCTGGCGTTCGGCTTCCTGTCGGCCGGCCGGACGCGCAAGTGGCTGCGCGAGGGCCGGTTCGACGTGCTGCACGTCCACGAGCCGGCCGTCCCCTCGGTCGGCCTGCTGGCCGTGTGGGCGGCGAGCGGGCCCATCGTGGCCACCTTCCACGCCTCCTACCAGCGCTCGCGGGTCGTGGCCGTCACCGCGCCCGTGCTGCACACCGCGCTGGAGAAGATCTCCGGCCGCATCGCCGTGTCCGACGCCGCGCGAAAGACGCTCGTCGAGCACATCGGAGGCGACGCGGTCCTCATCCCCAACGGGGTCACGGTCAGCCGGTACACCGACGCCGAGCCGCTGCCCGGCTGGGGCCCCGACGGCGGCTCGGGCGGCGGCGTCATCGGGTTCCTCGGCCGCATGGACGAGCCCCGCAAGGGCCTGCCGGTGCTGCTGGAGGCCTTCGCCCGGCTCGCCCCTGAGCGTCCCGGCCTGCGGCTGCTGGTGGCCGGGCCGGGCGACGCCGACGAGGTGCTGTCGAAGGTGCCCGCGGCGCTCCGCGACCGGGTGGGGGTCCTCGGCATGGTCAGCGAGGAGGACAAGGCCCGCGCCTACCACTCCGTGGACGTGTTCTGCGCGCCCAACACCCACGGCGAGAGCTTCGGCATCGTGCTCGCCGAGGCCATGGCGGCCGGGGCCACCGTGCTGGCAAGCGACATCCCCGCCTTCCGCAAGGTGCTCGGCGAGGGCCAGGCGGGCGCGCTGTTCACCACCGGCGACGCCGCCTCCCTCGCCCGTGAGGCCGCGTCCCTGCTGGACGACCCCGAGCGGCGCGCCAAGCTGTCCGAAGAGGCCGGCGTGGCCGTGCGCAAGTACGACTGGTCCACGGTGGCCCGCGACGTCGTGCGCGTCTACGAGACGGTCGCCGCGACCACCAGCGGCGGCGTCGAAGAGGAGAGCCGCGGAGTGGTCCTGTGAGCGCCATGACCATCAGCCTGGTCGTCGGCGCGGTCATCGTGCTGACCGCCGTCTACATCTCCTGGCGGGCCGGTCGGCTGGACCGCATGCACATCCGCCTGGAGACCGCGCGGGCCGCCCTGGACGCCGCGCTCATCAGCCGGGCCGCCGTGTGCATGGAGCTGGCCGCCTCACGGGTGCTGGACCCGGCCACCAGCCTGGTGCTGGCCGCGGCCACCCACGAGGCCCGCTCGGCGGGGCCGGAGGAACGCGAGCACGCCGAGAGCGACCTGTCGCGCACGATCAGGGCCGTCATGGACCAAGACCGCTTCAGGGAGCGCCTGGCCGAGACCCCCGAGGGGGCCGCCCTGGCGGCCGAGCTGGACACCGCCGTCACCAAGGTCATCTACTCGCGCCGCTTCTACAACAACGCCGCCGAGGTGACCCGGCGGGCCCAGCGCCGCTGGCTGGCCCGCACCCTGCGGCTGGCCGGCCACACCGCCCCCCCGTCCTTCTTCGAGATCGACGACGCCGAACCCGCCTCCTTCGCCCACCAATCCTGACCCCCGGGGCAGGGGCCAAGACCGGGTGCGAGGATGCCGGTGTTCAGCGGTGGTCGCGGCCGTCGGTCCGTCGCGCGGCCGCGCGCCCTCCCGGTGCGGCCGGGCGGTCGCCGGGCTGGGGTGAGGGAGAAGTCAGGGTGGCGACCATGGTCTCGACCAGGGGGCGGGTGGCCTCGAAGGTCGTGGCGGTCAGGGCGGGGGAGCCGACCAGGGAGCGCATCACGCCCAGGCCGAGCATGAGCGCGCCTATCAGCTCCGCGCGCAGGGCGGCGTCCTCGCCGCCGAGGCGCTCGGTGAAGTCGCGCAGATAGCCCCCGCAGATCTCCTGGCGCAACTGGTCGCGGATCTCCGCCCGCCCCGAGGAGCGCAGCATCACCAGCAGCGGGTGCTCGCCGTCGAACTGCTCCCAGTCGGCGAAGACCACGTCGTGCAGCAGGGCGCCGACGACCTCCGGGATCGGCCGGTCGTCGCCGCCGGTCGGCCCGGCGGGCAGCTCGACGTGCACGGCCTGCGCGTACAGCCCGTCCTTGGAGCCGAAGTAGCGGAAGACCAGCGCCGGGTCCACGCCGACGTCGGCGGCGATCTCGCGCACGCCCGTGCCGTCGTAGCCGTGCTGGGCGAAGCGCCTGCGGGCGGCGTCGAGGAGCGCGGCGCGGGTGGCCGCCTTGTCGCGGCGTCGTGGAGACTGCATGCAAGTCAGCATAAGTCATCGATCGTTGACTTAGTCGCGGGTCCGCCCTAGCATCGGTTGTCATCGACTGATGACTTAGTGGGGAGAGGGCTGGGGCATGCGCACATACGTGATCACCGGAGGGACGGACGGCATTGGGAAGGGGCTCGGCCTGCACTGGCTGGGGCGCGGCGACCGGGTGATCGCCGTGGCGAGCGGCGAGGCCAAGGGTCGCGCCTTCCTCGCCGACGCCGCCGGCATCGGCGCCGCGGACCGGGCGACCTTCCTGCGGGCCGACCTCAGCACCGTCGCCGGCATGCGCCGCGTCGTCGAGGAGGTCGGCGCCACCGTTGACGCGGTCGACGGGCTGGTGTTCGGCGCCCAGCACTTCCAGTCGCGGCGCGTGGAGACCCGGGACGGGCTGGAGCACATCTTCGCCCTGGGCTACCTGAGCCGCTTCGTCATCGGCCACGGCCTCGTGGACGTTATGGAGCGGGCGGATAGGCCGGTCGTGATGAACGTCGCCGGGCCCGGCGGCCTGCCGGGCCGCATCCACTGGGACGATCTCCAGCTGCACCGGAAGTACGGGGGACATCGCGCCTCGATGCAGGTCTCCCGGTGCATCGACCTGCTCGGGGTGGACTTCCCGGTGCGCCACCCGCGGGCCCGCACCCGGTACGTCCTGTACAACCCGATGTTCGTCAGCACCGGCCTGGCCGACCCGTTGCCGCAGCCCTGGCGGGCCGTGATGAAGGCTCTCGCGCCTCTGTTCGCGATGCCGGTGGCGAAGGCGATCGTCCCGATCGCCCGGCTGGTGGACGACGCCCCTGAGGCTCCGGTGAGCGCGTTCCGGCGACAACAGCGGCTTCCGCTCACCGGCGAGGACTTCGACCCGGCCGCCGCCGACCGGCTCCACGCGGTGACGACCGACCTGCTGGCGCGCATCGACGCGCACGCGCGCTGAACGCCGCGCACGGGAACGTCCGGGGGTGGCCCCGGCGGGGGTGAGGCGGAGATATGGCCGGGATGTGCGGGGGCCGGGCCGGCCGGGGTGAGGCGGATGTGCGGCCGGCATGTGCGAGGGCCGGGCCGGCCGAGGGTGCGGGGGCGCGGGGCGACCGGGGTGGGGTCAGGGGAGGAGGCGGGCGCTGGAGCGGGCGTGGCGCAGCAGGGGCGGGCAGGTCAGGCGGGTTCCAGAGCGTGTGGGGAGCGCGAAGGCGATGGCCTTGGCCGGCTCGCCGCCGGTGAAGGTCGTCGTGACGTACGCCCGGCAGTGCCCCTGCGACAGCTCCCGGGTGAGCACCAGCCCCCTGCCGCCCTCGGCGTACAGGTCCAGCTCCGTCTGCCCGTACGAGCGGTTCAGGACGGCCGGGATCCAGCGCAGGTCCGGGTCGCCGTCCACCACCTCGCACCAGGTCGGCACGCCGCCGAGCTCATAGACCCGCAGCTCGTAAGGCGGCAGGCCGTGCCGCTCGGCGTTGGCCACCAGCTCGGCCACGATCGTCTCGGCGTCCAGCACCTCCTCGCCGGAAAGCCCCTCGGCCTGGAGCGCCTCCCGGACCAGGGCGCGGCCACGGCGGCACGCCGAACCGGGATGGAGCACCGCGACCACCACGCTCACCAGCGCGAAAGGGAACTCCCCGCCCGCCCCGCCGGTCGCGGCGAAACCGGCTTCCCCCTCGGTGACACGACGGTCCGCCGTCTCCTCGCGAACGCCTCCGTGCCCATCTCCTCCAATGACGCGTCCGTGCCCATCTCCTCCAATGACGCGTCCGTGCCCGTCCCCTTCGGGGACGCGGTCGCGCCGTGGCGCCTCACCCCAGCAGGTGCAGGCCGAGGCCGACCGGCCGGGGCGAGGACCGGCGTTCATGCCGTCCATGGGGTTCGCGACGGTGCGCCCGTCGGTGCCCGGGTCTCTCTGGGCGGGGATCGTCGGGCGTCCTGGGGGGACGCCGGGTGCGTCCGCTGACCAGTGGGGGATCGGCCGCATCGGGCTGCTCCTTCTCGGCTCTCGGCGACGGTGCTCCAGCAGGAGACCTGACCGAACGCCCGCAGGACAGGTCCCCTCTCGGGCGTCGCCGTTCGCCGCGCCGTCCAAGCGTCCCGGGGACCTTTCCGTCGCCCGCCGTGCGCGTCTGCGCGCCCAGTGGTCGTTTCCCGGTCGTTTCGGACGGGGGGCCGGGAATCCGTGCCGTCCCTATTGACAATGGGTCGCCGTCTGATTACGCGTGGTCATGGAGGTGGTCGTGGGCGGGTCGAAGCGTGGTGCGGGAAGGCCGGAGCTGGCGCGGGCGCGCAGGCGGATGGGCATGAGCCAGGAGGAGATCGCCGAGGCGCTGTGGGTGTCGCCGACCACCTGGAGCCGCTGGGAGCGCGGCAGGCAGGCGATCCGGCCGGTGTACCGGGCGCGGATGGCGGAGGTGTTCGGGGTGGACCCGGCCGAGGTCGAGCGGTGGATCGAAGGCGGTGCCCCGGTCGATACGGAAGCCTGGCTCCGCCCGGACTTCAGCGACCTGTCGCTCGCGGCTACGGTCGAGGCCGCCGGACGCCTGTGGAGGTGCGACATGGACCCCGATCGCCGTCATGTGCTCGCCGCCCTGCCCTTCGTGCCCGCGGCCCTCGGAAGCTGGCTGTCGGCCTGGAGTTACGGCGCCCCGGTCGCCTCCGCCGCCCACGACGGCTCCGGCCTCTCGGTGGGCCTGTCGGACGTCCAGCGCATCGAGGAGGCGCGGCAGGCGTTCGGCGAGATGGACCACCGCTTCGGCGCAGGGCTGGTCCGCCCGGCCGTGGTGGACTACCTGAACACCGTCGTCGCGCCTCTGCTCAAAGGCCGCTACACCGACAAGGTCGGCTCCGCCCTGATGTCGGTCGCGGCGGGAATGACGCAAATGGCCGGCTGGACGGCCTTCGACCTTGGACGGCACGGCCTGGCGCAGCACTACTTCGGCCAGGCACTCAAACTCGCCAGTGCCGGCGGGGACGCGCTGACCGGTGTGTGGGTCCTGACGAGCATGACCCACCAGGCCACCTGGCTGAAGCACTCCTCGCACGCGATGTGGCTGGCCCGTGCCGCCGTCGAGACCGCGCGCCGTGGCCAGGCGCCGCCACGTGTACTGGCTCCGATGCTCGTCAGGGAGGCATGGGCGACGGCGCTGCAAGCACGACCGACGGACGGCGGAGACACCCATGCCGCGCGTCGGGCCGAGCGCCTGCTCGCCGAAGCCGAACAGGTGCACGCCGAGGGCCGTACTGATCGCGATCCGGCTTGGACAATGTGGGCGGACGAGCCGGAAGTGGGCTCGGAGATCGGTCTGTGCTGGGAGTTGCTCGGCCGATACGACCGAGCGGTCGACCGTGCGCACTTCGCCGTACGAGAGTTCTCGGACAGACGCCCTCGATCGGCCCAGATAAATCTGATGAACATGGCCGACGCCTATCTTGGCATGCATGAAGTGGGGCAGGCGGTTACATCGGCCCGGACGGCCATCGGGATGGCTCGGTCGCTGACCTCCGTCCGGGCCGTCGAGCGCGTCAGGCAGTTCTCCGACCGCCTCGACCCCTACGCCGACACCGTCCACGTCAAGGAGTTCCGCGCCCACCTGGCCGCCGAGCTCACCGCCTGACGAGAGCCGCCAGGAGCCCCGACCGGCATGTGCCGGTTTCCACGGGTCCGCGCCATCGCCGCCCGTCCCTTCATCACCGCGGGACGGCATGACCACGCGCCAAGCGAAGGCCCCCGGTGACTGAGAAGGCTCGGGGTGATGGGGGCGTGGGTCTCCCCGCTAGGGTCGCGGAATGGGTTCTCAGCGGATGCCGGCGGCGGAGGTGGAGGTCTCCGCGGACCTGGTGCGGCGGCTCGTGGCCGCGCAGCATCCTGACCTCGCCCACCTTCCGGTGGAGATGATGGCCAACGGGTGGGACAACGTCATGTTCCGGGTCGGCGACGCGCTGGTGGCGCGGCTGCCGAGGCGTGAGGTGGGCGCCAGGTCGCTGGTGCACGAGCAGCGGTGGCTCCCGGTGCTTGGGCCCCGGCTGCCGCTGCCGGTTCCCGCGCCCGTGCGCGTCGGGCGGCCTCAGTTCGGCTACCCGTGGCCGTGGAGCGTCGTCCGGTTCCTGCCCGGAGGAGTCGCCTCGCGGAACCCGCCCGCCGACCCGCGCGCCGCCGCCGCCGGCCTGGGCGCGTTTCTCGGGGCGCTGCACACTCCCGCCTCGCCGGAGGCTCCGGCCAACCCCTATCGCGGCGTCCCGCTCGCCGGGCGCGCCCCGGCGCTGGCCCGGTGCCTGAGCATCGTGGGCGATCTGGTCGACCACGGGGCCGTGATGCGCGTATGGGAGGGCGCGGTCGCGGCGCCGCAGTGGGACGGGCCTCCCGCCTGGCTGCACGGCGACCTTCATCCCGCCAACATCCTGGTCCACGACGGCCGGGTCAGCGGCGTCATCGACTTCGGTGACGTCACCGCCGGGGACCCCGCCACCGATCTGTCCGTGGTGTGGATGCTCCTTCCCGCCGAATGCCATGACGCCTTCCGCGACGCCTACCACGCCGCCGCCGGGCGCGCGGGGGGCGACGACCTCTGGTTGCGGGCCAGAGGATGGGCGCTGGCCCTTTCGCTCGCGTTCCTCGCCCAATCGGCCGACGACCCGGTGATCGCCGAGATCGGCCGGCACACCATCACCGCGGTCCTCGCGTAGCTTTCCGGAAATGATGGGTCCGCTCGCGCCATGTACGGGATGTCCGCATCCGGTACTGACGAAGGAGACGCCCATGAGGACGGCGCGTGGATGATGACGAGGTGGCCCGGTTCGAGGCCGTCTACAGGGAGTGCTACGACCAGATCACGGCCTACGCGGTGCGGCGCTGCGACTCGCCGCAGGACGCGGCGGACGTCGTGGCCGAGACCTTCGCGATCGCCTGGCGCAAGCTGGCCGACCTGCCGCGGGGCGGGGAGGCCAGGCTCTGGCTGTACGGCGTGGCGCGCAGGGTGCTGGCCGACCAGCGCCGCAAGTCGGTCCGCCGGCGGATGCGCGACGTGGAGCTCGACGCCGAGATGGCCGATCTCTACGGCGATCCGCCGGAGGCCGGCGCCGAGCTGAGGGCGGTCGCGGCGGTGTTCCGGAGCATGCCGGACGACGATCGCGAGCTGCTGTCGCTGGTCGCCTGGGAAGGGCTCGGCCGGGACGAGATCGCCACGATGCTCGGAGTGTCGCGCAACGCGGTGCGCGTCAGGCTGCACCGCGCGCGCAGGCGCTTCGCCGCCGCGCTGAGCGCGGCCGATGTCCACCTGACGACGAGCAGCCGGATGATCCCGGCGGGGAGGCCGCTGTGAACGACGCGGAAGAGATCAGCCGGCTGCTGCGGCCACTGGCCCGGGTGGAGCCAGGAAGAAAGGGAAGCGGAGGGTCCGGCGCGGGCGCGCAGGCGCTGCTGGCCTCCATCACGGGCCGGCGGGCCGACGCGCCGGCGGTCCCTGGGCCGGACACGGTCGTCGCGCGGCCGGAGGCGGTGGCCGCAGGGAGCCCAGGCGCCCCCTCGGCCGGGCCCTTGGCCGGGCCGCGGCGCCGGTCCCTCCGGCTCGGCCCTCGCCGCCTGACGCTCGGCCTCACCGCCGCGGCCCTGCTCGCGACGGGCGTCGTCGTGGGGCCGAGCCTGGTGCGGGACGGAGGCGGTGTCGCGGTGTCCTACGCCAACGCGGCGGTGGACATCAGACGGGACGGCGACCAGTACGTCGCCCGCATCAAGGACCCGTTCGCCGAGTACGCCATGTACACCGAGGCGTTCCGGGCGGTCGGCCTGCGGGTCGAACTGCGCCCGGTGCCGGTCTCGGCGGGATACGTGGGGAAGATCCTCGGCATGGTGATCGCGTCGAAGGAGGCTCCCGACCGGCAGGCCACGCCGGATCCCTCCGGCCCCCGGTTCGGCGGCGTTCCGCTGACGCTGGGAACCGATCCCCGGGGGTGCGAACCCGGACGGTCCCCTGGCTGCGTCATGGTGATCCGGGTCCCGGCCGGGCTGACCGGGAGGGTGGACGTCCGGATCGGCCGCCAGGCCAGGGAGGGGGAGGAGTACGCCAACTTCGACGCGGCCCTGGCGCCGGGGGGGATGTTCCACGGGGTGCGCCTGCGGGACGGCCGCCCGGTCGGGGAGATCCTCGCCGAGGCGCGCAGGCGCGAGTTGTCGGCGGTGTTCAGCCTCATCCGCATCGACCCGAAGACCGGCGGCCTGTCCTTCGAGCCGCTGCCCGCGGACCGGGTGGGCGGGGGCTGGACGGTGTGGAACGCCTGGCAGGTGAAGGCCGGGGTGGTCCGGCTGCTGGTCACGCCCGGGCGCCTGCCCGAGAATCCCTTCTACAACGGGAGCGCCCCACCACCCGCCTCTGGTTGACAGTGGGCCCGGCCGAGCAGGTCCCGGCGGTGCCGGAGGCGCCCATCGTGCGGGGTGGGCAGGCCGTAGGAGGGCGTCCTTGGTAGGGATTGCGGCAAGTACTGGCAACGACTTGCCCTCTATTCGGGTGATACGACCGATCTTGCGTATTCGCCGGGGCCTGCGTAGGTAAGCTTCGTGGCGTTTCGCGACGAATCGGGAGGAGCCGCAGCTGTGCCAGCAAAACGGGTGATTGGCATCGCGTTGGCGGGGACGGCCGTTCTGGTGCCCGCCGTGGCGTGCTCCTCCTCCGGCGGCGGCGGCGCGGCGCCCGCGTCGCAGGGCGCGGAGCCCGTGGCCTCGGCCTCCGCCTCCCCGACCCCGCCGCCGGAGCACCCGTTCACCGGGCAGCCGGTGGCGGGGCGCCGGCCGGTGCTCGCCGTGAAGATCGAGAACACCTCCTCGGGCAAGCCGCAGCTCGGGCTGCGCAGCGCCGACCTGGTGTTCGTCGAGCAGGTCGAGGGCGGCCTGACCCGCCTCATGGCGGTCTTCTCCTCCAAGATCCCCGCCAAGGTCGGCCCGGTGCGCAGCGCCCGCATCTCCGACCTGCACCTGCTGCCGATGTTCGGCAAGCCCGCCCTGGCCTACTCGGGCGTGCAGAGCAAGATGGTGCCGCTGGTCCAGCAGGCGTCGCTGTACGACGTCTCCGACAGCGCCGCGCCGGGCGCCTACTTCCGCCAGCCCGGCCGCGTCGCCCCCTACAACCTGTTCGCCGACACCAGGAAGCTGCTGGCGAAGGCGCCCAAGGCCACCAAGGCGCGCGACATCGGCCTCACCTTCGGCGACGCGCCGGAGGGCGGGACCCCCAAGAAGTCGTTCACCGTGAAATATCCGGCGGCGACCTTCACCTTCACCTGGGCGGCCTCCCAGAAGCGCTGGCTGGTGACGCAGGACGGCAAGAAGGACATGGCGGCCGAGGGCGGCCAGCTCGGCGCCCCCACCATCGTCGTCCAGTACGCCAAGACCACCCGCTCGCAGTTCCACGACTTCACCGGCAGCTACACCCCTCTCATCCACACCACCGGGACCGGCAAGGCGGTCGTCCTGCGCGACGGCAAGGCCTACAAGGCGGAATGGTCGCGCTCCTCGGAGAAGGAGGGCGCCACGTTCACCACCGAGGGCGGCGAGCCGATGAACCTCAGCCCCGGCCAGGTGTGGATCGTCCTGGCGGCGCCCAAGCCCGTGCAGCCCTGATCCGGGGCACACGGTCCGCCGTACCCGTACAACATGTCCAAAGCGCCCGTGGAGTTGCGACGATCCGGACGGCGAGCGCCGGGCTGATCAGCGCCTACCATGGGACGGGAACCCGTCGTCACGCTCGTGAGGTAAGACCGTGTCCAGCAGCACCCCCGAAGTCGCCGAGACCACCGCCGTCACCGGCACCGCCCGCGTGAAGCGCGGCATGGCCGAGATGCTCAAGGGCGGTGTGATCATGGACGTCGTCAACGCGGAGCAGGCCAAGATCGCCGAGGACGCCGGGGCCGTCGCCGTCATGGCCCTCGAGCGCGTGCCCGCCGACATCCGGGCCGAGGGCGGCGTCTCGCGCATGAGCGACCCCGACATGATCGACGGCATCATCGCCGCCGTCTCGATTCCCGTCATGGCCAAGGCCCGCATCGGCCACTTCGTCGAGGCCCAGGTCCTGCAGGCCATCGGCGTCGACTACGTCGACGAGTCCGAGGTGCTCACCCCCGCCGACGAGGCCAACCACATCGACAAGTGGGCCTTCACGGTGCCCTTCGTCTGCGGGGCGACCAACCTGGGCGAGGCCCTGCGCCGCATCGCCGAGGGCGCCGCCATGATCCGCTCCAAGGGCGAGGCCGGCACCGGCAACGTCGTGGAGGCCACCCGCCACATGCGGCAGATCCGCGGCGACATCAAGCGCCTGGGCGCCCTGGACGAGGCCGAGCTCTACGCCGCCGCCAAGGAGCTGCGCGCGCCCTACGAGCTGGTCGCCGAGATCGCCAAGACCGGCAAGCTGCCCGTGGTGCTGTTCACCGCCGGCGGCATCGCCACCCCGGCGGACGCCGCCATGATGATGCAGCTCGGCGCCGAGGGCGTGTTCGTCGGCTCGGGCATCTTCAAGTCCGGCGACCCGGCCAAGCGGGCGGCGGCGATCGTCAAGGCCACCACCTTCTACGACGACCCCGACGTCATCGCCAAGGTCTCCCGCGGGCTCGGCGAGGCCATGGTCGGCATCAACGTCGCCACGCTTCCCGACAGCGAGCGCCTGGCCATGCGCGGCTGGTGATCTTCCCGCCGTCCCGGTGCCCTTTCGCGGCCATCGGGACGGCGTTTCACTTACATGGCGATTTGTCGCCTGGAATCGTGACATGTCGGCCGAGACGGGCGCCCCGAGCGGCCGAGGCGCGTTGATCGTCCGGAAATATCCGCTCTGACCTGGGTGTGGCTATACCTGGCGTTTGCTGGGCATAGTTGATGATCGTCATGTGATCGACAGGCGATCGTTCCTCGTGATGGGGCTCATAGCCGGAGTGCCGGGGGTGCCACCCCTGAGCGCTCCCTACGGCGAGCCCTTCACGCTCGGCGTCGCCTCCGGCGATCCCGCGCCCGACGGCTTCGTCCTGTGGACCCGCCTGGCGCCCGCCCCGCTCGCCGAGGACGGGTACGGCGGCATGCCGGCGGCCCCGGTGCCGGTGTACTGGGAGGTCGCCACCGACCCCGCCTGCGCCCGCGTCGTGCGGCGCGGCAGCGAGAACGCCGTGCGCGAATGGGCCCACGCCGTGCACGCCGAGGTCGGCGGGCTGGAGCCGGGCCGTGACTACTGGTACCGCTTCAAGGCCGGCCCCTACATCTCGCCGACCGGCCGCGCGGTGACCGCGCCCCCCGCCGGAGCGCCCGCCGCCTCGCTCACCCTCGCGGTGACCTCCTGCGCCAACTACCAGCACGGGCACTTCACCGCCTACACCAGGGTCGCCGAGGAGCGCCCGCACATGGTGCTGCACCTTGGTGACTACATCTACGAGCACGGCAAGGGCCAGGCGCCGTGCCCCGGCGGCAATGTGCGCGACCACGAGGGCGGCGAGGCCACCAGCCTGGCCGACTACCGCCGCAGGCACGCCCTCTACAAGACCGACCCCGACCTGCGGGCCGCCCACGCGGCGGCGCCCTGGGTGCCGATCATGGACGACCACGAGGTGCGCAACAACTGGACGAGCCGGTTGCCCGCCGCGCGGCGCGCGGCCGCCTTCCGCGCCTACTACGAGCACATGCCGCTGCGCCGCGCGTCGATCCCGAAGGGGGCGGCGATCCATCTGTTCCGCCGCCTGCACTGGGGAAGCCTGGCCACCCTGCACCTGCTCGACACCCGCCAGTACCGCGACCGGCCGATCTGCGGCTCCGGCTTCGCCGACTGCCCCAAGGCCGACGACCCCGGCCGCACGATCACCGGGAAAGCCCAGGAACGATGGCTGCTGGAGGGCTTCCGCGAGTCCAGGGCGCGGTGGGACATCATCGGCCAGCAGGTCTTCTTCGGCCAGCGGACCAAGTACCCCGGTCCCGAGAGGGTCGTGCGGCAGGACGCCTGGGACGGTTACACCGCCTCGCGCACCAGGGTCACCCGCGGCTGGCTGGAGGCCGGCACGCGCAACGCCATCGTGCTGACCGGTGACGTGCACTCCCACTGGGCCGGCGACCTCGCCCTGGACTACGACGACGAGGACTCGCCCCTGATCGGCACCGAGCTGGCCGTGACCTCGGTCAGCAGCGGCGGCAACGGCCACGACCACGACCGCGCCAGAGACGCCCTGCTGGACACCAACCCCCACCTGCGGTTCCATCTGCGCCGCCGCGGTTACCTGCTGCTCAAGGTGGAGCCCGCCGAGGTCAGGGCCGAGTTCAAGATCGTCAAGTACGTGAACACCCCCGGCGCCCCGGCCCTGGTGGCCGCCGGCTTCACCGTCGCCGACCGGATCCCCGGCCTGGTCCGCCAGGCCTGACCCGGCCGCCGGCCTCGGCCCCGCTCCGGGAAGTCCGGGCCCGTTTGGGACGTTGTTCCGCTTGGCCGTACGCTTCGGCGGTCGGGAACGACATCCGCGCCACCACCAACGGACCGAACGGGGAGGAAGACCGGTGACCTCTGCGCCGACGATCGGCGTGCTCGCCCTCCAGGGCGACGTGCGTGAACACGTCCGGGCCCTGGAGGCCTCCGGCGCCAGGGCCGTGGCCGTTCGCCGCCAGGCCGAGCTGGAGGCGGTCGACGCGCTGGTCCTGCCGGGCGGCGAGTCCACGACCATGTGGAAGCTCGCCGAAGCGTTCGAGCTGCTCGAACCGCTGCGCATGCGCGTCAAGTCCGGCATGCCGACCTACGGCTCCTGCGCCGGGATGATCATGCTGGCCGACCGCATCGAGGGCGGCATCGAAGGCCAGCAGACCCTCGGCGGCATCGACATGGTCGTGCGTCGCAACGCCTTCGGCCGCCAGGTCGACTCTTTTGAGGCATCCTTGGACTTCGCGGGACGCGGTCGGCTGCGCGCCGTCTTCATCCGGGCTCCGTGGGTCGAGTCCGTCGGCGCGGATGTCGAGGTGCTGGGACGGGCCGAGCCTGGGGATAGGATCGTCGCGGTCCGGCAGGGACCTCTGCTCGCGACGTCCTTCCATCCCGAGCTGACCGGGGACACGCGGGTTCATTCGTATTTTGTCGAGATGGTGAGGGAGCTCTAGGCGATGTCCGGCCACTCCAAATGGGCGACGACGAAGCACAAGAAGGCCGTGATCGACGCCAAGCGCGGCAAGCTCTTCGCGAAGCTCATCAAGAACGTCGAGGTGGCGGCCCGTACCGGTGGTCCTGACCCGGACGGCAACCCGACGCTGTACGACGCCATCCAGAAGGCGCGCAAGAGCTCGGTGCCCGTCGACAACATCGAGCGCGCCCGCAAGCGCGGCGGCGGCCTGGAGGCGGGCGGCGCCGAGTACCAGACGATCATGTACGAGGGCTACGCGCCGGGCGGTGTCGCGGTGCTGGTCGAGTGCCTCACCGACAACCGCAACCGCGCGGCCTCCGAGGTCCGCGTCGCCATGACCCGCAACGGCGGCTCCATGGCCGACCCCGGCTCGGTGTCCTACATGTTCAACCGCAAGGGCGTCGTCATCGTGCCCAAGGGCGGCCTCAGCGAGGACGACGTGCTGGTCGCCGTCCTGGACGCCGGCGCCGAGGAGGTCAACGACCTCGGCGACTCCTTCGAGGTCGTCTCCGAGGCCGGCGACCTGGTCCCGGTCCGCAAGGCCCTGCAGGACGCCGGCATCGACTACGACTCCGCCGAGAGCAGCTTCATGCCGACGCTGAGCGTGCCCCTCGACGAGGATTCGGCCCGCAAGGTCTTCCGCCTCATCGACGCCCTGGAGGACAGCGACGACGTCCAGAACGTCTACGCCAACTTCGACGTCTCCGACGACGTGCTGGCCAAGCTCGACTGACGCCGGTCCGGCCGGGCCGCCGACTGGGATGGAAAACGGTTCGACCTGGTCGGGGCGGGGCCCTAGGTTGGGCGGTTGTGGAAATTCGTGACGTGACGGTCGGCGACCTCGGCGCCGTGCTCGACAACCGCATACGCGCCTTCGGCCCCATTCCGCCCGGCAGCGCCGAGCAGTGGCGCGCCATGGCGACCGCCGCCCTGGGCGACGGCCGTTACCTCGGCGTCTTCGACGGCGCGCGCCTGGTCGCCACCAGCAGGATCATCCGCTTCGACCAGTGGTGGCACGGCCGGCCCGTCTCGATGGGCGGGGTCGCCAGCGTCACCGTCGCCCCCGAGGACCGCGGCCGCGGCGTCGGACGCCTGCTCATCCAGGCCACCGTCGACCGCTGCGCCGACCTCGGCCACGCGATCTCGGCGCTGTACCCCGCCACCACCCCTGTGTACCGCGGCGCCGGCTACGAGCACGCCGGCGCGCGCAGCCGCGTCACCGTCCCCACCGAGGCGCTGCGCGCCCTCGGGGCCCGCGACGGCGTGAAGCTGCGCAGGATGGGCCCCGGCGACGCCCCCGAGCTGCTCGCCACGATGGCACGCGTCTACGCCTCCACGCGCGCCTGCGGGCCGCTGGGGTGGGAGGAGTCCGCCGCCCGCCGGTGGCTGGCCGATGAGGACGACTTCGCCTACCTCGCCGAGGACGGCTACGTCGTCTACCGCTGGCACCAGGGGAACATCGAGGTGGAGAACCTGGTGGCCGGCTCGGAGGCGACGGCCAGGGCGCTGTGGTCCCTGGTCGGCACGGCCTCCTCGGTCGCCGCCACCGTGAGGGCCAGCGTCGAGCCGGACGACCCGATGCTGTGGCTGCTGCGCGAGCGCTCGCGCGACTCGGTCGAGCAGACCCGCTGGATGCTCCGCCTCATCGACCTGCCGGCCGCCGTCGCCGCCCGCGGCTACCCGGCCGGGACCGGCCTCGACACCGTCGTCCGAGTCGAGGACCGCATGCGCCCGTCCAACTCCGGCGCCTGGCGGCTGCGCGTCCGCGATGGAGCCGGCACGGCCACTCCCGCCGAGGGCCCCGCCGGGGACGAGGTGGCCCGCCTCACCATCGGCGGCATGTCGGCCCTGTTCGCGGGCGTCCACACCAGCACCCTGCGCCGCGCCGGGCTGCTCACCGGCGGCACCCCGGACGGCGACGACCGCCTCGGCGCCGCCTTCGCCGCCAAGCCCTACATGATCGACTACTTCTGACCCCGGCCCCGGCGCCTCTGCCACCGTGCAGGGCTAGGACACGGCGGCGCGGCCGGTGCGTGCGCGGGGCCGCCGATGCCGGTACAGTTCCTCCGAACAGGTGTTCGGCGAGGTTGGAGGCGTGCGGGTGCGGCTGCCTGAGCTGCGGGTGCTGGGGGTCGATCCCGGGCTGACCCGATGCGGTCTCGGCGCCGTCGAGGGGCGGGCAGGCGCCCCGCTGTCGCTGGTCAAGGTCGGCGTCGCGCGCACCCCGGCCGACGAGGGCATCGGCGAGCGCCTGGTGGCCATCGAGGCCGAGATCGAACGCTGGCTGGACGAGATCAAGCCGGACGCCGTCGCGGTCGAGCGGGTCTTCAGCCAGAGCAACCTGCGCACGGTCATGGGCACGGCCCAGGCCTCCGCCGTGGCGATCGTCTGCGCCGCCCGCCGGGGGCTGCCGGTCGCCCTGCACACCCCCTCCGAGGTCAAGGCCGCCATCACCGGGTTCGGCAACGCCGACAAGGCGCAGGTCGGCACCATGGTCACCCGGCTGCTCCGGCTCGACGCCATGCCCAAGCCCGCCGACGCCGCCGACGCGCTGGCCCTGGCCATCTGCCACATCTGGCGCGGCGGCGCCCAGAACCGCCTCGCCGACGCCCTCGCCAAGGCCAGATCCACCGGCACGCGCCCGCCGTCGGCGGGCGCGCGCGGCGCCAGGCCCGCCGCGGCGCCGCCCTCCGGCCTTCCCGCGAAAGGAGCCGGCCAGTGATCGCTTCGGTGTCCGGCCGCGTCGCCGCGCTCGCCCCCGACTCCGCGGTGGTCGAGGTGGGCGGCGTCGGCGTCCTGGTCCACTGCACTCCCGGCACGCTGGCGGGGCTGCGGGTGGGCGAGCAGGCCCGCCTGGCCACCTCGCTGGTGGTCCGCGAGGAGTCGCTCACTCTTTACGGCTTCGGCTCCGACGACGAGCGCGTGGTGTTCGAGATGCTCCAGACCGCCTCGGGGGTCGGCCCGCGTCTCGCCCTGGCCATGCTCGCCGTCCACGCGCCGAACGCCCTGCGGGTCGCGGTGGCCGGGGCCGACGTCAAGGCGCTCACCATGGTCCCCGGCATCGGCCAGAAGGGGGCGCAGCGCATCATCCTGGAGCTGAAGGACAAGCTCGGCACCCCGGACGCGGCCGTCGCCGCGGCGCTGAACGGCAAGGCGAGCAAGCCCGCCTGGCGCGAGCAGGTGCACGCCGGCCTGGTCGGGCTGGGCTACTCCGCCAAGGACGCCGACGAGGCGATCTCCATCGTGTCCCCCGAGGCCGACGCCGAGCTGGCCGCCGGGCGCACCCCCGCGGTCGCCGCCCTGCTGAAGGCCGCCCTGCGGGCCCTGAGCGTGCGATGAGCGCCGTCCAGGCGATCGGCGGCGCCGGCGCGCCCGCCGGGGGTTGGACGTCCCGGCCCGTGGCGGCGAGCATCGACCTCGCGGGCGGGCCCCGCCGCGTGAGCCGTGACCCTGTGGCGGAGGCGCTGCCGGTGAGCCCTACTCATGTGACGGAGGCCCTGCGGTGAGCCTTGAGCGTGACCTGGTGTCCCCCGACGCCGAGGGCGACGAGCAGGCCGTCGAGTCGGCGCTGCGCCCCAAGCGCCTCGGCGAGTTCATCGGCCAGGGCCGGGTGCGCGAGCAGCTGTCGCTGGTGCTCGAGAGCGCGCTGCGCCGAAGCCGGCCGCCCGACCACGTCCTGATGAGCGGTTCGCCGGGGCTCGGCAAGACCACCCTCGCCATGATCATCGCGGCCGAGCTGGGCATGCCCCTGCGGCTGACCTCCGGCCCCGCCCTGGAGCGCGCGGGGGACCTCGCGGCGATCCTGTCCACCTTGTCCGAGGGCGAGGTGCTGTTCATCGACGAGATCCACCGCATGGCCCGCCCCGCCGAGGAGATGCTCTACCTCGCCATGGAGGACTTCCGGGTCGACATCGTCGTCGGCAAGGGCCCGGGGGCCACGGCGATCCCGCTGGAGATCGCCCCCTTCACCCTGGTCGGGGCCACGACCCGCGCCGGGCTGCTGCCCGCTCCGCTGCGCGACCGGTTCGGCTTCGTCGCCCACATGGACTTCTACGACGTGGCCGAGCTCGAACAGGTGCTGCGCCGTTCGGCGCGGCTGCTCGGGCTGGAGCTCCCCGACGAGGGCGCGCACGAGATCGCCCGCAGGTCCAGGGGCACGCCCCGCATCGCCAACCGCCTGCTGCGGCGGGTGCGCGACTTCGCCGAGGTCCGCGCCGACGGCGTGATCACCAGGGACACCGCCTCGGCCGCGCTGAACCTGTACGAGGTGGACGCCGAAGGGCTCGACCGGCTCGACCGCGCCGTCCTGGGCGCGCTGCTGCGCAAGTTCGGCGGCGGTCCGGTGGGGCTGTCGACGCTGGCCGTGGCGGTGGGGGAGGAGCCCGAGACGGTCGAGGTCGTCGCCGAGCCGTTCCTGGTGCGCCAGGGCCTGATCGCGCGCACGCCGCGCGGCCGGGTGGCCACGGCCGCGGCCTGGACGCACCTCGGCATGGTCCCCCCGCCGGACGCCTTCGGCGCGGCGGCCCAGCCGGTCCTGTTCGAGGACCCCGGTGCCTCCTGAGCGAGGCAGGGCCGAGCCGGGGGACGCCGGCCTCGGGCGCCCGGTGTGGGGCGGTGGCAGGTGACGGCCCGCGCGCGTTCTGACTGGGAGGTTGACAGAGGTCGCGGTGCTGCCTGCGAGCTGTGCACATGTTTGGGGGGATACGCCGGATCATTCGGGCTGTTCGGGGATGCCGCCGCAGCAGGGCGCCGCGGGCACTGAAAGTTTCAAGCCGGTCGTATCCGCCGGTCACAGATCGGTGACAACGGGAACTTTCCCGCCTGCAAGAGCGTGGGTTCGTTGCCGGGCTTTGACAAGCTCGCCTAAACTCCGTGGCTTGGCTGGCTGTGTACGCTGACGCGATCAGTGTGTGGCCGTGCCGATCGCCGCCAGACCGCCGGCGCCAGGCCGGTCAATTCTTAACCGGAAGGAAGCCCCGTGCAGGGCCTTGGATCGTTCGTGCCACTGATCTTGCTGGTCGTGGTGTTCTATTTCCTGCTCATCCGCCCGCAGCGTAAGCGGGCGCAGGAGCAGGCGCAGATGCAGAGCAGTGTGACGCCGGGCACCCGTGTGATGACCACGACCGGCCTGTTCGGCACCGTCATCGCCGTCGAGGACGACGACGTGATCCTCGAGGTCGCGCCCGGCGTCGAGACCCGCTGGACGAAGGCGGCCATCGGCCGCGTGCTCGTCCCGGTCGAGGAGGAGACGGTGGACAATGGAATCGTCGAGCCGGAACCCGTCACCGACGTCAAGCCGGCCGACGCACCGGAGATCCGCGGAGACGAAGGTCCGAGCGACAAGAAGTCCTGAGTAGGCTCACCGCAAACCCCTTGACGAAAGAATCGACCACCAGTGGCCCCATCGACCAGTAGCCAGAGCAGGCCGGGACGCGTGCTCCTGGCCCTCTTGGTGCTCATCCTCGCCATGGGCGGGGTGATGGCACTGCAGAAGGCCTTCGTGCCCAAGTTCGGCCTCGACCTCGCCGGCGGCACCACGGTGACGCTGTCTCCGGTCACGGAGGCAGGTGCGGCTCCCTCCCAGGAGAGCCTCGACCTGGCCGTCAACATCCTCCGCGACCGGGTGAACGGTACGGGCATCTCCGATGCCGAGGTCGCCAAATCGGGTGACAACATCGTCATCTCGGTTCCCGGCGCCGGGCAGAAGGAGGTCGTCGGGCGCTTGGGCACCACGGCCGAGCTCCGCTTCCGTCAAGTGCTCGCGGTGGCCCCGGCGGTCATCGCCCCGAGCCCGCTGCCGACCACGCCCGCGACGCCCGCGCCCTCGGGCACCGGCACTCCGAAGCCGGGCGCGAGCGGCCAGCCGTCATCGACCGCCAAGCCCGCCGCCACGGCCAAGCCCGCGACCAGCGCGACGCCCGCGGGCCGCGCCCTGTCGTCGGCGCTGACCGCCCCGACCCCGGCGCCGTCCACTTCGGCCTCGGGGTCCGGCAAGGCCGACAAGAGCGCCAAGGCCACTCCGGCGCCGAGCGCCTCGGCCCCCTCGGGCCAGCCGACCGCGCAGCCCTCCGACGACCCGATGGCGGGCGTGGACCTCACCGGCGTCGACCCGGCCGTGGCCGAGCAGTTCAAGAAGATCGACTGCACCAAGAAGGACCGAGGCCAGGGCGTCCAGGACAACCCGGACAAGCAGCTCGCGGCGTGCAGCAAGGACGGCGACGCCAGGTACATCCTGGAGAAGGCCGCCGTCAAGGGCACCGAGGTGTCCGGTGCCACCTCCGGCGTCGACTCCACCACCGGCGAGTGGATCGTCCAGGTCACCTTCAAGAGCAAGGGTGCCAGCGAGTTCGCCAAGACCACCGGTCAGATCACCAGCGCGCCGCAGCCGCGCAACCAGCTCGCCATGGTGCTGGACGGCCTGGTCATCTCGGCTCCCGTCATCGAGGAGCCCATTCCCGGCGGCCAGGCCCGCATCTCCGGCAGCTTCACCCAGAAGTCCGCCACCGACCTGGCCAACCAGCTCAAGTACGGCGCGCTGCCGCTGAAGTTCAAGCAGAGCTCGATCGAGGAGGTCTCCGGCACGCTCGGGGCCGACCAGCTCAGGGGCGGCCTGCTCGCCGGCGCCATCGGCCTGGTCCTCGTGGTCTTCTACTGCCTGCTGTACTACCGGGGCCTCGGCCTGGTCGCGGTGGCCAGCCTCGTGGTGGCGACCATCCTGACCTACAGCACGGTGGTCATCCTGGGCCACAACGCCAACTTCCGGCTCTCGCTGCCGCACATCATCGGCCTCATCGTGTCGATCGGCATCACCGCCGACTCCTTCATCGTCTACTTCGAACGCATGCGAGACGAGATGAAGGAGGGCAGGCGGTCGCTGCGGGTCGCCGTCGAGGTCGCCTGGGCCCGCGCCCGGCGCACCATCCTGATCGCCGACGCGGTCATGTTCATCGCCGCCGTGGTGCTGTACTTCCTCGCGGTCGGCGGCGTGGCCGGGTTCGCCTTCGCGATGGGCCTGACCACCCTGATCGACATCGCGGTGGTGTTCCTGTTCACCAAGCCGTTCGTCGCCCTGCTGGCCAAGCTCCCGTTCTTCGCCAAGGGGCACAAGCTGTCGGGCCTCGACGCCGAGCGCATGAGCCGCGAGGCGCCGGCCGCTCGCACGACCGTTCCGCAGGAGGGCTGATGTCTGCCATCGGGGCGCTCGGGCGCCGTCTGTACCGCGGCGAGGTCAACGTCGACTTCGTCGGCAGGTACAAGCTCTGGGCGACGCTGTCGGGGGTCCTGCTGCTGATCTCCATCCTCGGGCTGGTCATCCAGGGGCTCAACCTGGGCATCGAGTTCCGGGGCGGTTCGGTCTTCAGCTTCGACAAGCCGGCCGCGTCCTCCATCGCCGACGTCCGCGACACCGTCGAGGCGGTCGGCGGTCACCAGGTGATCGTGCAGGAGGCCGGCACGCGCTGGCGGGTCACCACCCAGAGCCTGCCGGAACAGGGCGTGACGAAGGTCGCCGACGCCATCTCCGCCAAGTACGGCGTGCCCGACAACCAGATCTCCAAGCAGATCATCGGCGCCACCTGGGGCGGTGAGGTCCTCAACAAGGCCATCATCGGCCTGATCGTGTTCATGATCGCGATCATCCTGTACCTCACGCTGGCCTTCGAGTGGAAGATGGCGCTGGCCGCGGTGGTCGCGCTCATCCACGACCTGGTCATCACGGCCGGCATCTACGCCTGGTCGGGCTTCGAGGTCACTCCGGCGACCATGCTGGGCTTCCTGACCATCCTCGGTTACTCGCTCTACGACGCCGTCGTCGTGTTCGACATGATCAAGGAGGTCACCGCCAAGCTCGGCACGACCGCCAAGATGACCTACACCGAGGCCGCCAACAACGCGCTCAACCACACGCTGATCCGCTCGCTGAACACCTCGCTGGTGGCCATCCTGCCGGTCGCCGCGATCCTGTTCATCGGCACCACGCTGTTCGGCGCGGGCACGCTGAAGGACCTGTCGCTGGCCCTGTTCGTCGGCATGATCGTCGGTACGTACTCCTCGCTGTGCGTGGCGACGCCGCTGCTGGCCAACCTCAAGGAGCGCGAGCCGAAGTACCTGGCGATCGCCAAGCGGGTCCACGCCAACCGGGTCGCCGCCTCCAAGGACGCCGCGTCCCCGGGCAAGGCCAAGGGCAAGGAACCCGCCGCCGCCTCCACCTCCGGCTCGGCGAACGGGTCGGTGGCCACGGGCAAGCGCAAGAAGCGCTAGCCCCGCACCCGCACGTCCCTCAGCGCCCCCGTGAGCTCGCCGCCACGGGGGCGCTCGCCTGCTGCCACCGGGCGGTCCCCTAGGATCGCTGGGCGCCGCACCGCCGCCGGAAAGGACCCCCTATGAGCGACCTCACCACGACGATCCTCGACCGCATCAGGGACGTGCCCGACTACCCCCGGCCGGGGGTGATGTTCAAGGACATCACGCCGCTGCTCGGCGACCACGGGGCCTTCTCCTCGGTGGTCGACGCGCTGGCCGACGGCCTCGCGGTGGACAAGGTCGTCGGCATCGAGGCCCGCGGCTTCATCGTGGCCGCCCCGGTGGCCTACCGCGCGGGAGCCGGGTTTGTGCCGGTCCGAAAAAAGGGCAAACTGCCTGCCGAGGCGCTGGAAGCGTCCTACGATCTGGAGTACGGCTCCGCCGTCATCGAGGTGCACCGCGACGCCTTCTCCCCGGGCGAGCGCGTGCTCATCGTCGATGACGTGCTGGCCACGGGCGGCACCGCCCGGGCCGCGGTGGAGCTGGTCAGCCGGGCCGGCGCGCAGGTCGTCGGCGTGTCCGTGCTGATGGAACTCGCCTTCCTCAAGGGGCGCGACCGTCTTCCCGACGTCGACCTGCGCGCCCTGGTGGTGGTCTGATCGGCTCCTCCGCGAGGTCGGCGTTCTCCAGCGTGGATACACTGGAGGATCTGGACTCGACGTGAGGAGTCTGAGTGCCCCGTGATGTGGCCTTGCCCGAAGTGACCGACACGCCTGAGCCGGTTTCCGCGCCCGCGGACGATACGGGTTTAGCCACGTCCGCAGGCACCGACGACAAGCCGGCGCCTGCCGCACGCCGCAGGCTTTCCCGGTTCGGGGGGCAATGGGGTGGCGCGATGAATCCGGTCCTGGAACCGCTGTTCAAGACGGTCCGCGCCACGCATCCCAAGGCGGATCTGCGCGTGATCGAGCGCGCCTACGACGTCGCCGCCTACCACCACCGTGATCAGAAGCGTAAGAGCGGCGATCCTTACATCACCCACCCGCTGGCGGTGGCGACGATCCTCGCCGAACTCGGCACCGACGACGAGACCCTGTGCGCGGCGCTGCTCCACGACACCGTGGAGGACACCGCCTACGGGCTGGACGAGCTGAGCGCCGACTTCGGCGAGAGCATCGCGCTGCTGGTCGACGGGGTCACCAAGCTCGACAAGGTCAAGTTCGGCGACGCCGCGCAGGCCGAGACCGTGCGCAAGATGGTCGTGGCGATGTCCCGCGACATCCGGGTGCTGGTCATCAAGCTCGCCGACCGCCTGCACAACATGCGCACCCTGCGCTACCTGCCCCGCCACAAGCAGGAGCAGAAGGCCCGCGAGACGCTCGAGATCTTCGCGCCGCTGGCCCACCGTCTCGGCATGAACACCATCAAGTGGGAGCTGGAGGATCTCGCCTTCGGCATGCTCTACCCCAAGCGGTACGACGAGATCGCCCGCATGGTGTCCGAGCGCGCGCCGCGCCGCGACCTGTTCCTGCAGGAGGTCATCGAGAAGGTCTCGGCCGACCTGCGCGAGGCCAAGATCCGCGCGACGGTCAAGGGCAGGCCCAAGCACTACTACTCGATCTACCAGAAGATGATCGCGCGCGAGGTCGCGTTCGACGACATCTACGACCTGGTGGGCATCCGCGTGCTGGTCGACACCGTGCGCGACTGCTACGCGGCGCTAGGAACGATCCACGCTCGGTGGAACCCGGTGCCCGGCCGGTTCAAGGACTACATCGCGATGCCCAAGTTCAACATGTACCAGTCGCTGCACACGACGGTCATCGGGCCCGAGGGCAAGCCGGTCGAGCTGCAGATCCGCACCCGCGCGATGCACCACCGCGCCGAGTACGGCGTGGCCGCCCACTGGAAGTACAAAGAGGAGATAGGCGCCGCCGGCGCGGCAGGGGCGCGGGTGAAGCAGGCCGGCGACATGGCCTGGCTGCGCCAGCTCCTCGACTGGCAGAAGGAGACCTCCGACCCGGGCGAGTTCCTGGAGTCGCTGCGGTTCGACCTGTCGGTGTCGGAGGTCTTCGTCTTCACCCCCCGCGGCCAGGTCATCGCGCTGCCCGAGGGGGCGACGCCGGTCGACTTCGCCTACGCCGTGCACACCGAGGTGGGCCACCGGTGCATCGGCGCCCGGGTGAACGGCCGCCTGGTGCCGCTGGAGTCGCGGCTGAGCAACGGCGACGCCGTCGAGATCTTCACCTCCAAGTCGCCCGACGCCGGCCCGTCCCGCGACTGGCTGAAGTTCGTCAAGAGCGGCCGGGCGCGCAACAAGATCCGCCAGTGGTTCTCCAAGGAGCGCCGCGAGACGGCGATCGAGGCGGGCAAGGAGGCCATCGGGCGGGCGATGCGCAAGCAGGGCCTCCCATTGCAGCGCCTGATGTCCGGAGAGACGCTCCTGGCCCTCGCCAGGGACCTTCGCTACCCCGATGTCTCGGCGCTGTACGCGGCGGTCGGAGAGGGCCACACAGGCGCTCAGTCGGTGGTCGAGAAGCTCGTCCAGTCCCTCGGGGGAGTGGACGCCGCCGAGGAGGACATCGCCGAGGCGGCCGTCCCGACCAAGATGCGCGGCCGCCCGCGCACCGGCACCAACGCCGGAGTGATCGTGGCGGGCGACTCCGACGTCTGGGTGCGGCTTTCGCGCTGCTGCACGCCGGTGCCCGGCGACGAGATCGTGGGCTTCGTGACCCGGGGGCACGGGGTGTCGGTCCACCGCACCAACTGCCCCAACATCGAGCAGCTGCGCTCCGAGCCCGACCGGCTGGTCGAGGTGAGCTGGTCGCCCGGCGACGACTCGGTGTTCCTGGTGGCGATCCAGGTGGAGGCCCTGGACCGGCCGCGCCTGCTGTCGGACGTCACCCGCACGCTGTCCGACCAGCACGTCAACATCCTGTCGGCGTCGGTGACGACCTCCCGTGACCGCACGGCGGTCAGCAAGTTCACCTTCGAGATGGGCGACCCCAAGCACCTCGGCCACGTGCTGAAGGCCGTGCGCAACATCCAGGGCGTCTACGACGTCTACCGCGTCACCAACTGACCGGTTCCGTCCCGGCGGCGTGGCCTGCCCGCGGGGACGGTCGCTGGTCCCGCGCGCCCGCGGTCGTCCTGAGAGCCGCCGCGGTGACCGGCCCGCGAGTCACGTGCGCCGCGCCCGGGGCCGCCCGGGTGACCCGCCCGCGATCACGTGCACCGCGCCCGATGTCGTCCTGGGGGCCGTGGAAGCCGTGGAAGATGCGGAGGACGTGGAGGCCGCTCATCCGCGCGACCGCCGGTCCCGTCCGCCCGGGACCGTCCCCCCGATGGACGGCTTCCCGGGCCGCGGGTCAGGAGAACTCGGCGAGCGTGCGCTCGGCCTCCTCCAGCCAGGAACGGCGGGCGGCGATGGCCTCCTCGGCCTCCTTGACGTCCTTGTCCTTGCCCGCGGCGCTCGCCTTGGCCAGGCGCCCCTCGAGCTGCTCGATGGACTTGCGGAGCTGGTCGACGGTGTTCTGCGCCCGGGCGCGGGCCTCGGGGTTGGACCGCTTCCACTCGGTCTCCTCGGCCTTGCGGACGGCCTCGTCGATGCGGCGCAGCCCGCCTTCGAGCTTGTCCCTGGACTCCCGGGGCACCGGCCCGACGGCCTCCCAGCGCTCCAGCACGCCGCGCAGCGCGGCGCGCGCGGACCGGGCGTCGGTCACCGGCAGGATCCGCTCGGCGTCGGCCAGGATGCGCTCCTTGGCCTCGGCGTTCTCCCGCAGGGAGGCGTCGCGCTCGGCGAACACCGCGGAACGGGCCTGGAAGAACTGGTCCTGGGCCCCCTTGAAGCGGCCCCACAGCTCGTCCTCGGCCTCGCGCGATGCCCGCCCGGCGTTCTTCCACTGCCGCATGAGCTCGCGGTAGGCCGAGGCGGTGTCACCCCAGTCGGTGGAGGTGGCGAGCTGCTCGGCCTCGGCGACGATGCGCTCCTTGATGCTGCGCACCGACTCGCGCTGCTCGTCCAGTCCGGCGAAGTAGGACTTGCGCCGCTTGGCGAACGCCGTGCGGGCGGCCGACAGCCGCTTCCACAGGGCCGCCTCGGTCACGCGGTCGATGCGCTCGGCGGTCTTCCACTCCTCGACCAGCTGGCGCAGCCGCTCGCCGCCGGACTTCCAGTGGGTGGTGTCCTCGGCGATGCGCTCGGCCTCGGCGACGATGCGTTCCTTGATCTCCCGTGACTGGGCGCGCGCCTGGTCGCGGGCGGCCTTGACCTCCTCGCGGCGCTTGCCGACCAGCTCGCTGAGCGCCGCCAGGCGGTCCTCCAGCGCGCCGAGGTCACCGACCGCGTGCGCCTCGGTGATCGACTCGCGCAGCTTGACGATCGTCGCCTCCGCCTGGGCAGGTGGCAGGTCGGTGCCGCGAAGCCGCTGTTCCAGCAGTTCAACCTGGGTCGCCAGCTCGTCGTACTTGCGATGGAAGTAGGCCAGGGCCTCTTCCGGTTCACCGGCCTGCCAGGACCCGACGGCCCGTTCTCCCTCGGCCGTACGAACGTAGACGGTGCCGTCGTCGTCTACCCGGCCCCACGGGTCGGTGCTCACCGTGTCCTCCCGCACTCGAATCAGCCTCCAGGACGCCACGCGTCCTTGGTTGTATTACGTCAGCTCTTGCCAGAGATTGTCACGTGTTTGATGTCGACCGGGTCCTTCGGAGCCCCGGAGCCGTCGCCCATGCCTCCGGGCAGGACGCCCTTCTTGCTGACATCGTCGAGGATTTCGATCCCCTTTGTGACGGTACCGAATGGTGTGTACTCCGCGGGGAGCTGCAGGTCGCCGAAGATGATGAAGAACTGGCTGCCCGTGGTGCCGGGCGCCTGGCTCTTGGCCATGGCGACCACGCCGCGGGTGTACTTGGCGCCCGAGAGGTTCTCCTCGGCCAGCCGGTAGCCCGGCCCGCCCTGGCCGTCGGTCTGGCTCTTGCCGTCCGCCTTGGCCAGCGGGTCGCCGCACTGCAGCATCGGGAAGTTCGCCGGGCCCAGGCGGTGGCACTTGGAGCCGTCGAAGAACTTCTTCTTGGCCAGGAACGCCATGGAGTTGACCGTGCAGGGCGCCTTGGCGGTGTCCAGGGCCACCACGATGTCGCCGTGGTTGGTCTCCAGGGTCATCGTCTTGGCGTTCTTGTCCGGCTTCGCGGGCGGCATGCCGACGTTCTTGGCCGGGCCGCCGTTGGCGTCGGCGACGTAGTCACAGGTGCCGGTGGCCGCGTCGTACGGCTTGGGTCCCGCCGCCGCCGAGGGGGCGGCGGAGGCGGAGGCGGGGGCCGAGGGCGTCGCCGCCGCGGCCTGGGTCTTGGCGTCGCCGCCCCCGACCACCGCCACGGCCGTGAAGATGCCGCCGACCACCACCAGGACACCCACGGTGGTGGCGACGACCGCCACCTTCTTCTGCTGGGCCTGCCGCTCGGCGCGCCGGCGTATCTGCCGTTCGTAATGCTCTCGTGCCAGCTGCTTTTGACGGTCCTTGCCGGTCGCCACCGCTGTGTCCTCCCGACTGTCCGAGTTGGTCGTGTTTGGTCGCCTCACTGGACGACCGCCACCTTTATGGAGTGGGCGAATCGTATCGGCCCACGGGTCATGGTTCGCAGCCCGGCGACCCGCACCGGTACCCTTCGGTTACATTCCCATCCGCTTTCCTTGACGAGATCGATCACACCGAGGACCGCTTCCGTGCTCATCGACGGCTTTCCCGCAGGCTCCCTGCAGGCCAACTGCTACGTGGTCGCGCCCGCCGCCGGCGAGGAGTGCGTGATCGTCGACCCAGGTCAGGACGCCGTCCGGGGCCTGGACGACATGCTGCGCGAGCACCGGCTCAAGCCGGTCGCCGTGCTTTTGACGCACGGTCACATCGACCACATGTGGTCGGTCGCGCCGGTCTGCGGAGCGAGGGACGTGCCCGCCTGGATCCACCCCGAAGATCGTGATCTGCTGAGCGACCCCGGCAAGGGCCTGTCGCTCATGACCCGTCAGCAGCTCTTCGGCGGGCTGAGCTTCACCGAGCCGGACGACGTGCGCGAGCTGTCGGACGGCGCGGTGCTCGACATCGCCGGCATGGCCATCACCGTCGACCACGCGCCCGGGCATACCAGGGGGTCGGTGACGTTCAGGCTTCCAGGAGAGCGTGTGATGTTCTCCGGGGACCTGCTGTTCGCCGGCTCCATCGGGCGCAGCGACCTCCCGGGCGGTGACTACCCGACCATCTTGCGCAGTCTGGGGAGCGTCTGCCTGACGCTTCCGGACGACACGACGGTGCTGCCCGGTCACGGACCACAGACGACGATCGGCCGCGAACGCGCGACGAACCCGTACCTCGCCGAGGCGGCGCCGTTCGCGGGCCCAACCAGGGGACTGTAGATGAGCTTTCAGGCGCCCAAGGGCGTACCAGAATATCTGCCGCCGCGTTCCGCGATCTTCCTCGCGGTCCGCGACGCCTTCTCCACGGCGGCCGAGAACGCCGGCTACTCCTACATCGAGGTGCCGGTCTTCGAGGACACCGAGCTGTTCGCCCGCGGCGTCGGCGAGTCGACCGACGTCGTGACCAAAGAGATGTACACCTTCGCCGACCGGGGCGGCCGGTCGGTGACGCTGCGGCCGGAGTTCACCGCCGGGGTGATGCGCTCCACTCTGGAGCACGGCCTGCACACCGGCCAGCTCCCGGTCAAGCTGTGGACCACCGGCCCGGCCTTCCGCTACGAGCGCCCGCAGGCGGGCCGCTACCGCCAGCTCCAGCAGTTCGACGTCGAGGCCATCGGCACCGAGGACCCGGCGGTCGACGCCGAGACCATCGCCCTGGCCTGGGCCGGCTACCAGGCCCTCGGCCTGACGCGGGTGCGGCTGCTGCTCAACACTCTGGGCTGCAAGCAGTGCCGCCCGGCCTACCGCGCAGCCCTGCAGGACTTCCTGCGCGGGCTCGACCTGGACGAGGCCACCCGGGCCCGCATCGAGGTCAACCCGCTGCGGGTGCTGGACGACAAGCGCCCCGAGGTGCGGGCGCAGGTCGAGAACGCGCCGCTGATCACCGACCACCTGTGCGCGTCCTGCAAGGCCCACCACGACCGCGTGCGCTCCCTGCTGGAGGACCTCGGGGTCCCCTGGGAGGACACCCCCCGGCTGGTACGCGGCCTCGACTACTACACCCGCACGACCTACGAGTTCGACCACCCGCTGCTCGGCGCCCAGTCGGGCATCGGCGGCGGCGGCCGCTACGACGGGCTGTCGGAGGACATCGGCGGGCCGGCGCTGCCGGGCATCGGCTTCGCCGTGGGCGTCGACCGCATCATCATGGCCGTCGAGGCCGAGGGCCTGGCCCAGCGGGCGCCCGCCCGCGTCGCGGTGTACGGCGTGCCGCTCGGCGAGGAGGCCGCGCGGCGGATGTTCACCCTCGTCAACGCGCTTCGCGCCGCCGGCGTGTCCGCCGACATGGCCTTCGACGGCAAGGGGCTCAAAGGCGCGATGAAGGGCGCCGACCGCTCCGGGGCCACGTACGCGGTGATCCTCGGCGAGCGCGACATCGCCGCCGGGTCCGCGCAGGTGAAGGACCTGGCGAGCGGCGAACAGACCGCCGTGCCACTCGCCGAGATCGTCTCGACTCTGAAGGAGAAACTGACCAAATGATCCGCACGCACACCGCCGGATCGCTGCGCAGAGAACACGCCGGCCGACAGGTCACGCTGGCCGGCTGGGTGGCGCGCCGCCGCGACCATGGCGGCGTCGTCTTCATCGACCTGCGCGACGCGTCCGGTTCGGCGCAGGTGGTCTTCCGCGAGGAGGACCACGCGCACGACCTCCGCTCGGAGTACTGCGTCAGGATCGTCGGAGAGGTCCGCGCCCGGCCCGAGGGCAACGAGAACCCCGACCTGCCCACCGGCGAGATCGAGGTCGTGGCCTCGGAGGTCGAGGTGCTCAGCGAGTCCGCGCCGCTGCCGTTCCCGATCGAGGGCGGCACCGGCGTCTCCGAGGAGGCGCGGCTGAAGTACCGCTATCTGGACATGCGCCGCCAGCAGGTCGGCAACGCCCTGCGCATCCGCTCCACCGCCACCTACCTGGCCCACGAGGTCATGCGCGAGCACGGCTTCCTGTACGTCGAGACCCCCGACCTCACGCGGTCCACCCCCGAAGGCGCCCGCGACTTCCTGGTGCCGGTGCGGCTGCAGCCGGGCAACTGGTACGCGCTGCCGCAGTCGCCCCAGCTGTTCAAGCAGCTGCTCATGGTGGGCGGCCTGGAGCGCTACTACCAGCTCGCCCGCTGCTTCCGCGACGAGGATCTGCGCGCCGACCGCCAGCCGGAGTTCACCCAGATCGACGTCGAGATGTCCTTCGTGGACCAGGACGACGTCATCGCCCTGGGCGAGGCGCTGATCGGGCGCATCTGGAAGGAGACGGTGGGCTACGAGCTGCCCACCCCGCTTCCCCGCATGACCTACGCCGACGCCATGGCCCGCTACGGCTCCGACAAGCCCGACCTGCGGTTCGGCTGCGAGCTGGTCGACATGACCGGCTACTTCGCCGACACCACCTTCCGGGTCTTCCAGGCGCCCTACGTCGGCGCGGTCGTCATGCCCGGCGGCGCCTCACAGACCCGCAAGGAGCTGGACGCCTGGCAGGACTGGGCCAAGGCCCGCGGCGCCAGGGGCCTCGCGTACGTGCTGGTCCAGGCCGGCGGCGAGCTCGGCGGCCCGGTCGCCAAGAACCTCACCGACGGCGAGCGCGCCGGGCTGGCCGAGGCCGTCGGCGCCTCGGAGGGCGACGCGGTGTTCTTCGCCGCCGGCCCGCGCGGCCCCTCGCGCGACCTGCTGGGCGCCGCCCGCCTGGAGATCGGCCGGCGCTGCGGCCTGATCGACGAGTCGCTGTGGAGCTTCCTGTGGGTCGTCGACGCGCCGATGTTCGAGCCGGTGGTGGACGAGGTGGGCCGCCAGACCGGCTGGACGGCCGTGCACCACCCGTTCACCGGCCCCAAGCCCGAGTTCGCCGACACCTTCCACGAGCGTCCCGGCGAGGCTCTGGCCTACGCCTACGACATGGTGTGCAACGGCATGGAGATCGGCGGCGGTTCGATCCGTATCCACCGGGCCGAGATGCAGCAGCGGGTCTTCGAGGTGCTCGGCATCTCCAAGGAGGAGGCCGAGAGCAAGTTCGGCTTCCTGCTGGAGGCGTTCAAGTACGGCCCGCCGCCGCACGGCGGCATCGCCTACGGCTGGGACCGCATCTGCATGCTGCTGGCGGGCGGCGACTCCATCCGCGACGTCATCGCCTTCCCGAAGACCGCCTCCGGCTTCGACCCGCTGACGGCCGCTCCGACGCCCATCACCCCCGAGCAGCGCAAGGAGGCCGGGGTGGACGCCGGACGGGCCCCTGGGGCCGCCACGGAGGCGCGCAAGGCCACCGGGTGACCGCCGCCGCGGTCCGCTGAGACGCCGGTCCGCTGAGACGCAAGAGAGCCCCGGCGCGCGTGGCGCGCCGGGGCTCCGCTGTGCTGACAGGTGCCCGCCGGCTAGCGGGTGATCCGCAGGTCCTTGATGACCACCGGGAGCTTGGGGGCGTTGGAGCCCTCGCCCCGCACGTCGGCGAGGGGGTCGCCGTTGAAGGGGATGATGCCGCCCTTGGCGATCTTGTCGATGACGTCCATGCCCTTGGTGACGACCCCGAACGGCGTGAACGCGGCGCCCGAGGAGGTCAGCTGGGTGTTCTCGTCCGAGAAGGAGATGAAGAACTGGCTGCCGTTGGAGTTGGCGTCCTCCGAGGCCTGCGCCATCGCCACCGTGCCCCTGCCGAGCGGGATGCCGCCGAGGTTCTCGTCGGCGAACAGGTAGCCCGGGCCGCCGGTGCCGTCGGTCGCGTGCTTGGCGTCGCCCTTGGCCAGCGGGTCGCCGCACTGCAGCATGCCGAGGCCCACGGTATCCGGGGTCGCCAGACGGTGGCAGCGCGTGTTGTCGAAGAAGTTCTTCTTCGCGAGGAACTCGAAGGAGTTCACGGTGCACGGCGTCTGCGCGGTGGCGAGCTGGATGACGATCGTCCCCTGGTTGGTGGTGATCACCATGTTCTTGCCCCGTGTGTCGGGCTTCGCCGGCGGCGTGCCCACCTTCTTCGCCGGCGCTCCCGAGTCGTCCTTGCGGTATTCGCAGGTGGCGGCGGCCGGGTTGGCGCTGGCGCCGGTGCTGGGCACCGCGGCCGGGACGGAGGCCCCGGGCGACGCGGAGGCCGAGGCGGAGGCCGAGTCGGCGGGCGCGGCCGCGTCGGGCGCCTTGGAGTCGTCGTTCCCCATGAGTGTCACGGCGGCGATGACGCCGCCGGCCACGAGCACCACCCCCAGGAGGGCGCCGATGACCGTGTTCCGCCTGGAGTTGCCGGTGTCCTTGCTGCGCTGTTCCTGCCGCTCGCGGTGCTCCCGTGCCAGCTGGGTCTGGCGATCCACGTCGGTCACGGTATGCCTTCCATTTGCCGATAGATGACTTGATGTGCTCGGGAATCGTACCGGCCTTTACGTCGAGCCCGTATAAAACGCCCAGTTCGCATCGCCTGGTGGATCGTCCTTTGCCGGGCGGTCCAGCCTGGTTGCCGCGAGGAAAGTTGCCGTGCGGAACTTCTTATGGCGACTTGACGCCGGTTCCGGGATCATGGGGAGGCGGTGGAGGGGGACCGTGCCGCCGGCCCGGCCGGAACCACGCGCCGGCCGGATCCGTATATGGGGACGAACCACTGACAGGAGCCATGTGATGTTCGACCAGATTCTCGGACTGCCCGCCCACCCCCTCATCATCCATACCGCCGTGATCTTCATCCCGCTGCTCGCCGTGGGCGCGGTGGTGTACGGCGTCGTGCCCCGCGTGCGGCCCTCCATCGGCTGGGCCGTCGTCCTGCTCGCGATCGCCGCGCCGGCCGTCACCTTCGCGGCCAAGGAGAGCGGCGAGGCGTTCCTGAGCACCATGTTCGCGGGCGGTTCGCCGAGCGGGCCGCTGGCCGCGCGCATCGAGGAGCACGAGAGCTACGCCAACCCGCTGCTGTTCAGCACGCTAGGGCTGGGCGTCTCCTCGCTGCTGCTGGTCTACTCCTCCCGCAGACTGGGCAGGATGACCACCGCCGTACTGGTCGTGGTCACCGTGCTGCTCGCCGCCGCCGCCGGCTTCTACGTCCTGCGGGCCGGCCACACCGGGGCGACGGCGGTCTGGGCGCACTGAGGGCCGGCGCCGGCGCGGCCGTAGGCCCTCCCGCGCCGGCGGTAATGTCGACGCGTGGAGAGTTTGTTCGACTCGGCGGCGGAGGAGGCCCACAAGGGCCAGGAGCCGCTCGCGGTGCGCATGCGGCCGCGCGGCCTCGACGAGGTGGTCGGCCAGCGCCACCTGCTGGGCCAGGGCACCCCGCTGCGCCGTCTGGTCGAGAGCGAGGCCCCCATGTCGCTGTTCCTGTGGGGGCCGCCCGGCACCGGCAAGACCACCCTCGCCTACGTCGTCGCCGGGGTCACCAAGCGGCGCTTCGTCGAGGTCTCGGCCGTCTCGGCCGGGGTCAAGGACGTCAGAGCGGCCATCGACCAGGCCAAGCGCGAGCTCGGCATGACCGGCCGCCAGACGGTGCTGTTCGTCGACGAGGTGCACCGCTTCAACAAGGCCCAGCAGGACGCCCTGCTGCCCGCCGTGGAGAACCGCTGGGTCACCTTCATCGGCGCCACCACCGAGAACCCCTTCTTCTCGGTCATCTCGCCGCTGCTGTCGCGCTCGCTGCTGCTGACGCTGGAGTCGCTGACCGAGGACGACGTGCGCGCCGTCCTCGGCCGCGCCCTGACCGACCCCAGAGGCCTGGCGGGCGCGGTGACCCTGGCCCCCGAGGCCATGGACCACCTGGTGCGGCTGGCCGGGGGAGACGCCCGCCGCTCGCTCACCTACCTGGAGGCGGCCGCCCTGCTCGTCCCCGAGGGCGAGATCACCGTCGAGACCGTCGAGAAGGCCGTGGACAAGGCCGCCGTGCGCTACGACCGGCAGGGCGACCAGCACTACGACGTCATCAGCGCCTTCATCAAGAGCATGCGCGGCTCGGACGCCGACGCCGCCCTGCACTACCTCGCTCGCATGATCGAGGCGGGGGAGGACCCCCGTTTCCTGGCCCGCCGCATCATGATCTTCGCCTCCGAGGACGTCGGCATGGCCGACCCGACCTGCCTGCAGGTCGCGGTGGCCGCCGCCCAGGCCGTGCAGATGATCGGCCTGCCCGAGGGCCGCCTCAACCTGGCCCAGGCGGTGGTCCACTGCGCGCTGGCCCCCAAGTCCAACGCCGTCACCAGGGCGATCGGCGCCGCCTCCGACGACGTGCGCAGGGGGCTGATCGGCCAGGTGCCCGGCCACCTGCGCGACGCCCACTACCCGGGCGCGGCCAAGCTCGGCCACGGCAAGGGCTACAAGTACCCGCACGACTTCGAGCACGGCCTGGTCCGGCAGGACTACGCGCCGGAGGAGGTCCGCGACCGGCGCTACTACGAGCCCACCCGCCACGGCGCCGAAGGGCACTTCGCCGACCGGTGGGCCAAGATCCGCGAGTTCCTGCGCGGCGCCGGGTGAGCGTCCCGCCGGCCGCCGCCGGAGATCGCCGGAGATCCCGGCGGACGCGTGGCGAGCCCACTCCGCCGGGACCGTGCGACCCGCCGCTCCTCCGGGGCGGGGCGAGCCTCCCGCCGTCCACAGACTGGCGCGCTCAGCGCGGGCGCCACGCCCGGGCGCGATAGGGTCTCCCCATTCCATCGCCCCAGCCGGGTCGAACATCCGTAGGTCACCTACGAGGGGACGCATCGACATGCTTACCGCGGGAGAGGTCGCAGGCCTCATCGTCGCACTGTTCTGGGCGATATTGGTGTGCTTCATGGCCGTGGTGCTGGTGCGGCTGGCCCGGCTGCTCACCGAGACCGCCAAGATGGTCGCCGACCTGAGCGAGCGGGTCATCCCCCTGCTGGACGAGGTCAGCGTCACGGTCTCCGAGACCAACCGCCAGCTGGTCGCCGTCGAGGCCATAGCGGTCGACATGAAGCAGGTCAGCGGCAACATGGTCAAGGTCACCGGCGTCGCCTCGACGCTGCTGGCCAGGCCGCTCATCAAGGTCGCCGCGCTGCTGCACGGCCTGCGTGCCGCGTTCACCGGCCGCCGCGGGGGCGCCGCGTTCCAGGCGGGCGACAGGCGGTGGCGCGCGTGATCCGCCGGCTGTTCTACATGGCCCTGGGCGCGTACATCGCGGTCTGGGTGATGCGTAAGCTGCAAGCGTTGAAGCCCGACCACGTCGCGCGCCGCACGGCCGACCGCGCCATGGGCCTCGCCGAGGAGGCGCGCCTTCTCGCCGGCGACGTCCGGCGCCTGGCGGCCGGCAGGGAAACCGAGTTGCGAGCGCGCTTCGGCATCGACAGTGTTGAACAAACCCACGTAAACGACGTAAAGGATGGCCGCTGAGATGGAGTCGGCAGAGATCGCCCGCCGCTTCCTGCGCTTCTTCGAGGAGCGCGGTCACACTGTCGTGCCCTCGGCCAGCCTTGTCGCCGAGGACCCGACGCTGCTGCTGGTCAACGCGGGCATGGTGCCCTTCAAGCCCTACTTCCTGGGCCAGAAGAAGCCGCCGTTCCCGAGGGCGGCCAGCGCCCAGAAGGTCGTGCGCACGCTCGACATCGACGAGGTGGGCAAGACCACCCGGCACGCCAGCTTCTTCCAGATGCTCGGCAACTTCTCCTTCGGCGACTACTTCAAGGACCAGGCCCTCCCGTACGCCTGGGAGCTGCTGACCAGGCCCGAGTCCGAGGGTGGCTTCGGCTTCCCCGAGGAGCGCCTCTGGGTCACCGTCTACCACGACGACGACGAGGCCTTCGACATCTGGCACAACAAGGTCGGCATCCCCGCCGAGCGCATCCAGCGCCGCGGCCTGGCCGACAACTACTGGCACATGGGCGTGCCCGGCCCCGGCGGCCCCTGCTCCGAGATCTACTACGACCGCGGCCCCGACTACGGCAAGGAAGGCGGCCCGGTCGCGGACGAGAACCGCTACCTGGAGGTCTGGAACAACGTCTTCATGCAGTTCCAGCTCAGCGCGGTCCGCAGCAAGGTCGACTTCGACGTCTCGGGCGAGCTGCCCGCCAAGAGCGTCGACACCGGCATGGGCCTCGAGCGCATGGCGGCCATCCTGCAGGGCGTCGACAACATCTACGAGATCGACACCACCTACAAGATCCTCGACCGGGCGGCCGAGCTCACCAAGTCCCGCTACGGGCGCAACGCGCGCGCCGACGTCTCGCTGCGCGTCATCGCCGACCACCTGCGGGCCGGCGTCATGCTCGTGGGCGACGGCGTGCTGCCCTCCAACGAGGGCCGCGGCTACGTCCTGCGCCGCATGCTGCGCCGCGCCATCCGCAACCTGCGCCTGCTCGGCGCGGGCGAAGAGCGCTACATGCACGAGCTCACCGCCACCACCATCGAGGCGATGGGCCAGCAGTACCCCGAGCTCAAGGCCGACGCCGCCCACCTCCACACGGTGATCGACGCCGAGGAGGTCTCCTTCCTCGGCACCCTGCGCACCGGCACCGCGATCTTCGACGCGGCGGTCGAGGAGACCAAGCGCAAGGGCACCGCGACGCTCGCGGGCAGCCAGGCGTTCCAGCTGCACGACACCTACGGCTTCCCCATCGACCTGACGCTGGAGATGGCCTCCGAGCAGGGCCTGCAGGTCGACGAGGAGGGCTTCCGCCGCCTCATGGACGAGCAGCGCCACCGGGCCAAGGCCGACTCCGCGGCCAAGAAGACCGGCAACGCCGACATCTCCGTGCTGGGCGAGATGCTCGACCGCGCGGGCAAGGTCGACTTCCTCGGCTACGACCTGACCACCGCCGAGGCCACCGTCATCGGCCTGCTCGTCGACGGCGCCTCGGTGCAGGCGGCGGGCGCGGGCACCATGGTCGAGGTCGTCCTCGACCGCACCCCGTTCTACGCCGAGGGCGGCGGCCAGCTGTCCGACCAGGGCGCGATCGGCACCGGCGGCGCGCACGTCGACATCGTGGACGTCCAGTCGCCCTTCGCCGGCCTGGTCGTGCACCGCGGCAAGGTCCGCGACGGCGAGATCCGCGTGGGCGACCAAGCGCACGCCGAGATCGACATCGAGCGGCGCCGGGCCATCTCCCGCAGCCACACCGCGACCCACCTGGTGCACCGCGGGTTCCGCAACGCGCTCGGCGAGAGCGCGGCGCAGGCCGGCTCCGAGAACTCCCCGGGGCGCTTCCGCTTCGACTTCACCGCGGCCGGCGCCGTCCCGCCGAGCGTGCTGCGCGACGTCGAGGACGAGGTCAACGCCATCCTGATCAACGACCTGAAGGTCCACGCCTACCACACCTCGCTCAACGAGGCCCGGTCGATGGGCGCCCTGGCGCTGTTCGGCGAGAAGTACGGCGACGAGGTCCGCATCGTCGAGGTCGGCGACTACTCCCGCGAGCTGTGCGGCGGCACCCACGTCGCCAGCTCCGGCCAGCTCGGCCTGGTCAAGGTGCTCGGCGAGGCGTCGATCGGCGCCGGCGTGCGCCGGGTCGAGGCCCTGGTCGGCATCGACGCCTTCCGCTTCCTGGCCCGCGAGAGCGTTCTGGTGGCCCAGCTCAGCGAGCAGCTCAAGGCCCGCCGCGAAGAGCTGCCCGAGCGCGTCGAGGGCATCGTCACCCGCCTGCGCACCGCCGAGCGCGAGCTGGAGAAGCTCCGCTCGGCCCAGGTGCTCGCGGTGGCCGGCGAGCTCGCGGCCTCCGCCCGCGACATCGAGGGCGTTTCGGTCGTCACCCACCGCGCGCCTGACGGCACTTCGCCCGATGACCTGCGTAAACTCGCCCTAGACGTGCGCGGCCGGTTCCCCGGTGACCGCGCCGCGATGATCGTGATCGCTGGTGTTCCCGCCGACCGGCCGGTCGTGGTCGCCGCTGTGAACGATGCGGGGCGCGCCCGGGGGCTCAAGGCCGGGCGACTGGTCGGCGTCGCCGCCAAGGCACTTGGGGGTGGCGGTGGCGGTAAGGATGACGTCGCGCAGGGCGGTGGCGCCCGTCCGGAGGCGATCGGTGACGCGCTCGGCGCCGTCGAGCACGCGGTCCGGGAGGCCCTGTCCTGAACACCGGCGCCCGCATCGGGAGCCCGCCGTGAGGGCGGGCGTCCGGCTCGGCGTCGACGTGGGTTCCGTCCGCGTCGGGGTGGCCCGCAGCGACCCCTCGGGTCTGCTGGCCACCCCCGTTGAGACCGTGCGCCGGGGGCGGGGCGACCTCGACCGCATCGCCGCGATCGCCGGCGAGCACGAGGCCGTCGAGATCGTCGTCGGTCTGCCCACCTCGCTGTCGGGCCGCGAGAGCCACGCGGCGGCCGCGGCGCGCGAGTTCGCCGTCCGGCTGGCCGTCCGGCTGGCGCCGACGCCGGTCCGGCTCTACGACGAGCGGCTGACCACCGTGACCGCGCAGCAGGGGCTGCGCGCCAGCGGCGTGAAGGCCAAGAACCAGCGCGAGGTGGTCGACCAGGCGGCCGCCGTGGTGCTGCTGCAGGCCGCCCTGGACGCCGAGCGGGCGAGCGGCGCCCCGCCGGGCAGACCCGTCGAGCCGCCGGGGCGCCGCCCCGGCGGGGAATCGAGCGCCGGGCCCGCGCGGTGACCCGCCAGGCGGGCCCCGGCGGCCCCGGCGATCCGGATGCTTCCCCTGATGTGCCCGATGTGAAGCGGGACCATTGGAACGTTCCGCCGGGCCCGGACGAGGCCGATGGGGAACGGGACGGGCGCGAGCGGCAGGACGGGCCGCCGGACGGCCCTGACAGGCCCGACGATCCCGAGGACCCCGGCGACCTGATCGCTTTCAGCGACGAGGGCGGCGAGGACGACGAGCGGGCCCGCGCCGACCGCGGGCGCCGCGGGCTGCTCCTGCTGGTCGCAGGCGGCAGCGCCGTGGTGATCGCGGCCGGGCTGGCCGGCGCGCTCACCCTGTTCCGGCCGCTGATGAGGCCCGCCGACTTCGAGGGCAGGGGCACCGTCCCGGTCGTGGTCGAGATCGCGCCGGGCGCGAGCGCGGGGCAGATCGCCGAGGTCCTGGTGAAGGCGGAGGTGGTGGCGAGCGCACGCGCGTTCGTGCACGCCGTGGAGGAGCGCGGCCAGTCCGGCAGCCTGCGGCCGGGACGCTACCTGCTGCGCAAGCGCATGGCGGCCGCCTCCGCGCTGGACTCGCTTCTCGCGCCGCAGTCCAGGATCCGCAAGCGGGTGACGGTGCCCGAGGGGCTGCGCGCGGCCGAGGCCGTCGCCCGGCTCGCCAAGGGATCGGGCCTGCCCGCCGCCGAGCTGTCCAAGGTGCTCGCCCGCCCCGCCGACCTCGGGCTGCCCGCCTACGCCAAGGGCGCCGCCGAGGGGTTCCTGTTCCCCGCGACCTACGACATCGAGCGCACGACGACTCCCCGCGACCTGCTGCGGTCGATGGTCCGCCGGTTCAGGCGCGCCGCCGCCCAGGTCGGGCTGGAGGCCGAGGCCGCGCGCCTGCGCCTCACGCCGCGCGAGGCGGTGGTGGTCGCCAGCATCGTGCAGGCGGAGGGGGGCAGGGAGGCCGACTATCCGAAGATCGCCAGAGTCATCTACAATCGCCTCGCGTCCGGAGCCAAGCTGGAGATGGACAGCACGGTGATGTACGGCCTGGGCAAGCACGGCATCGTGGCGTCGAACGCCGAGATCAAGCGCGACACCCCCTACAACACCTACATGCACCCCGGGCTGCCGCCCGGGCCGATCAGCAACCCCGGTGAGGCGGCGCTCAGCGCGGCACTTCGTCCGGCAAAGGGTGATTGGTACTGGTTTGTCACGGTCGACCCACAGCGTAGAATCACGAAATTCACTGACAAAGAGAGTGAGTTCGTGAAGTACCGAGAAGAGCTGCACAAACGTCTCGGGCAGCACCACTGATGCCCGGCGGTACGGCCGTCCCCTCCCGTACACGCCCGGTGACGCGGACCGGCGCGACCCCCGGCGCCGGACCGACCGGCCATACGGTAGGTCCTGCCGATTGTGAGCACTGGCTTGACGGCGGGCCGGTCCGACCGGGAGATTGGCGAACGCACCCATGAACGATCTCGACCTCGATAGCTTGCTGGGTGCCGAGGACGACGAAGGTCCCCGGCGCCGGTCTCGTGGTTCCCGATCCGCCCAGAGGCGCAGCAAGAAGCGCCAGCGGCGCCAGCGGCGCAAGGGCTTCGTCGCCTTCTTCGTTGCGATCGTCATCATCATCGGAGTCCTCGGCGTCGGCGGCTACTACGGCTACAACTGGATCCGCGGCGTCACGATCCCCAAGGACTACACCGGCCAGGGCTCCGGCGAGGTCCTCGTGGAGATCAAGGAGGGGCAGAGCGCCACCGACATCGCCCAGACCCTGGTCGACCAGGGCGTCGTGGCGAGCGAGCGGGCGTTCATCAACGCCATCGGCGCCGCCGGCAAGAGCGCCTCCCTCCAGCCGGGCGAGTACAAGCTCCGCAAGGGCATGGCCGCGGCCAACGCCGTCCCCCTCCTGGACCCCAAGCGCCGCCTGCAGACCACCCTCACCGTGCGCGAGGGGCTGCGGCTCTCCCAGATCTTCCAGCAGCTCTCGACCGCGACCGGCAAGCCCGTGCGCGACTTCGAGAAGGCCGCCAAGGACGCCGAGGCGCTTGACCTGCCGTCCTACGCCAAGAAGCGGCTCGAGGGCTTCGCCTTCCCCGCCACCTACGAGGTCTCGCCCAAGTCGGCCCCCGAGGACCTGCTGGCCGCGATGGTCGAGCGGTACAAGAAGGCCGCCGACGACGTCGGCCTGGTGGCCGGGGCCCGGCGGGTCGGCCACACCCCGATGGAGGTGCTGACGATCGCGAGCATCGTGCAGGCCGAGTCGGGCAGCAAGCGCGACATGCCGAAGGTCGCCCGGGTGATCTACAACCGGCTCCAGCGCACGCCGCCGATGCTGCTGCAGATGGACAGCACCGTCATGTACGGCCTGAACAAGTTCGGCGTCTCGGCCACGCACGCCGATCTGAAGAGCAAGTCGCCCTACAACACCTACGCGCGCCCGGGCCTGCCGCCGGGGCCGATCACCAACCCCGGCGAAGACGCCATCAAGGCCACGCTTAAGCCGGCCGACGGGCCCTGGCTGTTCTTCGTCACCACCGACACCAAGCGCGGCATCACCAAGTTCACCGACTCCCAGGAAGAGCACGACAGGTTCGTCCAGGAGTTCAACCGCAACCAGGCGGGCGGCTGATGGAGCGCCGCGCCGCGGTCCTGGGCTCGCCGATCGCGCACTCGCTGTCGCCGTGCCTGCACCGCGCCGCCTACCGGGCGCTCGGCCTTACCGGCTGGCGGTACGACGCCATCGAGTGCGACGAGGCGGACCTGGCCGGGCTGATGGCCACGATGGGCCCCGAATGGGCCGGGCTTTCGCTCACCATGCCGCTCAAGCGGGCGGTGCTGCCGCTGCTGGACACCGTCGCCGACCTCGCCGTGCGGGTGGGCGGGGTCAACACGGTGGTGTTCCGGGACGGCGCGCGGCACGGCGAGAACACCGACGTGCACGGCATCGTCCGTGCGCTCACCGAGGCGGGGGTCGCGGCGCCGCGCTCGGCGACCATCCTCGGCGGCGGCGCGACGGCCGGCTCCTCGCTCGCCGCCCTGCGCGAGCTGGGGCTCCAGGAGGCGACGCTGGTCGTGCGCGACCGGTCGCGGGCGGAGGAGACCGCACAGGTGGCCGACCGGCTCGGCATGGCCCTGTCGGTCCGGCGCTTCGACGAGCTGGGCGCCGCCCTCGACGCCGACCTGGCCATCTCGACTCTGCCGTCGGGCGCGGCGGACGCCTACGCCGAGGCCGTGGCGGTCGTGCCCGCCGTCTTCGACGTGGTCTACGCCCCCTGGCCCACCCGGCTCGCGCGCGCCGTCCGCGACAAAGGCGGGACGGTCGTCAGTGGCTTCGCCATGCTGCTCCACCAGGCCGTCCGCCAGGTCGAGCTGTACACCGGCCAGGCCCCCGTACCGGTGGACCCGGTGCGCGCCGCCGGCGAGACCGAACTGCTCAGGCGATCGGCCCGGACACACTGAGCGTCCGACCCCTGGTGAACGGCCGTTTCGTCGCCCTCTGCACCGGAAATCTCGCACAGGGTGACAGGGGTGTGGGACGATTCGGCGGGGGCGCGGTGTTGTGGTAATGTTACTGCTTGATCGGTCCGGCGTGCGCGCTGGACGCGCAAGCGGAGGTCTTCCTCCCACCTGATCGGCTGCCAGGCTGACGGGTCAAGGATCACTACCGGACTACTCCGGGGAGCTCTCGATCGATGATCTGAGAGCTCGGTGGCCCCGCATGCGCGACGTGCGGGGCTTTTCGCTTTCCGGCGTGAGGCCCCATGGCACGGTCGAGCACGAACGCGGAAATGCCAGGTACCTAGGAGGTCCCATCAGCACTGAGCCCCGCATCAACGAGCGCATTCGTGTGCCCGAGGTCCGCCTCGTGGGCCCGAACGGCGAGCAGGTCGGCATCGTCTCCATCGGAGACGCCCTGAAGCTGGCCCAGGAGTCCGATCTCGATCTGGTCGAGGTCGCGGCCACGGCTCGTCCGCCCGTGTGCAAGCTCATGGACTACGGCAAGTTCAAGTACGAGTCCGCCATGAAGGCACGCGAGGCGCGCCGTAACCAGGCGCACACGATCATCAAGGAGATCAAGCTCCGGCCGAAGATCGACCCGCATGACTACGAGACCAAGAAGGGTCACGTCGTGCGGTTCCTCAAGGCGGGGGACAAGGTCAAGGTCACCATCATGTTCCGCGGGCGTGAGCAGTCCCGCCCCGAGCTGGGCTTCCGGCTCCTGCAGCGGCTGGCGGAGGACGTGACGGAGCTCGGCTTCGTCGAGTCCCAGCCCAAGCAGGACGGCCGAAACATGATCATGGTGATCGGGCCGCACAAGAAGAAGGCCGAGGCCAAGGCCGAGAAGGCCGCCGCGCGCGCGCGGACCGACGACCTGGCGCATGACGACCTGGCGCATGACGACCCGGCGCATGACGACGTGAGCGTCGGCGCCGACATGGCGGGGGCTTCGGAACCGCAGGAGTGACGCGGCCCGCCTGACGATCCGGCGGCGAGCGTAGAGGACACCGACACCGGGTGAGGTGCCACAGCCGGCCGAACGGCCTGGCTGGGGTACCTTGACCCGGGATATCGGCACGGACGAACGAGGGAGAGACGGCTGAGATGCCGAAGATGAAGACGCACAGCGGTGCGAAGAAGCGGTTCCGCCTCAGCGGCAGCGGCAAGATCATTCGCCGGCGCGCGAACCGTGCCCACTACAACGAGTGGAAGTCGTCGACGCTGACGCGCCGTCTGAAGCCTGAGGTCGTCATGTCCGATGCCGACACCAAGAAGATCAAGAAGCTGCTCGGTAAGTAACCGAACCCCCGGGGAGATAGAACAATGGCACGCGTAAAGCGGGCGCTCAACGCCAAGAAGAAGCGCCGCGTCGTCCTCGAGCGGGCGAGTGGTTACCGGGGTCAGCGGTCGAGGCTGTACCGCAAGGCCAAGGAGCAGATGCTCCACTCCTTGACCTACGCCTACCGCGACCGCAAGGACAAGAAGGGCACCTTCCGGCGGCTGTGGATCCAGCGCATCAACGCCGCGGCGCGCGCGAACGGCATCACCTACAACCGGTTCATCCAGGGCCTGAAGGCCGCCGGTGTCGAGGTCGACCGCAAGATCCTCGCCGATCTCGCCGTCAACGACAGCCAGACCTTCGCCACGCTGGCCGAGACCGCCAGGAAGGCGCTTCCGGCCGACGTGAACGCGCCGGCCGCGAGCTGATCGCGACGCACGTCCTGGTGAACGACTCGTTCTCTCGCGGAGCGGGTCGTTCACTGTTTTCCGCGTCGTTTTCCGGGTTGTCGCGGCGGGCCATGCCGCGGCGGTCCGGGGGTTGCTAAGGGGGCACATGGCCGGGTCCGAGCTGACCAATGTCAAGTCGCCGCGGGTCAAGGCCGCCAAGCGCCTGACCAAGCGGGCGTTCAGAGACCGCGACCGGTCCTTCCTGGCCGAGGGCCCGCAGGCCGTCAGGGAGGCGCTGGCGCTGCCCGGCGTCGCGGTCGAGCTGTTCACCACCGCCGAGGCCGAGAGCAGGCACGCCGACATCGTGACCGCCGCCCGGCTGGCGGGGGTGCCGGTGCACGGCGCCAGCGGCGAGGTCATGGCCGAGCTGGCCCAGACGGTCACGCCGCAGGGGCTGCTCGCGGTCTGCCGTTTCGTGCACGTCCCGCTCGCCGAGGCCGTCACCGAGACGGCCGGGCTCGTCGCCGTGCTCGCCCACGTGCGCGACCCCGGCAACGCCGGCACCGTCCTGCGCACGGCCGACGCGGCGGGCGCGGACGCGGTGGTGTTCACCGACGCCTCGGTGGACCCCTACAACGGCAAGTGCGTCAGGGCCAGCGCCGGCAGCCTGTTCCACCTGCCGGTGGTCACCGCGGCCCCGGTGGCCCAGACCGTGCGCCACCTGAAGGACAAGGGCTTGCGGGTGCTGGCGGCCGACGGGGCGGGCGACAGGACGCTCGACGACGTGGACCTCGCCGGGCCGACGGCGTGGATCTTCGGCAACGAGGCGTGGGGGCTCCCCGAGGAGATCCTCCGCCTGGCCGACGACGTCGTCCGGGTGCCCATCTACGGGCGCGCCGAGAGCCTCAACCTGGCCACGGCGGCCGCCGTCTGTCTCTACGCCTCGGCGCGGGCCCGCCGCACCGGTTGACCCCTGCGGTCCGCCCGGAAATTCGTTACCGGACAACTCGCCATGTTTCGGGCGAGGCATGGCGTCCCGCGCTGGCGCGGGGCTGCCGCCGGGTACGGGAAACCCGCTATTGTCGGCGCTGTAGGGGTCGAGGGAGGCGATAGTGCGCGGCGAGCAAACCCACCGGCGGGGCGCCGATGCCGCGTGCTCGATCGACGTCGACGACCTTCCCGAGGGCGTCATCGTGGCCGACGGCCGCGGCCGGGTGGTGGCCTTCAACCGGGCCGCCTGCCGCCTCACCGGCGTGGGGGGCGACGCCGTCGTCGGCAAGTACTTCCCCGACGTCCTGCCCTTCCGCGACGACGACGGCCGCGACTGGTGGAAGTGGCTGGACGCCTACGGAGGGCTGCGCATCCGCAGCCGCCAGCCCGAGTGCTCCCTGTATCTTCCCGGCGGCCACGAGCTGCTGGTCGCGGCCCGGTTCGTCCGCAGGCCCGCGCGGGGTGGGGAGGTCGAGCGCGTCGTGGTCACCCTGCGCGACGCCGCGGCGCGCGCCCGCCTCGAGCGCAGCCGGGCCGACCTGGTCTCCACCGTCGCCCACGAGCTGCGCTCCCCGCTGACCAGCGTCAAGGGATTCACCGCCACGCTGCTGGCCAAGTGGAGCCGCTTCACCGACGACCAGAAGCGCGTGATGCTCGAGACCGTCAACGCCGACGCCGACCGGGTCACGCGGCTGATCACCGAGCTGCTCGACGTCTCGCGCATCGAGTCCGGCCGGCTGCAGATCCACCGCCAGGTGGTCGACGTCCCGGCCCGGGCCCGCAAGATCATCGCCGGCCGGGTCGCCGCGGGCGAGCCGGAGGACCGCTTCCGCCTGGAAACGCGCGGCGAGCTCCCCGAGATGTGGCTCGACCAGGACAAGATCGACCAGATCCTCGGCAACTTGCTGGAAAACGCGGTGCGCCACGGGCGAGGTACGGTGACGATAGTGGTGGAGCCCGTCGAGTGGGGAGTCGCCGTGTCCGTGCGTGACCAGGGTGAGGGTGTGGCACCCGAGCTGGCCTCGCGCGTCTTCCGGCAGTTCTGGCGCGGCAACGGGCGCCGCCGCGGCGGCACGGGCCTCGGCCTGTTCATCGTCAAGGGCCTGGTGGAGGCCCACGGCGGCACGATCACCGTGCAGCGGGCGCCCGGCGGGGGCGCCGAGTTCCGATTTACCATGCCCGCCGGCACCCCCGACTTCGCCTGAGGCGTCGGGACAGGCCGGTGGGCGACACCACGCCGGCATCCGCCGGCTCGGCCGCGTCGCGTCCGGCGCCCGACCGCGGCAGCGGTCGCGGGGTCCGGCCGCGGTCAGGAGGCTGTGAGCGCCGCCCCGTTCGCGCATGATCGTGGTGGTCGTCCACAGCGCACCGTTCGTGGCCGGTCCGCCACTCTGGACGGACTAGACTCGTGCCCGCTCAAGCCCTGGATACGGAGCTCTCTCTTGTCGAACACCTATGACCCGGTCGAGGTGACGCCGTTGCACGCCGACGAGGTGGCGCGCATGGAGGCCGAAGCCGTAGCCGCCATCGACGCGGCCGCCGACCTCGACGAACTCAAGCAAGTGCGGCTCGCCCACGCCGGTGACCGGTCGCCGATCGCGCTCGCCAACCGCGAGATCGGCGCCCTTCCGCCCCAGGCCCGCGCCGAGGCGGGCAAGCGCATCGGCGGGGCGCGCAAGACCATCGGCGAGGCGCTCACCGCCCGGCAGGCCGTGCTGACCGCCGAGCGCGACGAGCGCGTCCTGGTCGAGGAGACCGTCGACGTCACCCTGCCGTGGGACCGCCGCCCGCGCGGCGCCCGCCACCCGCTCACCACCCTCCAAGAGCGCATCGCCGACGCCTTCGTCGCCATGGGCTACGAGGTCGCCGAGGGGCCTGAGCTGGAAGGCGAGTGGTTCAACTTCGACGCGCTCAACATCGCGCCCGACCACCCGGCCCGCTCCGAGCACGACACCTTCTTCGTCGGCTCGGTCGACTCCGGCATGGTGCTGCGCACCCAGACCTCCCCGGTGCAGATCCGCGCGCTGCTGTCGCGCGAGCTTCCGGTCTACGTCGTCTCGCCGGGCAAGGTCTTTCGCACCGACGAGCTCGACGCCACGCACACCCCGGTGTTCCACCAGGTCGAGGGGCTGGCCATCGACGAGGGCCTGACGATGGCCCACCTGAAGGGCACGCTCGACCGGTTCGCCGAGGTCATGTTCGGCCAGGGCATCAGCACCCGGTTCCGGCCCAACTACTTCCCCTTCACCGAGCCGTCGGCCGAGATGGACCTGCGCTGCTTCGTCTGCCGGGGCGCCTCGGCCGTGCCGGGCAACCCGCCCTGCCGCACCTGCAAGTCCGAGGGCTGGATCGAATGGGGCGGCTGCGGCATGGTCAACCCGCGCGTGCTGGTGGCCTGCGGCGTCGACCCCGAGCGCTACAGCGGGTTCGCCTTCGGCATGGGCGTCGAGCGGACCTTGATGTTCCGCAACAACGCCGAGGACATGCGAGACATGGTCGAGGGAGACGTGCGCTTCACGCTCCCGTTCGGTATGGAGGCCTGATGAAGTTCCCGCTCTCCTGGCTGCGGGAGTACGTCGACCTGCCGGCCGCCAACGCCCACGAGGTCGCAGAGAAGCTCACCGCCGCCGGGCTCAAGCTCGAGTCGATCGAGTCGGTCGGCGACGACATCAAGAACGTCGTCGTCGGCGAGGTGCTGTCCATCGAGGAGCTCGCCGGGTTCAAAAAGCCCATCCGCTACTGCTCGGTCGAGGTCGGCGAGGCCGCGCCGCGCTGGCTGATCTGCGGCGCCACCAACTTCGCCGTGGGCGACCGCGTCGCGGTGGCGCTGCCGGGCGCCGTCCTGCCCGGCGGGTTCGAGGTCGGGTCCCGCAAGACCTACGGCCACGTCTCCGACGGCATGATCTGCTCGGCGCGCGAGCTCGGCATCGGCGAGGACCACAGCGGCATCCTCATCCTGCCCGCCGACACCCACCTGGGCGCCGACGTGGTCGAGCTGCTCGGCCTGCGCGACGACGTCATCGAGCTGGAGGTCACCCCCGACCGCGGATACGCCCTGTCGATCAGGGGCGTCGCCCGCGAGGTCGCCACCGCCTTCGGCGTGCCCTGGCGCGACCCGGCCGACATCGAGCCGCCCGCCTTCGACGACGAGGCCCACCCGGCCTCGATCGCCGACCCGACGGCCTGCGACCGGTTCGTGCTGCGCTCGGTGTCCGGCTTCGACCCCTCGGCCGAGACTCCCATGTGGATGCAGGTGCGCCTGGCCCGCGCGGGCATGCGCCCGGTGTCGCTGGCCGTCGACGTCACCAACTACCTCATGCTCGAGCTTGGCCAGCCGCTGCACGCCTTCGACCGTTCCCGGCTCACCGGGCCGATCGTGGTGCGCAGGGCCGAGCCGGGCGAGAGGCTCGAGACGCTCGACCACGTCGTGCGCGAGCTGTACCCCGAGGACATCCTGATCACCGACTCCTCCGGGGCGATCTCCATGGCCGGCACGATGGGCGGCCTGGCCACCGAGATCTCCGGCGAGTCCACCGAGCTGGTGATCGAGGCGGCCCACTTCTCGGCCACCGGCACGGCGCGCATGTCGCGCCGCCACAACCTGGTGAGCGAGGCATCGCGCCGGTTCGAGCGCGGCGTCGACCCCGAGCTGCCGCTGTACGCCTCCTGGCGCGCGGTGCAGATGCTGGTCGCCTTCGGCGGCGGCACCGCCGAGGCCGGGGTCACCCACGCCTTCGTCGACGTCGAGCCGGCGACGATCGTCATCCCGGCCGATCACCCCGACCGGGTCGCCGGCGTCGCCTACGGCCGCGACACCGTCGTGCGCCGCCTCGAGCAGGTCGGCTGCACGGTCGTCGCCCAGGGCGCCGCGAGCGGCCAGGCGGGCGCCGAGGCCGTCCCGGCCGACGTGCTCGAGGGTCCCGCCCGGCCCGACCCGGCCGAGCTGCTGGTCGTGACGCCGCCCTCCTGGCGTCCCGACCTGACCGACCCCAACGACCTGGCCGAGGAGGTCATCCGGCTCGAGGGCTACGAGCGCCTGCCCTCGGTGCTGCCCGCCGCCCCGGCCGGGGCCGGGCTGACCGAGGTCCAGCGGCTGCGCCGCCGCGTGGGCCGCGCGCTCGCCGCCGCCGGGTACGTCGAGACGCTCGCCTACCCGTTCATCGGCGCCCGCGACCTGGACGGCCTGCAGCTCCCCGCGGACGACGCGCGGCGCCGCACCCTGCGCCTGGCCAACCCGCTGAGCGAGGACGAACCGCTCATGCGCACCACGCTGCTGCCCGGCCTGTTCAAGACGCTGGTCCGCAACGTCGGGCGCGGCTTCGGCGACGTGGCGCTGTTCGAGTCCGGGCTGGTCTACCGGCCCGAGCCCGGCGCCCCGGCCAAGGCGCCTGTGCTCGGCGTCGAGCGCCGGCCGTCGCAGGAGGAGCTGGACGGCATCGCCGCGGCGCTGCCCCGCCAGCCCCTGCGGGTCGCGGTGGTGCTCGCCGGCGAGTTCGACCGCTCCGGCTGGTGGGGCCAGGGACGCCCGGCCGGCTGGTCCGACGCCGTGGAGGCCGCGCGCATGGTCGTGCGGGAGGCCGGGCTGGAGCCCGTGGTCCGCGCCGACCGGCACGAGCCGTGGCACCCGGGCCGGTGCGCGGCGCTGTACGTGGGAGAGGCATTGGTCGGTCACGCCGGCGAGCTGCACCCGCGCGTCGTCGAGGCCTTCGGCCTGCCGCCGCGCACGTGCGCGATGGAGCTCGAGCTCAGCGTCCTGGAGGCCGCCCTGCCCGGGGCGGTGCAGGCGGTGCCCGTCTCCTCCTACCCCGTCGCCACGCAGGACGTCGCGCTCGTCGTCCCGGCAGGGGTGCCGGTCGCGCAGGTCGAGGCCGCGCTGCGCGAGGGCGCGGGCGATCTGCTGGAGTCCATCCGGCTGTTCGACGTCTACACCGGGGCGCAGGTGGGCGAGGGCAACAAGTCCCTGGCCTACACCCTGCGCTTCCGCGCCGCCGACCGCACGCTGACCGTCGAAGAGACCACCGCCGCCCGCGACGCCGCGGTGGCCCAGGCGACCACCAGCACCGGCGCCCACCTCCGCACCGCCTGACCCGCCAAGGAGCGGGATGGCCTCACCCATCCCGCTCCTGCTCCTCAACGACCCAAGGGGGCGGAGTGAACGCCCACACACTCCGCCCCTGACCGTTACTTGTCCGCTGTACGCGGGCAGCCGGTTCCGTTGGCGTGGCCGACTCCCTATCCCGCCGAAGGCTCGATTCCGCCGGCGCCGGGTCGGTGGGAAGTCGGTACGGCGAGGTCGGCGCCGTTGTGCGGCGGATCACCTGGTTTCTGGCTTGGTACCCGGCGGACACGCGTGGCGGTCCGCCGGGTTCGGGGTGCTCAGCGGGAGTAGACCTCCATTTCGTACAGCGAGTAGCCATAGCCGGTGCCGCGGGTGATGCCGTGCATGCGGACATAGCGCGCGGAGGCCGGGCCGAAGGTCACGTTGTCCACGCCGCCGTCGCCGGTGGTCGTGGAGTACACCGTGGTCCACGACGACCCGTCCGGAGAAGTCTGGATCTCGTACGCCTTCCCGTAGGCCGCCTCCCAGCGCAGCACCACCCGGGCCACGGTCCTGGCGGACCCGAGATCGACCCGCAGCCACTGGTCGTCGCTGGAGGCGCTGGCCCACCGGGTGGTGGGGTCGCCGTCCACGGCCCTGCCCGCCGGGTACGGGGGCAGGATCTGCGTGCTGGAGGCACTGGCGCTCGCGCCGGCCGCCAGGTTGGCGATGGGGTCGCCGCGGCGGGCGGGGAAGGACACGACCTGCTGGTAGGTCGGCCGGTTCTGCCAGGAGATCAGCGACTGCTTGATCCCGCCGAGCGGCGAGTGGCGGATGGCGTCCGCGCACCACTGGTCGCCCGCCGAGCAGGCGTCGTCGGCCGGGTAGGTCGTCGCCGCCGGTTCGGAGAGCGCCGCCGACAGGCTGTCCAGCAGAACGGCGCGGCAGCCCGCCACCGTGCCGTCCCCGCAGTACTTGGCGGGCAGCGGTCCGGCGACCGGGTCGCCGAGCACCGACCGGACGTCCTTGCCGACGTAGCCCCACCAGCCGTACTGGAAGGCCGAACCCTTGTGGGTCTGGGCCTCGTTGGCCGAGGCCGGGAAGCTCGACAGGTCACCCTGCTGGTGCCCGGAGGGCGACTCGTTGATCTGCAGGGCGTTGACCAGCGACTGGTACAGCCCGTCGCCCAGCCCCGGCCGGAACTCGGCCCTGACCAGTTTGGGCCACCAGGCGTCGAAGGCCCGGATGGCGTCGGCGTGCGCGTAGGTCTTGCTCCCGGGCGAGGTCTCGACCCTCTTGGCGCCGCCTGAGGCCCACGCCGACAGCTTCGACACCGCCGAGGCCAGTGCCGGGTCGGACACCGTCCCGCTGTTGATCACCCGCAGCAGGTCGGGCAGCACCTCCTTGCCGCGCAGGTCGGTGACCGCCGCGTCGGCCATGATCTTCACGGTGCCGGCCCGGTCGAGCTTGCCCGCGCCGGCGAGCGCGGCCTTCACCGGCCGGTCCAGCAGGTCCACCCGGTGCACCGGCCCGAAGCTGAAGTTGCCGTCGGCCGCGCCGAAGTCCTTGGCCTGCTTGTTGTTCCAGCTCACCATGTAGTCCTGGCCGGCCGTCTGCGGGTGGGCGGAGGCCGGCAGGTAGGTCGCGCTGTTGGTGGCGGGGTCGTAGCCGGCCCATTCGTGGGCGGCGTCGGCGGTCATCGGCAGGTTGGGGTCGGAGCCCGCCGCCCTGACCGGGACGTCGCCCGACATGAAGTACGCGGCCTCGGCGGAGTTGACGTAGAACCAGTTGAACGCGAAGCCGATCTCCGACGCCGAGGCGGCGAAGGCGGCGGCGTTCCCCATCTGGGCCGGGTCGTTGAACAGCGCGAAACCGACCGCGGAGTCGGCCTCGTGCTGGTAGGTCGAGCGCAGCGAGGTGAAGGCCGTGGGCTGCCCGCCGACGGTGCCGCGCCAGGTCACCAGCCCGTACTTGGTGCGCTGGATGACCAGGTCGTAGGACCCGGCGGAGGTGGTGTCGGCGACGTTCGGCTTCCAGGAGTTGGTCTTCTTGAGCGTCTCCATGGCCGTGCAGGCGCCGCGGTAGAGGTAGTAGGTGGAGGCCGTGGTCACCGCTCCGCCGGAGGGGTTGCACAACTGCAGCGCGTAGGTGTCGGTGATGTCCTCCCCGGCCGAGGTCGCGCTCCAGGCGTAGTCGGTGCCCCTGCCGAGCAGCACGTACAGGTTGAGCCCCGCGAAGGCCACCCCGCGTGAGCGGATGCCCGGCCCCGTCAGCTCCTGCAGCATGAGCAACTGCGGCGCGAAGTAGCCGGTCTGCGGGCCGAACACCGCGATCGGGTGCCCGGAGGCGGACTCGGCGGCCGACACCACGACGGCGTTCGACATGCCGGGCTTGGAGTTGTCCACCGACAGGCCGGGAAGCACGCCCTTGGCGGCGGCCGATGCGGCGACCGAGGTGGTGGCCGACCCGGACTCGTTCTGGGTGATGTCCACCGGCGCCGTCGTGGCGGCGTCGGGCAGCACGACTCCGGTGGCGCCGGGCGCGGCCCCGAACGGGAAACTCTGGCCGTTGTGCAGGGTCAAGGTGGCCTCCGGGTCGTTCTGCGCCCGGAACGCCGCCCATGCCTGGTCGCCGGCCGCCGTGCCGTACTTGGCGCGGGCCGCCACGCGCACCAGGGCCGACTGCATCTCCGCGCCGCCGCCCCCGCCGAACAGCCCGCCGATCACCCCGGAGACCGCGATCAGGTCGGTCATGGTGAAGTCCTGCGGGCCGCCGGCGTTGGTGATCGCGTCCAGGTGGCCGGTCAGGACGTACTCGCCGGGGCAGTCGCGGCCGGCCATGCAGTGGTCGATGTAGGCGTTGATGCCGCTCACGTAGTTCTGCACGTCGGCGTACAGCTGGGCGCCGCGGGGCCCGGAGTCCCGCAACCGGGTGATCTGCGCCTGCAGGTCGGCCTCGGTGTAGGGGGAGTTGCGCCAGACGCTCTGCTCCAGGGCCCGGTTGCCCGGCGCCCCTCCGGCGAACGGGGTCAATTCGCCGCGGCCGACGTGGCGCATGAGGTCCATCAGCCAGAGGCGGTCCTGCGCGCCGGCGTACCCGGCGCCGAACATGGTGCCCTCCCGGGTGGTCCCGGTGATGTGCGGGACACCGGTGGCCTTGTCCCGGACGATGGTCACGTCCGCCCGGGGGCTGGTCGTGCTCTCCACCTGCCCGGCCGGCACCCCGAAGGAGGCGTCGTTGAAGAAGGCGGCGATCTGGTCCTCGGTCAGGCCGGTGTAGCCGGAGATCAGGCCGGCGTACTTGCCGAGCTGGTCGCCCGAGTGCCGCGGCATGGTGCCGAGCGACTGGTTGGCGAGGATCTCCACCAGGGTCGCGTTGCCGTTCTGGCCGGGCGGCAGCACGTCGGCGCACTGGCCGAGACAGTAGTCGTCGGCGGTGTAGACGGCCGCCGATGCGGGCACGACGGGGGATGCCAGCGTGAGGATCGCGAGCGCGGAGGCCGCCGTGATCATCCGCCGGAGGCGTACGTGCATGTGAGAACCCCCAAAACATGAGGCGTACTCGAATGTTTGGGAGGACCATACGCTCGCACCAACACCGGATCAATGGCCGATGTGATAATCCCCCGTGCCCGATGGCGGGCCGGCGCGTTGCCGTGAACCTCGGCCGGTCCCGGTCCCCCCGGCAGCCGGGCCGGCCCAGGCGGTGATGAGATCAGCGGCTCAAGCGGTGGCGAGGTGAGCGGCTCAGGTGGTGGCGAGGTGAGCGCGGAGGGCGGCGGCGCCGGATTCGGCGAGCCAGTCGGCGAGCGTGCGCAGACCGGGGTGGATGACGCGCAGGGCCTCGATGTCGGCGTGCCAGCGGTGACCGGCCTGCCAGCGCTTCTTGGTCTCGGCGATCCCCGGACCGAGCCGGGCGGTCTCCTCGTCGGTGAGCTGCTCATACCTGATCGGGATGCCGGTGGCCTCGGCGATCGTGGCTGCCGCCTGCACCGGGGTCGGCTCGTCGCCGGCCAGCTCCAGGGTGCGCCCGGCGAACCGGGCCGGGTCGGCGAACGCGAGCGCGGCGAACTCGGCGATGTCCTCCAGCGCGATGACCTGCATGGGCTGGTGCGGCGAGAACAGGTGCCGGTGAACGCCATCAGGGGAGATGCCGTCGATGCCGGCGACTCCGGCGGCGGCGAGATAGTTCGTCATGAAGCGGACCGGGCGCAGCACGGTGGGCGAGGCGACGTGGTCGCGCAGGTACTCCTCGATCAGCGCCTTGCCCTCCGACATCGACGATGTGCCCGACGTCGAGGCGACGGTGCTGTACACGACCTGCGCGATTCCCGCCTTGGCCGCGGCGTCGATCAGCGTCCGGCCGCGAGCGATCTCGAGTTCGGTTTCCGGTCCGGCCGGGCCGTAGGCGACCGGTGGGACGCCGAACACGGCGGCGACGCCGTCGAGCGCGGGCGGCAGGCTCGCCGGATCGTCGAAGTCGCCGCGCACGAGCCGGGCGCCCGCGGCGGCCAGCGCCGTGGCGGCCGGCGCGGTAACGTCGCGCACCAGCGCCCGCACCTGCCGGCCTCGGGCGAGCAGGAACCGGGCGGTGACGCCGCCCTGCTTGCCGGTGGCGCCGGTGACGAGGATGGGAGCGTCGATGCCGGCGGGTGCCGCCATGGTCATGGTGTCCTCCACAGATGTGCGGGATACTGGATACGGTCCGGAATGCTCCACCCGTTTCGCCGCCGCAGACAAGGATTTCGTGACATGACGGCAGTGCCGGTCGCCGGGCGTTCCGACGCCCGCCGCAACCGGGATCTGGTACTGCGCACCGCGATGCGGGTGTTCGCCGAGGAAGGGCTCCAGGCGTCTCTCGGCCGCATCGCCCAGCGCGCCGGGGTCGGCGCCGGGACCGTCTACCGGCACTTCCCGAGCAAGGACATCCTGGTCGAGGCGGTGCTCGCCGAGCACCTCGAGGCCCTGGTGGCCTCCGCCGGCCGCTGGGGCGCCCGCGCCGCTCCCGGTGACGCGCTGTTCGGTTTCCTGCTCGAAGTGGTCGAGAAGTCGGCGGACCGTCAGAGCGTGTGCGACGCCCTCACCGGTGACCGGAGCTGGCCACGTGCCGTGCTGGCCGCCGCGGTCCAGCGGTTCCACCAGGCCCTGGAGCGCCTGATGCGCGACGCGAGACAGGCCGGGGCGATACGCGCCGACGTACGGCTGGACGATCTGTCGGCGCTCGTCGTCGGCGCCGTCGCGCTGCGTACGGCACACCGGGACCAGGTCCGCGGCGCCCAGTTGGTGCGGTTGCTGCTGGACGGACTGCGTGCCAGGCCCGTCACGAATCCCACATCATTTCGTGACGCGTCCTCGTCGCCTCGTCACGGACCCACCGCCCCGCGGCTCTGCGAGGAGTGCGGCGCGTCGCTTCCGATGCGCGACACCGGACGGCCGCCCCGCTACTGCGGCCCCACCTGCCGCCAACGCGCCCACCGCCGCCGCTCCGCCGGTTGACGACCCCACCGGCTCACCGCTCACCCGGGACTTGACCAGGCCCGACCCGTCAAACGGCCGTCAGAGCCTGTCGATCTCGGTCAGGTCGATGTCGATGTCGAACGGCGCCGTCAGCCGAACCCGATCCTGATGACTGCTGGACAGCACGTAACTGCGCGTGGTCGGGTCCAGTTCGTAGACGTTCAGCGTGGGACGTCCCTCGGAGCTCTCCACCAGCCAGAAGTACGGAATGCCCGCCTCGGCGTACAGTGAAGGCTTGCGTCTGCGATCGCGTTCCTCCGACTCGGGGGACACCACCTCGACCGCGAGCACCAGGTCCTCGGCTCGGTAAGCCGTGGCGTCGGGGCCACGCAGGGCCGTGGCGTGGAAGACGATGACGTCCGGCTCCGGTCGCTGCCGTGGGCCCAGGATCACACTCATCTCGCGACGCACGCGCAGATCGCCGGGAGCCGTGCGGCGCAAGCCGTGTTCCAGCAGAGACAGCATCAGAGTGTGAAAGTCTTTCTGCGGGCTTACGAGCACCAAGCTTCCATCGATCAACTCGGTGTGCGCAGGCAAATGCGGAAGGTGATCGAGGTCCTCGGCGTGGAACCCCTCAGGGGGAGGGATCAACCAGTCGGGGAGCTCCGAATTCGTCATCATTTCGCTCCGGACCTGGACCTTCATGCTTCCCACCGTAGCAAGTGGCTTCCCTGATCCCGGGGGCTTTGGTCAGGTGGTGACGGGCGCTTCGCGGCGGGCGCGTTCGGCTAGGGCGTGTTCGTCGGTGCGGGCGTCGTACCGGCGGAACTTGGGGAGGGCGGCGGCCATGGCGGCGACGGCGGCCATGCAGAGCAGGCCGCCGACGCCGAGGGAGAAGCGGGCGCCGCCGGCCTGGGCGAGGAATCCGGCGCGGGCGTCGCCGAGCATGGGGCCGGTGGAGTAGGAGAGCAGTTCGATGCCGGCCAGGCGTCCGCGGTATTCGTCGGGGATGGTCTGGTTCCAGATGATGCCGCGGAAGACGCCGCTGATCATGTCGGCTGCTCCGGCGAAGGCCAGCAGGGCGGCCACGAGCCAGATGTTGGGCATGATCGAGGCGAGGGCGACGCCGGCGCCCCACAGTGCGGCCGAGGTGATCACCGCGCGGCCGTGGCGGTGGACGTGGGCGGTCCAGCCGGAGGTGGCCGAGGCGATCACCGAGCCGATGCCGCCAGCCGCGTACAGCAGGCCGAGCGCCCTGGGCTCGTGGAGCTGGTCGGCGAGGAACGGGAAGAGCGCGTTCGAGAAGGCGAACACCATGGCGGCGATGTCGACCAGGTAGGTGCCCATCAGGTCGGGGCGGCGGACGGCGTAGCGCACGCCCTCGACCAGCGAGCGCAGCGAGGCCGGGGTGTGGTCACCGGTGCGGGGAACGGGGCGCACGCGCATCAGAAGCAGCAGCGACAGCAGGAAGGACGCGATGTCGATGCCGTAGGAGGTGGCCGGGCCGAGGGTGACGACGATGAGGCCGCCGGCGGCCGGGCCGACGATCATGCCCGCGTTGCGTGCCAGGCCCTGGATGGCGAACGCGGCGCCCATCTGGTCGAGTTTGAGGACCCGGTTGATGATCGCCTGCTCGCTGGGCCCCCGGAGGCTGGACAGGCCGGCCGACAGTGCGGCGACGACGTACAGCACGGGCACCTGGGCCGGTGCAGGGAACAGCACGGCGTTCAGCAGCAGGAGCACCGAGGTCAGGCAGAGGCCCACCTCGGACAGGACGACGATCTTTCGCCGGTCGAGCGCGTCGGCGATGGCGCCGCCCCACAGCCCGCACACCACCATCGGCGCGAACTCCACCAGGCCGACCAGGCCCACCGCGACGTAGGAGCCGGTGAGCTGCTTCATCTGGAAGGGCACGGCCACCATGGTCATCAGGCTGCCGAACATCGTGACCAGGCTGGAGCCGAACAGCAGCCGGAAATCCCGAGAGTCGCGTAGTGGGCTGAGGTCCATGCGCAGCCGCAGCAGCAGGGTCTTCAGCGATCGGGCGGGACTCGTCGACACAGGCGGCAAGTCTGAAGGCCCACGACGCTCCCGGGCAACCGGTTTTCCGTGCGCCGGGGCCGCCGCACCCACGGACACGCGTTACGGGCACCCGAAGGACGCCTGGCGGCCGGACCCGCGCCCCCGTCCGGGAGCGGTGCCCGTCAGAGCTCGGGCGATGAGAGGGCATCCGGGCCGTCATATAGTCGGCTCACCGGGGACAGCGCCGATCGAGCGTGATGGGGCCGCATGGAGATCGAGGGGTCGTTCTGGCGGGCCATCGCGGTGTACCGCATCGCCTCTCTCGGCTACGCCGCGGTGTTGCTGGCGAGCGCCGGCGGCTACCTCCGCCCCGTCGCGGGCTGGGCCGTCCTCGGCGTGATGGCGGTATGGACCGCGGCCACCACGATCGCGTACTCCTCCGCGAGAAGCCGCCCCCTGCTGGTGCTGGACGTGCTGGTCACGCTCGGCTGCATGCTGGCTTCGCCGTACGTCCAGGGGCCTGACGCCGGACCTGCGGGTGTGATGCCGGTGACGGCGACCTGGATCGGGGGGCCCGTGCTCGCCTGGGCCGTGTACGGCGGGCGGCGGGCGGGCGCGGTGGCGGCGATCGTGCTGGCGCTCGGCGACCTGTGGCTGCGCGATGCGGACCGATTCGCTCTTTCCGTACCCATCAACGGATCCGTGCTGCTGATCCTCGCCGGAACCGTCGTCGGCCACGTGGCGCGGCTCACCAGACAGGCGGAGGAACGGCTGCAACGTGCCGCCGAGATCGAGGCGGCCGGCCGGGAGCGCGAGCGGCTCGCTCGCGGCATCCATGACTCCGTGCTCCAGGTACTGGCGCTGGTGCGACGCCGCGGGCTGGAGATCGGCGGGGAGGCCGCCGAACTGGGGCGGCTGGCCGGAGAGCAGGAAGCGGCGGTGCGCGAGCTGATCCGCAGCGGTCCGGGCACGGGGGAGCAGGACGGTGCGGGCCTGGTCGATGTGGGGGCTCGGTTACGCCGGTACACCTCGGCGGTGGTCACCGTGTCGACACCCGCGACCCCTCTGCCGCTTCCCGCCGGTCACGCTCACGAGGTCGTCGCGGCCGTGGGGGCGGCGCTCGACAACGTCCGGTGGCACTGCGGCGCGGAGGCGAGGGCCTGGGTCTTCGCCGAGAACGACGGCGTCTCGATGACCATCACGGTGCGCGACGAGGGCCCCGGCATCCCCGAGGGACGCCTTTCGGAGGCGGAGGCGGAGGGCAGGCTCGGCGTCGCGCAGTCCATCAGGGGCCGGATCGCCGGCCTCGGCGGCAGCGTCGGTCTCACGTCCGTGCCGGGCCAGGGAACCGAGGTCGAGCTGGTGATCCCCGTCCCCGCCCGGCCTGCCGCCCACGGGCGGGCCCGCACATCCTGGGCGGGAACGCGGGCCGGTCTACAGTTGCGGCATGACCAGCGCTCTGCGGGTGATGGTGGTGGACGACCACCCGATGTGGCGGGACGCGGTCGCCCGTGACCTGGAGAACGCCGGGTACCAGGTGGTGGCGACCGTGGGCGAGGGCCGCCAGGCGCTCCGCGTCGCCGCCGCCCTGCGGCCCGATGTGGTGATCCTCGACCTGCGGCTTCCCGACCTGTCCGGTGTCGAGGTGGCCAGAGGGCTGGCCGCGTCCGATCCCGCGCCCCGCGTTTTGGTGCTGTCGGCGAGCGCCGAGCATGAGGACGTGCTCGAGGCGGTCAAGGCCGGCGCCTGCGGATACCTGGTCAAGTCGGCGAGCCGGGAGGAGTTCCTCGGCGCCGTCCGGCGCACGGCCGGCGGGGAACCGGTCTTCACCCCTGGCCTGGCAGGGCTGGTGCTCGGCGAGTATCGCCGCCTGGCCACGCAGAGGCCTTCGCACGCCGGGCCGCGCCTCACCGATCGGGAGACCGAGGTGCTGCGCCTGGTCGCCAAGGGCCTGTCCTACCGGCAGATCGCCGAACGGCTGGTGCTCAGCCACCGGACGGTGCAGAACCACGTGCAGAACACCTTGAACAAGCTCCAGCTCCACAACCGGGTCGAGCTCGTCCGTTACGCGATCGAGCAGGGACTGGACGGGACATAGCGGGGACTGGACGGGACATAGCGCGGCCGGAGCGGCGGCTCACGGCGTGTCTACCTTGTACGGGTCGTGCTCGGAGAGCAGTTTGTCCAGGCGTGCCTGGTCGACGCGGCTGGACATGCTGTCGAGTTCCTGCCGGTCGCGCACGCACTTGGCCAGTCCGAAGGCCGTGGTCACCGTGTACAGCACGGCGATCGCGAGGAACGCGCGAATCCAGGGATCGATCGGCAGGAAGAGGATGCCGAGCGCCACGCTGCCGAGCGCCACGGCGAAGGAGATGACGCACTGGGCGTAGTAGGCGCCGGTCATGGCGGGCTGGAGTGCTTTCTTCATGCCGTTCAGGGTCTGACACCGGCCGGCCGGACGCCTGAGTAGGCGTACCCATCCTGTCTGAGTACCTGAACCGAAGGGGTCCGGGGCCGCGCCGGCGGGGTGCGGGTGTCGCGGCCGGGCGTGGCGGGGTGGGTCACCGTGCGTCGAGCAGGCCGATCATGAGGGTGGTCAGTCGTCGAGCAGGCCGATCATGAAGGTGGTCAGTTCCGGCAGGGACAGTTCGCGTCCCTGGGCCGCGAGGCGTTCGTACTCCGCCGGCGGGAGCGCTTCGCGGACGGCGGCGGCTTCTCTCGGGCCGTCGAAAGGGTCCATGAGTTCGGGAGAGAAGCCGACCCGGCGGCCGACGGCCTCCACTCCGCCCATCAGCATGGCCGCCTGGCCGGCGCGTCCGCTCAGCGTGAGGGCGTGGGCGACGGTGTGGATCAGGACGAGCCGAGAGGTGACGTCGTCGTGGCGGTCGAGGGCGTCCAGGATGCCCGCGGCGATGCCGAGCGCGCGCCGGCCGTCGCCGCCGTCGCAGGCGGTCTTCATGGCGGCCCACGCGGCGGAGCCCGCCGCCCAGTCGTGGCCGCAGGACTCGGCGGTCGCGACGGCCTCGGCCAGGACGGCCTCGGCCGCCGGGCGGTCTCCCATGATGCGGGCGAGCGTGCCCTGCACCATGAGGGCCTCGGCCACCAGCCAGTCCTCTCCGGTGCGCCGGGCGAGGCCGACGGCGTCGGCGGCGAGCGCGGGGGCGTCGATCGGGATCCCGGCGAGCACGCCGAAATGCGTCTGGTAGACCCGCGCGGACGCCTGGACCACCAGATCCCCGGCCTCCTGGCCCTCCCGCTCGGCGGTCAGCACCTCCTCGTACGCCTCCGCCGGCCTGCCGGCCAGGTAGCTGAGCCCGCTCACGGCGAGCCGGGCCCGTCCGCGGACCTCCGGCCCGGCGTCCGGCGCGGCGGCGAACGCGTCGGACATCCAGGACAGGCCCTCGGCGATGTGACCCATGCGGTACCAGAACCAGTACAGCGCTCCGCCGAGCCGCAGCGCGTAGTCGCCGTCCCCGTCGGCCAGCGCGGAGGCGAAGGCGGCGCGGAACTCCGGCTGCTCGCGGGTCAAGCGGGCCAGCAGCTCGGCGGCCTGCGGGCCGTGCAGCCTGCGCTCGGCGCTCTCGGCCTGGGTCAGCGCCCAGGCCCGGTGACGCCGCCGTGTCCCGGCGAGATCGTTGGCGTCCAGTTCCCGCAGCGCGTACTGGCGCAGCGTCTCCAGCATCCGGTAGCGGCGCGGCGCGGTGCCCGGCTCGACGGCGATCAGCGACTTGCGCACCAGCGCCGACAGGGCGGGCAGGACGGGGGCCTGGCCTGCGACCGCGGCGGCGGCGTCGAGGTCGAACCCGGCGGCGAACACGCTCAGCCGGTGGAACAGCCGCCGCTCCGCGGGGTCGAGCAGATGGTGGCTCCAGGCGACGGTCGCCTCCAGCGCGCGGTGCCGCGCCGGCAGGTCGATCGGGCCGTCCACCAGCACGTCGAAGCGGTTCTCCAGCGCCTCGGCGATCTGGCCGATGGAGAGCATCCGGCACTGCGCGGCGGCCAGTTCGATGGCCAGCGGGATGCCGTCCAGCCCGGCGCACAGCCCCGGGATGCGGTCCAGGTCGCCCGGGTCGGGTGACCACGCGGGCAGCGCCGCGGCGGCCCGCCGCCGGAACAGCTCGGTGCCGTCCCCTGCGGGGTCGAGCGGCAGGACCTCGTAGACCGCCTCGCCTTCCACGCCCAGCGCCTCGCGGCTGGTGGCCAGCACCCGCAGGGCCCCGCAGCGGCCCAGCAACGCGCCGGCGAGGGCGGCGACGGCCTCCAGCAGGTGTTCGCAGTTGTCGAGCACCAGCAGCAGCCGGCGCCCGGCGAGCACGGCCGCCAGCGCCTCGGCCGAGGCTACCCCCGGGATGCCCAGGCAGGCCGCGATGGTGGCGGGGAGCAGCTCGGCCGAGGTGAGGCCGGCCAGCTCCACCAGCCAGGGGCCGTCGTCGTCGGTACGGGCCCTGGCCGCCTCCAGCGCGAGGCGCGACTTGCCCACCCCGCCGGGGCCGGTGAGGGTGACCAGCCGGTACTCGGTGAGCAGGCCACCTACGGCGGCGAGGTCGGCCGTGCGCCCGACGAAGCTCGACAGCGCGAAGGGCAGGTTCCCCGCGGGCGCGGGCTTGGCCGCCAGGCCGGCCGGTGCGGTGGCGGGAGAGCCGGCGGGGGCCTGGGAAAGGGGCGCGCCGCCGAGGCGGGCGCCGGTGGTGAGCGTGGGCGGCGGGTCGAGCCTCGGGTCCTGGGCGAGCACCGCGGCCTCCAGGTCGCGCAGCGCGGGGCCGGGGTCGATGCCGAGCTCGTCGGCGAGCCGTTCCCGTACGGCGCGCAGCGCCGCGGCGGCCTCGGCCCGCCGGCCCGACCGGTACAGCGCCAGGGTGAGCAGTTCCCAGCCGCGTTCCCGCAGCGGCTGCTCGGCCACCAGGGCCTCCAGCTCGCCGACCGCGGCGGCGTGCCGGCCGAGCCGGATGGCGGCGGCCAGCCGGTCCTCGTACGCGGCGGCGCGCAGCCCCTCCAGCCGGGCCGCCTCCGACACCGCGAAGCCGGCCCCGTCGAAGTCGGCGTAGGCCGGTCCACGCCACAGGTCCAGCGCCTCGGTCAGCAGTTCCTCGGCCTGTTCCGGCCGGCCGCCGTCCAGGGCGTGCCGCCCGGCCACGGCCAGGTCGGCGAAGCGCTCGGCGTCGACCACGGCCGGGTCGGCCCGCAGCGCGTACCCCGGCCCCTCGCGCACCAGGAGCCCGGCCGGGGTGCGGGCCGCGCGCTCCGGCTCCAGCGCCCTGCGCAACTGGGAGATGTACACGTGCAGGGTCGCCGGCGACGGCGGCGGTGACCCCTCCCACACGTCCGACATGAGCCGCTCGGCCGACACCATCCTGCCCCGGGCGATCAGCAGCACGGCGAGGACCGCGCGCTGCCGCAGCCCGCCCAGGCCGACCGGACGTCCCTCCAGTTCGGCCCGAAGCGGGCCGAGCACCCCGAAACGCGCGCCATCGGCGTCGACCCGGCCCATCGGCCCCCCTCGCACAACGTAGATCGATGCGAGGGTAACCCAAGGAAAGCGGCACAAAAAGGGGATCGTGGACCGTTCCCTCCAGCGGTCCGCCGCCACGATCCCGGGGTGTCACCGGCCGGCCGGCTCCTGCGCCCGGATCTCCGGCTCGGGGAGCGCCGGAGCGCCGCGGCGGAAACGAGGCCGGAGCACCCGGGCGAGGATCCCCGGCGACAGCAGGCGCTGCGGCGGCGCCTGGAGGTTGGCGACGCTCAGGAAGGCGTTGCCGACCACCGGGTCGGCCTCCGCGGCGGCGTGGAGCCGCGTGAGGTAGCCGTTGAGCAGCCTCACCCGCGGGGACCGCGGGCCCTCGACGGACGGGAACCGCAGGTCGCCGCCGACCGACATGTCCCAGGGCACGTCGATGATCCGTGCGGCGCGCCCGAAGAAGCGGCGGGCCAGGCCGTCCAGCCCGCCGGCCAGGCACTCCCGCAGGGCGACGGCCTCGCAGGCGGCCACGGTCATCCCCTGCCCGTAGCTGGGGTTGAACTGGCACAGCGCGTCGCCGAACACCAGGTAGCCCTCGGGGAAGCGGCCGAGCCGTTCGTAGCGGCGGCGGATGCTCACCGGGATGCGCATCAGGCGCGGCGCCCCGAGCGGTTCCAGGCGCAGCAGGAGGTGGTGCAGGTCGGGGACCGGAAGCCCGGCGGCGAAGGCGTGATACCCCTCCGGGTCGATGGGCGGGACGTCGTCGCCCATGCCGAACAGGGTGACCAGCCAGCGGTCCCCCTCGGCGCTGAGCGCGACCCCGCCCCTCGGCACGGCCGTGCAGTGCCCCACGATCATGGCCGCGACGTCGGCGTCGCCCGGCCGGCGCCGGTACTCGCGCGAGACGTACACCAGCCGGGAATCGACGCGGTCCTCCGGCGCCGGCTCGTACCCCAGCCCGCGCAGCCACTCCGTGCCCCGGTTGCCCCGCCCCGTGGCGTCGACCACCAGGTCGGCCGCCATCTCCTCGGCCTCCTCGGGACGGTGGCCGGGGCGCAACACGCGCACTCCCGTGACGGCTCCGCCGGGACCGGCGATCGGCCCGAGGACCTCGCGGCGCTCGTGGACCACCACGCCGGGAAGGGCCGCGACCCGGGACCGCACATACCCTTCGAGCCGCGGCCGGCTCACCGTCAGGCCGCGCAGCCGCGAAGGCGCGGGACGCAGCAGCCGGCCGTCGTTGTACCAGCGGATGTCGTTCTGGATGTCGCAGATGCCGGCGCCCGTGGCGACCAGGTCGGCGGTCAGCCTGGGGAACAGCTCCTCGAGGATCTCGCGGCCCCGGGACAGCAGCCCGTGCGCGTGATGGCCCTGCGGGACGCCCCGCCGGGGGACGCCCTCGTCCGGCAGCGCGTCGCGGTCGATCAGCGTGACCCGGTCGAACCTCTCGCCGAGCACCCGGGCGGCCAGCAGCCCGCCGATGCCCGCGCCGACGACGACGGCGTGCCCGGCGGGGCGGTGTCCGGTGTCCGCCATGGTCCGCTCACCCCCTCCTCGGATCAGCCCCACTGGGACGGGTCCCCGGTCACGCCCCACTGGGACGGGTCTCCGCTGACGCCCCACTGGGAGGGGTCGCCGGTGGCGGCGTGGGCGGCCGTCATGCCCAGGCCCGCCAGGAGCCCCAGGCTGATCGCGGCCACCGCCGCGCTGCGCCTCATCGTCTTGATCACGATTCACCTCGTTGTCCGGGCCGCCCGTCCGGGGCGGCACTGCGCTCATGGCGACGAGGATGCGCGCGGCCGCTTGGCGGCCACTGGGAACGGGCTTTACCACCGGCGGACGCCGGGCCCGGTCGAGGGTCAGTTCCGGGCGATCAGACCGGCCAGCAGGGCGCTCGCCTCCTGCCGGGACAGGGCGCGTCCCCTGGCCGCGTGGCGCTCGTACTCCTCCGGCGGCAGCGCTCCTCGCACGGCGGCGGCCTCGCGGGGCCCGTCCAGCGGGTCCATCAGCTCAGGAGAGACGCCGGCCCGCTCGCCGATGGCCTCCACGGCGCCCATCAGCGTGGCCGCCTGCTCCGCCCTCCCGGTGAGCACGAGGGCGCGGGCCGCGCTGTGCACGGTGACCAGCCAGAAGGAGATGTCGCCGTAACGGTCCATCGCGGCGAGGAGGTCGCCGGCGACGGCCAGCGCGCGGGCGCCCTGCCCTCGATCGCAGGCGGTCTTCATGTCGCACCAGGCGGCCCCGTCGGCGGCCCAGTCGTGGCCGCTGGAGTGGGCGGCGGCGATGGCCTCCCGGAAGGCGGCGCCGGCGCCGGGCAGGTCGGCGAGGATCCGCAGCGCCATGCCCTGGATCATGAGCGTCTCGGCCTCCAGCCAGCCCTGCGCGGTGCCGCGGGCGATCTCGACGGCCGCGCGGGCGAGGGCCGGCGCGTCGACCGGCGCCCCGGCCAGCAGGCCCAGATAGGCCGCGTAGCCCGTCGCGCTCGCCTCGGTCACCCGGTCGCCGGCCTCGCGGGCCTCCTCGACGGCCGTGCGGGCCGCCTCGTACGCCTGCGCCGGCCGTCCGGCCAGGTAGCGCAGCGCCGCGACGGCGAACCTGGCACGCGCCCGGGTGCCGGCACCGGCTCCCGGGGCCGCGGCGAAGCCCTCCGACAGCCAGGCCAGCCCTTCCGCGACGTGGCCCATGCGGAACCAGAACCAGAACAGCGCTCCGCCCAGCCGCAGGACGTAGTCGCCGTCGCCCTCGGTGAGCGCGGAGGCGAACGCGGCGCGGAACTCCGGCTGGTCGCGGCTCAGCCCTTCCAGCAGCGCCGCCCCCTGCGGGCCGCGCAGATGGCGTTCGGCGCTCTCGGCCCTGGTCAGCGCCCAGGCGCGGTGCCGTTCCCGCGCCCGCGCCAGTTCCTCGGGGGACAGCGCGCCAAGGGCGTACTGGCGCAGCGTCTCCAGCATGCGGTAGCGGCGCGGCGCCGTGCCGGGCTCGGCGGTGACCAGCGACTTGCGGACCAGCGCCGACAGCGGGGCCAGTACGGGGGCGACCCCCGTCACGGCGGCGGCCGTCTCCAGGTCGAAGCCGGCGCGGAGCACGCCGAGCCGGTGGAACAGCAGCCGTTCCTGCGGCGACAGGAGCTGGTCGCTCCAGGCGACGGTGCCGAGCAGGGTCCGATGGCGGTCCGGCCGGCCGGCGGGCCCGCCCACCAGCAGGGTGAAGCGGTCTTCCAGGGCGTCGGCGATCTGGCCGACCGACAGCGTCCGGCACTGGGCGGCGGCGAGTTCGATGGCCAGCGGGATGCCGTCGAGCCCGGCGCACAGGGCGGCGACGCGCTCCTGGCCGCCCGGCTCGGGCGCCCAGCCGGGCTGGGCCGCCGCCGCGCGGCGCGCGAACAGCTCCGCGGCCTCGGTGGCGGCGGGCAGCGGCGGCACCTCGTAGACGGCCTCGCCGGTGATGCCCAGGGGTTCGCGGCTGGTGGCCAGGATCCGCACGCCGCCGCAGCGGGCCAGCAGGGTGTGCACGAGCATGGCGGCGGGGGCAAGCAGGTGCTCGCAGTTGTCCAGGACGATCATCAGCTCGCGGTCGGCGAGCATCCCGGCCAGCTGGTCGGCGGAGGCGGCGGCGGGCAGTCCCAGAGCGGCGGCGATGGTGGCGGTGAGCAGGTCGGGTGTGTGCAGGCCCGCGATCTCCACCAGCCAGGGCCCGTCGGCGTCCGTGCGGGCGCGGGCGACCTCCAGGGCCAGGCGGGTCTTGCCGACGCCGCCGGGGCCGGTGAGCGTGACCAGCCGGTGCGCCTCCAGCAGGCGCGCGACGGCGGTCAGGTCCCCGTCGCGGCCGACGAAGCTGGACAGGGCGAAGGGCAGGTTGCCCGGGGACGGCGCCGGTTCCCCGGCCGGCGGCGCGGGGGAGGGCCCCCGGCCGGGTTCCGCGGGCGCCGGGGTCAGGCGGGGGTCCTGGGCGAGCACGGCCGCCTCCAGCTCGCGCAGCCCGCGTCCGGGGTCGGCGCCGAGCTCGTCGGCCAGCCGTCTGCGGACGGTGCGTAACGCGGCGAGCGCGTCGGCCTGCCGTCCGGACCGGTACAGGGCCAGGGCCAGCAGTTCCCAGCCGCGTTCGCGCAGCGGTTGCTCGGCGACCAGCGCCTGCAGCTCGCCCACGGCGGCGGCGTGCCGTCCCGAGGCGATGACGGCGGACAGGCGGTCCTCGCGCACCGCGGCCCGCAGGTCCTCCAGCCGGGCGGCGTCGGGCGCCGCGAAGGCGGCCCCGTCGAAGTCGGCGTAGGCCGGGCCCCGCCACAGCGCGAGGGCCTGGCCGAGGAGATCGGCGGCGCGCCCGGGCTCGCCGTCCTCCAGCGCGCGCCGGCCGCGGACGGCCAGGTCGGTGAAGCGCTCGGCGTCGATCGCGGCGGGCGCCGCGCGCAGGGCGTATCCGGGGCCTTCGCGCACCAGCAGCCGGGCCGGGGCGCCGGGCGGCCGTTCCGGCTCCAGCGCCCTGCGCAGGTCGGCGACGTACCCGTGGAGCGTCGTCGGGGAGGCGGGCCGCGACCCCTCCCACACCTCCGACAGGATCCGCTCGGCCGGGACGATGCGGCCGCGCGCGATCAGCAGCATCGCCAGCACGGCACGCTGCCGCGGCCCTCCAAGGCCCGCGGGCCGCGCGCCCACCTCGGCCCTGAGCGATCCAAGCACTCCGAACCGCACGCCCTCGGCGACGCTCACCCGCGGTCCTCCCCTCGTCCACCGGCCTTCCGGTCGATGATCTCAGGTGGCGCCCCCGGGGCCCACGGTTCCCGGGGCCCGGCAGGGGCGCCGCGCGGCCGTCGGGGCGTTCACAGGCCGAGGGTCTCCCGGCGCAGGTGGGTCTTGAGGATCTTGCCGCCGGGGTTGCGGGGGAGTTCGGTCTCGCGGAACCAGAACCGCACGGGGATCTTGAACGGTGCCAGGACGCCGGTCAGGGACTCCCGCAGCTCCTCTGCGGTGGCCGACATGCCGGGCTTCAGGCGCACGACGGCGCCGACCTGCTCGCCGAGCTCGTCGTCCGGGATGCCGATCACGGCGGCGTCGTCCACGGCGGGGTGCTCGAACAGGGCCGCCTCGACCTCGGCGCAGTAGACGTTCTCGCCGCCCCTGATGACCATGTCCTTGGCCCGGTCGACGATGTAGACGAAGCCCTCCTCGTCCAGCCTGGCCAGGTCGCCGGTGTGCAGCCAGCCCTCCACGAAGGTCTGGGCGGTGGCCTCGGGGCGGTTCCAGTAGCCCGCGATGACGTTGGGGCCGCGCATGCACAGCTCGCCGACCTCGCCGGGGGGCAGCTCGTTGCCGAGCGGGTCGGACACGCGCACGTCGCACACGGCCAGGGGCAGGCCGATGCTGTCGGGCTTGGCCAGGTAGGTGGGCCCGCTGTTGTAGATCGCCAGCGCGGTGGTCTCGGTCATCCCGTACCCGTTGGACGCCTGCCGCTGGGGAAGCTGGTCGCCGATGCGCTCCAGCAGCTTGGGCGGGGCCGGCGCGCCGCCGTAGCTGACCCCGCCGAGGCTCGAGATGTCGTACTTGCCGAGGTCGGGGTGCGACAGCAGCTGCCAGGCGTTGGTCGGGACGCCGGTCATGATGGTGACCTTCTCGCGCTCGATCAACTGGAGCGCCTGCCCGGGGTCCCACTTGTACATCAGCACCAGGCCGCCGCCGGTGAACATGGTGGCCGTCATCACCGCGAAGCAGCCGGTGACGTGGAACAGGGGCACGGTCAGCAGCGTGATGCGCCGGGTGCCCACCGCCGTCGAGGGGTCCTTGCCGGCCAGGGCGATGCTGCGCAGCAGCGCGTAGGCGACGGTCATCGGCGACTGGGCGGCGTTGCGGTGGGTGCCGAGCGCGCCCTTGGGGTGGCCGGTGGTCCCGGAGGTGTAGAAGATGGTGGCCGGGTCCTCGGGGTCCAGCTCGACCGCCGGCAGGGTCGCCTCCGCGCGCACCTCGCCGAGGACGTCGGCGAACGCGCGGGCCCCGGGCGGCAGGTCCCCGGCGGCGCGGGTGACGATCATGGGGACGGACGTCCCGCGCAGCCGCTCGGCCCGCTCGCCGTCGGCGATGAACACCTTGGCCCCCGAGTCCGACAGGCCGTACTCCAGCTCGGGCGTCGTCCACCACGCGTTCAGCGGCACGGCTATCGCCCCGATCGCGACGACCGCCGAGAAGGCCACGACCCACTCGGGGTAGTTGCGCATCGCAATGGCGACCCGGTCTCCCTTGGTCACGCCGTAGTCCTCGGCGAGCCGGGTGGCCAGCGTGGCGGTCCGGCGGTAGTGCTCCTCGTAGCTGACGCGCTCGTCCTCGTAGACGATGAAGATCGCCTCTCCGTGGAAGCGGCTGTTCTCCAGCAGGGCGCGGAAGGTCGTCGGGGCGTGCTTCCAGGTCCGGAGCTTCGACCCGCGTATCTCGACCTCCTCCATCTCGAACAACTGGCCAGGTCCGGTGAGCTGTGCCTGGACCTGGTCATGGGTGACAGTCATGCGCGGTTACTCCCGGGGGTGAGTAGCTGCCGTTGTGGAAGGTGACGATACCGACCGGTAGGTACGGAGAACAGGGGTCCAGCTCACACGGTCATTCACGTGATGTTGGTTTGCATGAAGATGCTGAGCGGTGCATAATCTTTCTTTGTAAAGGTCATAAGGCCCAGTGCATGGTCATGCGAGGTGAGTCGATGAAAGCGGCGGTCGCCGGAGCCAGCGGCTACGCCGGGGGCGAGCTTCTGCGCCTGCTCTCGGCCCACCCCGCCCTCGAGATCGGCGCGCTGACCGCCGGCTCGAGCGCGGGCGGCGCCCTGGGCGCCCATCAGCCGCACCTGCCCGCCCTCGCCGGGCGGGTCCTCGCCGAGACGACGGCCGAGACGCTGCGGGGCCACGACGTCGTGTTCCTGGCCCTGCCGCACGGGCGGTCCGCCGCCATCGCCGCCCAGCTCGGCGAGGACACCCTCGTGGTCGACTGCGGCGCCGACTTCCGGCTGGACGACCCGGCCGAGTGGGTCCGTTTCTACGGCGGCGAGCACGCCGGCACCTGGCCGTACGGCCTGCCCGAGCTGCCCGGCCAGCGCGACGTGCTGCGCGGGGCACGACGCGTCGCCGTCCCCGGGTGCTACCCGACCTCGGCCACCCTCGCCCTGTTCCCCGCCTTCGCCGCCGGCCTCGCCGAGCCGGACGTCGTGGTCGTCGCCGCCAGCGGCACCTCCGGCGCCGGTCGCTCGCCCAAGACCCACCTGCTCGGCAGCGAGGTCATGGGCTCGGTCGGCGCGTACAGCGTGGGCGGCGCCCACCGCCACACGCCCGAGATGGAGCAGAACCTCTCCAAGGTCGCGGGCACCCCGGTGAAGGTCTCCTTCACCCCCATGCTGGCCCCGATGAGCCGCGGCATCCTCGCCACCTGCACCGCGCCCGCCGTTCCCGGTCTGACCGCCGCCGCGCTGCGCGAGGCCTACGCCGCGGCGGTGAAGGACGAGCCCTTCCTGCGCCTGCTGCCCGAGGGCGTCTGGCCCGCCACGGCCATGACCGTCGGCGCCAACACCGCCGCGCTCCAGGTGACCCTCGACGAGCGGGCCGGCCGCGTGGTCGCCGTCGTCGCCATCGACAACCTGACCAAGGGCACCGCGGGCGGGGCGATCCAGAGCGCCAACCTCGCCCTCGGCCTGGCAGAAGAACTCGGCCTTCCCCTCAATGGAGTAGCCCCGTGAGCCAGCGCAGTCACACCACCCCGATCACCTCGGTCAAGGCGGGGGAGGGCCGGTCATGAGCGTCACCGCGCCCCTCGGCTTCCGCGCCGCCGGCGTCGCCGCGGGCCTGAAGGCCAAGGGCGCCCGCGACCTGGCCCTGGTCGTCAACGACGGCCCCTCCCGTGCCGCCGCCGGCGTCTTCACCCGCAACCGCGTCAAGGCCGCCCCCGTGCTGTGGACCCAGCAGGTCCTCACCGGCGGCCGGGTCCGGGCGGTCGTCCTCAACTCCGGCGGCGCCAACGCCTGCACCGGCCCGGGCGGCTTCCAGGACACTCACGCCACCGCCGAGAAGGTCGCCGGCGTCATCGGCGACTCGGCCGGCGAGGTCGCCGTCTGCTCCACCGGCCTGATCGGCGAGCGCCTGCCCATGGACCCGCTGCTGGCCGGGGTCGAGGCGGTGGCGGCCCAGCTGTCCCGCGACGGGGGCCTGGCCGCCGCCGACGCCATCCGCACCACCGACACCGTCACCAAGATCGCCTTCCGCAGGGGCGAGGGTTACATGGTGGGCGGCATGGCCAAGGGAGCCGGCATGCTGGCCCCCGCCATGGCCACGATGCTCAGCGTCATCACCACCGACGCCGACGTGCCGGCCGCCGAGCTCGACCGGGTGCTGCGCAAGGCCGTCGGCGTCACCTTCGACCGGCTCGACACCGACGGCTGCATGTCCACCAACGACACCGTGCTGCTGCTCGCCAGCGGGGCATCGGGCGTCACCCCCGACCCCGCCGAGTTCGAGAAGAAGATCACCGAGGTGTGCGCCGACCTGGCCAGGCAGCTCCTGGTCGACGCCGAGGGCGCCACCAAGGCCATCGCGATCGAGGTCGTCGGCGCCGCCCACGAGGACGACGCGGTCACCGTCGGCAGGGCGGTGGCCAGGTCCAACCTGCTCAAGTGCGCCATCCACGGCGAGGACCCCAACTGGGGCCGCGTCGTGTCCGCCGTCGGCACCACCGACGCCGTGTTCGAGCCCGACCGGCTCAACGTCGCCATCAACGGCATCTGGATCTGCCGGGGCGGCGCCGCGGGCGACGACCGCGCCAAGGTCGACCTGCGCGCGAGGGACGTGACCATCACCATCGACCTGTCGGCGGGGCCGCACTCGGCCACCGTCCACACCACCGACCTCACCGCCGAGTACGTCCACGAGAACTCGGCGTACTCCACATGAGCGGCGACACGCCGGCCGCCGGGCGGAACGGAACCGCCCCGCCCGCCGCGGCCCCGCCCGCCGCGGCCCCGTCCGCGGCGGGGCACGTCCTCGGCCCGCACGCCAAGGCCGCCGTCCTCATCGAGGCCCTGCCCTGGCTGGAGCGCTTCCGCGGGCAGACCGTCGTGGTGAAGTACGGCGGCAACGCCATGACCGACGAGACGCTGCGCCGCGGATTCGCCGACGACATGGTGTTCCTGCTCCACGCGGGCCTGCGGCCGGTCGTCGTGCACGGCGGTGGCCCGCAGATCAACGCCCACCTCGACCGCCTCGGCATCGAGACCGGCTTCACCGCCGGGCTGCGGGTCACCACGCCCGAGGCCATGCAGGTCGTGCGCATGGTGCTGGTCGGCCAGGTCAACCGCGACGTCGTGGGCCTGATCAACCGGCACGGGCCGTTCGCCATCGGCATGTCCGGCGAGGACGCCCACCTGTTCACCGCCGAACGCAAGCACGCCGAGGTCAACGGCGAGAAGGTCGACATCGGCCAGGTGGGCGAGATCGTCAAGGTGGAGCCCGGGGCCGTCCAGGCCCTGCTCGACGACGGGCGCATCCCGGTCGTCTCCTCCATCGCCCGCGGCGAGGACGGCGAGATCTACAACGTCAACGCCGACACCGCCGCCGCGGCGCTCGCCGTCGCGCTGGACGCGGGCAAGTTCGTCGTCCTCACCGACGTCGAGGGCCTGTACGCCGACTGGCCGCCCTCGGGCGACGGCGCCGGAACCAAGGTGATCAGCCGGTTGACGGCCGGCGAGCTGGCCGGGCTGCTGCCGGGCCTGTCCAGCGGCATGGTGCCGAAGATGGAGGCCTGCCTGACCGCCGTCAGCGCGGGCGTGCCCCAGGCCCACGTCCTGGACGGGCGGGTGCCCCACTCGGTGCTGCTGGAGATCTTCACGGACGAGGGGATAGGGACCATGGTGGTGCCGGAGGAGGAGTCATGAGCCAGGTCAGCCCATCCGCGACGCCCGGCCACGCCGGAGGCGACCTGCTGGACGCCGGCGCCGCCTCGCTCACCGAGCGCTTCGAGGCCGCGTTCATGCCCAACTACGGGGTGCCCCCGGCCGTGCTGGTGCGCGGCGAGGGGTGCCACGTCTGGGACGCCGACGGCAGGCGCTACCTCGACCTGATCGCCGGCATCGCCGTCAGCTCCCTCGGCCACGGCCATCCCGCCCTGGTGCGCGCCGTCTCCGAGCAGGCCGCCGCGCTCGCCCACAGCTCCAACCTGTTCATCAACGAGCCCGAGGTGCTGCTCGCCGAACGGCTGCTCGGCCTGCTGAAGGTCCCCGGCCGCGTCTTCCTGGCCAACTCCGGCACCGAGGCCAACGAGGCTGCGCTCAAGCTGGCCGTCAAGCACGCCAGGGCCACCGGCAGGAAGTACTACGTCGCCGCCGAGAACGGCTTCCACGGCCGCACGCTCGGCGCGCTGTCGCTGACCGGCAAGGCCGCCATCCGCGACCAGTTCGGGCCCTTCCCGCTGGACGTCCGCTTCGTCCCCTACGGTGACGCCGACGCCCTCAAGCAGGCCGTCACCGGCGACTGCGCCGCGGTCTTCCTGGAGCCCACGCAGGGCGAGGCCGGGGTCGTGCCGCCGCCCGGCGGCTACTTCACCGCCGCCCGGCAGATCTGCGACGCCACCGGCGCCCTGCTGGTGCTGGACGAGATCCAGTCGGCGATCGGCCGCACCGGCCACTGGTTCGCCCACCAGCACGACGGCATCGTCCCCGACGTGCTCACCCTGGCCAAGGGTCTCGGCGGCGGGCTGCCGATCGGCGCGTGCGTCGGCTTCGGCCAGGCCGGCACGCTGTTCGCCAAGGGCGACCACGGCTCCACCTTCGGCGGCAACCCGGTGTCGGCCGCCGCCGCCCTCGCCGTGCTCGGCACCATCGAGCGCGACGGGCTGCTCGCCCACGTCCGCGAGCTCGGCGACCGGCTCGCCGAGGGCATCGCGTCCTTGGACCACCCGCTGCTGTCCGGCGTGCGCGGGCGCGGCCTGTGGCGGGCCATCGTGCTCATCGGCGACCACGCCGCGCAGGTCCAGGCCGCGGCCCAGCGGGCCGGGTTCCTGGTCAACGCCGTGCAACCCGACGCGATCCGGCTCGCGCCACCCCTGGTCATCACCGAGGAGCAGGTCGACTCGTTCCTCGGCGCCCTGCCCGCGATCCTTTCGGAGGTGGCCGGATGAGCGGGCCGATCTCAGGAGCCGTCCGGCACTTCCTGCGCGACGACGACCTCGGCCCGGCCGAGCAGGCCGAGGTCCTCGACCTGGCCGAGGCGATGAAGAAGGACCGCTACGGGTACCGCCCGTTCGAGGGCCCGAAGACCGTCGCGGTGCTGTTCGACAAGCACTCCACCCGCACCCGCGTCTCCTTCGCGGTCGGCATCGCCGAGATGGGCGGCAACCCGCTGATCATCGACGCCGCGGGGTCCCAGATGGGCCGCGGCGAGCCGATCGGGGACACCGCCCGCGTCCTTTCGCGCCTGGTCGCCGCGATCGTCTGGCGCACCTTCGGGCAGGAACGCGTCGAGGAGATGGCCGCCGCGTCCCCGGTCCCCGTCGTCAACGCGCTGACCGACGAGTTCCACCCCTGCCAGGTGCTCGCCGACCTGCTCACCGTGCGCGAGCGCCTGGGCGCCCTCGCCGGGCGCACGCTCGCCTACTTCGGCGACGGCGCCAACAACATGGCCCACTCCTACCTGCTCGGCGGCGCCACCGCCGGCATGCACATCCGCATCGCCGCCCCGGCCGCCTACCAGCCGCACGCCGCCGTCCTGGCCCGCGCCGCCGAGATCGCCGCCGCCACGGGCGGCTCGGTCACCGTGCTGTCGGACGCCGGCGCGGCCGCCGCCGGCGCCCACGTCCTGACCACCGACACCTGGGTGTCGATGGGCCAGGACGGAAAGGACGAACGGGTCGCCGCGCTCACGCCGTACCAGATCAACTCCGCGCTGCTGGGCCTGGCCGCCCCCGACGCCGTCGTGCTCCACTGCCTGCCCGCCTACCGCGGCCTGGAGATCACCGCCGAGGTGCTGGACGGCCCGCACAGCGCCGTGTGGGACGAGGCCGAGAACCGCCTGCACGCCCAGAAGGCCCTGCTCCAGTGGCTGGTGACGCGATGACCATCCCCCTGACCAAGGCGGGGAGGCTCGCCAAGATCGCCGACCTGGTGAACCGCAACCAGGTCCGCTCCCAGCCCGAACTGGCCCGGCTGCTGGCCGAGAGCGGCGTCGAGGTCACCCAGGCCACCCTGTCGCGCGACCTGGACGAGCTGGGCGCGCTCAAGCTGCGGGCCGACGACGGCTCGCTCGTGTACGCGCTGCCGGGCGAGGGTGGCGCGCGCATCCCGCTGACCCGCACGGGCTCCGGCACCGAGACCCCGGCGGCCCGCCTGCGACGAGTGGCCGAAGAACTGCTGGTCTCGGCCGAGGCCTCGGCCAACCTGGTGATCGTGCGCACGCCGCCCGGCGCCGCGCAGTTCCTCGCCTCGGCACTGGACCACGCCGACTGGGAGTCGATCCTCGGCACCGTCGCCGGCGACGACACCATCCTGGTGATCAGCCGCGACCCGACCGGCGGCACCCTGCTCGCGGACTCCCTGCTCAAGCTGACCGAGCGACGTAGTCAGCCCGCGTGAGGCGGGCTGACCGGCACAGACCCGGCCCATGCCGGGCCTTGCGGGCGACATGGACGCCCGAAACAAGATCGCGCCGCGCGGGACGGCCGTCTCGGCTGATGAGCGTCGTTTTGGGCTAGGGTCGCGGATTGAGCATTTCGATCTAGGGAAGAGGAGAACGGTGGCTGAGGGTGGCAAGCCCATGCGGCTATGGGGTGGCAGGTTCGAAGGCGGTCCCGCGGACGCGCTGACACGGCTCTCCGTGAGCGTGCAGTTCGACTGGCGGCTCGCGCCGTACGACCTGATGGCGTCGCGGGCGCACGCCCGGGTGCTGCACCGCGCGGGGCTGCTGAGCGAGAACGAGCTCGAGCGCATGATCGCGGCGCTGGACGACCTCGAGCGGGCCTGCAAGTCGGGCGAGTTCCGGCCCACCGTGGCCGACGAGGACGTCCACACCGCCCTCGAACGCGGGCTTCTGGAGCACCTGGGGTCGCTCGGCGGCAAGCTGCGCGCCGGCCGCAGCCGCAACGACCAGATCGCCACCGACCTGCGCCTGTACCTGCGCGACAACGTCCGCTACATCGTCTCCCGGCTGGTCGAGCTGGAGACCGCGCTGATCAGCCAGGCCGAGGAGCACGCGGCCACCGCCGCGCCCGGCATGACCCACATGCAGCACGCTCAGCCGGTCTCCTTCGGCCACCAGCTCCTGGCCCACGTCCACGCGATCGCGCGCGACGTCGACCGGCTGCGCGACTGGGACCGGCGCGCCGCCGTCTCCCCGCTCGGCGCCGGCGCGCTCGCCGGGTCCTCCCTCCCGCTGGACCCGCAGAGGGTGGCCCAGGAACTCGGCTTCGACTCGGCCGCGCCCAACTCCATGGACGCCGTCGCCGACCGCGACTTCGCCGCGGAGTTCCTGTTCTGCGCGGCGCTGATCGGCGTCCACCTGTCCCGCCTGGGCGAAGAGATCGTCCTTTGGGCCTCCCAGGAGTTCCACTGGATCGAGATGGACGACGCCTACTCCACCGGCTCGTCGATCATGCCGCAGAAGAAGAACCCGGACGTCGCCGAGCTGGCCCGCGGCAAGTCCGGCCGGCTCATCGGCAACCTGATGTCCCTGCTCACCACGCTCAAGGGCCTGCCGCTCACCTACAACCGCGACCTGCAGGAGGACAAGGAGCCGGTCTTCGACGCCGTCGACACCCTGCTGCTCGTGCTGCCCGCGGTCTCCGGCCTGGTCTCCACCATGCGCGTCAACACCGCCCGGCTGGAATCCTCCGCGCCCGACGGCTTCGCCCTGGCCACCGACCTCGCCGAGCTGCTGGTGCGCAAGGGCGTGGCCTTCCGCGACGCCCACGAGGCCGTCGGCCACCTGGTGGTCTGGTGCCAGGTCAACGACACCACCTTCGAGCGGCTCACCGAGGAGGACCTGGCCAAGATCTCCCCGCACTTCACCGCGTCCGCGGCCGACGGCGCCGACGTGCCGGGCCCGCTGGAGGTGCTGAACGTGCAGGGCGCGCTCGCCTCGCGCAAGGCCCACGGCGGCACCGCGCCCGACCGGGTGCGCGACCAGATCGCCGCGCTCCGAGAGATCGTGGACGGCCAGGCCGCGTGGGCGACCGGATCCTAGGCCGGGAAACGGCCGGCGTGGACGGGCGGATGCCCGTCGCTCGGACATCCGAGGTCGCCGGGCGTGTCCTGGACCGCGCGTTCTTCGACCGGCCCGTGCCGGAGGTGGCCCCCGACCTGCTCGGGCGCTTCCTGGTGCACGGGCCGGTCGCCGTCCGCCTCACCGAGGTGGAGGCCTACGGCCCACCCGGGACCGACCCCGCCTCCCACACCTACCGGGGACGCACGCCGCGCAACGCCGTCATGTTCGGCCCGCCCGGCCACCTGTACGTGTACTTCACCTACGGCATGCACTACTGCGCCAACTTCGTCTGCCTGCCCGAGGGAATGGGCTCGGGGGTGCTGCTGCGCGCGGGCGAGGTGGTGCGAGGGGTGGAGGAGGCCCGCACCCGCCGCCACCGGCCCGGCACCTCCGCGCCGCTCACCAGCCCCGGCCGCCCCGTTCCCGCACGCGACCTGGCCCGCGGCCCCGCCCGCCTGGCCGTCGCGCTCGGCATCGGACGCGAGCTCAACGGCGCCGACTGCTGCTCCGGCTCCCGCCCGGACGGCCTACGGGTACTGGAGGGCGACCCCGCCGACCCGGCGTCGATCCGTTCCGGCCCGCGCACCGGCGTGTCGTCCGGTGCGGACACGCCGTGGCGCTTCTGGATCGACGGCGACCCGACCGTCTCGCCGTACCGCAAGCACGTGCCGAAGACCCGGCCGAGCTGACGGCCCGGGCCGTCCCGCATCCTGGTCCTCCGAGTGGCGGAGTGGTGCGGTGATCGGGCAGGCTGTACGCAGGGCGAGAGCCCGGCATTCATCCCATTCAGCGAACGACTCATGAAGGCCAGGATCGTGACCGACATCCTCGATGACCTTGCGTGGCGCGGCCTGATCGCGCAGTCCACCGACATCGACGCCCTGCGGGGCGCGATGAGCGAAGGTCCGATCACGGTCTATTGCGGCTTCGACCCCACCGCCCCCTCCCTGCACGTCGGCAACCTCGTCCCGCTGCTCACGCTGACGCGCATCCAGCGGGCCGGCCACCACGCCATCGGGCTGGTCGGCGGCGCCACCGGCCTCATCGGCGACCCCAGCGGCAAGAGCGAGGAGCGTTCGCTCAACTCCACCGACGTGGTCGCCGAGTGGGTGCGGCGCATCCGCGTCCAGGTGGAGAAGTTCATCGACTTCTCCGACCCCTCCGCCGCCATCCTGGTCAGCAACCTCGACTGGACGGCGGGCCTGTCGGCGATCGACTTCCTGCGTGACGTGGGCAAGCACTTCCCGGTGAACCGCATGCTCGCCCGCGAGTCGGTCTCGGCCAGACTCGCGGGGGAGGGGCTGAGCTACACCGAGTTCAGCTACCAGATCCTCCAGGCCAACGACTACCTGGAGCTGCACCGCCGCCACGGCTGCACTCTGCAGATCGGCGGCAGCGACCAGTGGGGCAACATCACCGCCGGCTGCGACCTCATCCGCCGGGTCGAGGGCGCTCACGTGCACGCGCTGACCGTGCCGCTCATCACCAAGGCCGACGGCACCAAGTTCGGCAAGACGGCCGGCGGAGCGGTCTGGCTCGACCCCGAGCTGACCTCGCCCTACGCCTTCTACCAGTTCTGGCTCAACTCCGACGACCGCGACGTGGTGAAGTTCCTGAAGATCTTCAGCTTCCGCTCCAGGGACGAGATCGAGGCGCTGGAGAAGAGCGCCTCGGAGCGTCCCGCGGCGCGCGAGGCGCAGCGGGCGCTGGCGGAGGAGTTCACCACCCTGCTGCACGGCGCCGACGAGTGCCGCGCGGTCATCGCCGCGTCGGGCGCGCTGTTCGGCCAGGGGTCCCTGGAGGAGCTGCCGGAACGGACGCTCGCCTCCGCGCTCGCCGAGGTGCCACGGGTCACCGTCCCCGCGCTCGGGGCCGCCTACGTCGACCTGCTGGCCGACAGTGGGCTGGTCGAGAGCAAGTCGGCCGCGCGGCGCTCGGTCAAGGAAGGCGGGGCCTACCTCAACAACGTGCGGGTCACCGACGAGGCGTACGTGCCCACCGCCGATGACCTGTTGCACGGGCGCTTCCTGGTGCTCCGCCGTGGCAAGCGTTCTGTGGGCGGCGTCGAGGTGGCGGCCGGCTGACCTCGAGGTCGCAGTCGGCTGAGCCGCCCGTCCGCTTCGGCTCGTGGGTCCGTGACCTGCGGCTTTCCACGGTTTCCCGTCTCAGGCCCCCCGGCCCCCGGTACGCGCGCCGCGCGTACCGGGGGCCGCTGTCGTAGGTAACAGTCTTGTAGCGGATGCGTGAGAGTTTCCCGGATCACGGGATGAGCTGGGCGATCGGCCCCGTAATCGATTTGACGGACCCTCCAGAGCCGCTTAATGTTCTGTTCCACCCCAGGGAAACGGCGGGCCGCCGCAGAGGCGCCTGACTCCCGGGGCATCCCGAACGACACGATCTCGGAAACTCCGTCCTCGACGGAGGGTCCGGTTCTGGTGTGTCGCCCGCACGAGATCGACTCGAGCCGCTATTTGACTCGATTGGACTTGGCGTGGGTGATGACGTAAGTTAGACGGGTTGCCCTGGCGATGGGGTGACCGAGATTTTAGCAGTTCCGAACGGTTACGGCAGATCGGTTGATTTGACGGAGATCGCCGGAAACTGGTAAAGTTTAAGAACACGAGATGAACGCCCCAGTCGGGGGTCGGGTCCTTGGTGGGTCTGGTTTCCGGTGGTGTACGCGTCCGTTT